>CAUHNN010000010.1 GCA_959607715.1 uncultured Eggerthella sp. | reverse complement strand
GGAGGCCGCCTAGAGGTTATGATTTAACGCGTCCAAGTTTTGGGGCGCAGTTCACTATCGGTCAAGGACGAGTTTCCCCGCGGTGCCACCTTGTTTCGCAGTTAGCCTGCGCGCTTAGCAGAGCGCCATCACGCTCCCGACCTGTTACGCCGGTCCTTCACGTCGCTGCTTTCACAGCGCCCTCAGCAGGCCCATCGACTGGCTCCGAACCCGCGCTGCTCTCAGCATTGCAGCACTCCCTGTAGGGTGGACATCCAGCTTCTTCCCCGCTTCAGCGGTTTAACAGGGAGAACAGTACTCTATCGCCCTAAAGCATTCAACCGCCTATGCAGGTCAGGGCGCGCATTTTACAAGAAGGAAATGTTGCGCGGTGCAAGCATTCATCTTGGAACACTGCCCAGCACACCAACACCTACGACGATTTCGAGATCCGCTCTTTCCCCTTCTCCGGCTTCCAGATGGACGAAGACCATCTGCAGACGTGCGAGCTGTATTGAGCGGGCGCGAACGCCCGCAACCTGCTACAATCGTCGCATCATCCATTCAGCGGAGCCTTTGGCAAGCGACGCTTCGAGTTAGGTCAGGTCAGATGAAGAACTAGCGATGCCCTTTTCGGGCGCCCTTCTGAAAACTTCCGCAACCACGGTCGCGCTTTCGGGTGCCGCATCGCTTTCATTTCAACACGATCTTTCCCTTTCCCTATCGCGAGCTTCGCCCTGCGCGCGACCTCCTTTTCGAGAGGAGATCGCCATGTCCTTTACCCAACTCACCCTTTCCCGCATAACCTATCGCTATCCTGGTGCCACGGGGCCGGCACTCTCCAACGTCGATGCCGTATTCCCCGTCGGATGGACGGGCATCATCGGCAACAACGGCTGCGGCAAAACAACGCTCGCGAACATAGCCGCCGGGATCATTGCGCCCGATCGCGGTTCGGTAGCGCCGAAACTCTTTTCCGCGTATTGCCAACAAGATTCGACCCAGCCACCCGCCAATCTTGCCGACTTCGCCCTCGACTGGAGCCACGAGGCAATCGAAACACGGACGCTTCTCGCCCTGGAAGACGACTGGCTCTGGCGATACGACACCCTATCGGGCGGCCAGCAAAAGCGCATCCAGATCGCCTGCGCTCTCTTCATGCGGCCCGACGTCCTGATCATGGACGAACCGACGAACGACCTCGATGCCGAGACGAAGACCCTCGTCGCGCACGCGCTCGCATCGTTCAAGGGCATTGGGATCCTTATCTCGCATGATCGCTCCCTGCTCGATTCGCTTGCAATGCAAAGCCTCCTGTTCGAGGACGGCCGATGGGTATCTCGCCCGGGAGGATACTCAAAGGCAAGATCCCAGGCCGAAAACGAACGCGCAACGGCCCTGGAGATCAAGGAAAACGCGACCCGGGAAGCGAAGCGTCTCAAGAAAGAAGCGCAACGAAGACGAGAAGAAGCCGCACGCCAACAAAGCAAGCGAAGCAAAGCCGGACTCGCGAAAGGAGATAGCGACGGACGTGAAAAAATCGGGCGGGCCATCAACACCGGCAAGGACGGAGTCGCCAGGAAACTCTCGGCCACCATGGAAAGCCGCCTAACGCGCGCCCAGAAAACAGTCGCCGAGAAGCACATCGCGAAACGCTACGATTACCGCCTTCGGAAATTCGGGCAAACCGCGCGAACGAACTATGTCGCTCATCTTGGGGAAACCACGCTGCACGCCGGCGACTTCAACGTCCACATCCCTGATCTCTGGATAGGGCCCACAGATCACGTGATCCTGCTCGGTGCAAACGGGACAGGCAAAAGCCTGGTGCTCAGAGCAATCGTGCAGCACGTCTCACCAAGCGTGAAGACGGCCTATATCCCGCAAGAAGTCGGTCCCGAGGAGCGCAAACGCGCCTTAGCAAGCCTAGAGGCGATTTCCGCCGATCGAAAAGGAAGCGTGCTCTCGATCGTCGCCCGACTCAATTCCGATCCAGACCGCGTGACGGACGGAAGAGACGTGAGCCCGGGGGAACTGCGCAAAATCATGCTAGCTGAACAGCTTATCGACGAACCCCATTTCCTCGTTCTCGACGAACCGACCAACCATCTGGATATCGGCTCCATCGAAGCATTGCAGATGCTGATCGAGGAGTTTCCGGGAGCGGTTCTCCTCGTGACACACGATTGCGCACTTGCCAAAAGCGTGGGAACGATCGAATGGAACATGATGCGAAAAGCGCCCTCCACCTTCTTTGTCGCGAAATAGCGCTCCTCAGGATTATTCCGCTTGCGCAACTGTGCATACTGTATATATACTGTATATATCGCGATAATCACAGTTGTAAAACCACCGATACGAAGGGAGCACGCGTGGAGATAATCGTTTCCAACTCAAGCGACAAGCCGATCTACGCGCAGATCGCTTCCCACATAAAAACGGCGATTCTCTCAGGCGAGCTCGAAGCCGGTCAAGCCCTTCCATCGATTCGCGCACTCGCAAACGACCTACAGGTGAGCGTCATCACCACCAAGCGCGCGTACTCCGATCTGGAAGCGCTCGGCTTCATCGAGACACGCCAGGGAAAGGGCAGCTTCGTGGCAAGCGGGAATCTTGATCTGATGCGCGAAGATCAACTTCGGCAGGTAGAAGCGCTCTTGCAGCAAGCGATCGACGGCGCGCATGCGGCGAGCATCAGCATCGAAGAGCTGCACGACATGCTCGACACCCTTGCCGAATCGTGAATCGTCGCCCTTCACGCACTCGCCCACCGAACCGTAGACCCAAGGATTCCCTTTGGAGAAAGGCACTGCCATGTCTCACGTTCTCAAGGTGACCGACCTCTGTAAATCATACGGTCAATTCGCACTCGATCATATCTCGTTCAACATACCCGAAGGCTGCGTCGTCGGATTCATCGGCGGCAACGGCGCGGGCAAAACCACCATCATCAAATCCCTTCTTGGGCTCGTCGCCCCCGAAAGCGGCTCGATAGAGCTCTTCGGTCGGTCGGTCGAGCTTGGGAACACAGCCGGCAAGGACAAGGAGCGCATCGGCTGCGTGCTCGACACCATCGCGTTCCCCGGCGACTGCCTCGTTTCCGATATCGGCCTCTTAGGCAAAACCTCCTACGACGACTGGGACGACGCGCTGTTCGCCTCACTCCTCGAGTCGTTCGGAATAGAGGAGAAGAAGAAGATCAAATCGCTTTCCCGCGGCATGGAAATGAAACTGCAGCTAGCGTTTTCGCTCTCCCATCATCCCGATCTGCTGATACTCGATGAAGCTACGGCAGGCCTCGACCCCCTCGCCCGCGAGGAAACGCTCGCTCTGCTTAGGAATTTCATGGAAGAAGAGGGCCACGCGATACTGCTCTCAAGCCACATCACCACCGATCTGGAAAAGATCGCCGACTACGTGATCTGCATCGACGACGGAAAGCTCATCTTCTTGCGAACGATAGACGAGATATGCGACACAGCCGGAATCGCACGATGCCGAAGCGCTGAAGCGGACCAGCTTATCGAATCGGGCCTTTTCGAACCGGGAAGCCTTCGCATCCTTCGCGAAAACTATCGGACCGACGTGCTTATTCCCGAGCGAGCCAAAGTGGCTGCCGCCTTGCCGTCCATCACCTGCGATCGCGCCAGTCTCGAAGACTACATGCGCCTTATGCTGAAAGGAGAAATCCGATGAAAGCCATGATCATGTCGGACCTGATCATCATGCGTCGCAACCTCGGCCAATTATTCGCGACGTGCGCCATCATCACCATCGTCATCGCCCTGGCCATGAACAACACCCTCAGCGTGATAGGCGGATGCTTCGGCACGATGATACCGCTGCTCTATCTCTTCTCCATCGCCGCCTACGACGAGCTTAACGATTGGCAAACGTACCGACTCACGCTGCCGACGTCGCGCACGGGCATCGTCATCGGTCGCTACTTGAGCGTGCTCATCGTGACGCTCGTCTCGGCGCTTGCCGGAATCGCGGTGGCCGTCGCCGTCGGCGCAGCCGTGCAATTCGCGGACCCCGCAGCTGTGAACGTCGGGGGTTCATTCAACTACACAAGCCCGAACGGCGCGTTTCTTTCAACCCTCGCGCTGAACGCCAACCCGCCCGAAATGCTCGCGCTCAGCGCCGTCGCCGGCGCCTCGATGGCCTTGCTGTTGAGCGCCATCACGCTTCCCCTCGTCGCGAAGGTAGGGCTGACGAAGGGCGCGCGCTACGTTCCCGTCGTCACCGTCGCCCTCTTCCTTATCGCCTTCGCGGCTTTTGGGGAAGGCGGGCCGCTATCCCATTACGTACCCGACCCGCTGAACTGGATCTTCTCGGGCGGACCGGAAACGCTGGTCATGTTCGCCGCGATCGGCGTGGTGTCGCTTGCCCTTTACGGCTTAAGCATGCTCATAGCCGTAAAGCTCTACCGCACACGAGAGCTATAGAGAACCGGTAAACAACAAGCGGGCCCGATGCCAAGCGAACGCGGCGTCGGGCCCTCCTACTTATCTATCCTTGGAGAAAGCATCCCATAAAAGCCAAACGATACCGCACACCAAACCGCCGATCGGCCACGCCAGCCAGAACCACGATGCGGGCGTTCCCTCCACCTCGAACGAATCAGGGTTGCTGGAAGAAAAAATCGGCACGAACAGAAGGAGAAGGCCGATGATAGTGGCGACGATCATGATGGTCCCGCATACGGCACCGAGCTTCTTTCTGCGCTGCTTCTGGTCGATGAGCGCCTTACGGCGCGCCTCGTCGATCTGGGCGTTGATGATATCCTCCATCTCGAGCTCATCGGCAACGGATTTGTTGTATTCGGCGATGTTTGTTCTGCCGAGCAGCATTCCGTAGCGAACGATGCTCCACACACCAAGCGCGATGAAGAGCATGAGAAGGAACAGGGCAAAGTACTCCGACCGCTCCCCGAGGATCATCAGGCACCCCACCCCAACGAAAATCAAGGAGATCCCGGCGACGAAGCCGACGGAAAAGGACTTACGCGCTTGGGCACGATCCTCCTCGGAATAGAAATCCTCGATGTACGGATGGGCCTTGACGAACGCGGAGTGCGCCATTCCCGAAGGGATGATGAAGCCAAGCCCGACGGCGACGCCTACCAATACGATGAGCACGAAAACCCCGTCGCCCCAGGACGCAGCTACGCCGGTCGCTTGAGACAGGAAGGCGGGGCGACGCCAACCAATATGAGGCTTATGCCCGTGGGGACTTTCCACGCCATCATCCGCTGATGGTCGTCGTAGCCGCACACATCAACGGGTAGGCTCGAGACGACAGGGGGTTCCTGCGATCCTCCCCGCTCGGTCAGATCGCCCTTCACCAAATCATCCAGCGAACACTCGAAGATATCGCAAAGCTTGAGCAGCTTATCCATTTCCGGATAGGACTTTTCCGCTTCCCACTTCGTCACCGACTGGCGCGAAACTCCAAGCAGCATGGCGAGCTGCTCTTGCGTCATGTTCTTTTCCGCCCGAAGGCTTTGCAGATTGTCGCGAAAACTCACGGCAGTTCCTTTCATCTTCGGAAGCCCTTAGACAGGGCATCCACTCGATTATATCGAAGCCGGCAAAGACGATTCTGCGCAAACAAGCCCTCCCTATCCACCAACCAGCGGCTTCATTATGGGAAACCGAAAAGCGCCCTACGGTTGCCAACCCCAGGTTAGCGGCGCGTTTCACGAACTTCTCCGCTTTTTCGGAAGATTTAATCCCGCAACGCAAAAAAAGGCGCGGCCCCCGAACAGGAGCCGCGCCTAAGGAAATGCGTGGATCGCATCAAGCACGCGCCTCGAGGGCCTTGAAAGCCTTGATAAGGCACAGGCTTACGAGAACGAGCGAAACCGCGAGCGCGATGTGCGACAGACCCGCCATGCCGGCGATGGCCGCATCAGGAAGACCAAGGCCGATGACCTGGTCGATACCGCGCACGTAGAGCATGATGACCATGAAGGGCAGCGCGATGTTGTGCAGTACGAAAAAGCCCTTGAAACGCTTGTCCTCGAGAACGGAAGTGCAGACGCCTGCGATGGCGAGCACCAAGAACAAAAGGGTGCCGAGCACGAGGAGGTGGACATGCGTGAACGCCAGGGTGGTCACGCCCGAAAAATCGTTGAGCTTAGTGAACTCACGGAAGAACACGCCTGACGCCAAAGCGGCGATCGCGTAGACAAGGGAGGTTTTGGCAAGAGTGGAAGGTTTCATCGATCTCTCTTTCAAACGTATCGAATTTTTCTCAGAGTAACCTTGATGTTTCGTGGTTGACGTTTTTTGTTGAACAATGTTCATCGTAAATGAAAAGCCAATCTTGACATCCTAGTTTTTCTCTACAAAGTAGCTATAGTTGTCGTTTAGCAAAAAAATGAACGATCATTCGGATTTGACGAACGGAGTATCTCATGAAGACGAAAACCTGGCGCATGTCGATAATCTCGGTGGCGCTAGCCAGGTTTTTGGGACACGTATTACCAGGTGGGCTACGCCCATCGAGACGACAACAACCCCGCAGCCATAACGGCATGGGAAAGCTCTGAAGATACCGTGGTCACCGGCTACAGCGGCTTCTTGAACAAGATCTACGGCAATGTCGATGTGACGAACGGCACTTGGTCCCTGCTTAACCGCACGGGCATTGTCGGCAACTTCGCCTCCGACGAGCTGACACTGCAGCTCCCGGTCATCGCCGAAAATGCAAACTACCCAGCCAAGAGCATTCCGCTGGCAATCGACGGCATCTCGAGCGGCCACACCGACGTGGTCACCGTATCGCGCGAGGGTCTTGTCGACACGATGGATGCGAGCACGTGGAAGGGTGCGGCGGTCGTACCAACCCTGACCGAGAACTACATCACGAGCTGGGCTCCCCAAGGCGTGGGCGACCAAGAGGCCCAGAACGATCCCGACCCTGAGCCCGCCCCGGGCCCCGACGAGAACGCCTCGAGCCAAGACAAGGCAAATAGCGCGGCTCTGCCCGCGACCTCCGACCAGATGAACCTCGCAGCTGCAGGCGCCCCCGCCGTCGTCGCTGCCGCGTTACTGGTCGCGATCATCGCGTCTCGCACCTTCAAGCGTCGCGGAAGGAATTAACCAATAGGTTCGATCGTTTCGATCTCCCCGGCAACGCAAGAGGGGGCGCCGCAATTGCGGCGCCCCCTCATTTTGATCGAGGACCATCCATCCCTTGGATCAAATCCCGTCCACACGTTTCCAGCAGGTAGGCGATCAGCGGATCTCCCCGTGGAGCTCGTAACGCGTAACCTCGTCGATGGCGTTGTTTCCGTCGACGAACACCACGCGGGGACGATGCCCCTTGGCTTCTTCGGGATCCATTTGGCAGTAGCACATGATGATGCACTTGTCTCCCGGCTGAACCAGGCGCGCTGCCGCCCCGTTAAGGCAGATCATGCCGCTTCCGCGCTCACCGGCGATGGTGTAGGTTTCCAGGCGGGAACCGTTGTCCACGTCCACCACTTGCACCAACTCGTATTCTAGGATGCCGGCGGCATCGAGCAGATCGGGATCGACGGTTATGCTGCCGACGTAATCGAGTTCGGCTTGGCGGATGGTGGCGCGGTGGATCTTGCCTTTGAGCATGGTGAGCATCATTGTTGTCTATTTCCTCCTGTTTTTCCCTTCGCGCGATTGCGAGAAGGACTTGATTTCTTTATTGCCTGCCGAGCCGATCGCGGCTCGGTTTCCTTATGCGCCGAAGAAGAAGTTGTCGATCAAGCGCGTCGAGCCGATGCGCACGGCGATGGCGCAGAGAACTTCTCCCTCGATGCGATCAACGGGTTTGACCGTGTCGGTGCCGACGATCTCGATGTACTCGGGGTCGGCCAGGGGCTCGCCCGCCAAAACGTCGCGAATGGCCGCCCGCACGACTTCCGCATCGCGCTCGCCTTGCTCGCACAGCTCCTTGCCTGCAGCCAAGGCGCGGCTGAGCACCACGGCAGCAGCACGCTCTTCGTCGCTGAGGTACGTGTTGCGCGAGCTTTTGGCCAAACCGTCGGCTTCTCGTACGATGGAGCAGCCCACAACCTGTACGCCGAAGTTGAGGTCGCGAACCATACGCTTGATCACCAAAAGCTGCTGAGCATCTTTCTGTCCGAAGTACGCGCGATCGGGGACGAAGATGTTGAACAGCTTCGCAACCACCAGACACACCCCATCGAAATGGATGGGGCGGCTCTTTCCGCAAAGCTCCTCGGAAATGTCGGCCATATGGATAGTGGTGCTTCGATCGGGGAAGTACATCTCTTCGGGGGAAGGATGGAACAAAAGCGCAGCGCCCGCTTCCTCGCAAGCCCTGCTGTCCCGCTCGAGATCACGCGGATAGCTCTCCAAATCCTCCCCTTCGCCGAACTGCGTGGGGTTGACGAAAACGCTCACCACCACGCGATCGTTGTCCTTCGCTGCCCGTTCGATAAGGCTTTGATGCCCCTCGTGCAGGTAACCCATGGTGGGAACCAGGCCCACTGTAAGGCCTTGCGCGCGCCACTGGGCAACGCGGGCGCGAACCTCATCAACGGTTTCCACGATTTCTATCATCGTCTGCTTCCTTTCGTTGATGCATCGCTTCAGGCGATGCAGATCAGTACAGTTTCTTCAGCACGTCGTCATCAAGCTTGAATGTATGCTCAGGCGCAGGGAACGTGCCGTCCTTCACGGCGGCGTCATAATCCTTGAAGCCCTGGACCATGAGCTCGCCCACTTCGGCGAAACGACGAACGAACTTCGGCGCCAAGCCAGAGAACATGCCGAGCATGTCCTGATAGACCAGCACCTGACCGGTGCAGTCAGGACCGCAACCGATGCCGATGGTGGGAACGCGCAACGATTCGGTCACGAGTTTCGCAACCGGGGCGGGGATGCACTCCATGAGCACGACGACCGCGCCCGCAGCTTCAAGGGCCTTCGCATCCTCGACGATCCTTCGCGCCGCTTCCTCGCTTTTGCCCTGGACTTTGAACCCGCCGAACGCGTTGATCGACTGCGGGGTAAGGCCGATGTGGCCGACGACGGGAATCGATGCACGCGTCATGGCCTCGACTTCCGGGCAAAACTGGGCACCGCCCTCGAGCTTCACCGCTTGGGCGCCGCCCTCGGTTATCAAGCGACCGGCGTTCTCAACTGCCTGCTGGACGGAAAGGTGGTAGGAAAGGTAAGGCATGTCGGCCACAACGAAGGCGCTCTGGGCACCGCGCACGACCGGCTTGGTGTGATGGATCATGTCCTCCATCGTCACCGAAAGGGTATTCTCGTAGCCGAGCATGGTCATACCGAGGGAATCCCCCACCAAAATGGTGTCGATCCCCGCTTCGTCGATGAGCTTCGCCGTGGAATAGTCGTAGGCGGTCAGCATCGTGAATTTGCGGCCCTCGTCCTTGCATTTCTGTAGCGTGGTAACCGTGTTCCTCATAATGGCCTCCTTGCGGAATCGTCGTTGTTCGTCGAAGGGTTCGGAGCGTCTTCGCCGAAAGGTCGCAGCGCCTCGTCAAGAGCACGCCATTCTTCTTCCGGTCGATCGGGGTGCTTTCTGCGGGCGATGCCGATCAGCGCTTCGGCAAGCGCCCGGTACAGATCGGCCTCGGGCGGCGGAAGCGCGGCCAAGTGAGCAGCGACCGTCGTCGCATCGCCGCGTTCAATGGGGCCGGTCAGGGACGCGACGGCTCCTTTCGAGCAGAAGTTATCGACATTTGCCCTGATGAGCACGGAAAGCGCTTCGCGAGCGTCGTCGTCGGAAAAGCCGCATCCCCTCAGAAGGGAAACCGCAGCGTCAAGCGGCGCCAACACGAAATTGCTGGCGAATACCGCCGCAGCATGGTAAACGGCCTTGCTTCGGGAATCCATGACATGGGTTTTGTTACCCAGCCCTTCAAGCAGGGAAATCATGGCCTCGAGCGCACGAGCATCGCCCTCGAGCGAAAAGTGCGCATCGGAAAGCTGAAGATGGGCCGTTCGTGCATCGCCGAAGGCGAGGAGCGGGTGAACCGAACACGCCGCGACGCCGAGGGCGTGCGCGTCGGAAAACAAAGCGGAAGAGCAGCATCCGCTCACGTGCGCGACGATCTTGCCAGACAAGTCGATGGAGCCCTGCAGCGCTTCTCGCTTCAAGGCATCCCATACCGAGGGGATCGCGCCGTCTGTGGTGGTGATGAAAAGGCAGTCGCATGATGCGACAAGGAGCGCTCGATCGGAAAACGAGCGCGTATGAGTGAAGTTCGCGGCGCGCTGCGCCGACGATTCGGTTCTGCTGACGTAGCCGACCACGTTCACGCCGTGATCAACGAGATATCGCCCTAGTGCGGTTCCCGCCTTGCCAGCACCGATGAACCCGATGTTCATGGTGTTCCTTTCGCGGGATGCAGCGCCGTCGGTTCCGCACGAGCGAAAACGCCCCCTGCACCCCTGGTACGGTTCTCCGCCCTATTCGGAGATATCGTCCACGGAAACGAAAGATAGCGGCTGACGACCCCCGCGTCAACGGGTTATCGGCGTCGAATCGCAGCGACGCAGGAAAAGCCTTGATGCTGACCGCGAAAATCCAGCGTGATTAATCGGCCGGACCGAACAAAACCACTTCCGGTTCGATCTTCTCGAACTTGCCTTCAATGGGACGCTCGCACTCATAGGCGACGCCCACGGCCGGACCGACATGAACGCCGATAACGGGACTCGCGGGAACGATGGCGACTTCGCGCCCGACGAACGGGACGATGGATTCACGCGCCCACAGCTCAGCGGGTTCGCGCGATCCGATGTAGTGGACCGCGACGTTCTTCAGGCCATACGCCTCGGCATCGCGCTCGAGGATCTCGAGCATCTTCGCGCGGGCCTTCTTCTGGGTCCTGACCTTCGCGAACGTCGACGCTTCGCCGTCCTTCACCGTGAGGATCGGGGATATGCGAAGCGCGTTGCCCAAAAGCGCCGCCGCCTTCCCGATGCGCCCGCCCTTCTCAAGGAAGCGAAGCGATTCAGGGGAAAAGATGAAACGCGTGCAGCAAATGCGCTCGCGAGCCACCTCGACGCAGGCGGCGAAATCGGCCCCCTCGGCAGCGGCTTCGGCCACCGCGAGCACCGACCAGCCAAGCTCCATGCAGTTGGTCGTGCTGTCTACCACCGCGCAGCGGAAGGAGGGATGGCGGGAGGAGGTTTCCCTCGCGGCGCGCACGGCGCTCTCGAACGTTCCCGACATCCGACTGCTCAAGAACAGTCCGATGACGTCGTCGTTCGCTTCGGCGGCCTGCTCGAATGCGGACTCGATTTCAGAAAGGGCGGGCTGACTCGAGGTGGGAATGGAGTCGATCATGTCGTAAATGTCGGCGTAGAAGGAATCGAGGTCCATGCTGCTTTCCTCGTATTCCACACCATCCCTGTTGACGAACAAGCTCAACACCCGAACATCATGGGAGTCGCGCAGCGACAGCGGAATGGAAGAAGTCGAGTCGGTGACGATGCGGATCATGGAGTCCTCGCCCTTCGTGAATCGGGAACAGCTACGCCTTCAGTGTAGCGATTAAAGCGACATAACGCGAAAAGGTCACGAATCGAACCGATCGAGAAGGGCGCTGCAGCCCTTCGTCACGTCGCGGTACGTCGCATCGAAATCGCCCGTGTACCACGGATCGGCGACATCGCGATCTTGCCCCGCGAGCGTGAGGAGCTTCACGCATTTGCCCTCAGGATCGCCGCCCAAGATGCGCTTGAGATTCCGTTCGTTTTCTCGGTCCATGTACACGATGAGGTCCCACTCGCCGTATTCGTCACGCCCTACCTGGCGCGCACGGTGAGCCCCTACCGCAACACCCTCTTCCCGAAGCTTCGCGACCGTCCCCGGATGAGGCGGATTGCCCAGCTCTTCGCGCGACGTCGCCGCCGAATCGACGATGAAATCATCGCGACCGGCGCGTGCGGCCATGTCGGAGAAAACGAACTGGGCCATGGTGGAACGGCAGATGTTGCCGTGGCAGACGAACAGGATTCTATGCATCGTCCCAAACCCTTTCATATATGAGCAAAAGTGCAGATAACAGCATATATCCTACTTCGACTTCCGATACTCCGTAAAACGCTTCCTCTCATATACGAACCGGTTTTTTCATCCCGAAGCGGTGTAGGAAATGGTGTAAAACCGAGCTCCGTACACCGCGCATGTTTAGGCGGATAGCCGGTTCATCTCCTCGCGAGCCTCCTCGAAGCCAAGATGCGTGTACGTGTTGAGCGTCACCCCGATTTCGCTGTGGCCCATCACGTACTGGAGCACCTTGGGATTCATCCCGGCGCGAGCCTGGTTGCTGCAGAACGTATGACGGCATACGTGAGGGGTAATCTTGGGTAGCTCATTCTCGCGGATTCTGCCGTACTTCTTTGCGACATGTTGGAAGTATTTCTCCCAGTGCAGGGCGACCTTTGGTCGTCCGTTCTTATCGAAGCAGAGAAAGCCGCAAACCCCATCGACGGTGGGCTCGTCTTCAAAAGAGGGACGCCTGTCGATGAGCCTCTTAAAGCACCGCTCGACCTCCCTTGTCATGGGGATGTACCGCTCTCCGCTCCCGGTCTTTGACCTTTCGACGTAGTAGCGCATGTCGCTCGTCCTCTGAAGCTGCTTGTTGACTCTGATGCTCCCCTTCTCGAAATCGAGGTCATCGAGGGTCAACCCGCAGAATTCAGAAATACGCAAGCCGGTATTGAAGAGGATGTAAAACGTTTCGTAATAGCGGGAGAAATACTCGTCGGCCCTCACGAATTCGAGAAACCTGCGCTCCTGCTCCGCCGTCAGGGCATCTCGCCGTACCGAATCGTTGAATAGAACGGTTGTCAGTTCAAAATTGAACGGGTTGCGCCTAATGATGTCGTCCTCCTCCGCAAGTTGGAAGGCCGGACGAAGCACTCCCCGTATGGAATGGATGGAGCTGAAGCTTTTGCCGAGGTCTTGCTGAAGATGGATGAGCCAGTTTTTTGCATCCAAGGTCGTGATGTCACTGATTCTCCTGCCGCCGAATTCGTCTCTCGCAAGAAAGCCAATAACGGTTCTATAGCCCGCTTTTGTCGTGGGGCGAACCGCCGTTTTGGTCGAGACATATTCCTCAACGAGCTTCACGACGCTCATGTCGCCGGGTGCAACACGGTCGGAAAGATCGCGTTGCACTTGCTTCTCGATTTCTCGGAGACAGGGGCCCGGCTTCTTGCCCCTAGGAGGAAAATCGCTTTCGGTCAGCGTCCATGAATACTTATATCGAGTCTTGCCTTTCGCGTCTTTGTATTTGAAATAATAGCGCCCGTCGGGCTTCTGCCCCTCTCCGCGGCGCAGAATGCGTCCCTTGCGGTCCTTTCTCGTTGCCATATCCGCCTCTTTCTTCGATTCCAGGCTCGCGCATCCGCTATCGACGAGCGCTTGCGCTCGTCTCGTGGCCTCCGTCGGAATCGTCGGAAAGATGGGAAGCGAGCCAAGATTCGATATCGCAGATACGGTACAGCACGGGGGAATGGTCCATGCCCACCCTCGCGTACCTAGGGCCGCGTCCCGCCGCTCGCCAATTGGCAAGCGTGCGCGCGCTTACGCCAAGCATTCGCGCCGCTTCGCCATTGGTTACTGCGAGCTGCCTATCGGGCAGGATGCCCTTGTCGCATTTCTGAACTTTCATGTATTTCGCCATGAGAACCCTCCCAGCGTCAGGTGCGTCGAAAACCGCAACGCACTTCCTAGCTGGGAAGGCGCGCCCATCGGACGCGATACGCGCGTCCGCGCTCCCCAACATGCGAGACCCGTAGTCCCGCGAGCCGGCTTGAAGCGGCCTTTTGACCCTGCTTTGCCCGCATGGGAAATGAGGCGGACTCGGCGTGGGGAGGCTCTCTTTCCCCGGGCGTTCCTCTTAAGGGGCCATGGGCGGCCCCACTCGCATCTCGGCATGGCGCTCCCGCTGCATGCCGTAGGCCGAAAACGGCCCACTTGAAGGTATCTTCTCCGGCTTCCTACGTCAAACGAGGGTGTGAGAGCGCGCTTTCAGTTCGTTTGGCCGGATGCCCGACAGTAATCGGGCCTCGGCGGGTCCGTGCCATCTTTTTGGGTCCACACTCGAAAAAAAAAGACACACAAGATGTACATATGCGGGACTTCGCCCAATCATGCAGCGATCAGTCCCGCAAGGGGGGCAGTCGGGCCCTGCATGTCCGCCCTGAAACGCGGAGTGAGTTGGCAGCCGTGGGGAATTCCTCCCTCTCGCGTCGGATGCCGCCCGAAACGCACCTTCATGCGGACCCGTGGAGGGGTCGGCAAGCCCGGCAGCCGAATTCGCCACCCGACGCTAGAAGAGGGGAAGAACGGCGTACATGGCAAATGGGCGGTCGTTCAAACATATCCCTGCCTGTCTAGAAAATACACCTGCCATAGCTACCACCCTCCCTCTCCCGCGTACACCCGCGAAATGGAGGGCGGCGGCTCCAACCTCGCCGTTTCCTGCCACGGTTGCCATCTCGCCGGAAGCCGCATTGCCTAAATCCTCGCTTCACGGAAAATCCACTGCCCCACTTCCGCTCATTTATGAATTGAAACGCAATCTAACTGGTGTTATGCGGGAATTCCGCTCTTCTCATCTTCTGCCAACCGCGGTAAAAAGCAATCAAAAGATAGCGAGATGCACTGAAAGGAGAAAGCAATGAGGCTCACCTACAACGAGCTCATTCGTTCCACGACCGAGGAGTATCTGAAGGGCGTCGACCCTAGCGGAAGCCCCGAGCCCGCCGTAATCGAGAGCGAGCTGCTGGAGGCGACAAACAAGGCAATCGAGGAATACAACATGGGGCCGCGTGACCCCAACGCGCCCGACGGGGCGCCGCTGAAGGATGCGTATCCCGAGCAGAAGAAGCCCGACGAGCGCATACGGAAGCTCAAAGAGCTTGTCCCCCGCCAGCTCGCGCTCATTTTGAAGCACGTGCACCATGCCAAGCTCATCAGCTGGTCGGAAGACGGAGGCGATGGGAACTACGACATCGGTGTCTATCGGTACGATGGGGATAGCGCGGGAATCTACGACACGAGAGGTGACAACCTCGAGCGTCTTATCCGCCGTTATGACGCGACCATCAGCAGACGCAATGTGGAAGAGGTTGTCGCGATCATGCGCGCCGAATGCCCCGTCGTTTCGCCCTGCTCGGATGCGGACCTCGTGGCCGTGAACAACGGGGTCTACGACTACAGAAATAAGCTTCTGCTTGAGTTCGA
The DNA here is from genome assembly GCA_959607715.1 of uncultured Eggerthella sp. Lineage (GTDB taxonomy): Bacteria > Actinomycetota > Coriobacteriia > Coriobacteriales > Eggerthellaceae > Anaerotardibacter. Next base: position 66,574 of record CAUHNN010000010.1, on the reverse strand, counting down.
CCCCGAGTTCGTGTTCATCTCGAAAATCGAGACGAACTATGTGGAGGGAGCGCCCAATCCCGTCTATCGCAATGAGGATGGCACGACGTGGGATGTGGTCTCGTGGATGGACTCGCTATCGGATGACCCGGAAGTCGTGGACCTGCTTTGGCGACTTCTCGGAGCGGTCGTCCGGCCCAACGTCGCTTGGAATAAGAGCGCATGGCTGTACTCAACCCTGGGCAACAACGGCAAGGGAACGTTCTGCACCCTCGCGCGAAACCTTTGCGGCAAGGGAGCGTGGGCGTCCATCCCCATCAAGGCCTTTGCCGACGAATTCAAGCTCGAGGCGCTCACCCGCGTATCCGCAATCATCACGGACGAGAACGACACGGGAACTTATCTGGACGATGCCGCCGCGCTCAAATCCATCATCACGGGCGACCCGTTTCTGATGAATCGCAAGTTCAAGGACCCCCGTTCGGTGAGGTTCCGCGGTTTTATGATTCAATGCGTCAACGCGCTTCCGAAGCTTCGCGACAAGTCGGAATCCCTGTATCGTCGCCTTCTCGTCATTCCGTTCGAGAAACGCTTCGAGGGGCGAGAACGAAAGTACATCAAGAACGACTACCTGAATCGTTCGGAGGTGCTCGAGTACGTCCTCTTCCGAATCCTCTCTGAAACCGATTACTACGAACTCAGCGAGCCCGCTGCATGCCGACGGCTCCTCTCCGAGTACCGCGAGGTGAACGACCCGGTACGACAGTTCCTTCAGGATGTGCTGCCCGAGGCGTCTTGGGACCTGCTTCCCTGAGGATTCCTGCACGACCTCTACCGTCAATGGACGAAGCGCGTTAACCCGTCCGGTAGAACGCAGTCCAAGGTCTCGTTCGTCAAGGAGGTGAGGGGTCTCCTGTCGGAGATTGACGGCTGGGAGGCGACCTCCAATCCCGTGCGCTCCGCCAACAAGATGAGCTGGCCCGAACCGCTCATCATCGAATACGGCGTATTCGAATGGATGGATAAGACGTACGTCGGGAGCGATGTCAACAGACGAGCCCTTCCGGTCGTGAAGGAGCGTTACGAAGGGATTGTCCGCGTCCCGTCTCGCGGTGGGGCGACCTAGGTACGATAAACACGGTCTCCGGAACAGTGCCACGATCACGCAACGAGTGCGCCTTGAAGGCTGGACGGTCGTTGAGTGATCGTGGCGACGTGCGGACAGAGATGCGGGCGTTCGACGCCCGTTTTTACGACTTCTTGAGGGCTCTCGCCGTGCGTCTGGCGCTCGGCAGATTGCAGCGCCGCGCTGCAACGGGGGACCGTCGGCTATGCCGACCGCAGCTCGGCTGCGTCAGTCCCCCTTATGCCCTTTTGCCGTTTTCGGCCTCGAAGCGTACAGCGGAGGGACGATGGCGATTTCGCCTGATTTATGCCGTGAAAACGGCGCGAAAAATAGGGGTCGAAACCCGCTTCTCGTCTTCGCACTTTGCTGCAAATCGAGAAGCGGGCATCCATAGCTCTCGTTTACGTGAGGATTCGGCTTGCGGATTTTCGCACGGGAGCGGAGGACGGTGACGCAGCTTCGCACTTGCTCAAGCTCGCCTAGCGAACCCCCTGAATGGGTACGTAGTCCCATGCCGTCCCGAGATGGAATACGAGCCAGACGTACAAGTCCAGCTCCTCGTCTCGCATCACGACCTCATCGGTGTGCTCGATGAGGAAGGAGGGGTCCTGCACGACGTAGTACTGGAGAGGCTCGTCCCATGGTAGGAGCTCGCCGCTCACGGGTTCGAGCGGGCGGCTCGCCATCTCGTTGGCGAGCACCATGCCTCCGCAGGTCTTGGCCAAGTCGGCGTAGGTCTCGATACCGGTCGCCCTCATCGACCGCCCCCTTTCTGCCCGCTGATGGCGTGCATGATGCAGGCGCGTATGAACCGCAGCTCCCTCACCGTGATGTTCTGCGCGAGCATATCCGAGTCGAGCTCGACGCGTCCCAGCTCGTCCACAAAGCGCCACTCCATCACCTCATCGACTTTGCGGAGGACGTCTGCGAGCCCCTCCTTGTCTTCAAGAGGGTCCATCTTCGCTACGGCGCCCTTCTCCCGCTCCAGCCTCTTGGCCTCCGCAGCGCATGTCCTCGCGGTTCGCCTGAGCACCCGTATCCGCCACTCCATCTCCTCTTCGATGCTGTGTTCGTTTTTCTTCTCTTCTCTCATGAACAGCACCTCCCTTCGCGCATTCTCCCGATGCCGGAGGCATCTTCGAGGCTTTGCGGAAGCCGCGGGGGCAATGGGGATCATGCGCGACAGGGGCTGCGCTGACGTTCGGGGCGGGGTTGTCCGGCGGGTATCCGCCGTACCGCCTGTGGCGGATAATTGAAAAAAAATACGGCTATGCCGTTCCCCGTGAGGGGTCTGGCATAGCCGCAGTATGGATAGTTGCGATTAACGGCGGGCACCGCAGTCGCAGTATTCGTAGTCGACATAGGTCTCGTTGTGACCATGGTCTTCCTGATGGGAACCGACCTGAACCTGTTTCGTTTCGTAGATGGTTTCCATGCGGTAACCATCATCGACACCTGCAAGTACGAGTTCCATAGCGTGGTTTTCAGCGTCGGTGTCACTCGTAGTGGTATAACCGTCGTAGAAGAAGATGTAACGAGTTCCTACAGCGACCTTCTGGGTTTCATAGTCGGGAACCGTCACCATGTTGGACACCCACTTCTGTGCGGTGTGCTGTTTCCACGAATGCTGGTGAGCAGGTTTGCTCGGCTTGTCGGAACCGCCAGAGTTTCCGGTGTTGCTGGAAGAGCCGGAGTTGGAACCGCTGTTTCCAGAGTTTCCAGAATTGGAATTTCCAGAGTTTGGGCTGGAGGGACCCTTGCTTCCGGATTTGGAATCAGAAGAGGAGGATTCGCCCTCGGAAGCCTCGGCGGGCGGGCCGCCTTCTTTGCCGTCGGCAGAAGCGCTTCCCCCTCTTTCATCGGCGCCGTCCCCGCCGGAGGCATCGGAACCCGCGGCGTCTGCCTTTCCGTCCGGGGAAGACCCGCCGACGAAGAAGACCCCTAGGCACAGTGCGAGGATGATCGCCGCGGCCGCCGCGGCGGCCGCTTGTACCCTATGGGAGGCGAGCCATCCTCTCAGCCGCTCCATCCCTAATCGACCTCTACTCCTTCGGTTCCGGGCGTATCGAGGATGAACCCGTGATGCCCCTGCTCGACGATAGTGTACAGACCATCATAGCCGAGGAAGTAGAAGTCGTAGACCGTCCACCCCATGCTCTGCGTCGTGAGCTCGATGGACTCGGTCCCGTATCCGAGGTCCTCGCTCTCGGCGTTGTTGCCCGTGCCGTCGGTCTCCACATGAAGCGTGAAGGGCTGAGCCCCGGGAGCGGTGTAGCCCGCCTCCAACTCGGCGATTTTGTCCTTCATCCTCTGAATCGCCTCATCGTTCTCGTTAACCTCCGCCTGAAGCTCCTCGCCCTCCGCTTGAATAGCCGCAAGGGCCTCGGGGTCGTCCGCGTAGCGCTCCTTCTGCTCCTCTAGCATGTCCAAGCCCTCTTGAGGGTTGGCGTTGTCCCTCGTGCGGTTCCCGATCTCGGCGTTGAGTTCGTCTATCCTGCTATCGCGGGTGGCGTTGAAAACCTCCTCGTCCTGTTGCTTGGCGATGTCGACAATCTCGTCTTCGGACTTGCCGTTCAGGTCCCCGTAGGTGAGGTCGGTCTTGTACACGGTGACGTTGCCCGCCCCGTCGAACACGAACACCTCGGACACCTTCTCGTCCTTCTCGGGCGCGTCCGACGAGCGGAACCACACCCCCTTCGCGTTGAACGCCTGCGAAGCGGAGACGGGCTCCTCCGCCTTTTTGACATCCTCCCCACCGGAGCAGCCGGCGAGTGACACCGCGAGGGCCGCAGCGGCGAGCGCCCCCACGACAACCGTCATCTTCCTTTTCATGTCTGCATTCCTCCTTGTCATGACCCTTCGACAGCCCGGCGCAACCTCCGTCCGCGGAAGGCGGGTCTGCGGGTGCTCGCATGAAGCACCGCCCCTCCATAATTCTCGGTCTTTCGTCGCGCCCAGCCCAATCCTCGTTCGGCGCATCTTCGATGCGCTTAACAAGAATTGAACTACAAAGGCATACTTTAGCCTACACAGGCTATTGTACTTAAGATGACTCGCCCATACGATTCAAGGAAACTTGATTTTGATGGGCGGTGACGATATGAGGTATTTCGAGATAGGCCAACGTATACGGCGGTATTGCAAGGCGTGCGGGCTGTCGCAGGAAGCGCTGGCGGGAAGGGTCGGCATCTCCGTCACGCACATGAGCCACATCGAGACCGGAAATACCAAGCTGAGCCTGCCAGTGCTGACGAAGATTGCAGACGAGCTTTCGGTCGGCACGGACGCTCTTCTGTCCGATGCCCCGAAACCGGATAAGGCGGCGCTTTCAGCGGAGGTGCAGGAGGTTCTGGACTCGTTCGAGGCCGACGAGCTTCCCGTGGCCATCGAGGTGCTTCGGGCGCTTAGAGACGCGCTGGCAAAGCGACGTGGCTAGAGGAACCATCCTATTCAAAAGTTGCAAAAAAGTTGCATAGCGAGCAAGGGAAAAGGGCAAACCACTCATTTACGAAGCGGTTTACCCTTGCTGTTAGATACTGCCGTGGCAGACGAACAGGATGCGATGCATGGGGACCTCGATTCGCGTGGGTGGCCTTCCGGCTCGATGACGGATCGGCGATCACGCTACCACAACAAAGTGGCAAAAAACGCACCTTCCTAAGGCGCTCCGCGTTGCGTATAATGTTGAATCTGCGTCTCAAAAACGCCTAACGACCAGCATAACCCGTCCGTCATCACGCACGATCAAGCACGAAAGGAACTTCATGCAGCAGCGCGACAAGATCAAGCCCATCCTCTTCAGCGTCATCAAGCACACGAGCAAAGAAGAGCTGAAACGGCAGATCCCGCGCGACATCGTCTCGGGCATCATGGTCGCCATCGTCGCACTGCCCCTCTCCATTGCCCTCGGCATCGCTTCGGGCGTCGGACCCGAGCAGGGCCTCTACACCGCCATCGTCGCCGGCTTCCTGATCGCCTTCCTCGGTGGCAGCCGCGTTCAGATATCCGGACCCACCGCCGCCTTCGCCACTATCGTCGCCGGCATCGTTGCCACCGATGGGCTCGACGGCCTGTTCGCGGCGACGATCATCGCGGGGGTCGCGCTCATCGTGATGGGTGCGCTCAAGCTCGGGGCCATCATCCGCTTCGTACCCTACACCATCACCACCGGCTTCACCACCGGCATCGCAGCGACCCTCGTCATCGGTCAAGTGAAGGATCTCATGGGACTCACCTTCCCAGAGGGAATGCCGACCGTCGATGCGATCGACAAGGTGCAGGCAATCGCGATGAGCCTGCCGTCTTTCAACTGGCAGGCTCTCGTCGTGGGCATCACCTGCCTGGTCGTGCTGTTCGCGTGGCCCAAGATCACCGACAAGATCCCCAGCTCGCTCGTCGCCTTGATCGTGGGCATCGTCATGGTCGACGTCTGCGGCATGAGCGTCGCCACCATCGGCGACCTCTACGTTATCCAAAGCGGCATGCCCTCTCTCTACGTTCCCGAGCTTTCCCTCGACCTATTCAGGGATCAGCTCGCCAACGGCATGACCATCGCCATCCTCGCCGCCATCGAATCGCTGCTTTCCTGCGTCGTCGCCGACTCGATGATCAGCTCGCATCATCGCTGCAACATGGAGCTCGTCGCTCAGGGGACGGGCAACATCGCTTCCGTCCTGTTCGGCGGCATCCCCGCGACCGGCGCCATCGCCCGCACCGCCGCCAACGTGAAAAGCGGCGGCCGCACGCCGATCGCCGGCATGACCCATGCCCTCATCCTACTCATCGTCATCGCCTTCTTCATGCCCTACGCCGCACTCATCCCGATGCCGACCATCGCCGCGATCCTCCTCCATGTCGCCTACAACATGTCCGGATGGCGCAACTTCGTCCATCTGTGCAAAACCGCATCGAAAGGCGCCGTCGCCACCCTTCTCATCACCTTCACGCTCACCATCGTCTTCGACCTGGTGCTCGCCATTGCGGTCGGCATGACGATCACGGTCGTCCTCTTCATGAAGATGATCAGCGAGGAAACCGAAGTGAAGGGCTGGCGCTACTACTGCGACGAGAACTCCGAGGTTACGCATTTGCGCGAGCTGCCCAAAAGCGTGCGCGTCTACGAGATCAACGGTCCGATGTTCTTTGGCATGACTGAGCGTATTTCCGACATCTCGGTCAAGTCGTTCACGAAGTACCTGATCATCCGCATGCGCGGGGTTCCCTCTCTCGATTCGACCGGCATGAACGCGCTCGAGAACCTCTACGAGTACTGCAAGGAAAACGGTGTGAGCCTCATCTTCTCGCACGCCAACGAACAGCCCATGAAGACCATGGAGCGCGCCGGGTTCGTGGATCTGGTGGGCCGCGACAACTTCCGCGGCAACATCGACGACGCGATCGACCACGCCCGCACGCTGCTCGCCCGCGAAGAGGCGCAGCGCGAGCGTGAAGCCGAGGCGAAGCGCCGCTAGCGTGCGCCTTCGCCTCCGTTCGACAGCGCCACTGGCACGCGAACCCGATAGGCGCTCTTCGCCGAGTGCCTATGCGGTAGGCTGATGGTGAGAAAATAAACGGATAAGGAGGCGAAGATGGGATTCTTCGATCTGTTCACCCGCGGCTCCATCGATGACGATGTCGCGCGAGCGCGCACGACCGAAAACAGCGTCATCATCGACGTAAGGACCCCGCAAGAATTCAAGCAAGGCCATATCGAAGGGGCGAAGAACGTCCCCCTCGATCGCCTGAACGACCTGCCCAAGGCAGCACCTAAAACCGATGCGCCGCTGTTCGTCTACTGCCAAAGCGGAGCACGCAGCTCGCGTGCCTGCCGTCAGATTAAGACGATGGGGTACAGCGACGTCACCGATATGGGCGGCATCATGCAGTGGAGCGGTTCAGTCGTGAAGGGGGCGAAATAACATGAAGGTCGTCATCGTCGGCGGCGTCGCCGGAGGCGCGACGGCGGCTGCCCGTCTCCGCAGGCTCGACGAGCATGCGGAGATCATCGTCCTCGAGCGCACCCATTACATTTCCTATGCCAACTGCGGCCTTCCCTACTACGTCGGCGGCGTCATCGCCGATCCCGCCAAGCTGACGCTTCAAACGCCCCAGAGCTTCTGGGAGCGATTCCGGATCGACGTACGCGTCAGCCAGGAGGCAACGCGCATCCTGCGCGACGAGAAGACCCTCGAGGTGAAAAATCTCGAAACCGGCGAAGTATATCGAGAAAGCTACGATAAGCTCATTCTTTCGCCTGGAGCCCATGCGACGCTCCCCCCGGTTCCCGGCGTCGATTCGCCGCGGGTCTTCCTCCTCCGCACGGTAGAGGACACCTTCGCGCTTTCCGAATTCGTCTCCACCGAGCAACCGAAGAGGGCCACCATCGTCGGCGGGGGCTTCATCGGCCTCGAGACGGCTGAGAACCTGTGCGAACGCGGCATCAAGACGACGGTCATCCAACGTCCCGCCCATCTCATGCCCACCCTCGACGAAGACATGGCCAGCCTGCTCCACAACGAGATGCGAGCACACGGCGTCGACGTGCTCGTCAAGGCCAATGTCGTTGGATTCGAAACGACGGAATCGTCCATCGTCACCCACGTCGAAGGGCGATCCGACATCGAGGCGGATCTGGTGGTGATCGCCGTAGGCGTCACACCCGAAAGCGCACTTGCCCGCGAGGCTGGCCTTGAACTCTCCCAGAAGGGATCCATCAAGGTGGACGATCGCATGCTCACCTCCGACGAGGACATCTACGCGATCGGCGATGCAGTCGAGGTGACCCACGCCATAAGCGGCCTACCTTCCCTCATCGCCCTTGCAGGGCCGGCGAACAAGCAGGGGCGTATCGTCGCCGACCGCATCTGCGGCATCGACAGCCGCTTCACCGGCTCCCAAGGCTCCTCGATCATGAAAGCCTTCGATCTCACGATCGCCACCACCGGCCTCAACGAGAAGAGTGCACGGGCAGCCGGCCTCGACTTCGACTCCGTCGTGCTGAGCCCCGCCTCCCACGCTTCGTACTACCCGGGCGCCGAAAGCATGACCATTAAAGCGCTCTACGAAAATCCGTCGGGCCGCATCATCGGCGCCCAAATCATCGGAGGCGAAGGGGTCGACAAGCGTCTCGACGTCCTGGCCGTCGGCGCGCGCGCCAAAATGACCGCATCCGACTTGACCGAGCTCGACCTGGCCTATGCGCCTCCGTACTCTTCAGCCAAGGATCCGGTGAACATGGCAGGCTACTGCATCGAGAACATCCTCACCGGCAAGCTCGAGCAGGTGCACTGGTCGGAAGTCGAGAGCCTCGGCGCCAATGCCCTCGTGCTCGACGTACGCACACCCGGCGAATACAAGCACGGCCACCTCGAGGGGGCAGTGAACGTGCCCCTCGATTCGCTGCGCGATTCCCTCGACGAAGTCCGATCGCTCGCCGACCAAGGCGATGGCAAAAAACGCCTGCTGGTCCATTGCCAAACGGGACTGCGCAGCTACCTGGCTTGCCGCATCCTTTCGCAAAACGACATCCCCTGCGCCAACATCGCAGGCGGATACCGCTTCTACGAGGCTGTATATCGCGACAGAAGCGCACTTATGCGTGGCGTCGGCGACTGCGGCCTTTAGGGATCAAACCCGACGAGGCAGCAAAGAGAGAGGGGGCAGTACGCCCCCTCTCTTTCTGCGTCTCTCCTCAAGCGAGGACGCGCGGCGCTCGACCGGCCTTTAGCCGATCTCGAGATCAGCGACGGTAAGCGGCATTTCCTGTCCCGTCCACAGCTCGAACTGCTTTGCGCCCTGGTAGAAAAGCATGGCCAAACCGTTGATGCCCTTGCACCCGGCCTCTTCGGCCTGCTCGAGCAAGCGGGTCTTGGCAGGAGAATAGATGGCATCCTGAACCGCCATGCCCGCAGGGAAGAACGACGAATCGGGAACGACCGATTGACCCTCGAGCGACGCCATGCCGACGTTGGTGGTATTGCCGAGCATCTGGGCCGTGGCCATCTCCTCCTTTAGAAGGTCCTTGTCGTTTAGATCGCACAGGCGGGCCTTGCACGAAGTGCGCTCATTGATGAGATCGACCGTCTCCTGGGCGTGACCCCACGATTTCCCGTTAGCGCGATTGAAGACGACGAGCTCGCCGAGGCCATAATCCATCGCGGCCGTCAAGGCAACCGCTCCACCGGCGCCGCCCAAGCCGAGCAGGACCATCTTGTTCCCGGCGACTTCGACTCCCATGTCCTCAAAACCGCGAAGGAAACCGAAGCCATCGGTGTTGTACCCGGTGATGACGCCGTCGTCGTTGACGAGCGTGTTGACCGCGCCGATCATCTCGGCGGTCGGATCGATCTTGTCGAGATAGGGAATGCAGGCGATCTTGTTCGGCATCGTAAGGCTGCATCCGCGAATGCCCAGCGTGCGCACCGCCTCTATGGCAGCGCCGATGGTCTTCTCGTTGACGGTGTGGGCAACGTAGACGTAATCCAATCCTGCCTTCTCGAAGGCTTTGTTGTGAAGCTTCGGCGAGAAACTGTGCTTGACCGGATCTCCGAAAACGCAGCAAACGCCGGTACGCGCGGTAACACGAGATGTCATACTTCCTCCTCTATCCTCAATCCCCGCCCCCTTGGGCCTGGAAAACAATCCCATTGTAGCCGTTTCGGCCCCAAAGCCCCTCGTCCCCGGCGACATGATGGAAGAACGATGGGGCATAGAGCGAACGCTTACATAACATGGTAGGCTATCGTGAGGCCCGCTACGGGCCTTCTTGCTTTTCATTCCGTCCCCTATCCCGAAGGAGAATCCATGGGTCTTACCCGTCAGCAGATCACCATGGTCGCCGTTCTCATGGCTGGCGCCGTGCTCGTGGTTCTCAACCAAACGCTCCTTACCCCGGCGTTGCCCACCATCATGGCAAGCCTCAACGTCAGCGCCACCACCGTTCAATGGCTCACAAGCGGCTACGCCCTCGTGGAAGCGGTCATCATCCCCTTGAACGCTTTCTTCCTAGGGCGCTTCGCCACTCGAAAGCTCTTCATCGGCGGCATGTGCCTGTTCACCCTCGGCACCATCACGTGCGCCGTTGCGCCGAGCTTTCCCCTCCTTCTTCTCGGACGCGTCATGCAGGCCTGCGCCACCGGCGTGGTCATGCCGACGGTGTTCACGCTCGTCCTTCTGATCTTCCCGCGCGAGAACCGCGGTGCGGCCATGGGCATCATCGGGCTCATCATCAGCTTCGCGCCCGCCGTCGGCCCGGCGCTTTCCGGCGTCCTCGTCGACCACCTGGGATGGCGCGCGCTGTTCCTGCTCGTCACGTGCTTGGCCGCCGTCATCGTGGTGTCGGCCATCGTCGCGCTCAAGAACTTCGAGGGATTCAAACCGACCAGCTTCGATGTGCCCTCCATCGTCCTGCTCGCCATCGGCATGACGAGCCTGCTCTACGGCATCTCGACCTCGACGTCGAGCGCCGATCCGCTCGTTCCCGCCATCCTCATCGTGCTGGGCATCTGCGTGCTCGGCCTGTTCATCCGCCGCCAACTCAAGCTCGACAACCCGATCCTGCGCGTCAACGTCCTCAAGGTACGGGAATTCGCCGTGATCACCGCCGTCATCACCTTGCTTGAAGGCGCGCTCATCGGCGGTGCGGTCCTGTTCCCGCTCTACGTTCAGAACGCCCTCGGGGCAAGCGCGACGGTCTCCGGCCTGATCATGCTTCCCGGCGCGCTCATTGGCGCAGCCTTCGCGCTTATCTCCGGTAAGCTCTTCGACCGATACGGCGTGCGCATCATCACCGTCGTCGGCTCGATCGTCCTCGTCGCGGGAGCCGCGCTCTACGTCGGGCTCGGCGACACGACGCCCATCCTCATCGCCTGCCTTTCCTACACCGTGGTGTGCATCGGCCTACAGGCGCTCATCACCCCGCTCAACACCTGGGGCCTGAATGCGCTGCCCAATTCCGAAATCCCCCACGGCAACGCGATCCTCTCGACAGTCGAGCAGGTAGGTAGCTCACTCGGCACCGCATTCGTGGTCAGCCTCACCGCTCTTGCGCCGCTCTTCCTTTCGGCCGAGGCAAGCGCGCAACAGACCTCGTACATGGGTTGCCACCTCGCGTTCATCGGGCTTCTAGGCATCTGCATCCTCGTATGCCTCGGCATCCTCGTGTTCGTCCGCGACAAGAAGAAGACCCCGGCCGACGACGAAGCGGAAGGCCTGCGCCCCGGCATCGACCGTGCATGGCTCGTCGCCGACCTCATGGACCGCGAGCCCGCCACGCTCAGCACCGAGGCGAGCGTGGCCGACGCCATCGCCATCATGAAGGAACGCGACACAAGCGGCGTCACCATCCTCGACGGCGCTGGTGCGCCGGCCGGCTTCCTTTCCGACGGAGACGTGCTCACCTACCTTTCGCGCCATGATTCGTCGCGAACCGACGGCATGAGCTACATAATCCTCCTCGATTCCGAGAACCTTCCCGAGCGCGTCGCATCGATCGGCGCCCTCAACGTCATGCGGCTCGCGACCAAATCCGTCATCACCGTCAATGCGGGCGATGCGGCAGAGGATGCCTTCAAGACCCTGGCTGAAAAGCGCATAAAAAAGGTGCCCGTCATGAAGGGGGATGCGGTCGTTGGCACGCTAAGCCGCAGGAACATCATCAAAGCGCTGCCCTCGAAGTAGCCGTCTGCCAACCGACACCGAAACGGACACAACAACGGGCGTCGACCATTCTGCGGTCGACGCCCGTTTCTTTCCCCCACTATCCTAGTTTCCCGGCCCTTTCCAGGGCGTATCCCTCTCCCACATCGGTCGCTGATCGAACCAATCGGGATAACGCATGGGATCCTTCAAGAAGCTCTCATAGGTTCCAAAAGGAATATAGCGATCGCCTTCGTCATCCCATCCCACCTGAGGTTCTTCGTCAAACGAGGAAGAGGGATGCCGCAGCGCCCGCGCCCTTACGCTTTGCTCATGTCGGCGGCGGCGTTCTTCAGGGTGGATATGATCGAGAGACGGCGGCCGCGTTTCGAGCAAAGCGCTCTTCCCGTTCCCCAGGAAACGCCCCGAATACGCCAGCAGCGCCGTATCCATGCGCTCCATAACGGGAAGAAGCGCATCAGACATCGCCTTAATGCGAATGTAAGCCACGATCATCTCGCACGCTGGATCGCCGACGGCAGGATGGACAGCACGCGGGCCCTTCCACCCCTTCCAAAGGCAATACACCCGGCGGGCATCATCCTGGTATGCCGCCCATTTCTCCCTGAACTCTTCGCCCGCGACAAAGAACGACGACTCTTCCATCGCATTGAGGAGGTCGAGCGAGAGAGCGCGTAAACGCGGGAAGGCGGCAGTTGCCAGCTTCGCCCCGAAAGCTTCGGCGAACCCGTCGTCGCTCGATGGCGACGCGAGCAGCGCAAGCGCAGCATGGCTGAAGGACAGAGGTCCAAGAGACGCCACGAGGCAATTCGCTGCACGTAAATAACGAGCGCGAAGGACGAGATCATTCTGCCAGGCGCTCGCCTCGGTCCGCTCCCCGCGCGAGCGAGCGAGGCTTTCCTCGACGAATGAGCGGAGTTTAGGCAAAGGGATCCAGAGCGTACGCCCCTTGTGTTTCCTGTCGTCATTCAGGCTAAAATCGAAGAAACGTTCCTCCAATCCGGGAATGCTCCATAGATCGTCCACCAATTCCCCATCGCTCTTCGCGGCGACGGAAGATAGAGCGATCGCAGGATCGAACCCGCACGGCACATACGCCATCGAAGCATCGATGGCGCCAGATTGAGAGTGAAAAGAGTCGGTCACGAAGCAACCGTAATCCGAATCGTCGACCATGCCAAGAAGACCGAACGACTTGGCGCATCGGCTTCCGATTTCATATCGGCTCTTAGCGGAGCGCGTCATGATCAGCGGACGTTTACGTAAACCCGACAGCGTTTTGCCTCTGTAGTCATTAAAATGGCCCATGAGGAATTCGAGCGCTTCGAAGGTTCCTTCGCGCTGATCTGCCACGGAATAATATCGAGTTGCGCAGTCGATGCTTTCGTCCATATCCACCTCTTCCATCGCCTTCATTTCCCTTGGCCCGTAGCCCGTCGATCCCCTGATGAAGGCTAACCGGGATAGCGGAACTCGACGCCGGGCATGCGCTTTTCAGGCCATCCCCGGTAGTCGGTAAGCGCCACGATCACCAGCTCCATCCGACGGACGACCGGATCGAGGCGCTGCCCGATCTCCTTGGCGCACAGGTACTCCTTCAACATCATCGTGCCGCGATCATGAAGAGCGAACGACGACGAAGCCGTCCCCGCATGCCATTTGCGAAATGCGCTGCGCACCTCTTCCCTATACGCGCGATACGCCTTCTCAAGCGATGCTGAGCGTGGGTCAGACGTCAAGCAGGCACAGTAATCAGCAAGATCGCTCGCCAGCGCGCGGAATCTTGGTATGGCGGCGCCCTTGAGAATCTCGTCCCATCGCCCGTCTCCCGTGATCGTGGAGCTACGGGCAGAGTACGGATCGTCGAGGAACGTGGCGAAAATCGAAGGGTCGAAGGGAAGTTCCCCCGCGGCGCGGCGCAGATACTCCATCGAATACAGGTAGCGAACGCGATCGACGGGAGTCAGATCCCACCGGTACGGCCTGCCCGCGCGCGCGCCGGCAGGCAAGCCTGCGGCCAAGCGATCGCGTTCGATGCTCTCGCGTATCCGCGCGCCGAGATCCACATAGGGAAGGATGAAGGGCGATTCCGATCGCCGGGCGCAAGATACGTTCCGTTCGTAACGCTCCGCCGTGGCGGCGTCGTCAACAAGGGAAAGAAGCGCGCGATCGCCGTCGAAAGGAACGCGATCCTGCATCACCTTGTCGAGGCGAAAACCTTCGGGGACGTAATCCATGAACTCGTCGATCTTCGCCGCGTTATCGACGAAGCAGCGGGTACCCGCGAAGCCTTCGGCATCGAGGGGATCAATCTCGAGCGCCTGGAAGGAACCGGAAATGCGTCGACGAAAATCGTATTCGCGACGTTCGTCCCTGCTTGCAAACAGTCCCGGTCGCTCGGGAAGAACCAATGTGCGCCCCTCCCACGATGCGCGTGATCGCAAAAGGAAGGAAAGGGCCTTGGCGGTGCCTTCATGCTGTCCATGGGAATAGTAGGCAGAAACGCGATGAACGTGCACGGTCCGCGCCTGCTGCGTTGTGCGACGATGCCCCATCGAATGATCCCTCTACGACTGCCGGCCCCACACCGCAAGCCTTGCCCGCGGTAAGAAAAAGGCCCGAGGATCGTATGCACGCGGCATACGCCCCGAACCCTTTTCCAGTATAGCGCTCCCCCTTCCCTCCGTGCTCGACGACGAAGGAGAAACACGGCAGCTTGAAACAAACGCATCCTGCACGCACACGATGCAATGATCTATAGTTGTATGGTTATCCCTGAAGATAAAAGGAAGAACCATGACCGAATGGCTCATCAAGCGGTGCGTGAAAACGTCTGAGAGAACCGACGACCCCGACGTGCGCAGCGCCTACGGTACGTTCGCGAGCATCGTATGCATCGTATGCAACGTCGTCCTGTGCGCGGCGAAGGGGGCCATCGGCTTCCTGGCGGGGTCGATCGCCATCGTGGCCGACTCCCTCAACAACTTGAGCGACGCCTCGAGCAACATCATCTCGCTGCTCGGGTTCAAGCTGGCCAATCGCCCGGCAGACGAGAACCATCCGTACGGCCATGGTCGCTTCGAATACCTCTCAGGGCTTGCCGTCGCACTGCTTATCGTCCTCATCGGCTTCGAGCTTCTGAAGTCCTCGATCGGCAAGATCCTCGCGCCCGAGCCCATCGACTTCAGCATTGCCATCGTCGTCGTGCTCGCCCTCTCGATCGCGGTGAAGCTGTGGATGGCCGTCTTCAATAAGAACATCGGACAGCGCATCGACTCCACCACGCTCATGGCCACCGCTGCCGACTCGAGAAACGACGTCATCGCCACCGCAGCCGTTCTGGCAGCGGCGCTCGTGTCCCACTACACCGGCCTTGACCTGGACGGCTGGGCGGGATTGGCGGTCGGCGCGTTCATCGTCTACAGCGGCATCGACCTGATGCGCGATACCGTGGATCCGCTCCTCGGCAAGGCCCCCGAACCCGCCTTCGTCAAGCACATCCACGACAAGGTGATGAGCTACCCGGGGGTCCTCGGCACCCACGACCTCATGGTCCACGATTACGGCCCGGGCCGACGCTTCGCGAGCGCCCATGTGGAGATGCCCACCGAGATGGACCCCATGGAAAGCCACGACATCATCGACAACATCGAGGAAGATTTCCGCGCGAACGAGGGGCTTCCCCTGGTCCTGCACTACGACCCCATCGTCACGAAGGACTCATCGGTCGGCAACATGCGGGCGTGGCTCGCAAAGAACGTCACCCGCGTGGACGAAGGGCTCACCGTCCACGACCTGAGGCTCGTGCCCGGACCCACGCACACCAACGTGATATTCGACGTGGTGCGCCCCCACGGCTGCACCTACGACGACGCCGAGCTCAAAGCTCGCATCGCCGCCGTCGTGAAAGAATACCAACCCGATGCCGTCTGCAAGATAACCATCGACGACAGCTACGTTTCAGCCCACTAAAGCAACGCCGCCTCACGTTTGCCCGTTCCTCCGCCCCCCCTTCGAGAAGAAAGGACCGCCCATGTTCCGTCTCGGCCTCGCATCGCAACCGCGCCCTAACGACGGAGACACCGTCGCACTCGTCGACGCAACCGCACGACGCGCCGCCGCGCTCGGCGTCGACGTCCTCATCTTCCCCGAAGGGCTCATGACCTCGCTGCTCCTCGAGCCAACCCACTTCGCCGACGCGGCGGAAACACTCGAGGGACCGTTCATGGCGGCCATGCGCGCAATCGCGCAGCACCATGCCATCTGGCTTATCGTCACGATGAACGAGCGGGCACCAGAAGGACCGCCCTACAACACGGCCGCCATCATCGACGAAGCGGGAACCATCCGCGGCACCTACCGCAAAACGCATCTTTTCGACGCCGGGGCGATTAGGGAATCATCGCGCATGCAGGCAGGCGATCGCCTCTTCTCCCCCATTGCCACGCCCTTCTGCACGCTGGGCATGGGAATCTGCTACGACCTGCGATTCCCCGAAGTGGCGCGAGCAGCCGCGCTCGACGGGGCGGAGATGATGGTCTTCCCCGCCGCCTGGGTCGACGGCCCCTGCAAACAAGATCAGTGGATCGCGCTATTGAAGGCGCGCGCCATCGAAAACGGCATGTACGTCGCTGGATTGAGTCGACCCGACGAAGGCTGCGTCGGGTCGTGCTGCGTCTTCGATCCCCTCGGACGCGAGGTGAAGCCGAGCATCCACGGCAACGGGCTGGCCGTGGCCTCGATCGATAGCAGCCTCGTGGCGAAAACGCGCACCGCCATGCCCGCTCTTTCCCACCGACGAGTGGATCTGTACTGAGGGAACGGCGCCACGCGCTAACGAACGCGGCGAGAAGGCTCTCCTTCAGAGCGAGCCGTCTTGACCACGGCCCCGAAGTACACGAGATGCGCAACCCACACAATGGTGACCACGGCCCTGCCAACGGGCACGTCGCCCATCACCGCAAAGGAGATCGCAAGGAGCACGGTAACGGGGAGGATGATCTTCGCCTTTTCGGCTACGGTCATGGCGCGACGGGAAATATAGTTCGCGAAGAAACGCCGATACAGCTCTGTCCCCTCGAACCATTCGTTGAGCCGAGGCGAGCTGCGCACGAAACAGAAGCTCGCCAACAGGAGAAACGGGGTGGTGGGAAACAGGGGCACGAACGCGCCGAAGGCGCCTAGGGCAAAGCAGATCAAACCGACAGCCCCCCAGATTCGCTGCTTTAGATTCCCCTTCATGACGAACCTCCCCTTCATGAACGTAGGCAAGTTGCGTCGATTGTACTCGATGACGCCGCATGAAGCCCCGTCTTTTCCCCCTGCGGCGAGAGGCTACGGGAAAAAGAAAAGCGCAGACCGAGCTTGGCGGTCTGCGCTCCGAGAAGGAAGGCCCCTCTTCCCCATGGGGCCCGTCCAATCCTTAGTGTTGATGCTTCTTCGAACGAGGCGTGCGCAACATGAAGATAGCGAACAGCGTCACCACGATCACGCTCGTGCCGATGGCGCACACGGGAAGAAGGTGTATAGCCGGGATTCCCACGAGCATTCCGATGATGTAAGGGACCAGCCAAACGAGCCACACGATGCTGCTGAAACGATGGAAGAAGGTGCGCATGCGATCGCTGCCCTTCAGGTAGACGCCCGTCGCCCACGTAGCATGGATCAGCATCAAAACGATGGCCAGCATTCCCGTCACCGCATGGATCCCCATGCCCGATCCGCCCGAAGCCTGCGCGATGTTCGACATGATCATCGTGCCAGTGGTGTCGCACACCAAACCGAGCCAGAAGAACACGAGATGCGAACGCTTCAGGTAACCGAGTTTACGCTCGGAGAATACGCCGATGGTATAGAAGGCCAATGCCGACGTGATGGCCACGACCGCCGCGATCAATTCCATACTCATAAGATCCCACTCCCTTTGGTTTCTTGTATCAATATTGAACATTGTTCATTATTGAACAATGTTCATTTTAACGAGAAGAATCGAATACGCAAGGGGAATGCCGAGGCACAAGAATCGTTCACAATTCATGCGTTAGAATTCAGACTGCCCACATCGAGCAAGGTAGACCAATGGGAAACAAAGCCATCATAGACAAGCAGCACATCCTCGACGCAGCCTTCTCCCTGGCCTGCGATGAGGGGCTCGAACACGTGAACATGCGCAGCGTCGCGAACGCCTGCGGAGTTTCCGTCGGGTCACTGTACAACTACTTCCCCACCAAAGCCGACCTGGTTTCCGAAGTCGTCGCGCTCTATTGGCATGACGCGATACCCGCCAAAGCGATGATCGCCCTCGACGGAGAGGGCTTCGTCGATTTTTGCCGGCGCCTTTCCAACGAACTCCACGAAGCCGTTACCGACTTCCAAGAAACGTGGCTCGTCCAACTCGCCGCGCTCGATAAAAAAAGCATCGACGCCGGCCTTCGCAAGGAAGAGCGCTACTTCAAGCACATCCAAAACGGCCTTGCCCACATCCTCCTGCGCGATCCGCGCATCGACCCGCGGCTCTTCCAGGAAAACGGCCCTCTGACCGTCGAGGGCGTCTGCCGCTTCACCTGGGAATCGCTTCTCGCCTGTATGCGCAACGAGGAAATCGACCCCACCCTTTTCGTGCTGCTCGAACGCGCCTTGTACCTCCCCGAAGAAAAATAATGCCCTGCTCGCTTTCGGCGAGCAGGGCATGGACGGAATACCGTTCATTTAGCTCCAGGCGGAAACAAGCTCCCGCGCCGCAGTACCAGGATCGGGGGCCGAGCAGACAGCCGATACAACGAAGAAGCCTTCCGCTCCCGTCTTCTTGAGTGCAGGTAGATCACCAGCTTTTACCCCGCCGCCGACGACGATCGGAACCGGGCTCACCCGATGAAGATCCGCGATGTCGTCAAGCGTCTTGACGATCAGGTTCCCCTCGTCGTCCACGCCGCAGTCGGGCTTCGTCTGCGTTTCATGGAGCGGACCGACGCCGAAGTAGTCGACGCCGCTCACGTCGGCCGTCTTCACGTATTCAAGCATCTCGGAAGCACGGGCCGACAACCCGACGATGGCGTCAGGCCCGAGCAATGCGCGACACGCCTCGACCGGAACGTCGCTCTGACCCACATGCACCCCATCGACCTTGACGCCGGCACGGCGACAGGCATACGCCACATCGAGGCGATCGTCGACGAGCAGCGCGACGGAATCGGATTTGCCGCGCGAGGCGATCGTATCGGCAGCCTGCGAAAGAAGTTCCATCAGCTCGCGGGCCGAGCATTCCTTCGAGCGGATCTGGATGCAGGTGAACCCCGCATCGAGCGCATCGCCGATCACCGACGAAACCGAACGACCGAGCGTGTTCTCCGGTCCAAGGACCAGATACGCGGAAATGTCGAGTTTTTCACGCATGCTCATTTCCCTCCTGCTTCTCAAGGGCCTCGTCCAGACGCGCCACCTTGCGATTCATCGTGTCGGTGTAGCCGGGACGGATATCGGCCTTCAACACCACCTCTGTCCGAATACCCCGCTCAGCCAAGACGAACGTGGCATCTTTGACGACTTTCATGACCTCGTCCCACTCCCCTTCGATTTCCGTGAACATCGAATAGGTCTTGCTGGGCAGACCCGACTCACGTATGACGCGGACGACTTCGGCAACGTGTGCGGAAAGCTCCTCGCCTTCGCCGAAAGGGGCGATGGCAACGGCAACGAGCGTATTCATCGAATCGTCCTTTCGAGGGAAAGCGGGCAGGCGGCGATCTCGTCGGCGGAGAGGCGGTACAGCTCGTCGATGAAAGCGACCTTGAACGAAGCCGGAGCCGAAGCACCCTGCTCGGCACGAACGCCGGCGACGTCGTAGTGCGCCGAAGCGGCGAGAGCGGCGACGAACGGATCGGCGATAGCGGCGTACGACGCGGCGACACCGCCCAACGAGCAGCCGAAGCCCGTCACCTTCTCCATGAGGGGACTGCCGCCGGAAAGCGTGACGATCGCCGAACCGTCGGTGACGAGGTCGTCGCGCCCCGAAACGGCGACGGCGCCGCCCGTCCAGCGAGCTATCGCGACGGCAGAAGCCGCAGCCACCGAGACGTCGTCGGTGGAATCCACCCCGCGCGGACGCGACAGGGCATCGGGAACGGATTCGAGCCCCCAGAGATCGGCAAGGGCGATGACCTCCGAGGCGTTGGCTCGCACGATCGTAGGCCTGAAGCGCTTGAGCTCGGCGAGAATCGAGGTGCGAAGCGTGCCGATGCCGATACCGACCGGATCGAGGACCCAGGGCTTTCCCGCCTCATGGGAAGCACGGCCGGCGGCGACGATCGATTCGGCGTGCAACGGCAGCAACGTACCCATGTTCACGTAGAACGAGCTCCCTGCGGCGACAAGGCACTCGGCCTCGTCGGCAAGGTACACCATCGCCGCAGATGCCCCGATCGCCAACTGGGCGTTTGCGACGAAATCCATCGTGACGGCATTGGTCAGGGAGCCCACGAGGGGCTTGCTCTCGCGCACATCGCCTACCGCCTGGACGATGGAGCGCTTCAGCTCATCGACAGATGACATGCATTCGTTGTTCATCGTTCGATCCCTTTCCCGAGACGTTTTTCCATAGCTTCACACGATACCGCACCATCCTCCCGGCCGCTTCTGCGCTTGGGCAAAACGTCCGAATGCCGCGAGGAGCGACCCGCATGCGAAGTGGACGCGCTATCGATTTCCCAAAACCGTTAGGACACGCGTCACGAGAAGGGCTATGATCGATTGCTGAATGAACAGTGCCGCGCCGACCCGAAGAAGCGCGGCGAACGTCGATCGATGAAAGCGAAGAGGAACCCATGATCGGACAGATTCTCGAAGCGGCCATGCTCACCTGCTTTGGCCTGTCGTGGCCGCTTAACGCATACAAGAACTTCAAGGCGGGCACTGCGGCGGGCACCAGCTGGCAATTCATCCTGCTGATCACTGCGGGATACCTTGCCGGCATCGCGGCGAAGATCTGCTCCGACACCATCAACTGGGTCCTCATCGTCTACCTGATAAACCTGGTCTTCTTGGCGGCCAACTGGGCCGTCTACTTCCGCAACCGCCGCCTTGACGCCCAGCGCCTGGAGAAGAGCATCGAAAGCGACTTCACTCCGTCGGTCGAGACCGTGATCATCGCCACCGACGGCTCGCGCCCATCGCTTGACGCGGTTTCCTTCGCAACGAGCACCATGGACCTTTCCCGTTCCGAGCACGTGGAGGTGATCTCGGTGATGAAAACCTCGTCGAACGCCGACAAGGAAAAGGCATCCAAGGCAACCGCAGCGGCGAGAGCCATCCTCGAGAAGGCCGATGTCCGCGCGATCGAAACGGTGCGAGGAGGCGACCCGGCGACGACCATCGTCAACGCCGCCAACCGATCCGATGCGAACCTCGTTGTCATCGGATCGCGCGGCCTGAGCGGGCTGAAGGAAAAACTGCTTGGAAGCGTGAGCCGCGAGGTGGCCGAGCACACAAGTTGCCCGGTGCTGATCGTCAAATAGAACCAGAAGGAACCCCACCGATGGGGCTCCTTCTCTTCATCTAGGCGCTTACGGCTGCTGCGCAACCGTTCTTGATCAACCAGGCGTCGAGCTTCGCTTCGTCGGCGCGATGATCGCGCGAGCGAGAGACGAACATCGGTCGAACATCGGCTCCCCCGAACAGCTTCTTCATGTCTTTCTCGGTGAAGGTCTTTCCGCCGCCGCCATGGGTGCAGAAGGGCATCACCACCTTGCCGACCCATTCGTGCTCGTCAAGAAACGAAGCGATCGGCGGAGCCATCGTCCCCCACCATACAGGAGTCCCCACGTAAATGATGTCGTAAGCGCTGAAGTCGAGCGCGGAATCGTCGATGGGGCGCAGAACGTGATTCTTCACCTCACGTTCGGATTCTTCCATGACGCTGTTGTAGTCGCGCGAATACTCGGATGATGGGGCGATCTCGAACAGATCGGATCCCGTCTTGCGAGCGATGTCCTGCGCCAAGCCACGCGTGGCGCCCGACCATGAGAAGTAGGCTACGAGGCTTTTCATGATCCAACCTCCTTTACTCATTCTCCCTACCTCGAGTCTAGGAGCATGCAAGCGAATCGGCAGATCGATTGGGTGATCGGCGTCGTGGGCTTCAGCAGCGGCGCAACGGCCCTCACTTCAACAAGGTAAGCTCATAGACGTCGGGCAGATCCCCGGTGACGACGAAATGCTTGAGGAACGCCATGGTCTGACCGAGCAGAGCGCAACGCCCGAACACGCTACGCTCCTCCCAGGGAGTACGACGCGGCCGATGCGTCGACAGATACGCCAGTTCGCCGGGATCCGTGCAGCCATTGCCGCACAATTCCAAGAAATCATCGAGCTGACGCTCGAGGTGGGAAACGATCTGCGCGCAACGAGCTGAAAGGTCGGTGCATTCCCTTCCGTGGCCGCACAGGACCAGATCGGACTTCAGGCGGGAAAGCCGCTCCATGGTTTCGAAGTAGTAAGCGACCTGATCAACGTCTGATTCGAGAAGGACCGACGGATAGAGATCCTGCATCACCTGATCGCCCCCGACGAACAGCCCCGTCCGGCGATCGATCAAGCAGAGATGGTTCATGTCATGGCCGGGGGTTTCCAGGACCTCGAGGCGATAGCGACCCACGACGAGTTCGTCGCCTTCATGCAAGCGGGTCAAGGGAACGTCGCCCCACCCCTTATCGCGCATCGGCTCCCAATAGCGCTCGTCGAAATCGTCGACGATCCCATGAGCGGCGCTCACCTGCCGCTCGATCTTCGCAATCGCACGGCCCCCCATGATCGGCACGCGCCGATCGGCGAAGGAGTCGAGCCCGCCGTACACCGTCATGCCCTGGCGGGAGATGCGGGACAGGCCCGCGCAGTGATCCCAATGAAAATGGGTGATGAACACATCGACGTCTTCCCACGCAACGCCCAGATCCGAAAGCGAGCAATCGAACAAGCGCTTCGTCTCAGGCTGACTCGTCCCCACATCGACGATGAGCGAGCGCCCGGAATCGTCTACGCCATCGGCCCTGAACAGATACGAATTGGTGGCGCCGAGCGCTTCGGGCACGCACATATCGATGCGAAAGACCTCCGGCGCCACTTCCTCGATGCGCGGCCTACCCGAAAAGACGGACGGCATGAGAAAGGCGCTTTCCTGAAATGACTGCCCCATGGCTACTTCCCCTCTTCTTCGCGTGCGATGTCCTTCATCACGTCGGCAAACGTCGCGACCGCTTCCCAACGCGCGGCTCGCATGGGAATGCCGAGGCTGATGGTGCACATCGCCTGCTCGGACAAGGCGATGCTCACCAGGCCAGATGCTCCACCGGCCATGTTGAGCATGCTCGTCGGGCAGAACACGGCGCCGAGCCCGGCGGCGCTCATGGCCACGAGGGTCGGCAGGTTCTCGCTCGATGCGACGACACGCGGCTTGATGCCGGCGTTGCGCAGCTCGGAATACGCCACGCGCCCGGCGATGTCGTCGACCGAGCCTAGGACGAAGGGGCAGGAAGCCAAGCAAGATAGACCCTCTGCCCTCACCTTCTCGAGGGCCTGATCGACGGGAAGCCCCAGCGTCTCCTCGAGCAGATCGGCGCGCAAGGCGAGCACGACGCGCTCGCGGTACAGAGGCGTCACCTCGACGCCGGGATGGGCGCTGCTGAAGCGGGCGATGACCACGTCGACTTCACCCTGTTCGGCCATGCGCAGAAGCGTGCGGTTCGTCCCTTCCGACAAATGGACGCTCACCCCCGGAAGGCGCTGCGACATAGCGCTCACGGCACGCGGCATGAGGTAGCGGCCCCGCATGTGGGAAATGCCGACTTTGAGTTCGCCGCCGCCCCCGGTGACCTCGCCGATCTCGCGCTCCATATCGAGGCGCGCCTGGCGCTGCTCGCGCGCATACATAAGGAACACCTTGCCTGCGGGGGTGAGGGAAAGCGGGGTACCGCGCACGACGAGCTTGGCCCCGAGGCTCTTCTCAAGGGAAACGAGGCGCGCGCTCAGCGTCTGCTGGGATATCTGCATTCGTTCCGCTGCTTTGCGGAAATTCTCGTTTTCGGCCAGTTTGATGAACCAGTCCCATCCATCGAGCGCCATGCTTTCCCTTTCATCCAAGAATATTTGTCGCACAACAAAGTTATTTGACAATTTACTCACATATTCGTTCGAATAACGTAAAATCATCAAATCCAAACGGAGGGGCTCGTCGTTTCGCCGGGCTCCATCCGCTTGAAGGCAATCCCCTGTAAAAGGAAAGAGAGAAGAACATGAAGAAGAAGCTCATGGCCGTTCTCGTCACGGCATTCGCCGCGGCGATGGCCCTTGCTTTGGTCGGTTGCGGTTCGAGCAACTCGTCCGACAGCTCCAACAGCGAACTTCGATTCGTCACCGGCGGCGAATCCGGCACCTACTACGCATACGGCACCGTCCTCGCGCAGTACGCCACCAACAACGCAGACGTGAAGGTCAACGCCCTGTCCAGCGAAGGCTCCAAGGCCAACATCGAAGCGCTCCAGCACAACGAGGCCGAGCTCGCCTTCTGCCAGACTGACGTCGCAACCTACGCCTACAACGGCACGAGCCTCTTCGACGGCGCTGCCTACCAGGACTTCTCCGTCGTCGCCAACCTTTATCAGGAGCAGGTCCAGATCGTGACCTGCGACGCCAACATCAAGAGCGTTGCCGACCTCAAGGGCAAGACCGTCTCCGTCGGTGCAGCTAACTCCGGCGTGTACTTCAACGCCGTCGACATCCTCGGCGCCTACGGCATCGATGCCGAGAAGGACATCACCCCCGTCTACCAGAACTTCGCCGACTCCGCCGACTCCCTGAAGAACGGCAAGGTTGACGCCGCCTTCATCGTCGCCGGCGCTCCCACCACCGCCATCACCGACCTGTCCACCACCAAGCAGGCCTACCTCGTCTCCATGGACGACGAGCACATCGCCG
Source organism: uncultured Eggerthella sp. (assembly GCA_959607715.1). Classification (GTDB taxonomy): domain Bacteria; phylum Actinomycetota; class Coriobacteriia; order Coriobacteriales; family Eggerthellaceae; genus Anaerotardibacter. The sequence goes on along the minus strand of CAUHNN010000010.1, from coordinate 41,850 downwards.
CCCTCCAGAAGACCTCTCCTTACTACACCGAGACCGTCATCAAGGCCGGCACCTACAGCGGCATGGATAAGGACGTCACCACCGTTTCCGTCGGTGCCGTCATCCTCGCTAACGACTCCGTCGACGAAGAGACCATCTACAAGTTCACCAAGTCCCTCTTCGACGGCAAGGAAGCCCAGTCCGATGCTCACGCCAAGTACGAAGAGCTCGATCTGGAGCAGGCCGCTTCCTTCAAGTCCGTCCCCTACCATGCAGGTGCTGCTAAGTACTTCAGCGAGCAGGGCGTCGAAGTAGCCACCAAGTAACCGATCGAGCATCGATCAGGCGCCTTGCCCCAGACGGCAAGCGCACCCCCCCCACTCGACCTTCAGGGCTGCGGCGGATATCCGTCGCAGCCCTGATTGATGCTCGAGGATTTGGATTCGCGCCCGTCCCTTTACCCTTCGAAAAGACGTGCGCGAACCCAAACGACCACAGCAACGAAGGAGAAGCCTATGAAAATCCGCAAGATCAAAGAGGTGACCGCAGCCGAGGCGGCCCCGGATGAAGAAACCGAGGTGAACGTCGACGAGGTCATGCGCAAATACGATCGCGAATCGAACACGCGCATCTGGGAAGGCGTTCCCAAGATGGTCGTCACGGCCGTCATGATCATCTTCTCGGTCTACTGCCTCTACATGACGCTCTTCAGCGTCGAGCAAGCCGAGACGCGCCTGGCCCGCTTCCTGGCGTTCGTCATCGTCATCGGCTTTCTGATGTACCCGTCCCGGAAGACGGGGCACAAACCCAACCATATCCCGTGGTACGACATCGTCTTGATGGTCGCAGGCGCGGGAGCCTTCATGTACTACTCCTTCAACACGGTCGACATTCTCATGATGGGCACCCGCATCGGCGTGCTCGAGGTCGTCTTGGGCGTCGTCGGCATCGGCGTGCTCGTCGAGCTCTGCCGTCGCTGCGTCGGCATCCCGATCATCGTCGTCGTCGGCTGCCTGCTTCTGTACGCCTTCTACTGGCAGACCTCGTTCAGCTCCGATCTGGGCCGCGCTCTGTCCAACATCATCCAGAAGCTCTTCTACACCACCAGCGGCGTCATCGGCACTCCCACCAACGTCTGCTACACCTACATCGTGCTGTTCATCATCTTCGGCGCGTTCCTTGAGCGCACCGGCATCGCGAACTTCTTCATTTCCTTCGCCAACCGCATCGCCGGCTGGTCGTGCGGCGGCGCGGCGAAGGTTTCGGTCATCTCCTCGGCGCTGTGCGGCATGGTTGCCGGCTCTTCGGTCGGCAACACCGTGACCACCGGCTCGGTCACCATCCCCATGATGAAGAAGACCGGCTATCGCCCCGAATTCGCGGGCGCCGTCGAAGCGGCGTCCTCCACCGGCGGCCAGATCATGCCCCCCATCATGGGCGCTGCCGCCTTCCTCATGGCCGAGTACATGGGCATTCCCTACATTCAGGTCGCCACGATCGCCATCATCCCGGCGATCCTCTACTTCGGCGGCATCTTCTTCACCGTCCACCTCGAGGCCAAGAGCCGTGGGCTCAAGGGTATCCCCTGGAACGAGCTTCCCACGTGGATCTACCTGCTCAAGAACTGCTATCTGATCATCCCGCTCGTCGTGCTGGTCTGGATCGTTTCCGCAGGCATCTACACCATGGCCGTTTCCGCAGCCATCTCGATCTTCGTCGCGTTCGTCATCGGCTTCATCCACTTCTTCCTGACCAACTGGGCTGAGAAAACCGACGAAGCCACCTTCGCCACTGTCTTCGTCGACACCCTCAAGGCCGCTCTCCTCACCGCAGCCGACGCTTTCGCGGCCGGCGCCCGCAACACCATCGCCGTCGCCGTCGCCTGCGCGCTCGCCGGCCTCATCGCTGGCTGCATCACCATCACCGGCCTGGCCTCGACGCTCATCAACGTCATCGTCCTCGCGTCCGGCGACATGCTGATCATCGGTCTGATCCTGACCATGTTCTGCTGCATTATCCTGGGCATGGGCGTCCCCACCACGGCCAACTACTGCATCATGGCCGCCACGTGCGCCCCGATCCTGATCCAGCTCGGCGTGCCGCTGGTCAGCGCCCACTTCTTCGTCTTCTACTTCGGTATCCTGGCCGACATCACGCCGCCGGTCGCCCTTGCCGCATACGCAGGAAGCGCGATCGCGAAGTCGAAGCCCATGCGCACTGCGGTCAATGCAACGCGCCTCGGCATCGCGGCATACATCGTGCCTTACATCTTCGCGTTCTTCCCGGCTCTGATCATGCAGGTCCCGGTCGAAGCGCCGTTCGTCGTCCTCAACGTCGTGCTCGCGCTGTGCGGCCTGTTCGCCATCGCAGCCGGCCTGCAGGGCTACCTATTCGGCAAAATCAACCCGATCCTGCGCGTAATTGCCATAGGTGCAGGCTTGCTGATCATGATCCCGATGGCGGGCATGCACGAGATCAGCACGGTCTGGATCAACCTGATCGGCTTCGCTATCGTAGCTGGCTTCTTCTTCTTCCAGAAGGTGCTTCACCGCAACAAGCCCAGCGATAAAGACAACACGCCGCGCCCTGAAGCCGCTTAAACCCGCCCTTCCGCCCTTCCGCCGCCACGGCAGGAGGGCCCCGAAAGGCCTCATCCCACGAGAAAGGGACTATTTTGGATAGAAAAGAACTCATCTGGATAACCGGATGCCACGGCTTTTTGGGAAGCGAGATTTCCCGTCGCCTGGAATCCACCTACAACTGCCGCGTCGTTGGCACAGGTTCCGAATTGAGCGTATGCGACGCCGACCTCGTCGATGCCTTCGCCCAGGATCTGCGCCCTGACGTCATCATCAACTGCGCCGCCATCTCGCGTGAGGTGACGGGCCTCAACAACCGCATCAACGCCTACGAAGTCAACGCCCTCGGCGCTCGCAACGTCGCCCTTGCCGCGAACAACATCGGCGCACGTATGGTGCAGATCTCCACTGACGACGTCTACCCCGTGCGCATGCCCGAACCCGCGAACGAGTTCGACACGCCCCACCCCGAAACCCCCTACGGTAAATCGAAGCGCGCGGGCGAGGTCATGGTGCGCGACACCACCCCCGATCATCTGATCATCCGCTCTTCGTGGGTCTACAGCATCTACGGTGGACAGGTGAAGGCGGCGCTCGACGCTGCGAAGGCGGGCAAGACCATCGTCGCCCGAACCGACCAGTTCGCCTCCCCCACTTCCATTTCCACCTACGTCGACTTCCTGGTGAAGGCGATCAACAAGAAGGCGACGGGCGTGCTCCATGTGACGAGCCGCGGCGTCGCAAGCCGCTACGACTTCCTCTCCCGCGTACTGGAGACCTGCGGCTACGACCCCTCCCAAGTGCTCGTGCCCGAGTCCGACATCGTCACCGCCGAGCAGGTGATGCTCGAAAGCCTGATGCTCGAGATGTTCGGCGCTGAACTTCCCACCTGGGAAGACGATGTCGATGCCTACTTCAAGGAAGTGGGTCTGGCGAAATAACGGGGCCCTCCCCTCTCCGCCACGCAGAATAGCGACCCTCTTTTCGAGGGTCGCTTTTTTCTCGCACGGCGCATCGACGGAGCGAAACCTATTCCCGCGCATTATGGAGCTGAAGGCAAACCGGCATAATCTTTCATTATTCCTTCCCTCGTTTTGCATATACCATCTGACCAGACACGAAATGAACGTGTTATTCCATCATATGATGCAGGAGGGACCAGCATGGATTTTGATTTCACACCCGACCAGGAGCTCTTCTTCGCAAGCGCGAAGGAATACGCCGAAAAGTACTTCACCCCCGAAGCGGTGAAGCAAGCCTACGAGGTTGACCACCACATCAGCCTCGAGGCCGCCATGGCATTCCGCGAGTTGGGCTTCATGCACCTCGGCCTTCCCGAAGAAGTCGGCGGTATCCCCTGCGACAAGCTGACCCTCGTCGCGCTCATGGAGAAACTGCATGAGTACACCGGCTGCGTCCTGCCGTTCCAGACCGACTTCAACTCCATCATGGACGTCATCGAATTCGGCAATGAAGAGCAGCAGCAGAAGATCATGGACGTGGTGAACAACGTCGAATGCACGAGCATCGCCGTCACCGCCATCTCCGAACCCGGCGCCGGTTCCGACAACAACGCCATGACCTGCGTCACCGTCAAGCAACCCGACGGCACCTACCTGCTCAACGGCCAGAAGACCTGGGTCACCCTGGCTCACCTTTCCCAATACACCATCCTCGTCGCCAAGGACGAGGATCCCTCCTACGAGAACAACGACTACTCCCTCTGGATGATCCCCAACGGCATCGAGGGCTACACCTACGGCGGCCTCGAGAAGATCGGCCAGCAGATCGTCCCGTTCGTCGACTGCTTCTTCGACAACGTCGTCCTGACCGAAGACATGCGCCTCGGCAACCCCGGCGAAGGCTGGAAGCTCCTCATGAAGAAGCTCGAGTTCGAGCGCTGCCTGGTCGTCGCTCAGGCCCTTGGACAGGCCCAAGCCGTCATGAACGAAGTCGGCGCCTACTGCTCCGAGCGCATCTGCTTCCAGAAGCCCATCGGCCACATCTCCGCCATCCAGCAGCACCTCGTTGAAATGGAGACGATCCTCGATAACGTGCGCACCCGCCTCTACAAGGTCACCACGATGCTCGACAAGGGTCAGTCGACCCGCCTCGAATCCGCGCTCCTGAAGGCTTACGCATGCCAGAACCTCACCAAGGTCGCCGAGCATGCCCTGTCCATCTACGCAGGCATCGGCTACACCAAGGAAATCAGCGCGGGTCGTATCTGGAACGATCTCAAGGGCTACGAATTCGCCGGCGGCACGACCGAGATCATGGACTACATCTCCGGCCGTCAGCTCGTGAAGAAGTACAAGAAGTAGAGACGCCGCCCACCCATACGCCGAACTATTTCGCATCACGAGAAACCCCGCCGCATCCCGGCGGGGTTTCTCGCTTGGAACGAAGGAGAGATGGTTTGCGTGGTGACTGCCGACGACGCGCAGTCCACGCGACAGACGATGGCGGGTTGATCAGACTTGCGCGCACAAGCGGCGATGCGCTACACGTACCTGCCGGTCACGCTCTAGTCGCAGCGCGTGACCGGCAGGCGCACGCTGTTGTTGAGCTCGGTCATGGTGCCGAAGGTGGAACGCACGCCAGGCACGGCAGGCCTCTGGTGAAGGGCAAGCGAGCTTTTACTCGATCCGCTGACGCTCATAGCCCATTCACGACGCAGTCGGGACGCTCGACGCGCGCGATGCGCTCGACGTTTTCCCACATATGCGCATGCATGCGCTTGAAGCTACCTGTCGTCACCCCGCCGATATGCGGCGAGAAGAGAACGCGCCCGGGATGCTCGCGCGCATAGGCCACGACCGGATTGTCGAAGGCGACGGGCTCGGGATCGCACACGTCGAGCGCCGCGCCAGAAAGCGTGCCCTGATCGAGTGCGGCTATCAGCGCCTCGTTGTCGACCAACTCACCACGCCCCGTGTTCACCAGAAGCGCGCCTCCCTTCATCAAGGAGAAGCGCTCGGCGTCCATGAAGCGAAGCGTGTCGTCGGTCACCGCCACGTGAAGGCTCACGATATCGCTTCGCCCAAGCAGCTCGGGCAGCGGCGCATACGTCACGCAGAGGCTCTCCTCGAGGGCCGCATCGCGGTGCGTGCGCGACCAGTACAGGCACCGGCAGCCGAACGCCGCCAGCCGCGCAGCCGTCGCCTGGCCGATGTCGCCGAGGCCGATCAGCCCGACAGTGCAGTCCGCCAGATCGGTGATGCCCTCGAGCATCATCTTCTCCTTGCGCTCGATCTGGCGTCCCTCGAGCACGCTTTCGTTGCCGGCGACGACGCCACGCAGGAAACCGAGCATGAGCATGAGGGCCTGCTCGGCAACCGCGCCGGCGTTGCCCCCTTTGTTGTTGCAAACGTACACGCCCCGCTGCTGCGCCGAGCGGCAATCGATAGCGCTGACGGCCACGCCTTCGGAATGGATCATCTTGAGCGCAGGAAGCGCGGCGATGAGCCCGGCCGACACCGGCGCGATGGCGTCGACAAGCAGAACCTCGGCATCGGGGCATTCCCGGGCTATCCGCTCATCGGGCGTGTCCAGCGGGAAGAACGCAACCTCATGGTCCTTGAACACCCGCTCGGAAGGAGCGAACAAGCGATACCTCTCCTCGTTTGCGATGACCGCGATCCTCATGGCTTTCCCTCTTTCCCCTTAGCCGTCGATCTCATCGACGAATCCTGCTCGGTACTTCGAGAACACCACGCCGTCGCCTTGCTGCGTGGCATCGAGATCCACGTCGGCGACGATCGCGAAGTCGTTGGCGAAGTCACCGTCGTGGAAGATCTGGCGAACGTGCCAGACGTGGTCGGCCTTCTCGTCCGCGTCGTCGACCACGAAGTACGCGTTGGAACGGGCATCGGCATCGAGAAGGAGCTCGTCGTGCTCGTCGTTGAACGCGTCGAGGGCCTGGCGCCACGCGCGGGGACCGAAGCCCCATTCGGCGTCCAATTCCCCAAGCGTTTCCACGTCGTCCTTGGAAGCCAGGCGCACGCGCAGGAACAGGGCGTTGCGCACGAGCACCGTCAGTCCGCGGCGATCGAGCACAACCGCCTCGCCTTCAGAAGGCGGCGCGGCCTCGAGCGCGCTGCCGGCGGCCTCCCATTCATCGACCAGGCTCGAGTCGACCGACCTGACCACCAAACCGAGCCACGCGACGATATCCTTCAAGCGTTCGTCGCGCTTCGGCTCGGGCACGGTGCGGTCGAGTGAGCGGAACGCCTCGGAAAGATAGCGAAGAAGCGCCCCTTCGTAGCGGGTGATGCCAAGGCGCTGAATGTAGCCCTTGAAGTCCGAAGCGCTCTCGAGCATGTCGCGCAGGATCGACTTGGGGCGCAGGTAGTAGTCACGCGCCCACGGAACGCCCTGGCAGTAGGTGTCGAACGCCGATTGCAGCAGATCCTCGAGCGGGCGCGGGTAGGTCACCTCGGAAATGCGCTCCATGCGCTCCTCGTACTCGATGCCCTCCATCTTCATTTCCGCCATCGCAGCGTCGCGGGCCTTGCGCTCCTGAGCCCTCAGAACCTGGCGCGGGTCCTCGAGCGTCGCCTCGACCAGGGACACGACATCGAGGGCGTAGTCCTCCGATTCGGGGTCGAACAGCTCGAGGGCGGCGAGCATGAACGGGGACAATGGCTGGTCGAGCGCGAAATCCTCGGGGAGGTCGACGGTCACGCGATAGAGCGGATCCCCCTGCTCGTCGGCGTCGAGCTCCACCACGCCGGCATCGATCAAGGTGGTGAACACCTCGTCGGCGCGGCGCGAAAGGGCCAGTTTCTCTTCATCTGTCTGCATCGAGTCGGCGATGAGCGTCTCGACGCGGCTGCGCGCATCCCCGCCCTGCTCGACTTCGGCGAGCACCATCGAATGGGTGATGCGCATGCGGGGCTTGAGCTGCTCGGGAACGGATTCCTTAAGGCGATCGAACACCGCTTCGTCCCAGTTGACGAAGTTCTCGGGCGGCTTCTTCTTCTTTATCTTGCGCAGCTTCTTCGGATCGCCCGCCGCCTTGATTTCCGCCTTGTGGTTTTCGATGGCGTGCTCGGGCGCCTCGGCGATGACGACGCCTTCGGTGTCGAAGCCCGAACGTCCCGCGCGGCCGGCGATCTGATGGAACTCGCGCGAACGCAGACGGCGCATGCGATGGCCGTCGAACTTCGTCAGCTGCGTCAGGACCACCGTGTGAATGGGCACGTTGATGCCGACGCCGAGGGTATCGGTACCGCAGATGACGGGCAGAAGACCTTGCTGGGCAAGCTTCTCGACGAGCAGACGGTAGCGCGGCAGCATGCCCGCGTGGTGCACGCCGACCCCGCAGCCCAAAAGACGCTTGAGCGTTTTGCCGAAGGCCGTGGTGAAGCGCGCGCCCTTGAGGGCCTCCTTCACCGCCTCGCGCTCCTCCTTCGAGGCAACGCCGTAGCTCGCGAGCGAGCTGGCGCTCGACAGCGCGGCGTCCTGGGAGAAGTGGACCAGGTAGAGCGGGCCTTCGCCCTTGCGCAAGGCAAGCTCGACGGTCGCTTCCAGCGGAGTGAGCGCGTATTCATAGGATAGGGGCACGGGACGCGGCGCGTCGATGATGCACGACACCGACCGACCCGTCTGGCGCGCGAGCGTTTCCTTGATCTGGGTCACGTCACCGAGCGTGGCGCTCATCAAAAGGAACTGGGTATGGGGCAGCGTCAACAGGGGCACTTGCCAAGCCCAACCGCGGTCGGGGTCGCTGAAGAAGTGGAATTCGTCCATGGCGACGCTGTGTATGGGGGCGTCGGCCCCCTCGGCGAGCGCCTGGTTGGCGAGGATCTCCTCGGTGCAGCAGATGACCGGGGCGGTGGTGTTGATGTGGACATCGCCGGTGATCATGCCGACGTTTTCGCGCCCGAGAAGCTTGACCAGATGGAAGAACTTCTCGGAAACGAGCGCCTTGATGGGTGCCGTGTAATACGACGTTTCCCCGAAGCACATCGCCATGAAGTGCATCCCCAGCGCGACGAGCGACTTACCCGAACCGGTGGGCGTACCCAGGATCACCTGATCGCCCACCATCAGCGACATGAGCGCTTCCTCTTGGTGGTCCCACAGCTCGATGCCCTGCTCGACGGTCCAGTCCATGAAGGCCTCGAACGCCTGCTCCTCGGTCAGATCGGGATGCTCGTCGTAGAGGCGATAGGCAAGCGCGCCGAGCGCGCCATCGGAACCTTCGCCCGCCTCTTCGGCAGGCTGGTCGGCGGCTTCGTTGCTCAAGATGTCTTCCATGTAAGGATCTGCTCCTTTTCCTGTTCCGTAGTCGCTCTGCATTATACCGATCCCCTGCACGCGTGATGTCCCGCCGGCACCCCTTCGGCCTTCGGGATTTTGTGCTATTATCGAACATCTGTTCTATTATAGTGCTCAACCGAAGGAGGGAAGATGGCGAGCAAAACCTACCTGTGCATCGACCTCAAGTCGTTCTACGCCAGCGTCGAATGCGTCGATGCCGGGCTCGATCCGATGAGCGCCCGACTTGTCGTGGCCGATGAATCGCGCGGCGACACCACCATCTGCCTCGCCGTCACCCCGGCGCTCAAGGCGCTCGGCGTCCCCTCCCGCCCCCGCCTGTTCCAGGTTCCCCGCCGTCTCCACCCGATCATCGCGCCGCCGCGCATGAAACGCTACATGGACGTGTCGTCCCGGATCTACGGGCTCTACCTCAAGCGCATCAGCCCCGCCGACATCCACGTCTACTCGATCGACGAATGTTTCATCGATGCGACCCCCTACCTGTCGTTCTACGGGCTCGACGCGCGGGGCCTGGCCAACCTCCTGCGCGAAGACGTGCGCCGCGAAACGGGGATCTACGCCACGGTGGGCATCGGCCCGAACCTCTTCCTAGCCAAAATCGCCCTCGACATCACCGCCAAGCATTCACCCGACTTCATCGGCGAAGTGGACGAGCGAACCTTCAGGGAAACGCTCTGGTTCCACCGCCCCTTAACCGACATATGGGGCATCGGCCCGGGGATAGCGCGCCGATTGGCCGCGATGGGCGCCCATGACCTTGCCGGCGTCGCCGCCCTGCCGAGCGAGGCGCTCTACCGCAAGTTCGGCGCGAACGCCGAGTACCTCATCGACCACGCCTGGGGGCAGGAGCCCTGCACCATCGCCGAGATCCAGGCCTACGAGCCGGAATCCACGTCGATGACCAACGGGCAGGTCCTGCCATGCGACTACTCCTACGAGGAGGCGCGCATGGTCATGCACGAGATGATCGACGAATCCGTGCTCGAAATCGTCGAGCACCGACGCGTCGCGTCGCGCATCTCCCTTTCGGTTGGCTATGCCCGAGGCGAAGGCGCGCACGGCGCGCGCGATCTTGCCTATCCGCATACCGCGACAAGCCGCGTGCTCGGGCAGCGCACCGATTCGCGGCGGGTCTTGATGGAACGCTTCAACGAGCTTTTCGGCCAAAACGTCCGGCGCGACGTTCCCATCAGGCGCATCGTCATCGGGCTGGGCGACCTTGTCGACGAGGCCTACCGCACCCGCACGCTCTTCGACGACGAGGAAGCCGACGAGAAAGAGCGCAACCTTCAGGGGGCCATCGTCGACGTGCGCCATCGCTTCGGGAAGAACGCGCTGCTCAAGGCCACGAGCCTGAAGGACAAGGCAACCGCCATCGAGCGCAACTCCCAGATCGGGGGCCACCGTGCCTGAGCAGAGCCTCACCGAAGAAGAGCGCAGGCGCAGGCGAAGGCTCCTCGCGGAAATCGATCGACGCGTAGCGCTCGAGGGACCCCACGCCGCACGCCCCCATCCCTCCCGCGCACGCCAGTTCATGCCCTTCGCGGCCCTCAAGGGCTACGACGAGATGATCGAGCGGCGCACGCGCGAGGACGGGTGAATCCCCCGCCGCGAACGACGGAAAAGAGGGGGGGCATGGAGTACAATCAGCACACAACGATCCGTCGCGCGAAGACCCTTCGCGCGCCAAGCGAAAGGACCGATCATGAGCAACGACTGCCTGTTCTGCAAGATAGTCTCGGGCGAGATCCCCTCGGCCAAGGTCTACGAAGACGACTTCTGCTACGCCTTCGACGACATCGAGCCCGAAGCCCCCGTGCACACCCTCATCGTGCCGAAACAGCACTTCGACAACCTCCAGGACAACGTTCCCGCCGATCTGCTCGGCCACCTGCTGTCCGTCGTCCCCGAAGTAGCCAAGCTCAAGGGCGTCGACGAATCGGGCTTCCGCACGGTCATCAACACCGGTCCTGACTCCGCCGCAACGGTCGGCCACCTCCATCTTCACATCCTCGGCGGAGTGAAGATGGGCCGCTTCACCTTCGAGAATTCCCAGCGCGCCGGAAACGACGAGTAGCCGTGTCCGACCCCGTTTTCGACTCCGAGCAGGAGCATCTCAGCGAAACCTACGCCACGCTCGTGGCCATGGAAGAAGCCACCTACCGGCAGATCGCCAAAACGCGACGAGAAGCCGAGGCGGACAAGAAGAACATGGCCGACGAGCTGGCCTCCAACTTCGCCAGCGAGGGCGAGGCCCAGGAAACCTACGTCGAGTACGCGAACATGAACAGCGTCATCGATGCCTACAACCAGATGCAGGCATCGAGCGTCGACAAGCTCTCGCGCATCGGCGTGCTCAAGCAGCAGCCCTACTTCGCGAAGGTCGTCCTGCAGTACAAGCCCGGCGCCGCGCCTAAGGAGCTCTACATCGGCAACGCCGGCATATCGGACGATTCCTATCGCCGCCTCGTGGTCGACTGGCGCTCGCCGGTGGCCGAGGTCTATTACAACCAGGCCAACGGCAAGACCTCCTACCAGGCCAATGGGCGGACCATCAACGTCGATTTGAAGATGCGTCGCCAGTTCGACATCGAGGGCGACCGCCTGAACGCCTACTTCGACACGACCGTCGCCATCCAGGACGAGATGCTCCTCGCCTCGCTCTCGCGCCAGCGCACGGAAAAGATGCAGGCCATCACCACGACGATCCAGAAGGAGCAGAACCTCGTCATCCGCCACGAGGACGTTCCCGCGCTGCTCGTCAACGGCGTGGCCGGCTCGGGCAAGACCTCGGTCATGCTGCAGCGCATCGCCTACCTGTTCTACCAACGCCGCGACGACCTCGACGCGCGCCAGGTCTTCCTGATCACCCCCAACCCGGTCTTTCGCCGCTACATCGACAACGTCCTGCCCGACATGGGCGAGCGCAACCCCCACATCTGGACCTGGGATGAATTCGCCGCGGGTCTCGTCCCCCCGGGACGCGACTTCACCGACGGCGAAGTGTCGCTCGACGACCTGCGCGCGATCGACGCGAGCGTCGGGGCGCTTTCCCTCAACGACAAGGACTTCCGCGACGTGAAGTCGCAGGGGCGCAAGCTCATCACCGCCCAGCAGATCGCGCGCGTCGCCGACAAGTTCAAGAACATCCCCGCCGGCCCGCGCCTTATCACCCTTGTCCGCGAGGAACTGGAAAAGCGCCTGGAAAGCCGCTTGGGGCAGCTTGCGGGAAGCGAAGAGGCGCAAGACGAAGTGGCCGAGCTTTCCCACGAGGAGCAGATCAGAATCTTCGGCGAACCGACCATCATGGAAGACGAGGAACTCGCCCGCTCCTACACCCTGCGCTACCTGCGCACCATCCACGAGGCCGCCTTCGCGGCGGTTCGCAACGACTACTGGCTGCGCATCGACCGCATCGGCAAGCGCCTGCTCGGCAAAGAGGAGCTGCCGTTTATCGAGTGGGCCTACCTGAAGATCGCCGTCACGGGGATGGGCACGTCGGATGCCCGCTACGTGATGATCGACGAGGTGCAGGACTACACCGCGGCGCAGATCGCCGTGCTCGCCCGCTACTTCCGCCGAGCCCACTTCCTGCTGCTCGGCGACGAGAACCAGGCCATCAAGCCGCATACCGCCAGCTTCGATGAAGTGAAGCGCGTCCTCGAGCATACGCGTGGCACGGTGAGCGAATGCCACCTCATGACGAGCTACCGCTCGACGCCGGCAATCACGTCGTTGTTCGCCCGCCTGGCCGCGACCCCCGACGATATGAGCATCTCGTCAGTCCAGCGCGACGATGTGGAGCCGGTGATCGAGGCCTGCGCAGACGACGAATCCTACCTGCGGGCGCTCAACGCCCAGCTCGATGCCTACGCCGGCACGCCCGGGCTCACCGCGCTCATCGCCTATGATGAGGAAGCCTGCTCGCAGCTTTCCGCCCTTCTGGGGCAACGGGCCGAATCGATCCGCGCCATCGGCTCAGGCGATGCCCTTCCCGCGTCGGGGACGGTGCTCATCCCGCTGTCGCTTGCCAAGGGCCTCGAGTTCGACCACGTCATCATCGCCGATGCCAGCGCCAAGCGCTTCGGCACCGACGAGCTTTCGCGCAAGCGCCTCTACACGGCCATCTCGCGCGCGACGAGCACCGTTGCCGTGCTTTCTCACGGGCCGCTTGCAGAGCTTCTTTCCTAGCGAAGAGGAGCAAACGCAACCACAAGCACTTAACGTGCACCGAAAAAACGGGAGCCGCAACGGCTCCCGTTTCATTTCACGACGATGGGGAAGGCACACAGCGCGCCTTCCCTACAAGGCGTAGCTCGCCAAGCAATAACCGACGCCGCCAACCCATGCGATGGCCACGGCAATGCGCACGATAAGCGGCACGCGCAGGGAATAGGCCGGGATCATGAACATGGCGATCAAACCGCCCACGGCACCGCCCAGATGCCCACTGACCGACACGCTGGGAATAAGCAGCGTGTAGAGGATGTTCACCGCGATGACGCCGAGCATCCCCTTGCTGTATTGCATAAGATACGCGCGATCCTCGCGCGAGAGCAGGCCGAGAAGCGCCGTGGCGACGAAGAGGCCGAAGACGCTCGTCGACGCGCCCGCACTGACCACGAAGGCGCCGGTAAGCGAATCGACCATGAACGAGACCAGGTTTCCCGTGATGCCCGCGATGAAGTAGAGCAGAAGGAAGTTGATGCGACCAAGCAGACTCTCGAGCATCACCCCGACGCTGAACAGGGCGCCCATGTTGAAGAGCAGGTGCATCACGTCGACGTGGAGGAACATCGGCGTGATGAAGCGGTACCATTCGCTCGGCGAATCGATGGCGGGCGCGAACATGGCGCCCATCGAGAAGAGCGTCATGGAATCGACGTTGAAGGTGAACCCGGCGCGCACGATCTCGACGCCGAAGACGACGACGTTGATGGCGATCAGCGCAATCGTGACCAGGCAGTGCCCGTAGCTTTCGAAAAACGAAGGACGCGATTCCTTCATCATCTTCTTCAGCTGAGCATCGTCGATCACCTGGCGCTGCGAGGCGCCGCCCTGATCGGGCGCACCTTCTGCGAACCGATCGATGGGCTCGCGGGGCGAATCCTGCGTCACGGGTCTTCTCCTTGCATGTCGATCTGGATGGATGGCGTGTGCACAGGATACCATCGAGGCCCTCGTTCGTATTACACTGACAGGGAATATGCACGAACCACCGAGGAGCGCCCAACCCCATGGCCCACTACACCACCATCCAAGGACGCGCGATCGCGGAAATCGAAGAGAAGAAGAGCCGTTTCATCGCCCACCTAGCGCACGTGGAGACGGAAGAGGAGGCGCTTGCCTTCCTCGAGGAAATCCGCGCCGAGCATCGCATGGCCCGCCACAACGTCTACGCCTACGTGCTGAGGGGCGAAGGGGCGTCGGAGCGCATCCGCTACTCGGACGACGGCGAGCCGCAGAAAACCGCTGGGCTTCCCACCCTGCAGGCGCTCCAGCACGCGGGCATCGTCAACGTCGCCTGCGTCGTGACCCGCTACTTCGGCGGCACGCTGTTAGGCACGGGCGGGCTGGTGCGCGCCTACACCCAGGCTACGCAAGCCGCACTCGAGCAGGCCGACCTCGTGGCCATTTCACGCTGCGTCGATCTGACCATCCGCCTGGGGTATCCGCTCTACGACCCCTTCGTTCGCATCGCCGCCGACGCGAACGCCAAGATCATCGATACCCGCTACGCCGACGACGTGACGCTGTGCGTGCGCATGCTCGACGGCGAGCAGGATGCGCTCTTGCTCAAGCTCACCGAGCTTTGCCACGGCCAGGAAAACGTCGCGGTTTCCGAGCCGATCGACGCGCTGTTCTAAACGAAGAGACGCCCCGCCTCGCCTGCCGCATGCGCGACGGGGCGAAGCGCATCGTCTGCAACGCTGCCGACGATGCGCGGCGGCGGGCCCTAGCGGTTGTCGACCTTCTCGGGATAGAGGTCGTGATGGGTCAGGCGCTCCCAGGCGACCTGTTCCCATTTCGTGCCTGGCTTGCCGTAGTTGCAGTACGGGTCGATCGAGATGCCGCCGCGAGGCGTGAACTTGCCCCACACCTCGATGTAGCGCGGATCCATCAGTGCGATGAGGTCCTTCATGATGATGTTCATGCAGTCCTCGTGGAAGTCCCCGTGGTTGCGGAAGCTGAAGAGGTAGAGCTTCAGGCTCTTGCTCTCCACCATCTTCACGTCGGGAACGTAGGAGATGTAGACGGTCGCGAAGTCGGGCTGCCCGGTAATGGGGCACAGGCTCGTGAACTCGGGGCAGTTGAACTTGACGAAGTAATCGTTGCCCGGATGCTTGTTGTCGAAGGTCTCGAGCACGCCCGGATCGTAATCCGACGGATAGGCGGTGTGCTGGTTTCCCAAAAGGCTCAGATCAGCCGTTTCCTCGGTGGTGCGCCCCGTGTATTCCATGGTTTCAAATCCTTTCGTTACGCCAGAAGCGGATCGATGACGCCGTTTTCCTCGAAGGCGCGTGCGCGGTCGATGCACGTAGCGCACACCCCGCACGGCACGTCGCCGCCCTCGTAGCACGACCACGTGAGCCCGTAGGGAACATCGAGCGCGAGGCCCTGGCGAACGATGTCGGCCTTGGAAGACTGAACGAAGGGCGCCTCGAGGCGAAGCTCGCCTCCGGTGCCTTGGACGATGGCCTCGTTCATGGCCGCCACGAAGGCCGGCGAGCAATCGGGGTAGGCGCTGCCTGCCCAGTCGTCGCTGTGGGCGCCGTAGTACAGAACCGAGCAACCAAGCGACAAGGCCATAGAAGCCGCCGAGGAAAGGAACAGCCCATTGCGAAACGGCACGTAGGTGCTCACCGCGCCTCCGTCGTTTTCGGCGATCTGGTCGGCATAGCTTTCCTCGGGGATCTCCTCGTCGGAATGGGACAGCAGCGAGCAGTTGCTGTCGGCGAAGATGCTCGCCAGATCGAGGAAGCGCTGCTCGACGCCGTAGTAGTCGGCGACCTTGCGAGCCGAGTCGATCTCGCGCTCATGGCGCTGTCCGTACGAGATGCTGAGCGCGTAGACGTTTTCGGCGCCGTATTCCCTCACCGCCATGGCAAGAAGCGTCGTCGAATCGACGCCGCCGCTGCACAGCACGAGGACCTTATGTTCGTGAGAGGATCCCATCTCACACTCCCCTTTCCTGGTCAGGCCAGATGATCTTATGAAGCTGAAGCTGAAGGCGCACGCGGGTAAGCCCCTCGCGCTCCATGAACGAAACGATTTCGGCAGGCTCGATGGAGCCGAACACCGGGCTGAGGAAGACCGTGCACGACGCGTCGAGCCCGTAACGCGCGATGATGTCGCCGGCGAACCGAAGGTCGTCTGCCGACCCCACGACGAACTTCACGCAATCGTCGGGGCGAAGATGGCGGTAGGAACTGAAATCCATCTCGCCGTCCATGCCCGACGAAGGCGCTTTGCAGTCAAGGGTGAAGCTGATGCGCGTCGGGAAAGCGCACTCGGGCTCGATCGAGCGACGAAGCTCATCGAGAAGCGCCAAGGAAACCGAGCCGTTCGTCTCGATCTCGATGATGCGCGCATCTCCTTCGCCCCACGACCCATCACGTGCAAGCGCCTCGATGAGACCGGGAAGGCCGGGTTGAAGCGCGGGCTCCCCGCCGGTGAGCGTGACGCACGAAACGCGCTTGGCGCGCACCCACGACACGATGTCGGCCGCAGAAAGATCCTCGTGGGGGCACGAGACGACGGTCGCCCAGGCGGTGTCGCACCAGGCGCATTCGAGGTTGCACCCGACGAAACGCACGAAAGCCGCTAAACGGCCGGCGCGCAACCCTTCGCCGTTGATGGACACGAAGCGCTCAGCGACGGGCAGACGATCGATCGCTATTGGCTGCACGAGCGGTCCTTGCGGTAGATCGCGCAGTTGTTGGGCGTCTCGTACACGTCGACCTGCTCGACAGGGAAGCCGAGCTTCTCGAGTTCGTCGGCGAAGTAGCGCGCGAGGTTTTCCGCCGTGGTGCGAAACGGCATCATCGACAAGGTGAAGCCCTCCTCGCGCAAGCAGGCGAGCGTCTTGTCGGAAAGAGAACCTTCCTCCACCACGAAGGAATGATCGAGCGCTTCGGTCAAGTCGCGCAAAGCGTGCTTGAAGTCGGCGAAGTCGATGACCATCCCCTTATGATGGCCTTCCTTCTGAAGGTCGTCGACGGCCAGGTAGGCAACGACGCGCCAGCGATGGCCATGGAGATTCTCGCACTTTCCGTGATAGTCGGTAAGGAAGTGGGCAGCGTCGAAGCTGCTTTCGGTTTTAAGTCCGTACATGTTTGAGGCTCCTTGCACCCCCGCCGAAGCGAAACCAGGCACAAGCGAATCGCGCCCCCGACGCGAAAGCGATCGGAGCGCACATCCAAGAGCCTAGTTTTGTTTAACGACAGGAGGTTTTCGAACTGTCTTTTCAGTTTTCGAGGCGCATCGGTGCGCAACGAGTGAAAGTATAGCGAAAGCGCCGCCGAGCCGATGCGCGCGGGGCGTCTCCACGAAAAAAGCCCGACGCGCCGAAACAGCGCGTCGGGCTCGATAAGCACTTCGGCGGGTAAGCGAAGCCCTGACCCTATTCGGCGAACAGCGCCTCGATGCGCTCGACGCCCTTCTTCGTCGCCTCGGCGTCGCCGAAGGCGGAAAGGCGAATGTAGCCCTCGCCCGAAGGGCCGAAGCCGGCACCCGGCGTGGTGATGACGTTGGCCTTCTCGAGCAGAAGGTTGAACAGATCCCACGAGCCCATGCCCTCGGGAGTCTTGCACCAGACATACGGGCTGTTGACGGCGCCGTAAACGGTGAAGCCGGCGCGCTCGAGGCCTTCCTTGATAACGCGCGCATTTGCGCGGTAGTAGTCGAGCGTCTCCTCGATCTGGCGCTCGCCTTCAGGGGTGTAGATGGCCGCGGCGCCGCGCTGGATGACGTAGGAAGCGCCGTTGAACTTCGTGGTCTGGCGGCGGTTCCACAGAGCGTTCAGGCTCTGGCCGTCGCGGACGAGCTCCTTCGGAACGACCGTGTAGCCGCAGCGTGCACCGGTGAAGCCAGCCGTCTTGGAGAAGGAGCGGAACTCGATGGCGCAGGTCTTGGCGCCTTCGACCTCGTAGATGGAGTGAGGCACGCCCTCTTCGGCGATGAAGCGCTCGTAGGCGGCGTCGAACATGATGATGGAACCGTGCTCGTTAGCGTAGTCGACCCAGGTCTTCAGCTGGTCGGCGGTGAGCACGGTGCCGGTCGGGTTGTTGGGGCTGCACAGGTAGATGACGTCGACCGGGGCTTCGGGAAGCGCCGGGACGAAATCGTTTTCAGCCGTGGTGGGCATGTAGGTGATGTTCGTCCAACCCTGGGCATCCTCGTCGTATTCGCCTGCGCGGCCGGCCATGGCGTTCGTGTCGACGTAGACCGGATAGACCGGGTCGCACACCGCGATCTTGTTGTCGACGGACAGGATGTCGCCGATGTTGCCGCAGTCGGACTTGGCGCCGTCGGAAACGAAGATCTCATCGTCGGCGATCTCGACGCCGCGGGCGCGGAAATCGCGCTCGGCGATGGCGGAACGCAGGAAGTCGTAGCCCTGTTCGGGGCCGTAGCCGTGGAAGGTCTCGACCGATGCCAGATCGTCGACGGCGGCGTGCATAGCCTCGACGACGGCGGGCGCCAGCGGGCGCGTCACGTCGCCGATGCCCATCTTGATGAGCTCGACATCGGGATGTTCAGCCGAAAAGGCGGCGGTGCGGCGGGCGATCTCGGCGAAGAGATAGCTGCCGGGGAGCTTTGCGTAGTTCTCATTGACTTTGGCCACGGGAGATCTCCTTCTTGTTCGTTCGAAAAACCGGCGCGAGGGCCGATCCAATTCATACGCGACGTAATGCGTCGACCATCATACTACAGGGCAAGAAGCGCCCTTTGGTTTCCAATGCGCAAAGAACCGAAAGACCCTACGCCTTCAGATGCTGGAAGCGTTCCACCTCGACGATCGGCGAATCGAAGACGAACGACTGGAGCGTCGCCTTCGCGACCAGATCGCCGTTAGGACGGCGGATCTCCACTTCGGATACGGCCGTGCGGCGCCCTGCGCGCAGGACGGTTCCCGTAACTTCTAGATATTCGTCGTCGACGAGGGCCGGGCGCAGGAAGCTGGTGTTGATGCTCGTCGTCGCGTTCTCGCGACCGAGGGAATCGATGGCGCCCGTGCCCGCGATGTCGATGAGCGCGGCCAAGTAGCCGCCATGGACCGTGCCGATGTTGTTGCCGCAATCCGGGCCCGGGTAGGCCCTCATGACGAAACGCCCCTCGTCAAGGTCGACCAGCTCGTTGCGGTCGAAGCCCCTGATGTCGACGACATCCTCCTCGCAATATGCCTTGATGATGGGATCGATCATGGCCCCTCCTAATCACGCCGCGCGCTCCTCTTCGATGCGCTCGCCTTCCACTCTAGCGAATATCGCCGCCCCTGCCCACAGGCGCCCATCCGAGCGGAACACTGCGTGCGCCCGGCGTGCGCCACTCTGAAACCATGGCCCGAGCTGGGACGATGCGGCACCTCTTTCCAAGTGCGCCAAAGCGTCTATAATCGCCATCGGAACACCACTGCGACCCGCAAGCCGCCGCACCGAGCGACGGCAGTACGAAAGCCGTCCATGAGCACTTCTTCACGCAACACCATCGATATGCTGAACGGACCGATCTACAGCAAGATCATCCTCTTCGCCATACCCGTGGCGCTCTCGAGCATCCTTCAGCAGCTCTTCAACTCGGCCGACTCAATCTTCGCCGGCCGCATGATCAGCAGCGAAGCGCTCGCGGCAGTAGGCGGGGTCACCCCCATCATCAGCCTTTTCGTGGCCCTGCTGACGGGCCTGGCGATAGGCGCCAACGTCGTCATCGCCGTGCACGTCGGGCACGGGCGGCGCGAGAAGATCAAGGGAGCCATCCAGACCATCGCCGTGGTCACGGCGGTTTCATCGATCCTCTTCACGGCCGGCGGCGTCCTGGCCATCGACCCCATCCTCGCTTCGGTCAGCATGCCCACCGAAGCCTGGGAAGAAGCCACCGCTTATCTGCACGTCTACTTCCTCGGCTTCACGTTCTTCCTGATCTACAACTTCGTCTCGGCCATCCTGCGCGCGAAGGGAGACACCTGGCGCCCCCTCTACGCGCTCGCCGTCGCCGCCGTCCTCAACATCGGCCTGGACTACGCCGCCATCGCATGGGCGAACGCCGGCGTGGCGGGCATCGCGTGGGCCACCGTCGCATCGAACGCCGTGAGCGCGGGCATCGTCGTGTGGCTGCTCGCGAAGGAGCCGGATGAATTCCGCCTCGACCTACGTGGAACGAAGGTCGTCTTCGAGGATCTGAGGAAGCTTCTCTACATCGGCCTGCCCGCCGGGCTGCAGGGCGTCGTGTTCGCCCTTTCCAACGTCGTGGTGCAGGCCGCCATCAACGGGTTCGGCTCCGCGGCCATCGCCGGCTCGTCGGCGGCGATGAACTACGAGTTCTACACGTACTTCTTCACCAACGCCTTCGTTCAGGCAGCCGTGACCTTCGTCAGCCAGAACTACGCCGCGGGAAACGTGAAGCGCTGCGATAAGGTGATCTCCTTCTGCATGGTGGCCGCCACCGCCATCACCGCCGTCATCGGCGTGGCCTGCACCCTTTCGGGCGTGCTGGTGCTCGGCATCTTCACCGCAGACGCAGCCGCACTGGCCTTCGGGGTCATCCGCCTGTGGCACGTGGAGATTTTCGGGTTCATGCCCTGCCTCTACGAAATCCCGGCAGGCGCGATGCGCGGCATGGGTTGGTCGCTCCTCCCCACGGTGATCGTGATCGTGGGATCGTGCCTCTTGCGCATCGCCTACGTCATCTTCGTCTTCCCGTTCGTCGCCTCGTTCGAGAACCTTCTGCTGATCTACCCCTTCTCCTGGGTGGTCACGGCAATCGCGATGGGTATCCTGTTCTTCATTGCCCGAAAGCGCTCCTACGCCAAGATCGCCGCGTCTCAGACCTCGGCAGAGCCCCGACCCCGATAAGGAGAATCCATGCGCGCCCTCATCCAACGCGTCACGTCCGCCTCCGTTTCCACCGAAGGAGAGGAGCCCCGCTCCATCGGTGCCGGCTACGCCATCTTGCTCGGCGTAGGTCCCGACGACACCGAGCGCATCGCCGAGGCGCTTTGGGCCAAGATCGCCAAAATGAGGATCTTCGAAGACGACAACGGAAAAACGAACCTTTCGCTTGCCGATGTGGGCGGTTCGGTCCTTATCGTGTCGCAGTTCACGCTCTACGCCGATTGCCGCAAGGGCAACCGCCCCTCGTTCACCAGGGGAGCCGCGCCCGATAGGGCCAACGAGCTTTACGAGCATTTCGCCGCATGCGCGCGCACGTCCGGCATCGACGTGCAGACCGGGTGGTTCGGTGCGCACATGAGCGTCGACATCGCCAACGACGGACCCTTCACCATCTGGCTCGACAGCGACGAAGTGGTAAAAGCCTAGGCTCATAAAACGGCCCGTCCGGGAAACACCGCCCCGGACGGGCCGTTCGCGTATCGGGAGTCCCATGCCACCTAAGCGGATGGCTCCACCCCCACAACGTGCAGGCTCGACCCGTCGACGGTGAACGACACGTCCAATCCAGCATAGGCAAGATGGTAGATGCGCGCAGGTTCATGCTTGCTGCCGGCACGGCGCGGATCCTGACGAAGCACCTCGCGCAAGCCCGTGGCTTTTTCCTTCGGCACGCGCTCGAGCAGATGCAAGGGGAAATCCACCTCGAGTTCGCGCCACGGATGATCGTCGGTCCAGCCGCCCGAAGCTTCCGGGTGGCAATCCGCGAACGGGATGTAGGGCTTGATGTCGAGGATGGGCGTGTTGTCGCGCAAGTCGGCACCGAGCACGTGAAGGACAGGACCGTGCTCAGTATGCTCCACGCGATCAAGCTTGACGCAGGTCAGGCCCAACGGGTTGGGCCGAAAGGGGCTGCGGGAAGCGAACACGCCGCAGCGCTCCACCCCGCCGAGGCGCGGCGGGCGAACGGTAGGAGTCCACTTCGCCGTGGTGCCGCTTTTGTCGAGCGTCGCCGCATCGGCGGCGATGTCGGAAGCAGTGCCGCCAGGCGTGCCGTTCTCGAACTGCCAGATGAGCCACAGATGGGAAAACCGCTCGATCCCCTCGACGGCAGACGGCAGGGAATACTCCGGTTCGAAGACGATGCGTCCCTGCAGATGGGGCGCAAGGAAGCTGTTGCGCGGGATGCCGAACTTCTGCGGCAGGTCGGTGCGAATATGGGCTATGGGTTTCACGAATCCCCCTCTTCCACGACGGTTTCGCAAGCGTTTCCGAAACACGCAAGCAGCTTCTATGAATGCGCCCGGTCGTAAAGCCCCTTCACGTCTTTCGGCAGACCGTCGGGAATCATTTCTTTCAAGCGATCCTCGTTGCCGTCGGCGAGCGCGGTTTCGTAGTACCAGCACTTGAACTCGACCATGGCGAGCGCCTTCTGCATGTGCTCGATCTCTTCTTCGGCCTGCTTTTTGCGCGCTTCGAACAATTCTTTGCGCGCCTGGTAGGTAGAAGGCCCTTCTTCCACCAGGGAAACGAAACGCTTGATGTCCTTGATCTCGAGGCCGGTCTTCTTCAAGCATTCGATGACCCGGAGCAGCTCAAGCTCCTCGTCATCGAAACGGCGAGCGGCCCCCGATCGCTTCAGATGGGGAAACAGCCCTTCCTTGTCGTAGTAGCGCAGCGTCGAGACGGGGATGTCGAACATCTTCGACACCTGGCCGATCGAATACATGAGCAGCTCCTTCGCACTCGGGTTTCTCAAAACATGCTTGACCTAAAGTCAGGTTTAGGTTTTAGGATCGGCTCATTCTACCAAACGAAGCAAAGCGAAAGGAAGAACATGCTAGGAACCTTCACCTACCACAATCCGACGAAGCTCTATTTCGGCGAAGACGCGCTTGACGGCCTCGCGAACGAGCTCGCGAAGTTCGGGCCTAACGTCGTCCTCGTCTACGGAGGCGGGTCCATCAAGAAAAACGGCGTGTACGACCAAGTCGCGGACATCCTGCGCGCAGCGGGCAAAACCGTGACGGAAATCGCCGGCGTCATGCCCAACCCCACTGTCGAGAAGCTGCGCGAGGGCATCGCCGTCGCACGCGAAGCGCAGGTCGACCTCATCTTGGCCGTGGGCGGCGGCTCGGTATGCGACTTCGCCAAGGCGGTATCGGTTTCGGTCAACTGCGACGATGATCCTTGGGAGAAATACTACGTCCGCTTCGACGAGCCCGATTGCGACATCGTCCCCGTCGGCTGCGTGCTCACCATGGCGGGCACCGGATCCGAAATGAACGCAGGCGCCGTCATCACCAACCCCGCCGAGAAAATGAAGATAGGCCATGTGTTCGCGAGCAGCCGCGTCATGCCGCGCTTCTCCATCCTCAACCCCGTCTTCACGCTGAGCCTGCCGCACGAGCAGGTCATGGCGGGCGTTTACGACACCTTCAACCACATTTGCGAGCAGTACTTCAGCGGAGACGACGACAACGTCAGCGACTGCATCTCCGAGGGGCTGATGCGCAGCATCATCGAGAACGGACGCATCGCCGCCGCGAACGATCAGGATTACCAAGCACGCAGCAACATCATGTGGGTGGCGACGTGGGCGTTGAACACGCTGATCTCGTGCGGCAAATCCACCGACTGGATGGTTCACATGCTCGGTCAGGCCGTCGGCGCCGTCACGAACGCGACGCACGGCATGACGCTCTCGGCGGTGAGCCTCCCCTACTACCGCTCCATCATGAAGGCAGGGCTTCCCAAGTTCGTCCGCTTCGCCGAAATCGTGTGGAACGTGGACCCTGCGGGCAAAACCGATGAGCAAATCGCCGAGGAGGGGCTTGCCGCCATGGAGGCGTGGATGCGCGAGCTCGGCCTTGTCATGAGCCTGACCGAGCTCGGCGCGACCGAAGCCGACCTCGACGACATCGTCAAAGCCACCGTCATCTTGACGGGAGGCTACAAAGCATTCACCGAGCAGGACGTGCGCAACGTGCTTGCGCAAAGCTTTTAGGCAACGCGTCGCAGGCGACGGCCAAGATCCGTCCGCGACCGAGCAAGCCCGTAAAACGGAAAGGAGCATGCAAGATGACCGATGGAAAGAAAATCGTGCAAACGGCAGGGCGCGACGCGCTCGGAGACTTCGCCCCTGACTTCGCGCACTACAACGACGACATTCTATTCGGGGAGAATTGGAACAGCGGCGGAATCGATCTGAAGACCCGCAGTCTCATCACCGTCGTAGCGCTGATGGCGCAGGGCATCACGGACAACTCCCTGAAGTACCACATCGAAAACGCGAAAGCGCGCGGGGTCACACGCGAGGAGATGGCGGCGACCATCACCCACGTCGCCTTCTACGCGGGATGGCCCAAAGCCTGGGCCGTGTTCAACTTAGCGAAGGAAGTCTACGGAGAGGCGGAATAGCATGAGATATGCATCGAGAGAGGAATTCGAGAAAGCCAATGTCTTCGGAACAGGAAAGCCGAACGCCGCGTTCGCGCGCTATTTCACCGGCGAGAGCTTCCTCAACCCCTTGACGAACGTCGAACACGGCGAGTTTCCCCTGTTCAACGTCACGTTCGAGCCGGGATGCCGCAATGCATGGCACATACATCACGCCGACGAGGGCGGCGGGCAGATCCTCATCTGCACCGCCGGCGCCGGCTGGTACCAAGAGGCGGGCAAGCCCGCGCAAGAGCTCGTTCCCGGCAGCGTGGTGGTCATCCCCGCGGGCGTGAAGCACTGGCACGGTGCCCAAGCCGACAGCTGGTTCTCGCATATCGCGCTGGAAGTTCCAGGCAAAAACTGCTCAAACGAGTGGCTCGAGCCCGTCGACGACAGTGCATACGCGGCGCTTGGGGCGGATGCGGAGTAGCGGCAGATCGCTTGCTTAGTGAACTTGACCGAATACATGCTCACCAGTCCAGCTCATCGGCAGAAACGCAATCGCCTAAGCTCTCATCTCGTGCAGCGATGAGCTTCTCCGCCATGCCGGACACGCCCATGATATACAGCGTCTCCTCGATAGCCGCCCAATCATCCTCCCCCACAAGAACGGCCCCCTTGCCCTTCGAGGTGGTGATAGCCACGGGCTTGCAGTCCTCGTTCACGCGAGCGATGAGATTGTAGATGTCCTTTCGAGCAGCCGTCGCAGTCACGCTGGTCATAAGATCCTCCTTAGAACTTATGACCAGCGTGCGTAATAACGTACGTCATTTTTATCGCAGACAACGTAAAACAAAACTGGTTGAAGTGGGATATGCTGCCAGAAGGAGCGGGCTTTCGGGATCGCGGAGGCAGATTGCGAGCGCACGATCAGCCCCGAACGATCGACGAATGAAGCAAACGGACGGACAGACGGACGGAGAAGCCATGACCGACGACATGACCTGCAGGGAGTTCGCAAAGTTGCTGAAAACGCGCGACGCGCACTACCCCCTATCCGACCGCTACGTGAACGAGATCCACGATTCTCCTGACAAAAGCGGCGACGACGAACGCGAGCACATGATCATCTGGTTCGAAGCGAACGACGAGACGGGCACGGGGCCCTACTCTCGCAGCACCCCGAACACGAGCGCGCGGCGCTGCTACGCGCGGTTGGCGAACGCGGGATCGCTCCTGTGGATAGCGGAGGCGATAGGCGTGCCCACCGAAACGGTGCAGCGCGCCTTCGACGCCGCCGTGGAGGCGGGCAACTACCGCCGCGCCTGCGGCGCGATACGCGCGATCATCCCGTGGAGCGAGATCTACACGCGAGCGACGGAGCTGCTGCGGTAGGGACGCGGGCGGGGGCAAAACCAAATCCAAAAGCCCCGAATGCCCCGGCAAGCACGCGCCCAAGCAGCAGGCAACAGGAGATGGAACAGTGCTACGTCCCCTATTCCACCCTGTTTCGCACTCCCGCCTCCCCTGTTCACGCGCGATGCTGTTGCGCGCTCATCTGCTTGAGGAGAGTGGCCGCTTGACGATCAATGCCAGCGGCAGAGACATCGCTGAATGACATCGCAGGATTGACGTCGGCCTTATAGGCAAGAAGCGACAGAATGCCGCCCAGCATGTACTCGATGGCAAGACGGTCGCGCTCTTCGAGGGCGTCGTAATCAATCTGGAATACCGCGCACCAAATGGACCGAGACGGCTCAATCGTCGCGCAGACGAAAAGGGGCGCTGTGTCGCGCGGCGTGCCCGCACGGTGCCGCGCGCGAACGAACCAACGACGAGGCGGCACTCCCGGTCGAAGGCAACAAGGCAATCACAGGCAGGTGGTTCGTCACCTTCACGTACGGAATTGCACGTTACCCGCACGCGCCGTAAGGCCCTACCCCCTGCGCCGATACGCCGTCAATCTCGCGGCGCCGACTTTCTCGACGACTCCTTCTTCTTGGAGCTTCGCGAGAATGCGCTCCAGCGTGCGTTGGCTCATGTCGGGGCTAGCGTCCATGATCTCGCGCTTCGTCGCCGTCCCGATCAGCCTGTCGAAGAACGCCCTCACAGCCTCCTCGTTTCCAACAGGCGAAACCACTACAGAGAACCTGCCGCCAAGTTCTCTGTAGCAGGCGGCCACTATGCCCAGCATGCAGGTGACGAAGGGGGCGTAATCGTTTTCACCGTCCCGCCATCCTGAAGAACTCGCCGCCAAGGCCTCGTAATACGTCTCCTTGGTCTTCTCGATCTCCTTCTCTATCGAGATGTATTTCCCCACGTCGTACCCGTTCCGGTACATGAGCAGCAGCATGAGCAACCTGCTCATGCGGCCGTTCCCGTCGTTGAAGGGGTGGATGCACACGAAGTCGAAGACGAAGATGAGCGACACAAGCAAGGGGTCGTACGCCCCGGCGCTTATCTGTCGCACGTACTCGGAGCAAATCCTCTCGACGGCGACGGGGGTGCCGGCGGCGGAAGTCGGCACGAATCGCGCGACCAGCTCGCCTTGCGCCGTGCGCTCGGCGATCACGTTATCGGAATCCTTCCATCTGCCGGCGTATGAATCTCCCGAGAAGCGATACAGGTCGCGGTGGAGCTGGAGGATGACGTTCGGCGTGATGGGAATGTCATCGTGGCTCTCATGAATCTCGTTCAAGACGTACCGATAGCCCGCGATCTCCCGCTCGTCGCGGTTTCTCGGATCCGTTTTGTCCACCATGAGCTCGCGCAGCCGCTTGTCGGAGGTGGAGATGTTCTCGATCCTGTTCGAGGCGCCCGTGCTTTGGATCTTGACAACCTCGACCAGCGCCGAGAACGTTTCGGGACTGATTGCGGAAAGCGATGCGGTTTTCCCTTTCAGCTCACGGATGTCCCCGAGAGCTGAAACCACCTCAGGAATCATCAACGTATCGAGCACCTTTCCGTATTCGAACTGAGCCATAGCATCTCCGCCATCCTGACATAATCTTCGTCATAGCTATAGTAATTGGCGAAGATATTTTACCATTGTCGAAGATGCTGCGGTACCTCCCACACGCCTCGCTCGCCCCTACAGACGCTCTTCCTGCGCGCGCTTATGCTCGATCTCGTCGGTGCCCTTGTTGAGCAGGTACACACCGCCCACGATCAGCACCACCGCAACGCCCATGATCGGCGTGAACGGGTCGTTCCAGATGATCACGCCCACGATCATGGTAGCCGCCGTGCCGATACCGCCCCAAATGCCGTACACCAACCCAAGCGGCAGATGACGCAGGATGACCACCAGAAGCGAAATGGCGATGCCGTAGCAGATAACCACCACGATGCTCGGCCCCAGCACCATGAACGCCTCGGATTCCTTCAGGGAAACGGTGGCGATGACCTCGCTGACGATGGAGATGGCCAGAAGCACGAAATACGGGCGCTTCGACGCCATCTTCTCCTTCACCACCTGGTCCTTCCCTTCCTTCAGGGATTCCTTGGTGCGCTGGGCCTTTTCCTTTTTCAGATCTTCCATCTTCTACACTCCCAACCTCAGCAAAGCGACACCGACGATGATGGCGATCAGCCCGACCACCTTCTTGGCGTTGAAGCCCTCTTTCCACAGAATCGCGCCCACGACGGCGGTCAACGCGATTCCCAAGCCGGTCCAGGCGGCGTACACCGGCCCCAGCGGCAACATCATAAGCACGTGGGAGAGCATCCAGAACGAGCACGCGTAGCCCGCCACCACGCCGACGATGGGAAGCTTGCGGCGAAAACCATCCGAAACCTTCATCATCGTGTCAGCGAACACCTCGCTCACCACCGAAGCGCATATCATCAGATAAGGAAGCACTTTCATCTCCAATTCATTCTCAGCCTGCACCGATGCACCCTGCATCGACTCGACGGGTTACCATGCTAAACTCTCCCCTAAGGGCAGAGTCAAGGGGGAACCATGAGGAAAAACCTTCTTTCCATCGGAGAAGTGGCCAAGCTCAAGAAGGTTAGCGTCAAAGCGCTGCGCTACTACGAATCCATCGGGCTGTTCTCTCCCGTCGACGTCGATCCGAGCAGCGGGTATCGTTACTACGCCCCTGGCCAGCTGTTCGACCTCGACGTGATAATCGCCTGCTCAGAACTTGATATCCCCTTGAAGTCGCTACTCAACTACACCGACGAACGCGGCATGCTCAACATGGATACCCTCCTTGAAACGGGACGCGACCTTGCGCACAAGCGCATCCGCCAGGCCGAGGATTCCCTCATGCGCATCGACACCTTCCTGGAAGAAGCGTCACTGCAAGACCGTTACAGCGCGAAAAGCGCGCCCTATGAACGAACCGTAGGCGAATGGAGCGTCATCGCCGCCCCATGGAAAGAGCGTACCTTCAACGTCCGCTCCTACGTCGAGCTCATGGCCGCGCTCTATGTAGACGCAAACGAAAAGGGCGCCTGCCCCCTCTATTTCCAAGGTTTGTCCATCTCCGCGCCAAGCAGCGGCGAAGACAGCGTCGACTCGCACGCCTACGCCTACATTCGCATCGCCAGAGCACCCGAAGCGCCTCTGCGCGAAGGCTTCACGCTCATGTCCATCTCCCCGCGCACCTGCACGGGCAGGCGCATCAAGGCGAACAGCCTCGAAGGCTGCATGACCGCCTTCGAGGAAACGCTCGAACAGGCGCCTGGCTACTACTTGCTCACCGAGGTCTGGGACAAGGAGGTATCCAAGCAGTCCTACGTCCTCGAAGCCCTCAAAGCGAAAAAACCCTTCCTCGCCTGAAGCGAGGAAGGGTTCCGGGAAAATGGCATTCACCTGCGCCCCGACGCATGCAGGGCGCCCAATGAACTAGTTTACGACAAACCCAACCACAGTGCGATCTTCGGCGCGTAGCCCATCACGAAAATGATCACGATGAGCACCGGGATGCCGTACGACACCCACACGCGGCTCCACGCGGGGAACTTGATGCCGATGCCGGTGTCGGCTTCCTTGAGGAAATTGTCCCAGCCCCAGCCGTAGCGGCGCGTGCAGAACAAAACGAAGATCAGAGCACCCAAGGGCAGCATGTTGTTCGACACGATGAAGTCCTCGATCGACTGAATGTCGCCGATGCCGGGGATGGTCACGCCCGAAAGAACGTTGAAGCCAAGCGCGCAGGGCAGGCTCAGCACCAGCACCAGGATGCCGTTGACGGCAACGGCGCGGCGACGCGTGATGCCCCACTTGTCCATGCAGAAGCTAATCAGGTTCTCGAACACGGCGATGACCGTGGAAAGAGCGGCGAAGCTCATGAACACGAAGAACAGCGCACCCCACAGACTGCCGAGCGGCATCTGCCCGAAGACCAAGGGCAGCGTGACGAACACGAGCGACGGGCCGGAATCGGGCGTGACATTGTAGGCAAAGCACGCCGGGAAGATGATGAGGCCCGCCAGGATGGCCACGACGGTGTTCAGGGCCGTGACGGACACGGCTTCGCTCATCAGGCGCCGCTCCTTGTTGATGTAGGAGCCGAAGATCTCCATCGCCGCGATGCCGAGCGAAAGCGAGAAGAACGCTTGGCCCATGGCGGCATACACCGCTTCGCCGAAGGTTGCCATACCGCCTTCGAACATGCGGCTGAAATCGGGGATGAGGTAGAAGGCGATGCCTTCCCCGCCGCCAGGCAGCGTCATGGTGCGGACGCACAGCGCGATCATGACCACGAACAAAATGGCCATAAGCCACTTGGTGATGCGCTCGACGCCCTTCTGAAGGCCCAGGCTGCAGATGGCGAACCCGATGGCGACCGCCGCGATCATCCAGCCGATCAGCTCGCTGGGGTTAGCCAGAAGCGCGCTGAAGGTGGCGGCAGCCGCTTCGGCGCCGGCGCCGTCGAACGTGCCTGTGGCCATCTTCGGGATGTAGGCCAGCATCCATCCGGCAACCGTGGTGTAGAACATCATCAGCAGCATGCAGCCGATGTAGCCCCACCAGGAAAACCAATGGAAGCGGCGCTTCGGCTCAAGAACGTCGAAGGCCTGCGCGGCGCTTTTCTGGCTGGCGCGGCCGACGGCGAATTCCATGACCATGACGGGCAAGCCCAGGATCACCAAGAACAGCAAGTACAGCAAAACGAAGGCACCGCCGCCGTACTCGCCCGTGATGTAGGGGAAACGCCACACGTTGCCGATGCCGATGGCGCAACCCGCTGCGATGAGAATGAAACCGATGCGTGAAGCGAAGTGCTCGCGCGAGGTGGCGGCGTTCGCCGCCGTGGTGAATGCTTTCTTAGCCATTCAAACCTGCTTTTCATTAAACGATCTAAACAAACGTTCATGAGTGTATCACCGCTTGCCCCCTGCAGCGCAGGCTTCTCCGCATGGCGTAGGGCACAGCGAAGGAACGGGTTCGCTTCCCCGTGGAGATGAGTACCGTTACGTCTCGGGCATCTTCGATGTCGCTAGCTAGCTGAAAACGAAAGCGGGTCGTCCGCCTGATGGCGGACGACCCGCTTGGTACGATTCGCAAGCATCTTGAAAAACGCGGTCGAGGCCCCCTCTATCTTCCTCAGCCACGTTAAGCGATGCTACTCGTAGCTGCCGCGATACATGATGTCGATCGGGATACCTGGATGCTCGGTGACGTACTTACCCTGGATGAGGATCTTCTTGTATTCGATCGCATAGTCCTTGGGACCGATCATCTTGATCTGGGGAGCCGGGTACGCTTCGAAGAAAGACTCCATTTCGCGGGTGAAGTCATCCGCCTTGAAGATCTTCTCGGAAATAGCGTTGCCGGCCTTGTCGAGCGCTACCGCCATGAAATCCGCATGCGGAAAACCTGCGATAACCACGTATTCAACTTCTGCCATATTGTTCCCTCCTAAATCGATGGATACTGTCCCCTCTTTCGTTATTTTACGAGCATCGGCCAGTCGGGAACGCGTCAAATGATCAGGTGGTTCTATACCTATCAATAACGCCCCATTGATTCATCCTGAATCGCCCCGAACAGACGAAGCGCCCGCCCGACCGCGGATCGAACCGCAAGCCAGACGGGCGCATGCAGCAGTCAGCAAGCAAGCAGCCTAGAACGCGCGAAAGCGCTCGTAGCGCTGCTGCCTAAGCTCCTCAGGACCAAGGGGCGCAAGCTCGGCAAGCGAACGCGACACGAAATCATGCACGAACGATGCGGCCTGCTCGGGATTCTCGTGGGCAGGCCCCGCGCCTTCGCTCACCACTTCCTCGATGAAACCGAGCTCGCACGCCTCGGCCGCGCTCATCTTCATCACCGCAGCCGCCTCCGCCGCGCGCGTGCGGTCCTTCCACAGGATCGACGCGAAGCCCTCCGGAGACAGAACGGAATAGACGGCGTATTCCTGCATGGCCACGCGGTTGCCCATCGCAAGCGCCAGCGCGCCGCCCGAACCGCCTTCGCCCAAGACCACGCAGACGATCGGAACCGTAAGCCCCGCCATGGCGATCAAGTTATCCGCGATGGCGTTGCCCTGCCCGCGCTCCTCGGCCTCCATGCCGCAGAATGCGCCTTGCGTGTCGACGAGGCACACGATGGGACGGCCGAACTTTTCCGCCTGGCGCATGAGGCGCAGACTCTTACGGTAGCCCTCTGGCTGGGGGCAACCGAAGTTGCGCTTAATGCGCTGTTGCAAGTCGGCACCTTTTTCCTCGGCCACCACGGTGACGGGTATGCCGTCGATCCAGCCGATGCCGCCGACGATGGCGCCGTCGTCGCCGAATGCGCGATCGCCATGCAGCTCGAAGAAGTCGTCGACCATCGACTCGATGTAGTACACCGCCGTCGGGCGATGCACGTTACGGGCGCGCATGACGCTTTCCCACGCAGGGTTGTCGTCCTTGGCGGCCTTGGTGCGCGAAGGCTTCACGGCAGGTGCATCGGCGACGCCGCGACGACGCAGCGCGCGCTTCAGGAAGAACGACCCCTTCGGGCGGGATGCGCGCTCTTCCTGCGCCTCGCGCTTGGCCGACCTCTTGTCGGCGGCGGCCTTCACCAAACGCTGCAAAGGACGATCGGCGCCGATGATGCGCGCCTCGTCACCCGCATCCACCTGACGCGAAGCGGGCCCGGCGCAG
This sequence comes from uncultured Eggerthella sp., assembly GCA_959607715.1. Lineage (GTDB taxonomy): Bacteria > Actinomycetota > Coriobacteriia > Coriobacteriales > Eggerthellaceae > Anaerotardibacter. Next base: position 9,410 of record CAUHNN010000010.1, on the reverse strand, counting down.
TGGATAGAAAGCACGTTCGCCAAGATGGCGCGCATGTCCTCGCGCGCCACGATCGCGTCGATCAGGCCATGCTCAAGCGCGAATTCCGCGGTCTGGAAGCCTTCCGGCAGCGTCTGCTTGATGGTGTCCTGGATAACGCGTCTGCCGGCGAAGCCGATGAGCGCATGCGGTTCGGAGATGATCACATCGCCCTGCATGGCGAACGACGCCGTCACGCCACCGGTCGTCGGGTCGGTGATGACCGACACGTAGAGCAGCCCCGCCCGCGAATGACGCTCAAGGGCGGCGCTGATCTTGCCCATCTGCATAAGGGAGGCGAGGCCTTCCTGCATGCGCGCACCGCCCGACGCGGTGAAGATGACGAGCGGCAAGCACTCTTCGGTGGCGCGCTCCACGGCACGGGTGATCTTTTCCCCGACGACCGTTCCCATCGAACCCATCATGAAGGTGGATTCCATGATGCACACGGCCACATCGCGCCCATCAAGGCGCGCGCATCCCGTGCGAACGCCTTCGTCGAGGCCGCTTCGCGCCCGCTGCGTGGCGATAAGGTCGTCGAAACCGGGAAACGCCAACGGATCGTTTTCCTCGAGGTGGACGTCCCATTCCCGGAAGCTCCCCGCATCGAAGGTTTCCGCCAGCCGCTCGTCCGAGGTCAAGCGGTACAGCTCGCCGCACGTCGGGCACACCCCGTGGCCGGCGAGCACGAGCGTCTCGTCGTGCTGAAGGCGGCACTTCGGGCACTTGCGCCACGCGATCGGATCGTCGGCCGTGGCGGGATCGGGAGCGCATTCCACCCAGAGCATCCTCGAGCGGTCGCCGGGCAGCTGCACCATCAGATGAAGGCCCGCCTGATGGGCCGCTCGGCGCAGGGTCTCGTCAGCGGCGATTTCCTCGGTGCAGGCAAGCAGCACCGTGGCCCCGCACGCATCGGCGGCGTTCATCACGGCGTGGGCGTTCGAGAATAGGCGGGCATCGAAGGAGGCCCCGACCTGAGCGACGCGGGCGGCGCCGCCGCAGGAAAAGGCCCGCTCCTTGTCCTGCGTCCCCGTAACCCAGATCTCGCCGCATTCGTTCTTCGCGCACAGCTTGACGAGCGACTTCATGGGCGATCCGTAGCCCACGACGAGCAGCGGGGTCGCATACGTTTCCGCGAGGCTGGAAAGATGATGGATCACCGGGGGCGTGGCCGCGTCCATGCGCGCTGCGCTCTGGGCGTCCATTACCGCTCACCTGCCGTTGCCGGAGCCAACACGTAGGTCTGCTTCGCCTCGGCGCACAGCGCACCGTCGACGCGCGCGGCGACATCGGCGCAGAACAGACGCGAGGACGAACGCGTGATGCGCGCCTCGAGCGTGACGGTTTGCCCGGGCTCGACGGTGCGCCTGAACTTGGCGCGGTCGATGCCGGCAAGGTACCCGATGCGCCCCGCCGCCTCCTCGTCGGCCATGAGACAGCAGCACGCCGCCTGGGCGAGCGCTTCCATCAGAATCACTCCCGGCAGCACCGGATGACCGGGGAAATGCCCCTCGAACAGCGGCAGATCGCGCGCGACGTCGAGCTCGGCGACGATTTCCTCGCCAGGTTCGCACGACACGATGCGGCTCACCCACACGAACGGATCGCGATGGGGAAGAAGTTTGAGCACCCCTTCCCTTCCGCACGGGAACAGGGGCGTAGATTCGCTGCTCATCACCTAACGCACCTCCTCGAACGGGGAAAGGGCAAGCGAGGCGTTGTGCCCGCCGAAGCCCAACGAATTGGAAAGGACCACCTTCTGGGGATGGTTGACCCACGCCGAGGTGGGCACGAGCACAGGGCACTCGGGATCGGGCTGCGCGTAACCCGCCGTCGGCGGGACGACGCCGCGCGCCGCGCTCAGGGCGGCGACGATCGCCTCGACGGCTCCCGCCGCGCCGAGCATATGGCCCGTAACGCCCTTGATGGACGTGACCGGCAGCTTCGCGGCAAGCTCTTCGCCCAGAAGGCCGCGCCATGCGGCGGCTTCCACCTTGTCGTTCATGGGAGTGCCCGTGCCGTGCGCGTTCAAATGACCCACGTCCTCGAGCGTGAATCCGCCTTCGGCCAGGGCCTGGCGCATCGCGCGCACCGCACCTTCGCCGCTCGGCTCGGGCGCGGTGATGTGGTAGGCGTCGCCGGTCGAACCGAAGCCCGTCACCTCGGCGATGATGTTCGCCCCGCGCGCCTGAGCGTGCTCAAGCGATTCGAGCACCAGCGCGCCGGCGCCTTCGCCGGCCACGAACCCATGACGACGCGCATCGAAGGGAAGCGACGCGACGCACGGATCGTCCGATTTCGTGATGGCGCCCAGGTTGGCGAAACCGGCAAGCGACATGGCGCCGGTCCCCTCTTCCGTTCCTCCCGCAAGGGCTACGTCGGCCAAGCCGAAGCGGATGAGGCGATACGCCTCGCCCACGCAGTGCGAGCCGGTGGCGCAGGCGGTCGTCACGTCGAGGCAGTCGCCCTTGAGGCCGTAGCGGATGGCCAAGTCGCCCGCCGCCATGTTGGCGATCATCGTGGGCACGAACAGTGGGCTCACGCGACGAGCGCCCTTCTCGTGCAGGACGACCGACTCGCGCTCGAACACGCCGATGCCGCCGATGCCCGTGCCGAAGACGCAGGCGAAACGCTCGGCGTCTTCGGGGTTGCGCTCGATGCCCGCCTGGGCCATCGCCTCGTCGGCGGCGATGATGGCGTACTGGACAAACGGGCTGAAGCGGCGCGCCTCCTTCTTGGTGAAGCCCGCTTCGCACGGATCGTAATGAGGGATGCGGGCGGCGACGTTCACCCCAAGGCGTTCGCGCTCGTCATCGGGAAGGAAATCGATGCAGCACTGGGCACCCGTCACCTTCGACCACAGGCGCTCGACGCCGTACCCCGCAGGGGAAACGGCGCCCATTCCCGTGATCACCACGCGGCGAAACGTGACGCCTCCTTGTTCTTTGCTCATAACGACAATCCTCCATCTATCGAAATCACTTGACCGGTGATGTAGCGAGCGGCGTCGCTCGTGAGGAACGCCACGGCGCCCGCCACATCCGACGCCTCGCCGAAGCGCCCGAGCGCGATGCGCTCACGTGCCGCCTCGATGGCGCGCTCGGGAAGCGCGCGGGTCATCTCGGTCGCGATGAACCCGGGGGCCACGGCGTTGACCGTGATGCCGCGCGGAGCCAGCTCCTTCGCAGCGCTCTTCGTCATGCCGACGATGCCCGCCTTGGATGCGGCGTAGTTCGCCTGGCCGGCGTTGCCCGCAAGGCCCACGACGCTCGAAACGCTGACGATGCAGCCCGAGCGGCGCTTCATCATGATCGGCGCGACATGGCGCACGCAGTGAAGGGAGCCTTTCAGGTTCACGTCGATGACGCGATCGATGGCCTCCTGGCTCATGCGGGCCAGAAGCCCATCGCGCGTCACGCCGGCGTTGTTGACCAGCACATCGATGCGACCCCACTTCTTCGCAACGTCGCCGACCATCGCGCGCACCTCTTCGAAGGACGACACATCGGCGCGCACGCACATCGTCTCGACACCGCATTCCCGCTCGATCTCGGCGGCAAGGGTTTCCGCCTGCTCAAGCGACGCCTCGCTCGAGCAGTTGAGCGCGAGCGCGTACCCACGCTCCGCAAGCACGCGGGCGCATGCGGCACCGATGCCGCGGCTCGCCCCGGTCACCAATGCGACGGGGAACTCCGCTCCTGCCATCTCCTTAACCATCGAGGTCTCCTTTCGAATCGGAAAGAACGCGGGAAAGCTCTTCCGCCGTCCCTGCGCACATGCGCGCGGCGTCGGGCGCGATGTGCCTCACCAAGCCGGAAAGCACGCGGGCGCACCCCACTTCGCAGAAGGAATCGGCGCCCTGTGAAATCAGATACTCGACGCCACCGACGAACTGAACGGGCGAAACGACCTGAGCGGCCATGCGCTCGGGCGCGCATGCCACGTCGAAGGGACGGGCATCGGTGTTGCAGATCACCGGCACACGCGGCTCGTTCCATGCCACCTCGCGGCACACGCGCTCTACTTCACGGGCGGCGCTTGCCATCAGCGGACTGTGGAAGGCGCCCACCGTTGCCAAACGCATGCAGCGGTGCCCCGCTTCCTTCCACGAGCGCTGCGCGCGCTCGATGGCGGCCTCGTCTCCGGAGATGACGATCTGGCCGGGCGCGTTGATGTTGGCGCACACGAGCACTTCATCCTGGGCACACGCATCGCAGACGCGCTGCGCATCTGCGAGATCGGCGCCCAAAAGCGCCAGCATGGCGCCAGGGCGTTCAAGGCAGGCCCGCTCCATGGCGCGCGAGCGCACGTCGAGCACCTTGAAGCCATCCTCGAGGGAAAGCGCGCCTGCCGCGATGAGGGCGCCCACCTGCCCGAGCGAAAAGCCCAGGTACGCTTCGGGCACGACACGCGCTTCCTCGAGAGTGCGCGCAAGACCAATCGAGACGACGCTCAAAACGACCTGCGAAGCACGCGTCTCGGACAAACGAGCCGCATCGCCCGACGCGATAAGATCGGCGACGTCGATGTCGGTCGCCTCGCGGGCGGCCGCGGCGACGTGCGCAACGTGCGGCAAATCGATCAGATCGGCCCCCATGCCGGGCTTCAAGGCCCCTTGCCCCGGGAACAGGAAAACGCTCATCGCCTTCCCCCTTCCCGCCAGGCGCGCAGGGCGTTCGCGGTCAGCATATCCTCCACGCGCGCGCTTCCCCATCGCTCGGCCTGGGCGATCAAATCGTCCATGATCTCCGAAACAGGAAGGATGTCATGCACCAGGCAGGCGACCTGGCCGGCCATGAGGGATCCGCCGTCGACGTCGCCGGTCACCGCACGGCGAAGGGAACCGGCGAGTTTCTGCTCGTCGGCGCCGCCGTTCGATTCCTTCTCAAGGCGGCGAACCTCGCGGGCGAAGCGGTTCTTCAGGCCGCGCACCGGATGGCCTGAGGCGCGACCGGTGACGATGGTGTCGGAATCCTTGGCGGCAAGCACGCGATCCTTGTAGGCAGGATCGATGCAGCACTCCTCGGAAGCGAGGAAACGCGTGCCTATCTGGACGCCTTCGGCGCCGAGGGCCAACGCCGCGACGAACCCGCGCCCGTCGGCGATGCCGCCGGCCGCGATGACGGGAATGGACACCTCGTCGCAGACCGCGGGCACGAGCGCCATCGTGGTCAATTCACCGATGTGCCCGCCGGCTTCGCAGCCTTCGGCTATGACGGCGTCGGCGCCGGCGCGCTCCATGCGGCGCGCCAAAGCAGCGGAAGCCACCACGGGTATAACCGTGATGCCGGCTTCCTTCCAGGCGTCGATGTACGCACCCGGGTTCCCCGCGCCCGTCGTGACGGCGTCGACGCCTTCTTCGATCGCGATGCGGGCGAGCTCGGGCGCCTCGGGGTTCATCAGCATGATGTTGAGGCCGAAGGGTTCGTCGGTCAGCGTGCGCGCGATCCCGATCTGCTCGCGCACCCACGACGTCGGAGCCGACCCACAGGCGATGATGCCCAAACCGCCGGCATTGCTCACCGCTGCTGCAAGGCGCGCGTCGGCGATCCACGCCATGCCGCCCTGGATGATCGGGCGATCGATTCCCAGAAGGCGCGTTATCCTCGATTCCATGAGGGCAACCTATCGCAGGGCGTCGAGATACTCGACCAACGCGCCGACAGTCTCAAGGCCTTCGGGCTCGCCGAATTCGATGTCGAGCCTGCCCTCGATCTCGCAAATGAGCTCGGCCATGTCGAGCGAATCGATGCCCAGGGACTCGAAGGAAGCCTCGGCGTTCACGTCGTCGCGCTCGATGTCGAGGGTCTCGTTCAGGATATCCTTGATGATCTCGATGGTTTCCATTGCTGTTTCCTTTCTCATGCAAGCCGCACCCACCCGAGGTGCGGCAACGGGGCCCATCGCCATTAGATGGGCCGATCTTTGCAAGGGAATGCCCGCAAAGGGGCGCAGAAACGGTCCGGCGCGCATCGCTTAGCGCAGCGCCGGAAGATAGAAAGCAGATTGAGAAACAGAAGATGTTAGAGGGTTTCGGGGGATTCGTTCTCTTCGTCGAAGAACGCCTTCACCTTGCCGACGGCCCTCACGAACACCGCGCGCTCATCGGCGTTCAAGCTGTCGAGCGCGGCGTCGACCATGCGGCGATGGAACGCCTCATGGGTGCGGAAGGCCTTGCGACCCTTCGACGTCAAGCAGACGAGCACCTGGCGGCGATCGGTTTCGCTGCGGGTGCGCTCGACGTAGCCTTTATGCTCGAGCTTGTTCATGGCGACCGTCAACGTCGCTAGGGTGACCCCCAAGCGGGAGGCGACCACCTTCATCGGGTTCGTTTCGTGAAGCCCGACGGCGACGATCGTGTGAAGCTCGGTGATGGAGAGCCCTTCGGTCAAGCGATTCTTCAATGCGCGCTCTTCGATGCGCAGAATCGAGTTGAACGTATCGGTCAACAGTGCGTCAACGACATGCATCTCTTCACGCTGTGCTTTGTCCGCGCTATCGGCCACGGCTCCCCTTCCCTCGATCAATGTTTCTATCTTATGGGCGCTTGCCCTTTGCTTCAAGCGCCCACCCGTGTTCGGTGTTTATTGCCCGACGGGCATGTAGGCGACGCCGAACGCGCCTATCCCAAGATGGGTTGCGACCGTCGCGCCGCACGATGCGCTGCCTGCGTCGTCGTAGTCGACTCCGGCTTCCGCCAGCGCCCGTTTCACGTTTTCGACGGCAGACAGGTTGGCCACATGGCAGAAGCGAACGTAGTGGCGGCCGTGCTCGGCGGTCGCCTTCTCGATCGCCTCGACGTAGGCTTTCACGACGCTGCGCGAGCCCTTCGCCTTGCCGCTTGCGTACAGAACACCGTTCTCGTCGAAGGAGAACAGCGGCTTGATGTTGAGCATGCTCGCTGCGCTGGCCTGATCGGACGTCAGACGACCGCCCTTAAGGAGGTTCTCGAGGGTGTCGCAGGCAACCGCGAACCCGACGTCGCCCTTGCGCGCCTCAACGGCGGCGCAGGCTTCCTCGAACGGCACGCCCTCGTCGCGCAGGCGCACGGCGTACTGGACCAGAAGCGCGGTGAAGGCCGTGGCTCCCGCCGAGTCGATGACGCGCACGCACGCTTCGCTTTCGGCGGCTGCGCTCGTTGCCGACCCTATCGTTCCCGAAAGCGGACTGGCAAGATGGATCGACATGATGTTGCGATAGCCCTCTTCGGCAAGCTTCCCGTACGCCTGAACGAAGCTGAACGGCGAAGGCTGAGACGTTTGAGGCAGCGTTTCCGACTCGGACATGAGGCGGTAGAACTCCTCGTTGCTCACCTCTTCCTGATCGCGATAATCGCGGCCGCCGACGCTGATGGTCAGCGGCACCATAGCCACCCCGAGCTCCGAAAGCTCTTCAGGGGCAAAATCGCACGTCGAGTCGACGACAATGGCGAAATCCATGGCCTTCCCTTCCCTCCGACACGCATCGTCGGAGCTGTTGTCCTGCGATTCCTTAATGCTTAGTTAGTCTAACTATTATTTATCATAGCGAAAAGAAGGGGAAGGCGCCCTTGCCTTCCCCTCTCGTCACAGTATGATCACAAGCTCTTCAAAACCGCACCGCAGCCCCAAGCGCACTGCTGAGCAACTAACTTCGCCGGCCTCCCCCGTAGGAGGATTTACGCGCACCGAAGGCGCTGCCCTTGCGCGCGGTCTTCTTCAGATCGCCCAAAACGTCCTCTTCGCTTCTTCCCTCCAGGCGACCACGCAGGCGAACCACCTGGTCCCTTGCCTCGGCGGCGCGCTCGAAGTCCATCGCGGCCGACGCTTCGAGCATCTCGTCTTCGAGCGAGGCGATGAGGCACAGGATCTCGCTGCGCGACTGCCCGGCAAGATCGGCGTTCACTTCGGCTGAGCTACGCTTGCCCTCGTCGGTCTCAAGGTAGTCGGTGATGTCGGTGATGGCCTTGCGCACCGTCTTGGGGACGATGCCGTGCTCTTCGTTGTAGGCCATCTGAAGCGCGCGACGGCGACGCGTCTCAGTGATGGCCCGATCCATCGAATCGGTGATGGTGTCGGCGTACATGATCACGCGGCCTTCGGCGTTTCGCGCGGCGCGGCCGATGGTCTGGATAAGGGAGCGATGGTTGCGCAGGAATCCTTCCTTGTCGGCATCGAGGATGGCGACAAGCGAAACCTCCGGCAAATCGAGACCCTCCCTCAAAAGGTTGATGCCCACAAGCACGTCGAATTCGCCCTTGCGCAGATCGCGGAGGATCTCGACGCGCTCGAGCGTGCCGATGTCGGAATGCATGTAGCGCGCGCGTATCCCCTGGTCGAGCAAGTGCTCGGTCAAATCCTCGGCCATCCGTTTGGTGAGCGTGGTGATGAGCGTGCGCTCGTCGCGCGCTGCGGTCGCCTTCGCCTCGTCGATGATGTCGTCGATCTGCGACATGATAGGGCGCACGTCGATCTCGGGGTCGAGCAGGCCGGTCGGACGGATGATCTGCTCGACGCGATCTTCGCTCACCCGTTCCTCGTAATCGCCCGGCGTAGCGGAAACGTAGACGAACTGGGGAATGCGCGCCTCGAATTCGTCGAAGCGCAAAGGGCGGTTGTCGAGGCATGACGGAAGGCGGAAACCGTGCTCGGCCAAGGTGATCTTGCGCGAACGGTCTCCCTCATGCATGCCGCGGATCTGCGGCACCGTCACGTGGCTTTCGTCGATGAAGCACACGAAATCGCTGGGGAAATAGTCGATCAGCGTGTAGGGCGGCTCGCCCGGCTCGCGACCGTCGAGATGACGCGAGTAGTTCTCGATCCCCGAGCAGAAGCCCATGGTCTCGATCATCTCGAGGTCGTACGACGTGCGCATCTCGAGTCGCTGCGCCTCGAGCAGCTTGCCTTCTTCCTTGAATTCAACCAAGCGCCCCTGAAGTTCCTCGCGGATCGTCTGGATCGCGCGCTCAAGAGCAGGACGGGCGGCGACGTAATGGGAGGCGGGCCAGATCGGCAGGGCCTCGTACGTGGTCAGCACCTCGCCGGTCACGTTGTCGATTACGCTGATCTCCTCGATCTCGTCTCCCCAGAACTCCACGCGGATGGGGTTGTCGGCGTACGGAGGGAACACGTCGAGGGCATCGCCCCTCACGCGGAACGTTCCGCGCTTCAGCTCGTAGTCGTTGCGGTCGTACTGGATGTCGATGAGCTTGTGTATGAACTCGTCGCGGTCCTCTTCCACTTCCTTATCGAGGAACACCGCCATGCCGGCGTATTCCATCGGCGAACCGATGCCGTAGATGCACGAAACGGAAGCGACCACGATCACGTCGCGCCGCGACAGGAGTGACGCCGTGGCGGCATGGCGCAGCTTCTCCACCTCCTCGTTGATGGAGGCGTCCTTCTCGATGAAGG
>CAUHNN010000009.1 GCA_959607715.1 uncultured Eggerthella sp. | reverse complement strand
GCAAGAAAGATTATAGGAAAAGTCCCAGTATCCAAAGCGGTCTAACACAACGCATCGAGCGGACAGTCGCGCCAGAGCCATGCAGTAAGATGAATCGAAAGGCATCACCCCTGTCAGGAAAGACCTAGCGAAGGATCCCCCACCATGGAAGAACCGCTTACCGAAGAACTGCTCGATGAACTCCTCAGCGCCCCTGACCCTCAGGCCTTCATCGCGCAAGCCGAAAAGCACGATCGCACCCTGGCGGGTTACCTTCAGCAGCTCCTGGCGGAAAAGGGGATGAAGCGCTCCGAAGTGGTGCGCGCCGCCGGCCTCAACGAAACCTTCGGCTATCAGATCTTCAAGGGGCAGCGCCGCGCCTCGCGCAACAAGATCCTCCAAATCGCCTTCGCCATGGGGCTTTCCCTCCGCGAAACGGGGCGCTTGCTGCAGGCGGCAGGCGTAAATGGCCTGTACTGCAAGGACCGCCGCGATGCCATCATCATCTTCGCGCTCGATCGCGGCTTGGGGCTTCAGGCGGTTGAGGAAGCGCTCTACCGCTACGGGGAAGAGACGATCTGTTGATGGCCGTTGGCCCTGAACATACCGAAAAGCCCCCCTGCACCGCCTTCCTCAAAAGCGCAGACGATGCGGATCTCGACGCGTTCCTTCGCGCCATCGAAGACGATGAGCGCTTCGTGGTGCGTGCGGTTTTGAAGCGCTCGCCGTTCGAAACCACCGAAGTGGTCGACCGCATCGAAGACGGCGCCTCCATGTCGGGCCCCTACGTGAGGAAACGCCTTTCCCGCGATTCGGGGTTGGGAAGCGCGTATTGCACGCTGTATGAAGCTCAGCGAGCATCCGCGCCCCCTGCCTTCGTTCCGCGCTTGTACGAGTGCTACGACACAGAAGATTCCCGCGTGGTGGTGATGGAGTACGTGCACGGTGCAACCCTTCGCGAAGTGGTGGAGCGCAAGGGCCCCTCGTTTTCGCTCGCATGCGAGGTGTACCCGGCGATCTGCCGCGCCGTGATGGGTCTGCACCGAAGCTTCGATCCGCCCCTCATTCATCGCGACCTGAAGCCCGACAACATCATCATGCGCAACGGAGATGCAGTCCTGGTCGATTTGGGCATTGCACGCCAATGGCAAGAAGGGAAGCTTCGCGACACCATGCGATTCGGCACGCGCGAATTCGCCCCGCCCGAGCAATACGGCTTCGGGCAAACCGACGTACGAAGCGACGTGTACGCCCTCGGTCAGCTGCTGTTCTATTGCCTGACGGGGCGTACGGCGACCCAGCGCGATCGCGATGCGTCCTTCTTGGTCGAAGGCGTTACGGAGCGAACCGCCCCGATCATCAAGCGCGCCATGGCCTTCTCGCCCGCAGAGCGTTACGAAAGCGTAGGCGCGCTCTTGCGTGCGTTCGGTAAGGCGACGCGCTCGGTTGCGTTCTCACACCCGGCGCTCCCTTCACCTGAAGGCGACCGCGCCGCATCGCATGGCCTCGACTCCCTTCCGCATCGATTGTCCGCCCTGATCCCCGATGGGGTAGGGCGCGTATGGAACGTCATCGTGATCGCTGCATGGACGCTGTTCATGGCGGTCGACATCGACATGCTGCGCACCGATGCAGTCTCGCTCGCCCCTTCGTGGCCTGAGTGGTACAGCGTGATGGTGTTCGGCGGATGGCTGGGACTGGCCTTCACCGTCGCTGCCTATCTGCTTCTGGATAAGCGCAGGCTTCGTGCGCGTTTCGCGTGGCTTCGATCGTGGTCGCTTCTTCAAGAAGCGCTCGTTCTGCTTGCTGCGCTTCTCGTCTATTTCGGCGCTGTGGTCATCGTCGGCGCCATGTTCGTCGTGTAGCCGCGGGCGCAGAGCGTGTAACGAAGATGTAAGGCGGGTTAACGCGGTCGTAACCCCGTTTTACACGACATAAACCATTCGTTACATCGGTGGAACCATACTCGTGGTGCGTAAGCGTTCTACGAAAAACGAGGTACCATGCTTGAACTTCGCCATGTGATGAAGAAATACGGCGCCCACACCGTGCTCGACGATATCTGTCTTGAAATCGACGACGGTCAGATCGTTTCCATCTTGGGCCCTTCAGGCGGTGGTAAGACAACCTTGCTCAATGTCCTTCTGGGCACGACTGAAGTTTCTTCCGGCGAAATTCTGTGCGATGGCGACGACATCGCGGGCGTTCCCATGGAAAAGCGCGGGTTCAACATCGTGTTCCAGGATTATGCGCTGTTCCCGAACCTTTCCGCCTACGAAAACATCGTCTACGGCTTGAGGAACAACCCTTCGGCCTCAACCAAGGAAGAAGTGGAAGAACTCATCGGGCTTCTTGGTCTTCAGGGTCACCTTGCTAAGCGCATTTCCGAGCTTTCGGGCGGTCAGAAGCAGCGCGTTGCACTGGCGCGCACGCTCGTTATGAAGCCGCGCGTGCTTCTTCTCGACGAGCCCCTTTCCGCTCTCGATGGCGTGATCAAGGAATCCATCAAGGGCAAGATCAAGCAGATCGTCAAGCAGTACAACCTCACCACCATCATGGTTACGCACGACCCCGAAGAAGCGCTCACCATGTCGGACAAGGTGCTGATCCTGAACAATGGACGCGTGGCGCAGTTCTCCACGCCCGACCAGATCGTCAACGCTCCGGCAAGCCAGTTCGTGCGCGACTTCATCCTGCGTCAGTTGACCATCAAGCGCGACAACATCTTCGCCCTGTTCTCGGCGCCTTCCGCTGCGCAGACGGACGGTCAGCGCGCGGAGGCGGGCGCGTCGTCGTACGTCGCGGGATTGGCGGCATCCGTTCACGTTACGCGCACCGTGGTGGCGGAGGCAGTTCGTGCCTAACGCTGCGTCGTCCTTGATGGCGCGCGTCGGCGCGTTGAAAGAAAAAGAACTCCGTGTCCTGTTCGCGGTGGTAGCGGCGCTGTTCGTCGTGTTCCTTGCCGCACCGCTTGTCATGCTGCTCGGCATGTCCTTCGTCGACGAGAAGGGCGTGGCTACGTTCGCGAATTACGCGGCCGTCTTCTCGGACCCGTCGTTTTCCCTGAGTGTGGCCAACAGCGTGAAGGTGGCGGCCGCAGCCGCTGTCGTGTCGGTGCTGTTCGCCTTCATCCTGGCCTACACCATCAATTGCACCAACGCCTTTCCGCTGCTGAAGAAGGCGCTTCGCCTGCTTGCGCAGCTTCCGATGCTCCTTCCCACCATCACCTACGGATTCGCCCTGATCTACTCGTTCGGGCGCCAGGGCCTCATCACGCAGATCTTCGGGCATCCGCTCTTCGACATCTACGGATTCAACGGGCTTCTGATCGGCTACGTGGTCTACACCTTGCCGACGGCGTTTCTGCTGATCGACAACGCTTTTCAGTACATCGACAAGCGCTTCCTTTTGGTGTCAAGGCTCATGGGCGATTCGCCTGTGAAGACGCTGTTCCAGGCGATCGTGCGTCCGCTGGCGGGCACGCTGTGCGTCGCGTTCATCCTGTCGTTCTTCCTGAGCTTCACCGATTACGGCATCCCGACGTCTGTCGGCGGAACGTACGACGTGGTCGCCCTTCAGCTGTTCAGCATGATGCTCGGCTCGCTTCCCGACTTCAACCAGGGTGCCGTCATGGCTGTGGTCATGCTCGTTCCGTCGCTTCTGAGCGTCATCGTTCTGGCCGTGGTAGATCGCTACTCGATCGCCTACGACAAGGTGACGCCGATCGAGATTCCGAAGAGCCGCGTTCGTGACGTGGCGTGCGGTCTTGCCTCTGTCGCCATCGTGGGTAGCGTTCTTTCCATTTTCGCCGTGATGTTCATCGTGCCGTTCGTTGATATGTGGCCGTTCAAGATGACCTTCACGCTCGACCACGTGGTGGAAGCCCTTTCCGACGAATCGATGACCCAGGTGTTCTTCAACTCCGTGTTGGTTGCCGTGCTCACCGCGCTCTTCGGCTGTTTGATCGCGTACGCCGCAGCGCTCGTCACGGCCCGATCTTCGCTTGGGCCCGCTTGCAAGCGCGGCATCGATTCGGTCGCGAGCGTCGTGAACACCGTCCCCGGCATGGTTCTGGGCGTTGCGTATCTGAGCGTCTTTTCCGGCACGCCCTTGCAGGGCACGTTCGCCATCCTGGTCATCGCGAACATCGTGCATTACTTCGCTACGCCGTATCAGATGATGAAGGATTCGCTCAGCAAGATGTGTGCTTCGTGGGAAACCACCGGGCGACTGATGGGTGATTCGTGGTTCAAGACGGTTCTGCGCGTGGTGACGCCAAGCGCGGCCCCGACGCTTTTCCAGGTGTTCGGCTACTACTTCGTCAACGCGATGGTCACCATCAGCGCCGTCGTCTTCCTGACGGGCGCCCGCACGATGGTCGCCACCACCGAGATCTCTGCGCTGCAGCACGTTGCCGAATTCGACCAGATCTTCGTTTTGTCACTGCTCATCCTTGCCATCAATTTGGTGATGAAGGGCTTGATGGCGCTGGCTTCCTCGCGCAGCACCAGGGCCCTTTCCGGGAGCAGCGTGAGGGCGTTCCTTACCGAAAAGGGCAGGATCGCTCGTTTGGCGGGGTGCATGGCCGTTATCGCGGTGGTGTCCCTTGTTGGGTTGGGCGTTACGGCCTTGGGCAGCATGACCTCCGCCGCATCCGACGACGATCAGGCCGCAGGGCCTACGGCGGGCCAGGTGGTTATCGCCACCAACGCCGACCAGGAAGCGCTTGACGCGTATCGCGAAGCGCTCGATGCGAACGGCTTTGCGGGCAAGTACGTCATACAGAGCTTCGGCACGAGCGAGCTCGGCGGCCGATTGCTGACGGAAGGCAAGTCGATCGAAGCCGATGTGGTGACTATGTCGAGCTACTACGTCGACAGCGCTCAGGTTCAGAAGGGGATGTTCTCGAACCTGACCGACGTCGCTTCGACACCGCTCGATTCGGCCGTCCCTGCATACCGGGCTCCCTGTCAGGCCTTGGAAGGCGCGTTGTTCTACAACACCACCGTGCTTGAGCAGGAAGGGTTGCCGGTGCCGCAAAGCTTCAAGGATCTGGCCGACCCGATGTACGAGGGCATGGTGTCCGTTCCCGATATCGATGGGTCATCCACTGGCTGGCTTATGGTCATGGCGATCGTGAACAGCTACGACGACGCCGAGGCCCGCGAGATACTGACGGGCATCTATCGAAACGCCGGTCCGTATTTGTCGCAATCGGGTTCGGCGCCGCTCAAGAACGTCCGCGCAGGCGAAGTGGCCATCGGGTTCGGATTGCGTCATCAGGCGCTTGCCGACAAGGCCGACGGGCTTCCCATCGAAGTGGTGGACCCGGCCGAGGGCACGTACTCGCTCAGCGAATCGGTCGCCGTCGTGAACAAGGGAAAGGACACGAATCCGCTGGCGCAGCAAATCGCAGCCGTGTTGGTGGACGAGGGCCGGCCGATTCTTCAGCAGACGTACCCCAAGGCGCTCTACGCAGGGGAGGATTCCAGCGGCGAGTCCGCTCTTGCCCGCGATTCGAAGGTCCCGCTTACCGTCGAGCTTCTGGAAAAGCACCAGGCGTTCTCGGATGAATGCGTGCGTGCCGCCCGCTCGTGATGAGACGTGGAGAAGGCTGCTCAAGTAAGTGCGCGTTTGCCGTGCCGTTCGAGTCGGGATGGCGCGATGCCGCCCGATCCGGCGCCCATGTGCGCGGCGATTCTCAGTGTGAAACCTTCGGCTGGAAACGGCCGGATTGAAGGAAAGGAAAGGAAACCGTGAACTCTACCTACAAATTGCTGACCCCTGGTCCCTTGACCACCACTGCAACGGTGAAGCAGCAGATGCTGTTCGACCACTGCACGTGGGACGACGACTACAAAAGGATCACCCAGGAAATCCGCCGCACGCTTCTGCGCTTGGCGAAGGTGAGTGAAGAAGAATACACGGTCGTGTTGCTTCAGGGCAGCGGAACGTTCGGGGACGAAAGCGTGCTTACGGGCACCGTCGGCGATGACGAGAAGGTGCTTATCTGCTCTAACGGCGCCTACGGTGAGCGCATGGCTGAAATCTGCCGCCATGCGCGCGTTCCCTTCGTCGAGTACGCCGAGCCCTATCGCAATATCCCCGATCCTGCCAAGGTAGCCGAGCTGCTTGAAGCCGATCCGAGCATCACGCACGTCGCCATGGTCCACAGCGAAACCACGTCGGGCATCCTGAACGACGTCGAGGCGGTGGGCAAGGTGGTCAAGCAGGCCGGCAAGGTGTTCATCGTCGACGCCATGTCGTCGTTCGCGTGCGTCGACGTCCCCGTGGCCGAGTGGGGGATCGATTTCATGGTCAGCTCGGCCAACAAAGGCATCCAGGGCGTTCCGGGCTTTTCCTTCATCGTGTGCCGTCGTGATGCGCTCGAGGCGAGCAAGGGCAAGGCGCGCAGCTTGTCGCTCGATTTGTACGACCAGTGGAAAACCATGGAGAAGGACGGCAAGTGGCGCTACACTTCGCCGACGCATGTGGTGCTCGCCTTCGCCCAGGCTCTTCGCGAACTCGATGAAGAGGGCGGCATCGAGGCGCGCGCGGCTCGCTACGCGGAAAACAACCGCCTTCTGATCGAGCGCATGGGCAAGCTCGGTTTCGTGCCGTACCTCGATCATCATCAGGGTCCCATCATCACGACGTTCCTTTTCCCCGAAGATGCGTCGTTTGGCTTCGGCGAGCTGTACGACTACGTCAAGGAGCGCGGCTACGTTATCTATCCCGGCAAGATGACCGACGAGGAAACCTTCCGTTTGGGCAACATCGGCGAGATCTACGCAGGAGACATCCTCAACGTGGCGGATATCTTCGAGGATTTCCTGGAGGAGCATGCGTCGTAGTTTGTGCCGCGTGCAGTCAATGAATGTTCAATCCAACAAGGACTATGAGGAGTCGTTATGAAGAAGGCAGTCATTTTCGATTGGGCCGGCACGACGGTCGACTACGGATGCTTCGCGCCTGTGCAGGCGTTTCAGGATGTGTTCGCCGAATTCGGCGTGGAGCCTACGCTTGAGGAAACGCGCAAGCCCATGGGCATGCTGAAGATCGACCACATTCGCACCATGCTCAAGATGGAGCGCATCGCCGGCGAATGGGAAAAGGCGCACGGCCGTCGCCCCCAGGACGACGATGCCCAGCGGATGTACCCGCTGTTCGAGGAAAAGCTCTTCGCCATCCTCGATCGCTTCGCCGAACCCAAGCCCGGTGTTCTCGAAGCCGTTGCTGAGTTGCACGAGATGGGGGTGAAGATCGGATCGACGACGGGTTACACCACCGCCATGATGGATATCGTCGCTCCTCAAGCCGCCAAGATGGGATACGCTCCCGATTCGATGGTCACGCCTGACGAGACGGGCAATATCGGGCGCCCGTTCCCGTACATGGTGTTCAAGAACATGGAGAATCTCGGCGTTGCTTCGGTCGATGACGTCGTGAAGGTGGGCGACACCGTTTCCGATATCAAGGAAGGCAAGGCTGCCGGTGTCTTCACCGTGGGGGTGATCGAGGGAAGCTCCGAAGCGGGTTTGACCCAGGAGGAGTTCGACGCCCTGGATGAGTGCGCGCGCGAGGAACTGTGCGCCCGCGTCGAGGCGACGTTCAGGGAAAACGGCGCCGATGCGGTGATCCGCACGATGGCCGAACTGCCCGCGCTCGTTCGCTGCCTGTAGGGGCGGCGGGGTCTCGTGGAGTGCTGTGTGCGCCCCACGGGGCTTCAGGTTTCGTTGTAGGGGCGCTACATGTGCGTAGGGGATGCGTTGGATTTAAACGCGATGTGCGTCTATGAAGAGGTATAATCCGACATCAAGCAGTGATTTGCTGCGCATGACGATCGGGCGAGGGGATCGCCGAATCGTTTTTCGGTGCGCATTTCGCCAACACCTTCATTTGTTTTCAGATAGGTGTTTACACGATGAATCGCTGTGGTATTATTAACAAGCTGTTTTCAAGAGAAGCACTGCTTCCACCTGGTTCGGCGCCGAAAAGCTGCTGATGGGTCATGTGAATACTCGCCTTAGGGCATTCGTATGACCTGCAACCATGTGTGCAGGTTTTTTTATGCAGCGAATATGGGTTCGTGGTAGTACCGAATCTGAGTAGAAGGGGGTGGGCACCATAGCAGCCCAAGAACCAAGGCTCAATGAAGCCATCAGGGCACGCGAAGTTCGCCTGATCGCTTACGATGGATCGCAGCTCGGCATCTATCCCATTGAGCAGGCCCAGCGCGTCGCAGACGATGCGGGTTACGATCTGGTTGAGATCGCTCCGCAGGCTACGCCGCCGGTGTGTCGCATCATGGACTATGGAAAGTTCAAGTACGACCAGGCAATCAAGGCCAAGCAGGCTCGCAAGAACCAGAGCAAGGTCGAAACCAAGGAAATGAAATTCCGTCCCAAGATCGACATCGGGGACTACACCACCAAGAAGAAGCACGTTCTGCGCTTCCTCGAGGCTGGATCCAAGGTCAAGATCACCATCATGTTCCGTGGACGCGAGATGTCCCATCCGGAACAGGGCCTCAGCATTCTCGAGCGTCTCGCCGACGACCTGAAGGACGTAGCGGTCATCGAGAACCAGCCCAAGATGGAAGGCCGCAACATGCACATGCTTATCGCCCCGTTGCCCGCGGCGGCGAAAAAGAAAAAGGAAGAAGAAGGGAAGGACAACTAATGCCCAAGATGAAGACTCATTCCGGCACCGCTAAGCGTTTCCGCGTTACCGGTTCTGGCAAGATCATGCGCGGTAAGGCCTACAAGTCTCACATCATGACTAAGAAGAGCCAGAAGCGTAAGCGTAATTTCCGTCACGAAACCCAGGTTACCTCCGCTGACCAGAAGGTCATCGCTCGTAATCTCGGTCTTCGCTAAGTAAAGGAAGGAAACCAGTATGCCTCGTGTAAAGCGCGCAGTTAACGCTCACAAGAAGCGCCGCACCGTCCTCAATCGCGCCAAGGGTTATTACGGCGCAAAGTCCCGTTCCTATCGCGCTGCGAAGGAACAGGTCCAACATTCGCTCCAGTACCAGTACCGCGATCGCCGCAACAAGAAGCGTGAGATCCGCCGTCTCTGGATCACCCGCATCAACGCTGCTGCCCGTATCAACGGTCTGTCCTACTCCGTTTTCATGAACGGTCTCAAGAAGGCCGGCGTCGAGCTCGACCGCAAGGTTCTCTCCGACATGGCAGTGAACGATCCCCAGGCTTTCGCTTCCCTCGTCGAGGTTGCTAAGAAGGCTCTGTAAGGTTTTTTCTTCTTACCTTTTCAACGGCTGCAGGTTCGCCCTGCAGCCGTTTTTTTTGTTGCAGGTGGGAAGGGGAGCAATGCCCGTCGCTGTGGCCCGAGCGCTATTTCCAGGGATCGCGTTCGAACTCGAGGGGCTTCAGCGTCCCGTCGTGCAGATCCGAGTAGGGATCGTACAGGTCGTCGTCCTCGTTGGCTGCGCGCGCAAGGGAAGGAACGCCTGTGCGTTGGTCGCTCGCAGGGGGGATCCCATCTCGGGAGCACGCATGCGTGGCGGCATCGCGCGCGGCACCGTGTGTAAGGGAAGAAGCCGCGGCATCGTCTGACTCGCTGCTTCCCCCGTGCTCGCCGCCGAGACCAGTAGCGCTGCTCTGCGGAAGGGGTGTGAAAGTGGGTCGTATTCGGTAAAGCGGTTTCATCTTTCCGCTATCATCAATACCCATGTGGCCTCTTTCGTGCGCGGTCGTCGATCATTCGATGCTCGCCTAGGGCTAAGAGCGTCAGAGCAGATTATAGGTTTTAGTGCGCGCCGTCTCCATTCGGTTTTGGCGCCGCTTACGAAAGGAATCCAATGAAGGTCGAAAAGATCAACGAAACCCGCGAGGAGATCCGCCTGTTCATCGCCGCCGACGGCGAAGAGATGAGCCGCGCCTACACCGATGGCCTCGATGCCTTCCTCTTTCAGTTCAATCTTGGTGAAGCCCCCGGCGAAACGGCCGAGGAAAAGATCACCGCAGCCCTCGGCGAAGAAGAGGCTCAGGGCGCCATCTACTCCGCCGTCATCAACTACCTCGTCCCGTTCGCCCTGGAAGAATACGGCGTCCTCCCGCTTGCGACCTACGGCATCGAATCCGAAGATTCTCCTGTTGCCGGCGAGCCTTTCATGTTCCAGATGACGGTGTTGCCCAAACCCGAGTACGAGTTGACGAGCTACGATACGCTCACCATCGAGATGGAGCCGTGCCCGAGCGTTTCCGAATCCGACATCGACGACCAGATCAAAATGCTCGTCGGTCAGTTCACCGCAGAAAAGGAAGGCGCTGACGCGGCCGTTCCCGAGGTCACCGATGAGTGGGTTGCGGCGAACCTGCAGCCCATGGGCATCCTCACGGTCGAGGAATTGCGCGAGCGTTTCCGCAGCACGTCCGAAGAGGAGCTCCAGTCGCGCTACGAGCAGGCCAAGATGGCTGCCGCGATGGAGCGCTATGCCGATCGTTTCGACGGCGACATCTCCAAGACCATGCTCTCGGCTATGGTTCAGGAGCTCTACGAAACCTTCCTCGCCCAGCTTGCAGGCGAGGGTATGACCTTCGAGCAGTTCTCCGCCTCGCAGGGTATGAGCGAAGAAGACGTGCGTGACACCCTTGCGCAGCAGGCTGAGAATCAGCTGATCCAGGGCTTCATCCTCGACGCGATCTTCCGTCATGAAGGGCTCAAGCTCGAAACGGCCGACCTTTCCTTGGCGCTGCGCAACATGGCTCCCGGTCACGAAGACGAAACCTTCGACGCGATGGAGAAGTCGGGCCGCGTCTTCCTGCTCAAGGAAGCCGCTTCTCGCATGAAGGCCGCATCCTGGATCATGGAGAACACCGAATTCACTACGCAGAAATAGGGGAAAGGGGACTTTCCCCTTTCTTTCGTTGCGCTACACTTGTAATCAAACGCTGAACGCGTTCACCGTATACGACCTCCCGCTTCGTTCCGGAAGGGTGCGAAACGGCGTGAACCGTCCGCGCTTGAGGGGTGAAGGCGCGGTCAAGGAAGCTGGTGGTATCCATGGCTGCTCCTGCAACTGAACATGTGCGCAACATCGCTCTTGTCGGCCAAGATGGCGCAGGCAAAACCTCGTTCGCGGAGGCGATGCTTCACATCTCGGGCAAAACTCCCCGCATGGGAACGACGCACGACGGCAAATCCTACCTCGATTACGACGAGGAAGAGATTCGCCGTCGTTTTACGTTAGGCACCTCCATCGCGCCCATCCCGTACGGCACGGATTACAAAATCAACCTGCTCGACACCTCCGGCCAGGCCGACTTCTTGGGCGATACGCTGGCGACCATGCAGGTATGCGAGATGTGCATGTTCGTGGTCGACGCAGTCGCCGGCCCCCAGACCATGACCACGCGTCTTTGGCATGAGGCCGAGGTCATGCGCACGTCTCGCTGCATCTTCATCAACCACATCGACCGCGAAGGGGCGAACTTCGACATCGCGATGGCCCAGCTCCACGCCCGCTTCGGTTCTCGTTTGGGCGCTGTCACCATTCCCATCGGCGTCGACAAGGGTTTCAAGGGCGTCATCGACGTGCTCCGTATGAAGGCGCGTTATTTCGTCGACGGCGGCGAACGCGTGGAAGACATTCCCGAAGAATATGCCGACGCCGCTCAGATCGCGCGCGACAAGCTGTGCGATCTCGTTGCGGAAGCCGACGACGAGCTGATGATGAAATACCTCGATGGGGAAGAGCAGCTTTCTCAAGAGGAGCTGGAATCCCTCTTCGCCGAAGCCATTGCGCAGGAGATCTTCATTCCGGTGTTCGTCGGTTCCACCATCATCGAGCAGGGTATCCAGGGCATCATGGACGACATCTGCAGCTACTTCCCGCATCCTCGCCATCACGGCCCCTTCTACCTTGCCGATGGGTCCGAACTCATGGTCGACGAAACGGGCGAGCCGGCGGGATTTGTGTTCAAGACCGTTGCCGACCCGTTCGTCGGCCGCTTGAGTTTCGTGAAGGTGCTTTCCGGTTATCTCGAGCCCGGTAGCGAACTTGTCAACGCGCGCACGGGCAAGAAAGAGCGCCTGGGCCATCTGTACGTGATGATGGGCAAGGAGCCCATGGACGTGAAGAGCGCCAAGGCAGGCGACATCGTGGTTATCCCGAAGCTTGCCGAAACGCGCACGGGCGATACGCTTTCCTTGTCGGGCGCCATCGCGGTCGATCCGCTGCCGCTGCCCATTCCGCAGTATCCTGTTTGTTTGGCTGCGCGCAGCAAGGCCGACGAGGACAAACTCGGGACGTTCCTTGCCCGTCAGGCCGAGGTCGATCCCACCGTCAAGTTGGTTCGCGACGAGGAAACGCGTCAGCAGCTTCTCTACACGATGGGCGATATGCAGGTCGACGTTCTGCTCAATCGCCTGAAGGCGCAGACGGGCATCGAGGTCGATCAGGTGCCGGTTCGCATTCCGTATCGCGAGACCATCACGAAGACGGCCGAGGCTCAGGGTCGCCACAAGAAGCAGACGGGTGGTTCGGGCCAGTTCGGCGATTGCTGGCTGCGCCTTTCCCCGAACCCCGGCGAGGGCTATATGTTCGCCAGCGAAGTGGTGGGCGGTCGCATTCCGAAGAATCTCATTCCCGCTGTCGACAAGGGCGTGCAGGATGCCATGGCGGAAGGTTTCTTGGCCGGGTATCCCATGGTCGATGTGTCCTGCGTGGTTTATGACGGTTCCTATCATGCGGTCGATTCCAATGAAATGGCGTTCAAGACGGCGGCGCGCATTGGATTCCGCGCTGCGTGCGAAAAAGCCGATCCGGTGGTGCTTGAGCCCATGGCCGACATGAATATTGTGGTTGGGGAAGAATACGCCGGCGCGGTGATGGGCGACGTAGCCACGCGCCGCGGGCGTATCGTGGGCACCGACTCCGACGACGCCGGCGATACCATCATCGTGGTCCGCGTTCCCTATGCCGAGGTAATCGGTTACACGAAGGACCTTCGCGCCCTCACGCGTGGTTCCGGTACGTATTCGCTAGAGATCAATGGATACGAGCCCGCTCCCTTCGACGTGCAGCAGCGCTTGGTCGAGGAGTATCAGGCTTCGCGTAAATAGCGGTTTCGGATTGGCGGTGGGGTGACCTCGCGAAATTAGTCAGCGGCGGAGGCGGTTGCGCTTCCGCCGCTTCGGGCATCGGGGGGTCACGTGCCTCTGCGCCCTCTTCCCCATCTCGAGGGCATCCGCTTGTTCCTTCAGCGAAGCGCGCCCGAAGGCCCGCTTCCGCCGCTGCGTTCATGTTTCCTTCCGCCCTCTTTTGATCCTGCGCCATGGAGACAAGAGCCCGGGGCGAGTCGTCGCTTTCATGGAACGATGTGAATACCGATCCACCAGGGACCATGGAATCTTGGGATGCCGAGGATCCTAGTGCATCCGCACGATAGAGCGCTCGAAGAGGATATCCATGTCGACATTGTCTTCGATGCCGGCGACGGATCCCTTGTTGGTGTACTGCCACATCACGAAATCGA
This sequence comes from uncultured Eggerthella sp., assembly GCA_959607715.1. Taxonomy (GTDB): domain Bacteria; phylum Actinomycetota; class Coriobacteriia; order Coriobacteriales; family Eggerthellaceae; genus Anaerotardibacter. Next base: position 70,796 of record CAUHNN010000009.1, on the reverse strand, counting down.
AATCGCCGGTGGGATGACCATCGGTGTACTCGGCGTACCACACGTCGTAGCCCAAATCATGAACGTTCATGCGGCTCAGATCATGCTGATTGCCGTACACCATCGTCTGGTATCCTGCCTGATCGATGCGCTCGCAGAATGCCTGGGCGTTCTTCGTCAGCTGGTCGGCGGAAAGGTTGTTCGCGCGGCCCTGTGGATCATCGACGGGCTCTTGATCGAAAACCACCGGATATTTAACGCCGGTGCCGTTGATCAGCTCGAGCACGAATTCCGCTTCTTCGCGCGCTTCATCTTCGTTTACTGCCTGCGAGAAGAAGTAGACGCCAAAAGGCACGCCGGCTCCTGTGGCGCCTGCGACGTTTTGGTGGAAGGTGTCGTCGACGTAAAGCGCGCCTTCGGTGTAGCCGCGTCTACCGCAGCGGATCATGGCGAATTCCACGCCGTCGTCGCGAACGGCGTTCCAATCGATTTCGCCCTGAAGGCTCGATACGTCGATGCCGATGCTGGAGGCCACTTCGCCGTTTTCGAGGTAGACCATGCGGCCGTCGCGGTTTTCAAGGTCGTCCCAGTTCCATCGATTGGCGTTGTTGGAGCAACCCGTCAGTGCCATGGCGCAGAAAGCGAACGTCACTGCACAAAGGGCAGCGGCAGCAACGAAGACCCGTCGGGGGGCGGGGAAGGATGAAGTGCGTGTGGTGTGGTTTCTCATGAGCGAAATCCTAGCATCACGAACGCCTCGCGACTCGTCGTGATCCGGATGCCACGCAATGCCCATAGGAATGAAAGGGTGCTGTTGCCAGGCGTGCAGGATGCCTCCGCGCCCCCGCCGCCCCCGCAGCTGCCAGCGCCCGCACCCGTCGCTGCGGTCGCCATCGGGCACCCTGCGCACATCACACCCAAAGGGCCGCTTTGTATTGCAAGCGATCCCTTCATGCGAAAGAATGAAACGCAGGGAAACCACGCAGAGGGGGAGCCATGATTAGCGACGAAAGGCTTGCGCGCATCGTCGAGGAAATGCGTTTCGCGGGCGGTGACATCCAGCTCGTCGAAGTGAAGGAATCGGTGGAACGTCTGCCGCAGAGCATGGGCGAATCCGTGTCGGCCTTCGCGAACGCTATGGGCGGGGTAGTGGTGCTCGGCTTGTCGGAGCGCTACGGCTTCAAGCCCATAGAAGGCTTCGACGCTAAGCGCATCTTCGATTCCATGGCCACGCTCTGCGCAGACAAGATGACCCCTCCCGTGCGTCCCGACATGCGCATCGCCCAGTTCGAAGGGGCCGCCGTAGTGGTGGCGGAAATCATGGAAATGGCACCCGTCGACAAGCCGTGCTACGTAACGGATCGCGGTATGTACAAAGGCTCCTTCATCAGGACCGGCGATGGCGACCGCCATTTAAGTCAGTACGAAATCGATCGTTTGGTGGAAGCGGGGATGCAGCCCCACCACGACATCGACGTCGTGGAAGAAGCCCTTCCCGAAGATCTGCGGCCCGATCTGGTTCAGGGTCTGCTCGAGCGACGCCGCTCCATGCATCCGCGCATCTTCGGCGGCCTTTCCGACCGCGAGGCCCTGATGGCGCTCAACGTCCTTGCCCGCGGGATGGATGGCCGCATCCATCCGACGCTCGCCGGCTTGCTGGCGCTTGGGGTGTACCCGCAGCACTTCTACCCGCGATTGACCGTATCCTTCGCGTCGTTTCCGCCCGAAGGGGAAGTCGACGGCTCTCTTTCGCTCCCCGACGCGGAAGTGATGGCGGGCCCCATTCCCGACGTGCTGTACGACACGGTTCAGGCGGTCACGCGAAACGACGCGCGCTACCCGGAAATTGCCGTCAGGGAAGCGGTATGCAACGCGTTGATGCATCGCGATTATTCGCGCCTCGGGCGGGGAAGCCAGGTGCAGGTCAATTGCTATCCCAGCCATTTGGATATCGTCAGTCCTGGCGGGATGTTCGGCGTCGTTTCGTCGGATCTGGTGGATGAAGTGGGAGTATCGTCCACGCGCAATCAGCATCTGGCGGAGCTGCTCGAATCGACCCCATACGCCAACGGCGCCACCGTCGCCCTTCATCGCGGAACGGGCTTCCCGGCCATGAAGCGCGTCTTGGAGGCAAAGGGATGTCCTTCTCCGGTGGTGAAGGACACGCCCGCTCTCTTTTGCTTAACGTTGTTCCCCGCGCCTCAGGCCTTGTAGGGCGGGCTCGCTGGAAACCGAGAAAGGATTCACCATGAACGACTTCACCTTCTGTTCTCCGACTCGATTCGTATTCGGCAAAACCGCGCTCGCCGCGACGGGGCCGACCTTGGCGCAGATGGGCTTCGGCCGCGTGCTGGTGGTCTACGGGCAAGGGTCGGTTGTGCGCTCCGGCGCGCTCGATCGCGTACGCGCATCGCTTGAAGAAGCGGGCCTTTCCTGGGAAGAGCTGGGCGGCGTGCGCCCGAACCCTGAAGTGGGGAAGGTGCGCGAAGGTGTGCGCCTGGTGAAGGGACGCTCTGTCGATGCGGTGCTCGCGGTAGGCGGTGGAAGCGTCATCGATTGCGCGAAGGCGATAGCCGTGTCGGCCGACTACGACGGCGACCCGTGGGACTTTTCGGCGAAGAAGAAGGCGATCGACCATGCGCTCCCCGTTGCGTGTGTGCTGACCATTCCCGCAGCTGGTTCGGAGGCGAGCAATTCCTGCGTTATCAGCAACGATGAACTCGGCTTGAAAAGCGGTATGACGTCCGAGCTTATCCGTCCGGTGGCGGCGTTCATGGACCCGCAGCTCACCTTCACCTTGCCTGCCTATCAAACGGCGGCAGGCGCAACCGACATGATCGCGCATGTGGTCGAGCGCTACTTCAGCGGTGTGGGAGCGGTCAGCGTGACCGACAACATCGCAACGGGCTTGATTCGCACCATCATGGAAAGCACGCGCATCGTGTTGCGCGACCCCGAGAACTACGACGCGCGGGCGAACTTGATGTGGGCGGGTACCTTGGCGCATAACGACCTTGCGGGGCTGGGCCGCAGCATGGGGGGACGCGCGGGCGATTGGTCGAGCCACGCCTTGGAGCACGAGCTTTCCGCCCACGATCCTCGCATTGCCCACGGCGCGGGGCTGGCCGTCATCATGCCGGCATGGATGAGGTATGTGCTCGACGAAGATCCCGAGCGGTTCGCGTCGTTTGCGCGCGATGTTTTCGGAATTCGAGCGCAAACGGATGCGAAAGCGAGCATTCGCGATGCGGCGCTGACCGGCATCGCCGCTTTCGAGCATTTTCTGGCCGATATCGGCATGCCTTCGCGTTTGGGCGAATTGGGCATTGTCGAGGAAAACCTTACGTCCCTGCTTACCACCCTTGAAACCAACAAGGGAAATGCTTTCGGGTCGTTCAAGGTGCTTGGCATCGACGACGCGCGGGTGATATACGTAAGCGCATTGTAGGCGTTCGATTTCGAGTTTTGCCCCCCCTCCTTTTGTCGATTTTTCGTGGGGGGGGGGATCTCATAGCTCGATAGGCCCTGCGGGACCTACTTCCCCTACTCCCCACAGCGACGACCTGAAGCGCGTACGCAAGAAGCGCAAGAGCCACAAGGCGCTGAAGGTGCTCGGCGTTGTGGTTGCCGTTATCGTGGTTCTGGTCGCGGGCGTCGGCATTGCCGGTGCCCTGTGGCTCAATTCCGTTTCGGGTTCCATGTCCATGGATGAATCCGAAAAGCAGGAGCTTTCCAACGTTCTTTCCGCATCGTCTGCTGAAGAGCCGTACTACGCATTGCTGTTGGGCTCCGACGCCCGCGAAGGCGATACCGCCTCGCGCTCCGACACCATGATCCTTGCGCGCATCGACGCGAACAAGGGCCGCGTTACGCTCGTTTCCATCCCGCGCGACACCAAGGTGGAAATCGAAGGCCACGGCACGCAGAAGATCAACGCCGCCTACGCATTCGGCGGCGCATCCGGCGCGGTTGAAGCCGTATCCGAAATGGCCGGCGTGCCCATTTCCCACTACGTGGAAATCCACTTCGACGAACTCGAGAAGGTCGTCGACGACCTGGGCGGCATCTGGGTCGACGTTCCCGAGTCCAACAACCAGACGGGCGCCAGCAACACGGGCGTCAGCATCCGTGCCGGCGAACAGCTCATGGATGGCGAAACGGCGCTTGCCTTCGCCCGTGAACGCTACGGTTACCTTGAGGGCGACTTCCAGCGCGCCGAAAACCAGCGCCTGGTGGTTCAGGGAATCGTGAACAAGATCATGGCGCTTCCTCCCACCGATCTGCCGGGCACCATCCAGTCGCTTGCGTCGAGTGTTTCGACCGACTACGAATTGGACGATCTCATCACCCTGGCTCAGCAATTCCAGAAGGCATACCCCTACATCTCCATCTATTCGTGCATGACGCCTTCCACGACGAAGACCATTAATGGCGTTTCCTATACCATCACGCTCGAAGACGAGTGGAAGGACATGATGGAATTGGTCGATGCGGGGCAGGATCCGAGCGCGGCCGAGGTGAAGACCGAAAACACCCAAGCAACGGGTTCTGCTTCCACTGATTCCTCTTCCGATTCCGCCGCTTCCAAGGAGGCTTCCGCACAATGACGCTCCTCGAATTGTTTCAGCTGCTGCGCAAGCACCTGAAGCTCGTTATCGCCCTGCCTATCGCCTGCGCTCTTGCCATGGGTGCGTTTTCCTTCGTGATGATGGGCAACACCTGTACGGCAAGCGTGTCCATGTACGTGCTTTCACAGTCTGCTCAGGGTGAAAACAGCGCTGCCATCCAGTACAACGATCTTTCCGCATCTCAGATGCTCACCAACGACGTAGCCCAGCTTATTGAAAGCGAGCGCGTCGTTCAGCAGACGACCAAGGATCTGGGGATGAGCGTTGATGAACTCGAATCCAGCAAGATCGAGGTCACCAACTCAACTACCACGCGCTTGATCACCATTGCGGTAACCAGCGATTCTCCTCAGTCGGCGGCTGCCGTGGCAAACGGCGTTGCGCGCACCACCAACAGCGTTGCCCAGGAAATCATGGCCGTCGAAGCGGTCAACCTGATCGACGAAGCCGAGGTGCCGCAGGAGCCTTCCGGTCCGCCCCGGTTGATGTACACCGCCGTGGCGTTTTTGGCGGGTATCTTCATCGCCGTGGCCATCGTCGTGGTGATGGATATGGTCAACACGCGCATTCGCAAACCTGAAGAAATCGAAGAACTGTTGGGTGTGCCCGTTATCGGCCGTATTCCCACCATGAAGTAAAGGAGGCGAAGAATGGGTAAGAAGAAAAAGAAGTCGTCAAACCAGCTTGAGATCCAAAACGCTGCAAAGACGCTGTTCGCCAACATCCAGTTCGCCTCGGTTGACGACCCGGTGCAGAGCATCGTTGTGACCAGTGCGGTTCCCAACGAAGGCAAAACCACCACGTCCATCAATCTGGCGCAGGCTATCGCCGGTTCAGGCAAAAGCGTGCTTCTGATCGAGGCCGACATGCGTCGCCGTAGTTTGGCCGCTGCGCTCAACATCCGTGCCCGTTATGGGGCCTATGCCGTCATGAGCCGCTCCGCTACGCTCGAGCAGGCCGTCGAAACGACGAGCACCCCCAACCTGTGGTTCCTCGACATCGAACCGAACATTCCCAATCCTGCCGATCTGGCTAATTCAAAGGCCTATTCGCGTTTGATCAACGACGCGTGCAAGCTGTACGACTACGTGCTGCTCGTTACCCCTCCGGTAGGCACGTTCGTTGATGCCGCCATCATGTCGCGCCTTGTCGATGGCGTGGTGATGGTGGTGAAGGTTGGCGGGGCTAAGCGCGATGAGATCGTTGCGGCATATAACCAGCTGGAAAAGGCAGAAGCGCATGTGCTGGGCGTGTGCGCTACATTATGCGAGAATTCCGGCTCCGAGTATTACTACGCCTATTACAACAAGGACAACAAGCGCGTTGATCCTACTAAGCATGCAGCGCCGCCTGCTTCAAACAACAATGCGCGTCAAAGCGTTCCTGCGCCGGAAGCGCGCCGCAGCTCCACGCCCCGTAAGGGCGATGTGGGTGTTTCGCAGGTGAAGGCGGGAAGGCGTAGGTAAGACGTGCGCGACGTTCACTGTCACATGCTTCCGGGGGTCGATGACGGCTCCCGTTCCTTAGAGGAATCCCTGGAGATGATCGAGGAAGCGAAACGCGCTGGCGTTACGTCGATCATCTGCACGCCGCATTGCCGCGATCCGTGGTTTGATTACGACGCTATGTGGGCCGCCTTCAGGTTGCTTAAAGCTGAAGTGGATAAGCAATCCATGGCGCCGCGCATGGTGATGGGCTTCGAAGTGAATTACAAGAAGCTCATGGAACTGGGCATGGACTGGGCCGACTACTTGGCCAGCGAAACGGGTGAGTTCTTGCTTGAGCTTCCTACCGGCACCATGCCCGCCGACGTGGAGCGGATCGTGTTCGAACTGCAGGGCAGGGGATATACGGTCATCATCGCTCACCCTGAACGGTATCGCTACGTACAAGACGATATCGATGTGGTGCGGCGTTTCACCCAAAGCGGCTGCAAGATCCAGGTCAGCGCCGATTTTTGGAATGAAGGGGCTTTCAGTGCCGTTAAGAAGACGGCGAAGAAGCTTCTTGATGAAGGGCTGGTTCATTACATCGCAAGCGATGCGCATGGACCTCATGGTTACCGGACGCTTAAGGATGTTCGCAAGGCCTATAAGCCCGTTGGTGCGCATGCGCGTACCTAACCAAGCGCTGTTAAGCAGTGGTATCGCCTTGTTGGGCGAAACCGCTTGAAGGGAGGCGCTCGCGGCATCGAGCGCCGACCGTCTTCCTTCAAGTTGTTTTAACAACAGGCTTCTTTCTACAAATCTCCGATCAAGGGCAATCATCGCCATGCGCGTGTTGTTCCTAGGCGGCGTGTCAGAGCGTGAACTGTTTCCATCGAATGTGGAAATGGCGCAGCATTGCCTCATTTTGGTGAGGAGGTATGTATGTGGTACGTAATTCAAGTCATCGGCGGCAAAGAACGTAAAATCGCTGATCAAATCGATAAGCTGGTCGATCCAGAGACGTTCGACCGTTGCTTCGTTCCTTATTTCGAAGTTCCTAAACGATATTCCGGGGAATGGAAGATTCGCAAAGAAGTTCTATTCCCTGGCTATGTGATCGTTGAAACGAAAACCCCCGAATCCTTCCGTGTCGAACTCGGCAAGATCAGCGCCATGACCCGTTTGCTTTCGTCGGGCGATGATGAGGGCGGAAAGAAGTTCATCCCTCTGACTGACCAGGAAAAGATCCTGATCAGCGCTTTGATCGGAGAAGACGATCACGTCATGAAGATGAGCGAAGGCGTGATCGAAGGAGATGAAGTGATCGTGCTCAAGGGTCCGTTGATGAACATGAGCGGCTTGGTAAAGAAGGTGGATCGGCATAAGCGCCTTGCGTATTTAGAGGTGCCCATGTTCGGTCGAAGGCTTCAGATCAAAGCTGGATTGGAAATTGTCAGAAAACGCTGAACAACTGAATAAGAAAGCGTTCGAAGTTGCGAATGGTTCGTTCTTCGGTCGCATTTCCGATGAGGAAGTGCTGCGCGTGCTGACGACGCTCGATTCCGGTGTTCGTCCTGATCTATCTCGTCGGTTCTATCGTGTTGTGAAGCGCGCTTTCGACATTGTTGCTTCCGGTGCGGCTCTTCTTGTTTTGTTTGTCCCTGGCTTGATTCTTTCCGCGGCGATTTGTTTGAAAAGCCCTGGAGCAGGTCCGCTTTACAGTCAAACGCGTGTAGGCCGTTTACGCAAAGACGGTACATGCAAGTTATTTCGCATGTGGAAGTTCCGCAGCATGGTTCCCAACGCGGATGAATTGTTGGACGAACTGCGTGAGCACAATGAAGCCGATGGTCCGTTGTTCAAGATCAAGAACGATCCACGAATCATTCCCGGGCTCGGTAATTTCATCAGAAAGCACTCAATTGATGAGTTGCCTCAGCTGATAAACGTGTTTCTAGGTGACATGAGCCTTATAGGGCCGAGACCTGCTTTGCCTCGCGAGGTTCTACAATACGACGAGCGCGCCAGGCAACGCTTGCGCGTGAAATGCGGATGTGGCGGGGCGTGGCAGGCGGGATCGAGGAGTGATTCGTCTTTTGAGGAGATGGTCGACCTCGATCTTGACTACATCGAGCGCAGCTCGATTGCCCACGATCTCTCGCTCGTCTTCGGCACCATCCGCACGATGATCCGGGGGGGGGGAGCCTACTAGAGGTCTTTCCCTTCCTTACGCCGTGGGGTGCTAGCCATGGTGCGTAAGGCGGATGGATCCAAGGCGTACAGAGTATGCAAGAGAGTCTTCGACATAGTTTTCAGCGCGGGGGTCACGTTGGTGCTGGCGATACCCGTCGCGGCGGCATGCGTCGCCATTCGTCTGGAGACGCCGGGCGCTGCTATCTATGCGCAGGAGCGGGTAGGCGTGAATGGCCGGGTGATCCACGTGCTTAAGCTTCGCAGCATGGTGGCCGATGCGGGAAGCGTCGAGAAGTACCTAAGCCCAGAGCAGCTGCGCCAATGGCAAATCGAACGCAAGGTCGATGATGACCCTCGAGTTACCCGGGTCGGTCGCATCATCCGCAAGACCAGCCTCGACGAGCTGCCTCAGTTCCTTAACGTGCTCAAGGGTGATCTTTCCGTGATCGGACCTAGACCAATCACGGATGCAGAGCTCAAGCAGCATTTCACGCCGGCGGAGCGCGAAGAGCTTCTCTCCGTGCGCCCTGGAATCACGGGTTTGTGGCAGGCGGGTGACCGCAACGAGGCCACCTTCGAGAGCGGGACGCGCCAGGCCATAGAGCTCGACTACGTGTGCAAGGCCTCGCTCGGCCTCGACGCCAGGATCTTCCTGGCGACCTTTGGGGCGATGTTCGTGAGGAGGACGGGGAAGTGAGAATCCTCTACGTCTCCCAGTTCTTTCCCCCAGAGAGCATAGCCGGCGCGTTCAGGGCGGACGAGCATGCCCGAAGGTGGTCCGACCTAGGCCATGACGTGACCGTCCTGACGGGGTGGCCCAACTATCCCAAGGGGCGCGTCTTCGACGGCTACGACGTGGAGCTTCTCGGCGAGTCGTCGGACCGTGGCGTGCGCGTGCTCAGGAGCAAGCTCGTCGCGAAGCCCAACACCAGTCTCATCAGACGCATTGCGAACGGCGCTAGCTTCATGTTCTTCGGGTGCCTGAACGTTGTCTTCAACGGTAGGAAGGTCGGCAGGGACTACGACATTGTGCTTGCCTCGTCGGGAACGGTGTTCGCCGCCTACGTGGGGCTGCTGCACTCGCGGCTCAGCCACACGCCCTTTGTCGTCGAGTTCAGGGACATCACCTTCGAGCAGATGGTCGCGACGGGCACCCCGCGCGACAGCTGGAAGGTCCTTCTCATGCGCTCCCTCGAGCTCCACCTCGCCAAGTCGGCGGCCAAGGTCATCGTCTTGACAGCAGGATTCAAGGACAAGCTGGCCGAGTGCGGCGTGCCGGCTCAAAAGGTGGAGGTCGTCCCCAACGGGGCCGACGTGGTCGACGTCGAGCGGATTCCCGACGACGGAGTCGTGAGGCTCGGATACTTCGGCACCATGGGCATATCGCAGGACGTCCCCACGACGCTCGAGATAGCCGAAAAGATAGGAGAGCTGTCCGGCGCGCCGGTGCGCTATGACCTCGTCGGCGAGGGCGCCGCCCGTGCGGACGTCGAGCGGGAGCTCGAAGGCGGGAGGTACCCCTTCGCCGCCCTGCACCACGGGGTGCCGAAGGACGAGCTCGAGGCGCGCTATGCGGACTGCGACCTGACGTTCGTGAGCCTGCAGAGGTCGCCCGTCTTTGAGGCGACCGTGCCCTCGAAGATTTTCCAGTCCTTCGCGCGCGGCGTCCCAGTCGTCTTTGTCGGCCCCGAGGGCGAGGCATCACGTCTCGTGGAGAAGTGCGGAGGGGGCCTGACCCTCTGCAGCGATGAGAGCGAGAACGGCAGGACGCTAAGCGCCTTCTTCGCGGACGACGACTGGCGGTCGAGGCTCAGCGAGATGGGCCGAAGGGCCCAAGAGACGATGGCAAGAGACTTCTCGCGTGCGGTTCTGGCCGAACGCATGCTCGAGGTGATAGAGGACGCATCCAAGGCGAAAGGAACGGCAAAAGATGATTAACGTGATTGGGCTCGGCTACATAGGCCTCCCCACCGCGCTCATGTTCGCCACGCACGGCGTGGAGGTCGTGGGCACTGACTACAACGAGGAGCTCGTGGCGACGCTCAACGCCGGACGCACCACCTTCAAGGAGGAGGGCCTCGACGAGCTGTTCGCCGCAGCCCTCGAGGTGGGCATACGTTTCACCACCGAGTACCAGGTCTGCGACACCTATATCGTTTCCGTCCCCACGCCATACGACAAGGTGGACAAGAAGATCGACCCCTGTTATGTCGTGGCGGCGACCAAGTCCGTGCTGGAGGTTGCTCCCGAGGGCGCCGTGCTGGTCATCGAGTCCACGGTGTCCCCGAACACCATCGACCGCTTCGTCCGCCCCGTTGTCGAGAGTGCCGGGCGCGGCGACGTCAAGCTCGTCCACGCGCCGGAGCGCATCATCCCGGGCAACATGGTGTCCGAGCTGCTGCATAACAACCGCACCGTGGGCGCCGACGACCCTGAGGTGGGCGCGCGCGTCGCCGAGCTCTACGCCAGCTTCTGCCAGGGCGAGATCGCGCTGACCGATATCCGGACCGCGGAGATGACCAAGGTCGTGGAGAACACGTTCCGCGCCGTGAACATCGCGTTCTCGAACGAGCTCGCCAAGATCTGCCGCATCGGCGGCATGGACGTCTCCGAGGTCATCCGCATTGCGAACAAGCACCCGCGCGTGAACATTCTCCAGCCCGGACCCGGCGTCGGCGGCCACTGCATCCCGGTCGACCCTTGGTTCCTGGTGGGCGACTACCCCGAGACCGCCAACTTCGTCCGCCTGGCCCTGCAGACCAACGCCTCCATGCCCGAGTACGTGCTGCAGCGCACGTTCGACGCCATGCGCGAGAACGGCGTCACGAACCCCTCCAAGGTCGGCATCTACGGCCTGACCTACAAGGAGGACGTCGACGACGTGCGCGAGAGCCCCACGCTGCAGATGCTGGAGTCCATGGAGCGCCACCTGTGCGGCCACGTCGTGAGGGTCTACGACCCGTGGGTCGAGCGCGACGAGGCGCCCAACCAGGTTCACTCCATGGAGGAGTTCCTGGAGGACCTGGAGGTCGTGGTCGTCATGGTCGGCCACAGCCAGGTGAAGAACAAACCCGAAATCTTCGGTGACCGCATTCTCGTCGACCCGCGTAACGTCATGGGCGACGGCGAGACCGTGTACAAGCTGTAAGGCCGGATGTCTGGAGGAGCGCGAGATGCCGAGTAAGAAGGTCATGCTGGTGTTCGGGACGCGTCCCGAGGCCATCAAGATGTGCCCGCTTGTGAACGAGCTCAAGAGCCACCCCGAGGACTTCGAGACGGTGGTGTGCGTCACGGGGCAGCACCGCGAGATGCTCGACCAGGTGCTGAAGGTGTTCCATGTCGTGCCCGACCACGACCTGGCGATCATGAGGCCTGGGCAGACGCTCTTCGACATAACCTGCGACGTGCTTCTGAAGATGAAGGCGGTGCTGGAAGCCGAGAGGCCTGATGTGGTGCTCGTGCATGGGGATACCACGACCTCGTTCGCGGCGGCGCTCGCATGCTTCTACCTGCAGATACCCGTAGGACATGTGGAGGCGGGCCTTCGCACCCGCGACATTTACAGCCCCTGGCCGGAGGAGTTCAACCGTCAGGCGGTCGACATCGTCACGGAATACTATTTCGCGCCGACCGAGACATCTAAGCAGAACCTCACAGACGAGGGCAAGCCCGCCTCAAAGATATTCGTCACCGGCAACACCGGCATCGATGCCCTGCGTACGACCGTGCGGAAGGACTACTTTCATGAAGCGCTTGACTGGGCACAGGGTAGCCGTTTGATACTGATAACCGCCCACCGCCGTGAGAACCTTGGCGAGCCCATGCACAGCATGTTCAGGGCCATCCGCCGGGTCATGGACGAGCACCCCGACGTGAGGGCGATCTACCCCATACACATGAACCCCAAGGTCCGCGAGGCCGCCCACGCCGAGCTCGACGGGTGCGACCGCCTGCGCATCATAGAGCCGCTCGAGGTGCTCGACTTCCACAACTTCCTGGCCCGTTGCCACCTGGTGCTCACCGACTCCGGCGGCATCCAGGAGGAGGCGCCGGGGCTCGGCAAGCCGGTTCTCGTCATGCGCGACACCACCGAGCGCCCCGAGGGGGTCGCCGCCGGCACCCTGAAGCTCGTGGGCACCGACGAGGAGGCCATCTATAACGCGTTCACTGAGCTGCTCGACAATCAGGAGGCCTACGAGCGCATGTCTCACGCGTCCAATCCCTATGGCGACGGCTTCGCCTCCGAACGTATTGCCGACGTATTGGAGGCAAGATGCTAGACCATTCCGTAAAGGGTGCTACGCCGTTGGAAGGCGATACGCTGCTGGTTCTTACCAAGCACTATCCATTCAACGACGGCGACACTCCGGCGGAATCGTACCTCGAGGCAGAGATGCCGTATCTTGCGGAGAGGTTCTCCTCCGTTGTAGTCGTTGCGACGGAGGTGGTGTCTGGTGCACGTCAGGTTCAGGAGGTCCCAACGAATGTCAGAGCATTCACGCTTGGGCTTCCCCAGACCAAGACAGAGAAGGTTTTGTGTCTAGTCCACGGGCTTTCGTGCGTGCCCTTCAACAAAAATGCTGCCGAGGCCTCTAAATCCGATTCGCGTCTTGGCATCCAGCAGCTACTGTTCCAGCGCTACTTCATCGGAAAAGCCTTGAGAAAGCACGGGGTGTTAAGGGGACTGCTTGACGGGGCGCATATCAAGCCGACGCAAATTTACAGTTTCTGGTTCCATGACACGGCCCTGGCCGCCTGCTGGCTAAAGCGTGAATATCGGTGCTTGCGTGCGGTGGCGCGGGCGCACAGGTATGATCTCTACCATAACCGTGCCCGATGTGGCCACCTACCCTGCAGGGAATATCAGCTTGAAGGCTTGGATGCCATCATCCCGTGCTCGAAGGACGGTACCGCGTATCTTACGAAAAACTACCCCGAATATTCTGGGAAGATAAGGACTGGCTACCTGGGCACGCGTTGGCTTCCCGACAGATCTGGTGAACTCAGAGATGATGTCTTCAAGCTGGTTTCCTGCTCTGCGGTGACGGACATAAAGCGTGTGACGCTGATTGCTGATGCGCTGAGAATCCTCGATGCGCGCGGTGTCGGCATCGAATGGACGCATTACGGAGACGGTCCCGAGTTAAGCGCTGTGAAAGCTCGAACTCAGGGCTTCTGTAGCGTAAACTGCCTCTTTCCCGGAAACGTTCCAAATGCGGAGCTGTTGTGCGAATACGGCAAGAAACATTACGATTTGTTCGTGAACGCCTCCTCAAGCGAGGGGCTGCCCATCTCCATCATGGAAGCTAGCGGTCATGGTATACCCGTATTGGCAACCGATGTCGGTGGTACACATGAGATAGTTATCGACGGAGGCAGCGGCAAGCTCCTCCCCGAGAGCTGTAATGCCGAGGCTATCGCTGATGCCGTGCTATCGTTCATCGAGGCTGGAGACGAGGACTATGCCTCGATGAGATTAGCTGCCCGTAGGCAATGGGAAAATCGATTTCAGACGGAGAGAAATGTGCTATTTCTACTGAATGAGCTTCTGCCTTCCTTGCAGCCGCAGGTAGGTGAGTTGTTTGAGTAGAAAAGTATGGGATCGAGCTATGCGGATCGAATGGCGTCGTTACTGATGCGTATCTGCATGCCATTGGCGATTCGTTTTGCAGGATTGGACATAGGGTCGAGTACACATATTCTGCAGAAGAGTGTCCTGGGACGAAGTCAGACATTTTCGTCGTCGCAGTCGCTCCTTCCGCTGTGAGACTGCTCGCCAGAGGCAAGAGGAACGTTGTATTCTGGGCGCAGGGCGTTTGGCCAGAAGAATCCCTCGAACGCCATGGGAGTCGCATTCGCTTTGCAGCGTGCAGCTTCATCGAGAAGAAGGCTTTGTCGGGTGCGAAACGCCTATTCGTCGTCTCGTCCGCTCAACGACGTCACTACGAGGAGAAGTATTCAATCGACCTCTCGAAAAAGACGTTTGTGATGCCGTGCTCGAACGAGCCATTCCATCGCGAAGCCTTCTTCACCGAAGGCAAGTATGAGCATCCAGTCTTTTTGTACGCGGGGAGCTTGGCGAAGTACCAGCGAATCGATTTGATGCTCGGTGCCTTCGAGCAGGTCCAACGGGCGCTGCCGGAATCGCGTCTTCTCTTCTATACGAACGAGCAGGATGAGGCGAAAAGGCTCGTTGAAAAGTGTGGGTTGTACAACGTTGAGATTGACTACAAGACGCAGGACGAGCTGCCTGCCGCAATTGCAGCCGTGAAATACGGTTTCGTCATTAGAGACGATTCTACCGTGAATCGAGTTTCCACTCCGACGAAGATTTCGACGTACATCGCCAACGGTGTTATCCCCATCTACAGTTCGAGTCTGCTCTCCTTTTCCGAAACCGCTGAGGGACTAACGAGGGTCCCCTATGAGCGCGACACATTCATCGAGAAGCTGCTCGCCGTTGAATCTCGCTCGATCTACCCCGATGATATTCTTTCTCAATACGAGGATTACTATCGCAGAGAGCTGGGCTACGAGTCCAAAAAGCCGATGTTGGACGTTTTTCTGTGTGAGGGCCTTTAGATGAAGTCTGAATCGTTGTCCTTGCAAGGTGGAGTAACCTGGGTGAAATCTTCTTTCGCTAATAGAAATGCAGTATTGGCTGGGGATCAGGCAGGAAACATGGCAATATGGGTCGTCTGCCTGTTTATGGCATTTGCGCCGGTGTTGGACCCCTATGTTATCCCGATCGCATCGGCTGACGTCCGTGCTAATGACCTCCTCGTTCTCCTCGTTGTGGCCTACTTATTGCTTTCGAAGAACTGCGCATGGGACAAGAAGGGCTTGTCGTTGGTGGTACTGTCGACGACATTTCTCTTCTGTACCTTGCTGTCGATTTTAGAAGACGTGGTTGGGCGAGATGTCGGGGTCGCGCTGAAGATTGCGTTTGTTTATTTGGCCTATGCCTGCTTCTACGGCACCATCAGTGGGCGCATCGTTTTGGATCGATTCGCGAAGGTCGCCACTTGGGTTGCAATTGCTGCGACGGTTTTACTATTTCTGCAGTATCTGCAACCTAGCTCTATGTGGGATGGTAGATTGCCGCTTGCCCTTTCTGAATCGGACCAATTCATGCCCCTTATCGACCCCACGACGGGTGAGGTGCGGCCCCACGGCTTTTTCCAGGAGGTTTCTTACTACGCCCTGTATGCGGCACCGGTCCTGATATACGCGATAATGGGGAAGAGATTCGTCATTTCCGCGTTCCTCTCAATCGGCTTGCTTTTCTCGAGCAGCTTTCTGGGTTTTGTCACTCTGGGTATCGCTTTCGGGTACGCGGCATCCAAAGTCAGAAATGCAGCAGGGAATGTGGACTGGAGAAAAGTGACCCTTGTCGTTTCGGCGGTCTTTTTCCTGATTTTAATAGTCTCCTTCCTTATTGCGTTGGATGCTGTTCCCTTCTTGAACTCGGTTGCAGATCTAGTCGCGCGAAGGGCAAGCTCTATCCTTGACATTAACGCTACGTACAACTGGGGCCGATCTTCTGCCCAGCTTCGATTGCTTGGCAATATCAACCTGTTCTCTGGGTATGATTCTTTTCAGAAGTTGTTCGGCCTGGGCGTTGGCGAATATGCCAATGTCTTCAGCGGCGTGGAAACCACATATGGGTCTTCGATGGTGAACATGCTGTTGGGCTTCGGCTCGGTTGGCGCCATCGCTCTAGTTGCATGGTCGCTTTATCTCATTAAAATGGCTAAGCGGGGCATGCGTGTGTTTCCCGTCTTGGTCATTCTTGCCCTGTTTACGGACAATGTACTTTTCGGCTGGTATTTCTTCTACTTGCTTTCTTGGGTTGATTTCGATTCCTCTATACATCAAGCGATGCTTCGTCCTCTTGTTGCAACCAAACATAGTGAGCAAGAATTCACTCATCGGCCATAGAGGCTTTCTCAAGTCGAATGCTTTTATTGCTAGAAGGATGGTCTCGTGGAAGGTAGAATTCCCCGTACATGAATAAAAAAGTAATTTCCGTTGTGAGAAGCATCTTTTCAGTCGAGGAGGAGGAGGGGGGGTTCTCCTCGAACGTTGGCTATGCTTTCACCTCTCAAGCAATTTCACTAGCCTTAAGCTTTGTGATGAGCTTGGTCGTTCCAAAGGTTCTAGGGGTAGAAGAATACGCACATTGGCAGCTGTTCCTGTTCTATGCAGGCTATGTGGGCATCACAATGCTTGGCGTTGGTGATGGCATTTATTTGAGATTAGGCGGGAAGCGTTTCTCCGAGATTGATGATTGCTCGCTCAAAATCGAAGCTATGCTCGTCTGTCTTTTTCAGGTTTGTGTTGCTGTCGCGATACTGATTGCGTCGTTTGCTTTAAACTTGGATGACAGTCTTCGTTTTGTGCTCTACTCATTGCTCATTTATGGTTTGGTTCAGAATACCTACGGGATAATAGCCCCCGTATTTCAAGCGGTTAATCTGACTAGAGTCTATTCAATCAGCATTATGATAAACAGGATCGTCTTCTTTGTCCTTATGCTGCTCGTTATCGTTTTGGGTTCTTCGAAGTACGAACCGCTTGTCATCTCGTATATCTTTGGATCCGTGCTATCTTTGGTGTATTGCCTGATTTGTGCCAGGAGAATCCTGGCTGCCAAGTGCAAACAGCCTTCATCGGTGTTGAAGCTCCTCTTGGATGACGTGCGTAACGGCTTCAAGGTGATGGTTGCCTATTATGCTTCAACGCTCGTTGTCGGTGTTGCTCGTCAGGTAGTAGTCATGAGGTGGGGACTTGAGACCTTCGGCCAGATGTCATTCGCCTTCTCAATGGTTTCGTTCGCATTGGTGTTCATCGCCCAACTCTCGCTGGTATTCTTCCCAGTACTCAGAAGGCTCGATCTTGAACATTTGAATTCTTTCTACGCTAAGATTCGCAATGTTCTGTTCGTCGTTTCGCCCCTTGCATACCTTCTTTATCTTCCTGTGATAATTGTTCTGAGCATTTGGCTTCCGCAATACGCCGAAAGCTTCAGATATCTTGGCATTCTTATGCCCCTACTTGTCTTTGACGGTAAGATGAATATGCTCTGTTCAACGTACTTCAAGGTGTATAACGATACTAGGCAACTCCTGCTGTTTAACGTGATTGCGTTGGTTATAAGCCTCTTGCTCTCGTGTGTTGGCGCGTACATCTTTGACAACATCGACTTCGTAGTATGTGGGCTTTTGACTGCAATTATGGCTAGGAGTGTCATCAGCGAAAGATTCCTAGCAATAAAGAGACTGCATCTTGGCTATCTTAAGATGTCTCTTTTCGAATGTCTGATGGCTGTCAGTTTTGTCCTGTCCATCTTCGTAGGAGGTATTGCTCCGCTATTTATCCCGCTGCTCTCGTATGCGATCACGCTGTTTTTTAACAAAGGAGTATTTCGTTCAGCCTACGACGTAATTAGGGCACGCACTAAGAAATAGGGCCAAATACCTATCGCTTTGTTTGGAGACGACGACATGATAAAGGGCTGATTATGGTGACTTATGTGCTCAAGCCTCCTCTCTGTTGGACTATCTGATTATTTCGCGGCGTGAACACCACCCGTTTCACGGTTTCCGTATCGGTGCTCACGCCGTTTCCGTATCACTCGATTCGCGGATGCGTATCGCTATCGCTTCTCGGTGAGCAGTTTGCGTACGTTGACGTCGCCCAGGTTGATCCGGACCGACCCGTGTACGAGCCGGTCGACCATGGCGTCCGCCTGGACCCCGCTTCCGAGCCGGCCGTGCCATTCAGCCGGCGTGTACTGCGTGCACAGTACCGTCGACTTCGACATGTAGCGCCGCTTGATCAGCTCGAACAGGAAGCTGATGTCCAGGTCATCGACGCCCTCGGTGAGCCTTTCGTCGATGCTGACGAAAGTTTGATCCAAGCTGAAGAGGTCTGGGGCTTGCCGACATTCTGGGGAAGGCAAGTTTGGGACCGTCGAACTCTTCGTCAAGATGATTCCAGTTTGCAGCTTGATATTGGCGAGTTGGCCGCCCATGCAGAGGGATCGCTCGAAGCCGAGGCGTTCGCCCCGATGTTCGCCGGGCGCCTTCTTCAGTGACGAGAGGGCGGGGTTAAACGATTCGGCGACGATGGAGCGTTCGAATGCGAGACGATAGTGGGCTGCAGAAGGCGGCTCGGCTTGACGACTTAGTCAGTCTGGGTTTTGCCGATGCGTTTCAAAATGGGGTTTTAGACAAGCTTGCGTTGAGCTTCGCGCTGTTTGCCAAAGCGTCCTTCTGATTAACGAATTCAAGCCTCTCTACGATAATTGAAAACCTTTCCTGAAAATCTGCTCGAACGCTTCGGTGCGAACGAGCCCATACTTCTCGAGGAGATCCTCTCCGTCTGCTCGGACGTGACGGAGGACGCCGTCTGCCAGCGCATTCGCAGCGCGATCGCGCGCGGCGTCTTGGTGAAGAAGCAGCGCGGGGTGTACTTCTTTCCTGCGCGTGAGGGAGCAGCGCCCGAGGATCTTCCCGAACAGGTAGGTGATGCAGCGGTTGCCGTAGTAGGACCAGCCGAGGATCGTCGACCCGCCCATGCGAGCATTCGCATTGGGTTGATATTCGCCCATAGCGGATATCGCTTTTGCACGCAGCGCCTCATGCTCGTCTCCCAGGCGCGTGATGTGCGACGTGGTTCAAGGATACGCCGCGCTGGGGAAGGAGGGGTTCGCCGCCGGAGCAGTTCCGTCCCGTGCAGGCGGCGGATACGAGTTGCCTGGCGCGTCCGCGTTCTGGCCCTCGCGACCGTTTCCGGATCGTGCATGTTGATTTCTTCTCGGGCCGGTGGTTCAGGATTATATCCGCAGCCCCATGCTCCCCGTTCATGCCAGCTGGCAGGGTGGTTTTACTGCTGCAATCTGTTGTTTTAAGGTTTAACCTTTCGTTTTTCTTGCCATTGTTTATCGCATTGCAGATCCCCCTTATGCTTGCCTGCTGTTCTTTCAAGCCCCAACTTGTGTTCAGATCATGGATGAAACCCTGGAATTCCTATGACATAACGTTTTTAAAATATAGCTTCTGGCGTGGGAAAACGTCTTATTCCATAGACTGAGCCCACGTAATTCAGCCTTTCTTTTAGTAGGCAAACAGCATACGCACGAAATTCGGGTGCATGCTCGCTTTCTGGGGCAAAGCTCCAGGCAGCAGGCCTCACGTATGTGCTTGACAGCCATCCTTTCCACCACGTATCTTTCGCATCGAAGCGCTTCTGACCAGGCAAGACTCTAAAGAAATGAGGAAATGCAATGGCTAAAATCACTTCGATGATCGACAACCTTACCGGTCAAGATGCGGAAAAGCAGCGCACGCGCGAACAGTTCGCCTTCTTGCAGAAGATGGCCCGTGCTAAGTCTCAGGTATTCGAAGATGAACTTAAGCTCATGCTCGCTTCGTCGGCTCATGGCGAATCACTTGAAATCGTCGGCAGCAAGGCATTTGAATACCATCACGGTCAGCACGTCAACATCACCAAGGCCTGCGACGATGCCATCATGGATGCGGTCAATGAATTCTTCAAGGGCAAGGATGGCGTGAAGGAAGGCTTCAAAACCATTATCAAGCATGGCCTTTCCGGCATCATCGGTGATACCACCATCGGCGAAGTGGAAGACAACATGTTCTTCGTCTTCCCGGAAAACTACTCCATCGTCCGTGTTGACGTGAAGGCCTATAAGTACACCTTCTCGTCCAAAGACATCTTCGCCAAGGACGTCGAAAACGTCTTCGTTTACACCATGTGCAAGTCCATCGTCGACCACACCAAGGTGGGCGTCGACTACCTCATGCACACCGTTGTCGACATGATGCGCAAAGACCCCAACACCGATCCCGATCTTTCCCAGGTGATGGACTTCATTCGCGAGCTTATCGCGTGCTGGCAGCTGCTCGATAGCGTGTCCGCGTCGCCGCGCTTGGCGTATTCTTCCGCTCAGGCTTCTGCCCAGGGTCTTACCGCGGCGCCTATGTACGTCAACCAGGAAGCTCGCCAGCTGAAAAGCGAGATCGACGACCGCGTTGAGGATATTTCGGCCAGCCGTGTGCTGAAGGTCGCTGACGGCTACGAAGGGGAATAACGATGGCTACCCCGTGCATGACGCGCGTTGTGCTGAGGAAGTCGGTCGACCGCGCTTTGAAAAACGCAGTATTGGTGCACGCTTTCGGCGATTCTCTTACCGAGCGCTTAACCTGGGACGAAATCAGCTCGACGGCAGTGCAAAGCGCATCCCGCACCGTTCACTATTCTGTCGGATTCGGATCGATGACTAGCTACGACTGGTGGTCGCTTTCCTGGGAGGAGGAAGAGCGCCTTTCGTCGGGCGAGGTGCGCCGCTATGCGCGTTCTACGTCGCCTTCGGTGCTCAACATCATCTCCGACTACTTCCTTAGCCAGGGTAGGGCGGGTATCGATGCAGGTGGGTCGGCCGCTTCCCATGCGGTGGCCGCTGGTACGCTACTTCCTTCCACGCTGGTGACCACGGGCGCGGGTGCGGCAACCGGCATGGCGAGCTTCTTTCTTGGAGGGATCCTGCGTTCAGTGAGCAAGCGCGATCTGTATAACGCCAACCTGAAGCAGGAAGACGCCTACCGTTTCGGATCCGTTTCTCCTGAAATCAGCTTCCAGATCGGTTCCTTTGCGCAGGGCCGCGGAACGCTAGTCATGAATTCCGCATCGCGCGGCGAAATCGCGCACATTGACTATCACGCGGTCGACATTCCCATCGATCTCGAGGAAGCATAGGTCGCTCTCGTTCAATGATGTACCCCCTTGAGGATGCTTCCTCAAGGGGGTTTGTGCGTTGATCGGCAGGCTAGTTTATGGGGTAGGGCACTCTAGCGTCTGCGGCGCATGAAGTAGATGCTCGCTCCCAGGACGATCACTGCAAGCGCGGCAACCACGCCGATGCCGATGGCCAAGGGCCCGATGGCGTCGTTCGTTTTTGCGCTCGTGTCGGTTGCATCTTTGGCGTCATCATCCGTGGGTTCGTTATCGGTCGGAGGCGTCACGCTCGGATCTCCGGGCGTCGGGTCGGAAGGATCGGTGGATTCCTGATAGGGGTTAACCGTCAGCTCGGAAATGATCACCGGCAAGTACGCCGCAACGGGATCGCCGTCGGATTGCGCCACCTTGCCCATGGTGTCGACCCGGTACGTCACCTGTCCCGCTTCGCAGGCGGCGCGCGCCGCATCGGCGCTGGGGAAGGTGATGGTGCCGGCTTCTTCGTCGATCACCGCTTCGTCGCAGGAGCTTTCGATCTTCATCAAGCGATCCCCGAAGAGCTTAGCAAGATCGATGGTCACCGTGCCGTCTTCGTTGGCCATGACGGTAAACGAAGCGCGTTCATACTGCTTGCTGGAGTCGTCGGGATAGTAGTCGAAATCGAAGACCTGCTTATCGAGGGTTACACCTTCAAGGTCCAGATCGGACAGACGATTGTCGATGCACACCATCTTGGTAAGAGAAGCGCGCGATGCTTCGGGAACGGTGAGGTTGGAAGTGGTGGTGCTTATCAGGTAAAGCTTCTCGAGCTTGTCGGTATCAGGGGCAACCATGTCGTTCACGCCCAGGGTGTTAAGAAGTCGTACGTTCTTGGCGTTGTGCATGCCGCTGAGGTCGAACGTCTGGGGTAGGGTTACGTTCGAAAGGTCGAGCAGTTTCAGGTTGTCGAAGCCCGCAAGCGACAAGGGGGTTTTCGCCGACGTGTTGACGCCTTCAACGGCGAGCGATCCGTTTGAGTTCTGAGCATTTACCGAAATGCTGTTCAGGTTCGTGGGAAGACCGACTATGTGGGTGAAGTCGTTTTCGCCTGCGTAGGCGGCATCTGTGGTGACGGATATGTTCTCAAGGCTTGCGAGCAACGAGATGGAGGAGTCGGAGAAATCGGCATGTTGACCAACCAAGGCGATATCGAGGCTCGTGCATCCGTAGATGGCCTCCTCGTCTTCCTTGGTCAGGATATAGCTTCCCGCATACGGTCCCTCCTTGTGCAGCACTTGGTTCCAGATCGCCTGTTTGATGAATTCATCGGTTGCGGTACCTGCGAACACGGCATCGAACTTATTGCCCTCAAGAGGCATGATGCTCAGAACAAGCTCGTCGGCTTCGTCGCCTTCAGGGGTTAGGAACGTTTCGGCCGTATTGTTGTAAAAGTCGGTGAATTCCCCGATGTAGGAACCGAGGGGCTGGGAGATTAAGGTCAGTTTGGCGAGTTCGATGGAGTTGGCGGCAACGGCGGGTCCATTTCCTTCGTTGACCTGGATGGAATGGCGCTTGCCGTCGTTGGCGAGATCGGCCTTGAAGGTTCCGCCTGCGTAGAGGGCGGAAGGCCTGCGCTCAACTGCCGTAGCGATATTCAGGGAAGACGCGCCCGTTATGTCAAGGTCGCCTTCAGCATGAGCGGCGCAATTGAACGTGTTCGAGATGTATTTCGTGTCGGAAAGGGCAATGGAGCCATCGGCATCGAGGCCAAAGGAGGTGCCTTCGATCTTGAATTCATCCGACAGGGTGGCAACATAGCAGGTATTCAGATTGATGTCGCCTTTGGCATAGATTGCGGAAACCAAGCCTCTGATCGTGGGGGAATCGCTTCCTCCGACGCTGCTTCCTTTCATGCTGACGGTAAGCGTGCCGCCGTTCATCGTGAAGCTATTCGCGGAAATATTGCGCGGCATCAAAGACTGCATGCTCTTGTTGCAAACGAGGATCGAATTCAGCTTCGCATCGCCGATCGAGTTGATGGTGAGCGCGCCGTCGACCGAGATGCAGCCAGCTGGTACATCGGCATCGACCGTAATGGTCGACTCGTTCTTCAGGTTCACGGTCAGATCGGTGTTCGAGGCGATGCCGTAGTGCCCGTAGCCGTTCTCGCTTTCGTCCACGGTATCGATAAGGGCGCCGTCGAGCGTGAGGATAGGTTTGCCGTCGACGTAGTCCAGCGTTACTCCATCGGCGGAGTAGGGCGCATCATGATACACCCCGTCGATCCATACTGCGTTGTCCGCTTCGGTGAAACTAAGATGAACGTTCACTTCGGTCGAAATGTTCTGGAAGATCGTGGAGGAAAGGTTGAAAGCAAAGTCTGCGGGGCCCTTGCTCATATCCACGGCTATTTGATCGTTGGGCAGGTCGGTGGATACGTAGCACGGTCGCTCGTTGTCTTTGGGGACAAGGCGAACCGTGATGGGATTCGTGCGATCGACGCCGGCGGGCAACTGGCCGAACATCTGGCGAGAGGTGTTGTAGTCCTGGTCTTCAAAGGTTTGCCACTGGCCGCCGGCATCTCGGTACTGGAGCTCCAGCGCGTCCGCCGTAAAGGAAAGGTCCTCAAAGCTCAGGGTGGCGTTGGGCTCAAGCGGGAAAGCGGGGGAGGCGTCGTCTTCAACGTAGGGAATAAGGTCGATGGTTTCCTGCGTGGCGTTGGTGACGGAGAAATAGTTTTTGACGGTGATGCGGAATTCGTCGAACGCCCGGTTGTTCTCAAGCGCGAAGGTGGTCGTGGTGCCCCCGTATTCGCTGTAAGCGAAGGACCCCTTGGAGTTAAGCGTTACTTCGTCATCGAGCTCAAGCATAAGCTTCGCATCGGTTGCAACGCGGGAAAGGGCGGTCTGCGCGTTGTTCACCTGTGCGAACGAAGCGGGCGTGACGAAGGTGCCGCGTACGCCCTTGAAGGCATCGGGGTCGATGTCGATTACTTCGAAGGTGATCTGCTCATTGCCTTCGGTGATGTAGGGCACGAAGACGGAGAGGTCGTAAGCACCTGATCCATCGACGCCGATGATCTTAGCTGTGCATTCGTTCTCGTCCGCAACCTGGTACTTCACGCCTTTATAGGTGAAGGTGGAAGGCAGGGTGGCAGAAGAGGCGCTAGAATCTGCGGCCTTGTTTGCGGCAGTGGACGAAGCGTTGTTGCTGGAGCTGGATTCGGTTGCAGCTACGTCAGTGGTCGATTCGTCGGTTGAATCGGCGGCAGTGGTTTTGCTTGTGTCATTTTCGCTGGCGGGCTGTTCGGTCGATTCGGCCGCGGCGCCATCCGTCGTATCCGAATCGTCGTCGGCCAGCGCCGGCGCGGGTAGGCACAGGCCGATGATCAGGATCGCGGCGAACAGTGCTTGCAGGAATCGATTGGCCGATTCCTGGGCGGGAAGCAGGTGCGTGAGGCTCTTCATGGTGAGTCCCTTCATAATGGTCTGGATCATTTCGATTCTACCCGAACAATCCGTCCGCAATCATTCGCTTTACCGGGCGAAAAGCTATTTCGGCGTGAATTGTGGATACCGTGCCGAATGCATCGCCGTTCGGATTCATACGGTAAAATCGACTGACTGAACGAATTCACACTCACGCACGCCTCGCTCGTGTGCATTTTATTGGTGGCCCGCATGCCGGCGCGCCGTTTCTGATTAAGGAGTACTTATATGTGCGGAATTGTTGGCTTCACGGGTTCGCTGCAGGCCAAGGATGTCCTGATCGAGGGCCTCAAGCGTCTCGAATACCGCGGTTATGATTCTGCGGGCATCGCCGTTGACGATGGTTCCACCATCAACGTCGTACGCCGTCTGGGCAAGGTTTCCGAGCTTGATTCCGCCGTGGGCAGCGCCGATTGCCTGGGTGGGTGCGGCATCGGCCATACGCGCTGGGCGACCCACGGTATGCCGAGCGAGCGCAATGCCCATCCCCACGTCAGCTGCGATGGCTCCATCGCCGTCGTCCATAACGGCATCATCGAAAACTACGTCGAGCTTCGCGAAGAGCTTCAGGCCAAGGGCCACGTCTTCGCTTCCGAAACCGACACCGAAGTCGTTGCCCACCTGGTCGAAGAAGCCTACGAGGGCGACCTGCTTGCCGCCGTTCGCTATGCCGCTTCCCGTTTGGCGGGTGCCTACGGCATCGCCGTCATCTGCGACAAGGATCCCGACACTATCGTGGTTTCGCGCAAGGATTCCCCCATCGTTTTGGGCCACGGCGAGAATGGCAGCTACGTTGCCTCCGACATCATTGCGCTCATCGATGCCACGCGCGACGTGGTGATCCTGGAAGACGACCAGTTCGCCGTCATGCATACCGACCGCATCGACTACTTCGATGAAGAGGGTAACGCCATCGAGCCCGAAGTGACGCATGTGGACTGGGATATCGACGTCGCCGAAAAGGGCGGCTACCCCGATTTCATGCTCAAGGAAATCCACGAGCAGCCGCGCGTCGTGCGCGACACGCTTGCCGGGCGCATGGACGGCAACGAAATCGTCATCGACGAGTTGACTCTGTCGCGTCAGGAGCTCAACTTCGTCGATCGCGTCTACATCATCGGCTGCGGCACGTCCTACCATGCCGGCCTCATCGCCAAGAACCTTATCGAAGGGTGGGCGCGCATCCCCACCGAGGTCGAGGTTGCGAGCGAATTCCGCTACCGCAACCCCATCATCACGCCGACCACCATGGTCGTCGCCGTTTCCCAGTCGGGTGAAACGGCCGACACCCTTGCCGCCATCCGCGATGCGCGCATCAAGGGTGCGAAGGTCTTCGGCATCACCAATGTCATCGGCTCGCCGGTCGCTCGCGAATCCGATGGCGTCATCTACACCAAGGCGAACAAGGAAATCGCCGTTGCCTCTACGAAGTCCTTCATCGGCCAGGTTGTCAGCTTGACGCTTCTGGCTATGATGCTCGCTCGCGTTAAGGGCGAGTTCACGGCCCACACCACGCGCGTGCTGTTCAGCGAGCTTGCCGATACCGCCGATCAGATCGAAGAGATTCTTCAGTCGGTCAACGAATCGGTCGAAGCGGCGGTCCCGTTCTTCGAGCGGCGCTCCTCGTGCCTCTATATCGGCCGCGGTCTGGGCGAGGCCACGTGCTACGAAGGCGCCCTCAAGCTCAAGGAGATCAGCTACATTCATGCCGAAGCTTACGCTGCCGGCGAAATGAAGCACGGCCCCATCGCGCTGCTCGATGAAGGGTTCCCCATCGTCGCGGTGGTGACGCAGAGCCCCACCTACGACAAGACCATTTCCAATCTCGAGGAATCGAAGTCGAGGGGTGCGCGCGTCATCGCCATCGCCACCGAAGACGATGAAAACGTGAAGAAGGTGGCCGACCACGTCATCTACATCCCGAAGGTGCGCGACACGTTCGTTCCCATTACGGCCAGCGTTCCGCTGCAGCTGCTCGCGCGTGCCGTAGCGGTGTCTCGCGGTTGCGATGTTGATCAGCCGCGCAATCTGGCCAAATCCGTCACGGTCGAGTAGCGCTCTATGGGTTTCGAATCCGATAATGCCTTTGAGGCTGGGCAGCCATCTCGACAGCTTGTGAAGGGGAGCGAAGCCGAGCAGCCCTCTGGACAGGATGGCGCGGCTTCTGCATCGGGCGATTCGCCTGCGCGCGTTCCTGCAGCGCTTAAGGAAAGCGTTTCCATGGGCGTCGATATCGTCGAGGTCGAGCGCATTCGCGCGATCTTGAGGCGATCGCCCGCTTTCGCCAAGCGTGCCTTCTCTCAGGCTGAGCAGGACTATTGCGATAAGCACACCACGCCCGAATTCCATTACGCAACGCGTTTCGCCGCGAAAGAGGCGGTGCTCAAGGCGCTTGGCACCGGCTTTTCGGAGGGCATCGGCCTGCGCGATGTGGAGGTCGTCCTGAACGCAAAGGGAAAGCCTCGCGTCCGGCTTTCGGGCAATGCGGCGCGGATAGCGCGTGAAAAGGGGATTGTCGAATTGCCGCTGTCCCTTTCCTATACGCACGTCGAAGCCGTTGCCTGTGCCTTGGCCCTCACCGGCGACGCTCGCGTGGAAGAGCACGAGAAGGTCGACCCGACCAAAGAACTGACGCGCCGCTTCAAGGAGGCGCGCGCCTGGCTCGACGACGCGCCCGGCTCCGTCGACGACGGCCTTGGTGAAGAAAGGTAATCGATGTGCGCCCCGTATGCGTTGCGGGGCGCATTCGTTTAAGGAGGTAGTGTTGCATGGGCTTGTACGACGACGCCCATCTTTCCGCGCTGATTCCCGTCCCCGCTTCTGATGCGCATAAGTATTCGCGAGGGAAGGCGGTCGTGGTGGCAGGGTCGGCGCGCTATCCCGGTGCTGCGTGCCTTGCCGCTCACGCTTCTCAGCTGGCAGGAGCGGGATACACCCAGGTCTTCACTGCCTTGCCCAATGTCTCGCGCATCCAGGCGTATCGCCCTTCGCTCGTGGTGTCGTCCTTCGACGCTTTCGACCCTGAAGGCGCTGTTGGCCCGAACGGTCCCGGAGCCGTCGCGATCGGACCCGGGTTCGCGCCTGATCCTGCGTTGGAGCCGCTGGTCAAGAACGCCATCAAGCGCGTGAAGTCTCCGCTGCTGATAGACGGCGGAGCGCTTGGGTTCCTTGTCAAGCCCAAGTACCATGCCTGTTTTGCGAAGCGCCGCGCGAAGGGCAGGTCCTGCGTTTTGACGCCCCATGAAGGGGAAGCGGCGCGTTTGGGCGCTCCGTACGGCATAGCGCTTGCTGATCCTTCATCGGTCGACGCGCGCCGTGCGTTCGCCGGTGCGCTTGCCGCATGCTATGAATCCATCGTCGTGCTCAAGGGGCCTGTCACGATCGTTGCCGCTCCCGATCGGGATCATGAGGCGCACGTCGTCGATTCCGGCACTGCCGCCCTCGCGAAGGCGGGCACCGGCGATGTTCTTGCGGGTCTAATCGGCGGCTTGCTGGCGCAGGGCGTCGACCCCTTCGACGCCGCCGTCCTGGGCGCCTCGCTTCACGCGCATGCGGGATGCGTCGCGCAGGGGACATACGGTATCGTGAGCGTTTGCGCCGAAGAAGTGCTTGCGTCCATCCCACGCGCTATCATGGATTTTCTGGCGCTTCGAAGCGCCTAGGCGACAGTCGTCCCTTTCCGGAAGGAATCTACTTACATGACCAGTGCCGATTTCGCACAATCAGGTGAAGAATCCCTTGCCCAGCGCGTTGTCTCGCTGCGCAGGGAAATCGAATACCACACTCATCGTTACTACGTGCTCGACGACCCTGAGGTTTCCGATGCGGTCTTCGATTCGCTCATGCGCGAGCTTCGCGACATCGAGCAGGCCCATCCCGAGCTGCTCGATCCTACGTCGCCTACCCAGCGCATCGGCGGGGAAGCGTCTAACCAGTTCGAACCGGTCGTTCATGAAGAGCGCATGTACTCGCTCGACAACGCCATGGATATTCCCGAGCTCGATGAGTGGATGGATCGCGTGGAAGATGCGCTTGGCGAACTTCCGCCGCTCGTGTGCGAGCTCAAGATCGATGGCTCGTCGTTGGCGTTGACGTATGCGGATGGCAAGCTCGTTCGTGCGGCGACGCGCGGCGATGGAACCACCGGCGAAGACGTGACGGTCAATGTAAGGACGGTTCGCGATGTTCCTCTGCGTCTGATGGACGAGGGCGCGGCCCTCGTGCGCGCTGACGTGCCCTCGATCGAGGTTCGTGGCGAGATCTACCTGTCCAAGGCCAGCTTCGATGCCCTGAACGCGCAGGCTGAAGAACAGGGAGGGCGCAGCTTCGCCAATCCTCGCAATGCGGCGGCGGGCAGCCTTCGCCAGAAGGACGCCTCCATCACCGCCGAACGCGAGCTTTCCACGTTCATGTACGCCATTGCCCATGACGCATCCATCCGCGCTGAAGGCCAGTGGGAGCTTCTTTCGTGGCTTCGTGCGTGCGGGTTCCATGTGAATCCCGACGTCAAGCGCTGCACGACGCGGGCCGAGGTTCGTGATTTCTGCAGGGATTGCCTGGAAAAGCGCGCCGATCTACCCTACGAAATCGACGGTGTGGTGGTGAAGGTTGATTCCTTCGCGCTTCAGCATGAGCTCGGGTACACGGCGCGCGCCCCGCGATGGGCCATTGCCTACAAGTTTCCGCCCGAGGAAAAGACCACGGTGCTGCGCGATATCACCATTCAGGTGGGCCGTACGGGTGCCTGCACGCCGGTCGCCGAGCTCGATCCGGTGCTGGTTGCCGGCTCCACCGTTGCGCGCGCGACGCTTCACAACGAAGATGAGGTGCAGCGTAAGGATGTGCGCATCGGCGATACGGTCATCGTTCGAAAAGCCGGCGACGTCATTCCCGAAGTGCTCGCCCCCATTCTTTCGCTTCGTCCCGCTGACGCGCAGAAGTGGACGATGCCCAGCACCTGCCCGAGCTGCGGATCGCCGCTCGTTCGCGAGGAAGGTGAAGCTGCGTATCGCTGCGTTTCCATCGATTGTCCCGCGCAGGCTCACGAGAGGTTGACCCACTGGGCGAGCCGCGGGGCGCTTGACATCGAGGGCTTGGGCGACGAAATCATCATGCGATTGATCGAGTCGGGCCGCCTGACCGACGTGGCCGACTTCTACGACCTCACCGAAGAGAGTCTTTCCTCACTCGATATGGGGCGTACCAATTCCAAGGGCGAGCCGATCGTGCTGGGTCCGGTGGTCGCGAAGAAGATCATCGCGGCGATCGAGGAAAGCAAGTCGCGTTCGCTCGCGCGCGTATTGTTCGGCTTGGGCGTTCGCCACGTGGGCAAAACCATGGCCGAGGCCATTGTGCGCGCCTATCCGTCGGTTGAACTTCTTTCGCGTGCGCGTGTTGAGGATCTGGCTGCGATCGACGGCGTTGGTTCGGTGATCGCGCAGAGCCTGGTCGACTTCTTCGCTACTGACGACAACCAGGCGGTTATCGCGCGCCTGGCTGCGGCTGGCGTCACCGTTGCCGAGCAGGCGCGTGTTGCCACCAAACCCCAAACGCTTGCGGGGCTTACGTTCGTGCTGACGGGGAGCCTGGTCGAGTCGGGAATGACGCGCGATCAGGCGGGCGCCGTCTTGAAGGAATTCGGCGCCAAGGTGTCGGGCAGCGTTTCGAAGAAGACGAGCTACGTGATCTGCGGCGAGGCGGCGGGATCGAAGCGCACCAAGGCCGAATCGCTGGGTGTTCCCATCCTGACCGAGCGTGATTTCCTGCAGATCGCGCAAACCGGTGTGGTGCCTGATGCCGATGAGCGCGCTGAAGGCGCTGGATTGTTCGGCGACGAGCCGTCGGAAGGGTAGGGGCACATGGCCAAGCAACCTAAAGTGCGCCTTGACGAGCTGCTTGTCGAGCAGGGTTACTTCCCCGATGTAGAGGCGGCGCTGCGCGCGGTGATCGCGCGAGAGGTGCGCGTCGACGACGTGTACGTTTCCAGTGCGGCGCTGAAGGTGCGCGCGGATGCGGACATCTTCGTCAAGAACGCCAAGAAGTTCGTGTCGCGCGGCGGGCATAAGCTTCAGGGCGCGCTCGATCACTTCGGCCAGGATGTACGGGGGTGTTCGTGCATCGATGTTGGATCTTCCACCGGCGGCTTCACCGATTGCCTGTTGAAGGCAGGCGCGGCGAGCGTGGCGTGCGTCGACGTCAACTACGGCCAGCTTGCCTGGATCTTGCGCCAAGATGCGCGGGTATCCGTCTTCGAGCGCACCAACATCCGCCTTGCCGATCCCGCCGAGCTCGGTGCGCCCTTCGACGTGGTGGTATGCGATTTGAGTTTCATCGGGTTGGCGCAGCTTGCAGGGGTGTTCGCCTCGCTGTGTCATGAGGGCAGTGTGTTCTTGGGGCTGATAAAGCCTCAGTTCGAGAGCCGTCATGAGGAAACCGAGCGCGGTGTGGTCAAAAGCGAGGCGGTGCGTCTTCGCGTGGTTGACGAGGTGAATGTCGCGCTGGAAGAGGCGGGCTTTGTGGTGGACGGCGTGGTGGAATCGCCCATCAAGGGTCCTGAGGGCAACGTGGAGTATCTTGTCCGCGCGTTTTTCGGCGGGCGCTCCTAATCGTGCGGTCGCGTCGATTGCTCTTTAGGGGCAGACGAGTTCTCCGTTGATCGCCTAGCGGATGGCAGCCCAAGGAAAGGAGACGCTGTGGCTCATATCGTGCTCGATCAGGAGCTCATTGACTATATGAAGCGCAAGGGGTTCACCGTTATTGCGCTTGAGGCCGTCAACCCGAAGGGGTGTTGCGTCGACATGACGGAACTGTCCGCACGTTTCGTCAGGGCGAAAGATATCGAGGCGGTTCGAAGCAAGGCGTGCGGTATCTACGAGACTCCCATCGGGCAGCTTCTCGTGCTGAGCCGCGAGGTCGAGCTTGAAGATGAAGTGCGCTTCGGCTTGCGCTCGTTTCTCGGCGTGAAAGACATTTCGATTGAGGGCGCAGCCGCCTGGAGAATATAGCGCTCGTGTATTTTTCGCTGATTGGGCGTCAGCACGCGAAGGTTATGCCTACACGAAGGGCTACCGCCACGGGCGGTAGCCCTAGAGCGCGTGATTAGTTCTTCAACGAATTGAGGGGCGCCGGCATGCGTCCGCCGCGGTGGGCGAAGACGCTGCCTGCGTGCTGGTTCACCGGCATGACCGGCGCGTAACCAAGAAGGCCGCCGAAGTCGAGCTTGTCGCCCACCTTCTTGCCGATGGCGGGGATAAGGCGAACGGCGGTGGTCTTGTTGTTGATCATGCCGATGGCGCATTCATCGGCGATGATGCCGAAGATCGCTTCAACGCTCGTGTCGCCGGGAACGGCGATCATATCGAGGCCGACCGAGCACACGCAGGTCATGGCCTCGAGCTTCTCAAGGCTGAGTGCGCCCGCTTCGGCGGCGCGGATCATGCCGGCGTCCTCGGAAACGGGGATGAACGCGCCGGAAAGGCCGCCGACCGAAGACGATGCCATGACGCCGCCCTTCTTGACGGCATCGTTGAGCATGGCGAGCGCGGCCGTGGTGCCGGGACCGCCGCACGTGCCGACGCCGATGGCCTCGAGGATCTCGGCCACGGAGTCGCCGCGGGCAGGGGTGGGTGCAAGCGAAAGGTCCAGGATGCCCTTCTGGACGCCGAGCCGAGCGCTTGCCTCGCGTCCCATCAGCTCGCCGGCGCGGGTGATCTTGAAGGCGGTTGCCTTGATGGCCTCTGCGATGGCGGTCATATCGGCATCGGCGGGCATGCTGCGCAGAACCGCGTTGACCACGCCGGGGCCCGAAACGCCTACGTTGACCACGGCGTCGGCTTCGCCCGATCCGTGGAAGGCGCCCGCCATGAACGGGTTGTCTTCCACAGCGTTGCAGAACACCACGAGCTTGCCGGCGCCGATGCACTGGCGATCGGCCGTGGCTTCAGCCGCCTTCTTCACGATGCCCGCCATCTTCAGCGCCGCATCCATGTTGATGCCGGCGCGGGTGGAACCAACGTTGACCGATGAGCAGACGAAGTCGGTTTCGGCGAGCGCCTGGGGAATCGAATCCATCAGGTTGTTGTCGGCGCGCGATGCGCCCTTGTGGACGAGCGCGGAGAAGCCGCCGACGAAGTCGACGCCCACTTCCTTGGCCGCTCGATCCATCGCGCGGGCGATGGGGGTCAAATCGGTTGCGGCGGTCGCTGCGCTGATTTCCGCGATCGGCGTGACCGAGATGCGCTTGTTGACGATCGGGATGCCGTATTCACGCTCGAGCTGTTCGGCGGTGGGAACGAGCTTCTCAGCCGCGGACGTCATGCGGTCGTAGACCTTGGCTGCCATGACGTCGACGTCTTCGTGCGTGCAGCCTCGCAGATTCAATCCCAGCGTGATGGTGCGGATATCCAGATGCTGCTTGCTGACCATTGCCAGTGTTTCATCGATTTCAGCGGGCGTAATCTGCATGAGTGCTCCGATCTATGGTTGCTTGCGCGCAGAGCGCATCTTGATGCATCTCAACAGGATAGCAAACTCACTCCATCTGGCGAACGTCATGCGGGCTCTTGCTGGGGATGGGCGGCACCCTGGGAAAATGCTACCTTCCTTGGCGCATTTACACCAACGCAAGGAGACGCTAAAATACGAGTGTTAATGAACAGACTGTTCATTTCTATCCAAGGTGTTGAATTGAAGAAGGGGAGGGTACCTGCATGGCCGAAGCTCTTTTGAGGGAAGATGCCCTCAACGTCGGCTCGACGGCGTGTCCGTCTCGCGGCGTCGTCGATCGTCGCATCGTGCGTTCCCGCAACGCCCTGCGCTCGGCGTTGATCGATCTGATGGAAACCAAGGGGTTCGATCAGATCACCGTCAACGACCTGTGCTCTGCGGCCGACCTCAATCGCGGCACGTTCTACAACCACTTTCGCGATAAGGAGCATCTGGCGCAGGTCTTCGAAGACGAAATCGTCGAAGACATCAGCTGCATCCAATCCCGGATGGGCGCCCTCGGCGTGCGTGACGTGGTTGCGTGCCAGGTGAAGCATCGTCCGCTTCCCGTGCTCGTCGAGCTGTTCGATTACCTGCGCAACCAGGCTGATTTCCTTCACGCGACCCTCGGTCCCGGCGGTGACGTCCGCTTCGGGCAGCGTCTGCGCGACACGGTCTGTGCCGGTTTGGTGCAAACGATTCTCCACGAACGGTACCGCAACGATCCCGATCCGTTCGTTTCTTATTATGTGGCGTTCTACGCTTCGGCGTACCTCGGCGTCATCGTCCGCTGGATCGAGACCGGCATGAAAGAAGATTCCGAGCACATGGCGCTCATCTCCATGCGCCTTCTGTTCATCAAGCCGGGCGAACCTATCCGATTGTGAGGAGCATGATAATGGCAGAAACCACCATCGAAGCGGCGCAGCTTCATCTGGGCATCGACGTAGGTTCGACTACGGTCAAGGTCGCCGTTCTCGATCAGTACGAGCAGATCGTCTACTCGGTCTATCGTCGTCACCACGCAGATGTTCGCGCTACGGTTCTCGAAGTGCTGCGCGAAGCGGCCCAGCAGTTCCCCGATCGCCACGTGACCATCGCCATCACTGGTTCGGGCGGCCTGCTTCTTTCCCAGTGGCTCGACCTCGAATTCGTGCAGGAAGTCATCGCATCGAAGACGGCGGTGGAGGCCTTCATTCCGAAGACCGACGTCGCCATCGAGCTCGGCGGCGAAGACGCGAAGATCATCTACTTCGATCAGGGCATCGAGCAGCGCATGAACGGCACCTGCGCTGGCGGCACCGGTGCGTTCATCGATCAGATGGCCGCCCTGCTCGATACGGATGCCGGCGGTTTGAACGAACTGGCCAAGGACCATACCGTTCTCTACCCCATCGCCAGCCGATGCGGCGTGTTCGCCAAGACCGACGTTCAGCCGCTGCTCAACGAAGGCGCGAAGAAGTCCGACATCGCGGCCTCCATCTTCCAATCCGTCGTCACCCAGACCATTTCCGGTTTGGCGTGCGGACGCCCCATCCGCGGCCACGTCGCCTTCTTGGGCGGCCCGCTTCAGTACCTTCCCGAGCTACGCAAGCGTTTCTATGAAACGCTCGAGCTCGACGAAGAGCACATCATCGTTCCCGACAACGCGCATCTCTTCGTCGCGAGCGGCTGCGCTCTTGCCGGCTCTGGTGCCAAGGCCGAGCTGCTTTCCGACGTCGTTTCCCGTCTCGAGAACCTCGGGGATGTCCAGGGCAGCGAAGTCGTCCGCCTGCCCCCGTTGTTCGCCGACGACGAAGCGTATGCGGAATTCAAGGCGCGCCACGACGGCGAACGCGTCAAGCGCACCGATCTTTCTGCTTACGAAGGTGCAGCGTATCTGGGCATCGACGCCGGCTCCACCACCTTCAAGTCGGCCCTCATCGCAGAAGACGGCAGCCTTCTGTGGTCGAGCTACGTGAACAACAAGGGCGACGTCTTGGGTTGCGCTAAACGCGCCGTCGCCGACCTGTACGCTCAGCTTCCCGTCGATGCGGCGGGCAACCCTAAGGTCCACATCGGCCATGCGACCGTCACCGGTTACGGCGAAGCGCTTTTGCTCGAGGCGCTGCGCGTCGATTCTGGCGAAATCGAGACGGTAGCTCATCTTCGCGGCTCTCAGGAGATGCTTCCCGGCGTCGAGTTCATCCTCGACATCGGCGGCCAGGACATGAAGTGTTTGCGCGTCAAGGACGGCGTCATCGACCACATCATGCTCAACGAGGCCTGCTCGTCGGGCTGCGGCAGCTTCATCGAGAGCTTCGCGTCGGGCCTGAATCTCGACGTTTCGGAATTCGCCCAGAGCGCCATCAAGGCGGAAAATCCCGTCGATCTGGGTAGTCGTTGCACCGTATTCATGAACAGCCGCGTCAAGCAGGCCCAGAAGGAAGGCGCCACGGTGGGCGACATCGCCGCCGGCTTGGCTCTTTCGGTCATCAAGAACGCCCTGTTCAAGGTCATCAAGATCCGCGACCCACGCGAGGTGGGAACGAAGGTTATCGTCCAGGGCGGAACCTTCCTGAACGACGCGGTTCTGCGCGCCTTCGAGCAGCTTGCGCAGACCAACGCCGTGCGTCCCGACATCGCCGGCAATATGGGTGCCTACGGAGCGGCGCTTCTTGCCCGTGATCGTGCCCATGAAGCAGAAGAGGCAACCGGCCAGCCTGCGCACACCACGCTTCTCGGCCTCGAGGCTTTGAAGGCGCTCGAGCCCACCCATCGCAACGTGCGCTGCAAGGCATGTTCCAACCACTGCCTGCTCACCATCAACGACTTCGGCGTCGACGAGCAGACGGGCAAGCACCGCCGCTTCATCACGGGCAACCGATGCGAAAAGGGCGCCGGCCTTGCTCAGGAAGCGGCTAAGGTCCCCAACCTGTTCGAATACAAGACCGAGCGGCTGTTCGGCTATACGCCGCTTTCGAAGGAAGAGGCCACGCGCGCGACCGTCGGTATCCCGCGCGCCCTCAACATGTACGAGAACTACCCGTTCTGGTTCACTTTCTTCACCCAGCTCGGTTTCCGCGTCGTACTGAGCGACCCGTCGACGAAGAAGACCTACGAAGCGGGCATCGAGTCCATGCCGTCTGAAAGCGTGTGCTATCCGGCCAAGCTTTCGCATGGTCATATCATGAACCTGCTTGAAAAGGACATCGACTTCATTTGGATGCCGTGTCTTAAGTACGAGCGCGTGGAAGACGAAACGGCCGGCAACCACTTCAACTGCCCGATCGTCATGAGCTATTCCGAAGCGCTCAAGCTCAACGTCGATGCGCTGAACGAAACCGATATCCAGTTCTTGAATCCCTTCGTGCCGTATCACATGAAGGACAAACTGAAGGAACGCCTGTACGTTGAGCTGGTCGAGAAGCACCCGGAGCTCATGGGGCAGGGCCCTGTTCCCACGCGTGCCGAAATCGATGCGGCGGTGGACGCGGCCTGGGCGGAAGATGAGCAGCTCCACGAGGATATTCATTCCAAGGGCATGGAGGCGCTCAAGTGGATCGAAGATCATGGCGTTCACGGCATCGTGCTCGCGGGACGTCCCTATCACGACGACCCTGAAATCAACCACGCCATCCCCGAGCTTTTGACGAGCTTCGGTCTGGCCGTCTTCACCGAAGATTCCATCGCCCATCTTGGCCAGGTGGAGCGTCCCTTGCGCGCGGTCGATCAGTGGATGTACCACACTCGCCTCTACCGTGCGGCGAAGGTCGTCACGCAGCGCGACGACCTCGACCTCATCCAGCTCAACAGCTTCGGCTGCGGCCTCGACGCCATCACCACCGATCAGGTTCAGGAGATCCTGGAAGGGTCGGGCAAGATCTACACCGTCCTCAAGATCGACGAGGTATCGAACCTCGGCGCCGCCCGCATCCGCGTGCGCTCCCTTCTGGCTGCCCTGAAAGACCAGGCCGACGATCGCGCCGAGGAGCAGGCGGTGCAGGGCGGTTGCCCGGTCTGCTCGATCGACGTGTCCACGCTCGAAGCCGATGTCGCCGCCCGCGAGGCAGCTCGCGCGGCAGGGGAGGCCGCCATCGAGGCTAAGACGGGGGCGCGCGAAGCGGCGGCAGGAGCTGCTGTCGCCCGTTCGATCGCGTGCGGATCCGCCTCTTCGTGCGGCACATGCGATGAAACCGACGGCTGCGCTTCTTCGGCTGGCGGCGAAGGCCACGCGTGCGGTGGGCACCATCACGCTCATCACACTCACGCCGAAGGCCACGCTTGCCATGGGCACCACCATGCCCATGGCGAAGGTTCATGCTCCGGCCACCATGGCATTCATTCCCACCATGCCCCTGAATCGTCCTGCGGCGAAGCTTCTGCGTGCGGCTCGTGCGGTTCCGCTCACGATGACCATCAGCGCGAATCCCAGTCGACCGCCTTCGAGAAGGTGCAGTTCACCCAGGAAATGAAGGACGCGGGCTACACGATCCTCTGTCCTCAGATGGCGCCGATCCACTTCGACCTTCTCGTGCCGATCTTCCATGCGGCAGGTTACAACCTCGAGCTCCTTCCCGCGGTCGACCACGGTGCAGTCGATGCTGGCCTGAAGTACGTCAACAACGACATCTGCTATCCCTCGATCCTCGTTACGGGGCAGATCATGGAAGCGGTCATGTCCGGGCGCTACGACACGGACAAGCTCGCCGTCATCATCACCCAGACCGGTGGCGGTTGTCGCGCCACCAACTACATCTCGCTCATCCGCAAAGCGCTTAAGGCCGCGGGGTTGCCGCACATTCCCGTCATCTCGCTTTCCTTCAAGAAGCTCGACGAATCGAATCCCGGCTTCAAGGTCTCCGCGACGATGCTCTACAATGCCGTGCTCGCCCTGTTCTACGGTGACCTTCTTATGCAGTGCCTCTATCGCACGCGTCCCTACGAAATCGAGCCGGGATCGGCGGAGAACCTGTTCAACCAGTGGATGGAAACCTGCAAGAAGCAGATCTACGAAGGCGAAAAGTACGGTCGTTTCAAGAAGACCGTTCGCGCCATCGTCGAAGACTTCGATAACCTGCCGCTTCAGGGCGAAGGTACCAAGCCGCGCGTCGGCGTGGTCGGTGAGATCCTGGTGAAGTTCCATCCGACCGCAAACAACCAGGTCGTCGACGTGATCGAGGCCGAAGGCTGCGAAGCCGTCGTTCCCGGCTTGGTCGAGTTCTTCCTGTTCGGCATCGCCGGTTCCATCTTCCAGCAAGAAGGCGTCGGCAAGTCGAAGAAGGGCGCGACGGGCGCCCGCGCCGCGCTTAAGCTCATCGCGAAGCTGCGCAAGCCCGTGACCAACGCCCTTGAGCGCTCGAACCGCTTCGAGCCGCCGACGGACATCTTCACCCTGGGTTCGTATGCCGAGGAGATCCTGTCGCTGTGCAACTCGATGGGCGAGGGGTGGCTGCTGACCGCTGAAATGGTCGAGCTCATCCGTTCCGGTGCGCCCAATATCGTCTGCGCTCAGCCGTTTGCCTGCCTGCCGAACCACGTTGTGGGCAAGGCGGTCATCAAGGAGCTGCGTCGCCGTTACGAAGGAACGAACATCGTCGCCGTCGACTACGACCCTGGCGCCTCCGAAGTCAATCAGCTCAACCGCATCAAGTTGATGATCTCCGTCGCGAAGGCGAACCTCGACGACGAGGCGAAGGCCCGCCAGGCGCACGATCTCCATCGTCCCGAGGGGCAGGAAGGCTGCGAGATCTTCACCACCGAGGAAGAAATCGTCACCAAGTAGCCGTTGATCCGTCAAGATAGCGTGTTTATCCGCTAGGTTTCGCGAAAAGGGGGAGCGATCCCCCTTTTCTGCGCTTGCGGGGTATCATGAGTCGCTATGGATTTTTCATTCTTCGATACCGCCTCGCTTTTCGGCGTGGCCCCGCTCGGTTTGCTCATCGTGTGCTCGTTCGTTTTCGTCGCGGGCTACATCGACGCCATCGCGGGTGGGGGTGGATTCATCTCACTGCCCGCTTACCTCATCGCCGGCGTACCCACCCACGTCGCCCTTGCCACCAACAAGCTCAGTTCGTCCATGGGAACATTCGTTGCGACGCTCCATTACGTAAGGTCAGGGTTCGTGGATCTACGCCTAGCGTTGCCTGCCGTCGCGTTCGCGTGCCTGGGATCATGCGTCGGTTCATCGGCGGTCCTTCTTGTGAGCGACGCCATTCTGCGCGTGGCGCTTCTCGTCATCCTTCCGGTCACGGCGATCTACGTGCTGCGCTCCAAGTCGATCGAAGCCACTGCCGCACGCGGCTTGTCGTTTCGCGCGACCGCCATTTGGTGCTGCGGTATCGCGCTTGTCGTGGGGTTCTACGATGGGTTCTACGGTCCTGGCACCGGTACGTTTCTCATGCTGGCCTTGAACGGTCTTGCGCAGTTGCGCCTCGATAAGGCGGCGGGCATCACCAAGGCGGTCAACCTCACCACGAACGTTTCCGCGCTTGTCGTCTTCTTCTTCCATGGACAGGTATACGTGGTGCTCGGGCTTGTCGCCGGTCTCTTCAGCATCGCGGGAAACTACCTCGGCTCGCATCGCTTCACGAAAAGCGGCAGCGCCATTGCGCGCCCGGTGACGCTTGTCGTTGTCGCGCTCTTCTTCGTCAAAGCGCTTTCCGACGTCATTTCTTTCTGATTCGTCGGCAAGGGCGGGCGCGTGTATCGGAAACGCCTCGTTATCTCCCTCGTTAATTCATGGTGATTTGACGCGCTACGTGTCGATCATACTTCCTAAGGGATAGAAACCTTCTTGGCCGACACGTACTATATGAACATGTTCACGACGGCTGACATGGGCTTATGTTGGAGCCGTGAACTAACCTTGAAGAACACCTCGAACGGGTGTCGGGATGAATGAAGCCATGGCACTATTGAGGCGAGGAAACGAACGCGTTCAGCGTTCACCCCGAGAGCATAAGAAGAGGTAGATCATCATGAGCACCATCCCTTCCACCGAAACGCTTGGTACCTGTCCTGAATGCGGCGCGCTTGTCGCGCTGACGGTTTGCCTTCAGCCCGACCATGTTGAGTATTCCGGGAACTGCAAAGATCATGGCTCTTTCACGCGTACCGAAAGCAGGCTCGACATGGCGGACCTCGGTACGCCGATCGATTCGACCGTCGGCATTCACGGCCAGAAGAAGAGCGCCTAGACGCTTTCGCGTGGTCGGCAAAACGCCCTGTACCCACCAAATGAATCGCGCCCCCTTGTCCTCGGTTGATGCCAAGGATAAGGGGGCGCAGCTGTGTAGGGCAGGACGTCGTTGTGCATCGGGAGCGACCCGAACGACGTTTTCGGGTCGTCGTTCTACAGATGGACTTGGATGAGCTTCGGGCGGAAGCCGTCGGCCTCGAGCGCATGGACGATACGCTCCTTGTGGTCGGTGCCGAAGCACTCGATGGTGACGCGCAGCTCGACGGCGGCGTTGCGGTTGGCCGTGACGAACTGGTTGTGGTCGAGGCGCACGACGTTGCCCTTGGAATCGGCGATGACCTGCGCGACGTGTACCAGCTCGCCGGGGCGATCGGGGAGCAGCACCGAGACGGTGAAGATGCGGTCGCGCTGGATAAGGCCATGCTGCACGACGCTGGCCATGGTGATGACGTCCATGTTGCCACCGGAAAGGATGGAGGCGATCTTCTTCCCTTTGCAGTCGAGATGCTTGAGGGCGGCGATGGTGAGAAGGCCCGAGTTCTCGACGATCATCTTATGGCTTTCCACCATGTCGAGGAACGCGACGATGAGCTCATCGTCCTCGACCGTGATGATGTCGTCGAGGTTTTCCTGGATGTAGGGGAAGATCTTGTCGCCCGGCTCTTGAACCGCCGTGCCGTCGGCGATCGTGGTGACGTGGGGCAGCTTGACGACGTGGCCCGCCTCGAGCGACGCCTTCATGCAGGCGGCCCCGGAAGGTTCGACGCCGATGACCTTGATGCGGGGGTTGAGCAGCTTCGCCAAGGTGGAAACGCCCGTGGCCAGCCCGCCGCCTCCGATGGGAACGAGGATGATGTCGACCAAAGGCAGCTCCTGCACGATCTCCATGGCGATGGATCCCTGGCCGGCTGCGACGATGGGATCGTTGAAGGGGTGGATGAACGTCAACCCCCGTTCTTCGGCGAGGTTCATCGCGTGTTCGTAGGCTTCGTCGTAAACACCGCCTGCCAGCACCACTTCTGCACCCTGTTCCTTGGTGCGCTCAACCTTGATGAGGGGCGTGGTGGTGGGCATGACGATGGTGGCGTTCACGCCGTACTTTCGCGCTGCGTAGGCGACGCCCTGAGCATGGTTGCCTGCGGAAGCGGTGATGAGGCCGCGCTCGCGTTCCTCGTCGGTGAGCGTGCTGATCTTGTAGTAGGCGCCGCGGACCTTGTAGGCGCCGGTCCGCTGCATGTTCTCGGGTTTGAGGTAGATCTCGTTGCCGGTTTCCTTGCTGAAGTGATGGCTGTAGACGAGCTTCGTCTCCTGCGTCACTTCCTTCACTTTCTTCGCGGCTTCTTCGAAGATGTCGAGTGTCAGCGTGCTAGTCATTGATCTTTCCTGTTCTTGCGCCCAAAGGATAGGCGTTGGTGCGCGGAGTAGTATGATGCCTTGTATATTATGCGCTATAGGAGCATAGGGAGGAAAAAGAATGCAGCCTATTAGCACCGAAAACGCACCTGCAGCCATCGGCCCGTATTCCCAGGGCGTCATCGTCAACGGAATGCTGTTCGCCTCTGGCCAGATCCCCCTCGATCCTGCCACGGGCGAGGTCGTAGGCACCACCATCGAAGAGCAGGCGGCCCAGGTCATGAAGAACGTCGGCGCGCTTCTTGCCGCTGCGGGCACCGACTTCGATCATGTGGTTAAGACTACCTGCTTCATGAACGACATGGATGATTTCGCCGCATTCAACGGCGTTTACGCTCAGTCCTTCGGCGAGCACCTTCCCGCGCGCAGCGCCGTCGCGGTCGAGGCGCTTCCCAAGGGCGTTCTCATCGAGGTCGAGGTCATCGCCGCCATTCCCGCCTAGGGTTCTGCTGATTGCGATGATCAGGGGCGCGTTGGTCGTGTGCGGGTTGGAGGCAGATCCTCCCGCGCCCGGCAAGCGCGCTCTTTCTTTCGGGCAAGGCGAGCTCTCGGTGCATCTGGCGTGTACGTCGCGCTTACCATCCGCACAACCATCGACGAAGGAGACGTAACGTGTCCAACCGTGAGGGAAAACTCATCATCTGTCCGACCCCCTTGGGCAACCTTGGCGACGTGACAAAAAGAACGATCGAGGCATTCGAGAGCTGCGACACCGTCTGTTGCGAGGATACGCGCGTGACAGGCAGGCTCCTGTCGTCTTTGGGGATCGAAAAGCGTCTCGAGCGTTTGGATGAAGCCACTATTTCACACGCGGCGTCTCGAATCGCCGAACGCGTGCTTTCCGGCGAGGTGATCGGTTACGCCTCCGATGCGGGGATGCCGGGCGTTTCCGATCCCGGCCAGCGCCTTGTCGATGCGATTCGCTCGGCCGGCGGAGTGGTCGAGGTGCTCCCCGGGGGCACGGCACTCGCCACCGCTTATGTTGCCAGCGGCTTTCCCTCCCAGACGTTTTACTTCGGCGCGTTCTTCCCGCGCAAGGCCGGCGAACGCGTCCGCGTGCTTGAATCGCTGCGCTCCCTTGATGCGGTGCTCGTGTTCTACGAAAGCCCTCAGCGCATCGCGTCGGCCCTCGAGGCGGTGGCGGAAGTCTTCCCGTATCGTCGCGTGGCTGTTTGCCGCGAGCTTACCAAGCTCCATGAAGAGGTGTTTCGCGGTTCGGCTCCCGACGTGCGCGACGAGTTCGCCCGTCGCGAGGAAGCTGGCGGCGTGAAGGGGGAGATCGTGCTCGTCATCGACGCTCCTTCCGAGGCCGAGGGAGAGGCGCGTCTCGAGGAGCAGAAGGGCAGTGCCGAGCAGCGCGCTTTGGACTTGTTGGCCGCCGGCGATCTTTCGAAGAAGGACATCGTCCGGACTCTTCGCGAAGAATTCGGCCTGTCGCGCAACGACGCCTACGATCTCGTCCACTCGTAGGGCTTCCTGCTTCGCGCGTCAGCTGACCTGGTCGTGAGCCATGGCATGATACGCAGCGTCCATCGAAAGGCGCTTGTGCGCGCGAGCTGATCTTTCGCTTTACATAATCCAATGTGCTGTGTGGTACCCTGTGCCTAGCAGTGCGGCGTAGGGGAGCGTCGCATGGATGGGGAGACGGACTCATAATGAGGGAACGCATGTCTGGTTTCGGGGAGCCTGGCGTCGATAACGACGCCGGACGTATGACGGGGCGCCACGTGATGGTTCTACTCGCCGGTGTGCTCATCTGCCTGGGGCCGTGCGCTTTGGTGTACAACACCTGGTCCATTTTCGTGGTGCCGGTCGCTGATTCGCTTGGGGCTGCGTCGAGCCAATTCACGCTTTTCATCACCATCATCTACCTCATCGGCGCGATTGCGTCGCCCTTCGCCGGCAATCTCATGGAAAAGCTCGATCTCCGCATCGTCTTAACCGCTTCCGTTGTTCTCGTTGCGGTGGGCATGTTCCTGTGCTCGGTGTGGACGCACGTCTGGCAGTTCTACGTTTCGGGGGTCATCGAGGGGCTGGGCATCGTGTCGCTCATGTTCCTCGCGGTTCCCACGTTGGTTAACCGTTGGTTCACCGTGCGCACCGGGTTCTTCATCGGGCTGTGTTTCGCTATGTCGGGCATCGGCGGCGCACTCTGGAGCATGGTAGGCGGTGCGTTGTTGTCCGCCTTCGACTGGCGCATGGCCTATCTGGTGTTCTCGGTCGTTGTGCTTGCCACCGGTTTGCCGGCGACGCTTGCCCTGATCCGCAGCCATCCCGAGGAGGTGGGTCTCGTCGCGTACGGT
Organism: uncultured Eggerthella sp.; assembly: GCA_959607715.1. GTDB lineage: Bacteria > Actinomycetota > Coriobacteriia > Coriobacteriales > Eggerthellaceae > Anaerotardibacter. Next base: position 26,960 of record CAUHNN010000009.1, on the reverse strand, counting down.
TCCGATCGGCGCCCTGACGACGCCCCCTCCAATAGCCCGCAGGCCGATGGGGGGTCAGGTGCCGATGAGCGCCAGTGGGGCGTTTCTGCCCGCGTCATGTTCCGCTCGCCCGCCTTCTACACGCTGATGCTCGCTATGGGCATCTTCAACGCGCTCACCGTGACGGGCAACCTCTTCGCTTCGTATATCTACCATTTGGGTTCGCTTGGAATAGCCGGCATCACCCCTGACGGCGCCATCATGCTCGCTTCGGGGGTCGCTGCGTGCATCATGATCTTCGCCGCCATCGGGAAAGTCGTTCTCGGAGCTTTGTCCGACGTTTCGCTTATCGCCGCCTTCGCCCTTGCCTGCGGGTGCGGAGCGGCGAGCATCCTCTGCATGTGGTTCGGCGTTCAATCGTCGGTGTACTTCGTGTACGCCGGCGGTATGCTCTGCGGCGTGTTGTATGCTGCCGTCGATTCGCTGAGCCCCTCGGCTACGCGTCAGTTGGTCGGCCCAAGGGACTACACGCTCATCTATTCGCGCGTGGCAATCTTCGTGAATCTTTCAGGTGCTGGCGCGGCGACGCTGTTCGCCCTCGTGGCTGAGATCAGCTGGGAAGCCGAGTGGATCATGGCGTTGTCGCTGATCGCGATAACCTTCGTGCTCGGCGTGATCACCATTGCGCTGAGCCGCTCTCTTGAGCAAACCTACGAATGACCACGCGCCGTTGAGGGATTTTTCGAAAAAAATGCCTTGTGCATTCGAACTTTAGTCTGCTATAGTCCCACCTATCAAACCGTTGACGAGGAAGTAACGGTGAAGGCGCACTCACAGAGAGTCGGGGATGCTGGGATCCCGACAGGAAGCGAATCATCAAATGGACCTCCGAGGGCTTGGGTGAACGGCGAAGGCCAAGTAGCGCAAGACGGGCGCTCCCGTTACAGGGCAGAAGCGTGACGGCGCTTCGTGAGAGGATTCGCTTTTCCGCGAATCAAGCAGTGGTGGCACCGCAGGAGTTTTCGCTCTTGTCCCTGCAAGGTAGTTTGTAGGAGACAGGGCGTTTTTTTTATGCCTTCGTCTCCCCATGAAAGGAGAAGAAGATGATGACCAACCGCCAAACCACCGATTACAAGACGTATCTGAGCGAAGATGAGATGCCGACGCACTACTACAATGTGCGTGCCGACATGAAGACCGATCACGCTCCCATCCTCAATCCGGCCACCCTTCAGCCGATGAGCGTCGAGGACCTCGAGCCGGTCTTCTGCACTGAACTGGCGAAGCAGGAACTCAACACGACGGACCGCTTCATTCCCATTCCTGAAGAGGTCCGCAACTTCTACAAGATGTATCGACCCTCTCCGCTCGTCCATGCGGAGTTCCTTGAGAAGGCGCTCGATACGCCGGCGAAGATCTACTACAAGTTCGAGGGCAACAACACCTCGGGTTCCCACAAGCTCAATTCCGCGATCGCTCAGGCGTATTACGCCAAAGAGCAGGGGCTGACGTGCCTCACCACGGAAACGGGCGCCGGCCAGTGGGGCACCGCTCTTTCCATGGCCTGCGGCTACTTCGGCCTTGATCTGCACGTTTTCATGGTCAAGTGCTCGGCTCAGCAGAAGCCGTATCGCAAGGCGGTCATGGAAACCTACGGCGCTCGAGTCACGCCGTCCCCCTCGATGGAAACCAACGTCGGCCGCGCTATCCTCGCCGACGACCCCGACAACACCGGCTCTTTGGGAACCGCGATTTCCGAAGCGGTCGAGGAAGCCCTCAGCGTCGATGGGTGCCGTTATGTCCTCGGCAGCGTTTTGAACCAGGTCCTGCTCCATCAGTCGATCATCGGCCAGGAAACGAAGACCGCGCTTGAGAAGATCGGCGTCACGCCCGATATCCTCATCGGCTGCGCAGGCGGCGGATCGAACCTCGGTGGCCTGATGGCTCCGTTTATGGCCGATAAACTCGCTGGCAAGCAGGCTCCATATTTCATCGCTGTTGAACCCGCCAGCTGCCCGACGCTTACGCGCGGTAAGTTCGCCTACGACTTCTGCGATGTGGGTAAAGTGACGCCCCTGGCTAAGATGTACACCCTCGGCTCCGGTTTCATTCCGAGCCCGAACCATTCTGGCGGTTTGCGTTATCACGGCATGAGCCCCATTCTTTCCCAGCTCTACCATGACGGGTTCATCGACGAGGCGCGCGCCGTCGAGCAGACCAAGGTGTTCGAGGCGGCAACGCTGTTCGCTCGCGTCGAAGGCACCCTGCCTGCACCCGAATCGGCGCACGCCATTCGGGTCGCCATCGATGAGGCCCTCAAGTGCAAGGAGACCGGGGAGGAGAAGACCATCGTCTTCGGTTTGACGGGAACCGGTTACTTCGATCTTGCGGCGTACCAGTCCTACAAGAACGGCACCATGACCGACTACGTTCCCACCGACGAAGACCTGGAGCGCGGGTTTTCCTACATCCCTAAGCTCGAAGGCATTCAGTAATTACCGGTAGGAGTAGAACCCTTCTCCGGCATTCACGCCGGTTTTGCCCTGGTCGATATAGGATTTCAGGGTCGACGCGATACGTCCCGGGGTCGTGGAGGGATCCGCGGCCTCGGGGCTCAATGACACGATGTTGTAGGCGGTGGTGAGGCCAACGATGTCGAGGATCTGGAAGGGTCCTAAGGGTGCGCCCGTTGCGAGCTTCCAGGTTTTATCGATGGTCTCGTGATCGGCCACGCCATTGGCGAGCAGTGCCTGGGCGGAGTTGAGGAACGGCACGAGCATGCTGTTCAGCAGATAGCCCGACTGCTCCTTTTTCAATTCGAGCGGAATCATCGCGATGTCCTCGGCGAATTTCACCACAGCCTTGAACGCTTCAGGGCTGGTGCCGTCGTGACCCATGATCTCTGCGGTGTTGTTGCGCCAGATCTCGTTGGCGAAGTGAAGCGCCAAGTACTTCTCCGGGCGGCGCGTGTACTCGGCGAAGGCGCTCGGAAGCATGGTCGAGGAATTAGTGGCGATGACGGTCTTTTCCGGCAAAAGCGGTGCGAGCTTCGTGTAGAACTCGATCTTTTCCTGCGGGTTTTCGGCGATGGCCTCGATCACCAGATCGGCATCTTGTGCCGCCTTCTCGTAATCGAGGGTGAAGGTTATGCGCTCCCGTGCGCTTTTCGCTGCGGCTATCTTCTCGTCGATTTCCTCGGGGGTGGCTTCAGGGGCAAGGCCGAATCCACGGCAAAACGCCTGGGGGTTCGTCTTCATGGCCTCAAGCGTTTTGAGGTAGATGGCCTCTACTCGTTCGAACTTAGGTTCGGCGCGTCCGATCGACGACTCCATGCGCAGCCATACGGTTACATTGAATCCACGGTAGGCGCTCTGGAAGGCGATCTGGCTTCCCAAGACGCCGCCTCCCGCTACGGTGATGTTTTTCATGGTAGGGTCCTTTCTCCCTTGAATTCGTTTGCCCCAGTATGTTCTTTGCCGCTTCATTGACCAGAGGGTGACCTTCTCAGCGGTAGCGTTCCTTCCCGTTTTCGGTTGATTTTCTTGAATACCATCAAATTCTCTCCATTTATCCGCATTTGTAAGACGTATACCGATGAAATAATGTGGAAACAATGAAACCGTTCACAGGGCGAAAATAAGCTGTGCACCCGCATCGATACCTGCCAAATCGGCATGATCCCTGATCAACGCATTCGTGCAATCCGTTGATCAAGGGGTTTTACCATAGGTTGATTCACTTTGTCGCGCGATATCTATTGGGATCGAGGATCGCTTGAGAATCTTTCGGAACTGAAGGGGAGCGGGTGCAGGCCCCCGCCGGCGGTGACATCCGCCGCGTACGTCCCCGAGAGGGTCGACGAGGTCGCGCGCTACCAGGCGATACAGGTCGCAGGCGCTCGGGCGCTACTGGCAGGACAACGGGCTGTCCGTGGCCCCCACGCTCTCATGGGCGCAGCCCGAGAGCTACGCGTTCTGCTTCGAGGGCGTGCCGCGCCACTCCACCGTCGCCACCTCCACCGTTGGGGTAAAGGGCGATACGGACGCTCTCGCGGTCTGGATGGACGGGATGCGCGAGGCGATGCGGCGGCTGGAGCCGTCCCGCGTGCTGCTGTACGGCGGCGACGTGGGCTTCGACTTCGGCGATGCCGAGGTCGTCCATTACAAGAACTCGGTGACCGAAAGGATGGGAAATGGGCGGTAGGGGAAGCAGCAGCGCGGGCGCGAAATCGTCTAAGGCACGTGGAAAGAGCGCGCAACAGTCTCTGAAGGGCATCGATTCGAGAATGGCGAAGCTCGCGGACACGATGAGCGAAACCGCCGCTGGACATACGGGCTATCTCCAAGGCGCCCCGACCGGAAGCGCGTCAGACCACAGACGATATACGGCGGCGCAGAGGGAATACCAGCGCTTGCAGGCGGAGCGAGGGCGTGTCCTTGATGAGTTGGTCAAGAAGAAGCAGGTGAGCAATCCCGCCGGCAAGACGTTCGTAAACAGTTTTGGAGAAGCCACGACTAGGGAGATCACAACTCCTACGTACGAGCGGGCGCGGCGCCGAATGAACCGCAATGTATTGAGAAACATGGGATACTGATATGGGCGGTCGCGGCGCGAGCAGCGGATACTACAAGTTAAACGGGACGTGGAACGTCTACGGCGATGAGTACGCTTCCGTTGTCGCTCCGTTGGGGAATATTAAAATTGTCGCCCGTAGGGACGGCAAACCAGCGAAAGCCCCTATTGAATCAATGACACCCGGGAGGATTTACGCGACCGTTGACGGGAAAACGGGCAAGCTGAACTCGATTAGCTACATGGACGAGCACGGCAAGGTCTACAAGCAGCTTGATTATAAAGACCACAAGGGCTTGAGCACTCATGTCCATGAGTTCCGATATAATGAAAATGGCTCTCTTGTCAGGGAAGACCCGAGAAAACCGAGCCGCAAGGAACGTAGAACGGCTGCAATTGTCAGAAGCCACGTCAGGAGGAAAGGCGGTGCTGGCTGATGGCGAACATTGAAAAACACTACGGAACGTTTAACAAGGAAGATTTCGTTGATGCCTTTCGCTGTGCCTATGACTGGCCGCTGTTCACCTATCGCGGGCAAGATTACGTCATAGATCAGAAGTACCATCGAAAAACGGGTGAACGAGAATATTTTTTCGCCGACCCGCTCATTCATCGCGGCGAGGGTCACAGGCTTTCGATTGGATTCGGAACAGTAGACGAGCTTCTTGCGGCCCCAGTCTTAGATGGGAAGTCGTTCCTTGACCGCTACGACACCCTTCTCGTTGCAGATGACTATGATTACATTCGATGAGCTACTTTCGCAGTCAGATATTATGGAATAATAGAAACGGCAGATGATCGTATAGTCTGGAGATTACGCCTTGATTGAGGAGAGCCGGTTCAAATCCGGGATTCTGCTAAAGCCGTTCCACCTTGGGGCGGCTTTTTTCATACCGATAGGAGGTTGCGCATGGGCGGACGAGGAAGCAGCTCGATGAGCGGTGGCGCGGGGTCGCGAGGCGGCGGGATAATCGGCGACGCCGAGCCTATCAAGCTGCAGAACAGGAGAAGCCGAAGCAGCGACTACAGGGCGAAGGAGCTGATCCTGGAGGCAACAGTCAATGGAACCGAGGTGGACGTCGGGTTCTCAAAGGCCGTCTCATACGAGCACCCAAACAAGAACACGACCATCGAGAACCACCTTCTCAAAGCTGGTTTCTACAACGAGTACGGCAACAGGGACATACGCGCCCACAGCATCGACCTGACAAAAGCCACGGTCGTGAGGGGAAGGACGTACGACCTCAGGGACATCCTCAAGGAATCTGGGTTCAGGTGGGACTCGGAGAAGAAGGAGTGGAGGCGGTAGAGCATGGCCCTGGAGAAACCGCCCTCAATAGCAAACGACCCGTTCAAGTCCGCCAAATGGGACGAGATAACGGCGGGACGGTCGTTCTCGCAGTCCGACGCGCCGACGATCGCGCTCCTGTGCCAATGGTACGTGGTCATAGAGAGGTGCATGGACGACGTCGCGATCGACGGCGACGGCCTCCCGCGCGTCGCGTACGTGAACGACATGGGCGACATAAAGGCCATGCCGCAGCTTTCGACCATGAAGCAGGCGAGCGCGGAGATACGCGCCCTGAACAAGCAGCTCGGAATAAAGGATGGGAAGGGGGAGCGGCGTGACCAATCGAAGCCGACGGTCCTGCGCGTCGTCTCCCAGAACAGGAAGAATAGGCGAGGCCAGGAAGGGCCGCATAGCCCAGCCCCCAGATACGAGCGTTCGTTCGTATTGCTTTGCTCTCGCACGGTGCTTCCTTGGTCGGACGACTCCATGCGAGGGCTTTCTCTTTACCTATGCCGATCCCTAACTAATTTATGTAGTCGTTCGAAGCCGTCCTTCGTTGTTCTAGAATGCTTGCGTGCTGAAGGGGCGAAGCCTCTGTTGGTTCGTTTCTGTTGGAAATCGCGCAGATCGGATGGATATGCAGGAGCTGGGGGAGCGCAAAGCGCGCTTACTTGAGGAAATCTTGAGAGGATACGGTTCGGTTGCCGTCGCGTTTTCCGGGGGAGTCGACTCCACGCTTCTGCTCGATGTCGCCCATGACGTGCTCGGGCCGAACGTCATCGCGCTGATGGCTTCGTCTGCGTTCACTCCTCGGAGTGAAGCGGATAGGGCGCGTGCGTTTTGTGCCGAAAAAGGCATCTATCTTGTGGAGTGCCCGGTTGACGTGCTGGCCGTTGCTCCGGTTGCGGACAATGCACCCGATCGTTGCTATCACTGCAAGCGCGCGATCTTCTCCTCGCTCATCGAGGCGGCTTGCGCGCGGGGGTTTTCCATTGTGGTCGACGGCACCAACCTTGACGACGATGGGGATTATCGTCCAGGGCGGCGCGCTTTGGAGGAGCTGTCGGTCGAAAGCCCTCTGCATAAAGCGGGCTTCACTAAGCGGGATATTCGCGAGCTTTCCGCCGAGCGCGGCCTTTCTACGGCCTCCCTTCCGTCCAACGCCTGTTTGGCTACGCGGTTTCCCTATGGAAGCGCGTTGAGTCGGTCCGATCTTGCGCGCGTCGATTCGATGGAAACGTCGCTGCGCGATCTTGGTTTGTCGCCCCTGCGCGTTCGTGTCCACGGATCCCTCGCGCGAATCGAGGTGTCGCCGGAGCAGATGGCTCAGGTGCTGCGCCAGCGTGAAGCGATCCTGGCGGCGTGCAAGAATGCGGGGATGCTAAGGGTGGTGCTCGACTTGGAGGGTTTCCGCTCGGGCAGCATGAATGAAGACCTGATGCATGGAGAGGATAATCAATGAGCTCGATCGTCGATGGTGCTGATAGTAAGGGTAGCGTGCTGTGCGCCATGAGCGGCGGCGTCGATAGTTCCGCTTCCGCGATGCTCCTCAAGGAGGAGGGGTATCGTGTCGTGGGCGTGACTATGCGCCTGTTCGAACAAGATGGATGCACCCAGAGGGCGGATGGCCACGATCGGGCGGCTCTCGACGCGAGAGCGGTGTGCGATCGTTTGGGCATCGAGCACGAGGTGTGCGATTTCCGCTCGATCTTCGACGATTCGGTTGTTGAACCCTTTTGCCGTTCCTACCTTGCGGGGTTGACGCCTAACCCTTGCATCGAATGCAACAAGGCGCTTAAGTTCGGCGCCCTTCATGATCTGCGAAAGCTCAAGGGCCTTGATTTCGTGGCGACGGGACATTACGTGCGACGCAGGTTCAACGAGGAGACGGCTCGTTTCGAGCTTCTTCGCGGGCAGGACCCGAAGAAAGACCAAAGCTACGTTTTGTACCACCTCACGCAGGATCATCTTGCTCACATGCTTTTCCCTGTGGGCGACATAACGAAAGACAAGACGCGCTCGTACGCGGCGCAGAGCGGTTTATCGGTTGCCGATAAACCCGAAAGCCAGGATATTTGCTTCATCCCCGATGGTGACTACGTGGGGTTCATCGAGCGCAGGATCGGACGGGCCCTTGAACCTGGCGCGATAGTCGATCGCGAGGGAAATCGCCTCGGGACCCATCAGGGGCTTGCGCGCTACACGCTTGGCCAGCGAAAAGGCCTTGGCGTTGCAGTCGGTGAACCTCTTTTCGTGCTGGGAAAAAACGTCGCTCGCAATGAGCTGGTGGTGGGAACAGCGTCCGAAACGGGGGTCTCTCGGATCGATGCCGCCGACATCTCGTTCATTTCGGGCATGGCGCCCACCGGTGAAATCGAGGTCGAGGCGAAGACGAACTATCGCGGTCTTCCCCGCAAGGCGCGCGCCCATGTCGAGGGTGATCGCCTCGTCGTTGAACTTGAAGAGCCTATTCGCTCTGTGGCACCGGGCCAAGCCGTCGTGCTGTATCAAGGGGATGTCGTCCTCGGCGGCGGTACGATCGTCTCGTTCGGGTAAGTCGCCCATCCGCTCACCGGTGCCTGTTGTTCAAAGTTCAATTTAGGTTCATACTATATTGAACTCAAATTGAACTACACGAGGAGGCACCGATGGAACACCACGGCGAACAGGAGCAGGGAGCTTTCGCGAAACGTCTTGCGGCCGCCATGGCACGTTGCGGCATGAAGCAGGTCGACTTGATCGCCGCCGCTCAAGACAGGGGGGTGCGCCTGGGTAAAAGCCAGGTCAGCCAGTACGCCAACGGCAAGACCCTCCCGCGCCGCGAAACGCTCGAGGAAATCGCTGCGCTGCTCGATGTCTCCGCCGATTGGCTTATCTCCGGTTCTTCGCTTCCCCTCGAAGATGCTTCCGGCCGCGTTGCGAAGCGCGATGAGGAAGGGCGGCCCGCCCAAGATCCCCTCAGCGTGAAATCGCCCTCCATCACGGCAACGCCCGCCTCCCCGAAAGCCCCCGTTGTTCCTTCGACCGAAGGTGTTCCTTCTATGCGTGAATTCAAGAAGTCGACGAAACTCGAAAACGTTCTCTACGACGTCCGCGGTCCCGTAGTCGACGAAGCTGCCCGCATGGAGCACAACGGGCAGACCATCCTGAAGCTCAACATCGGCAATCCCGCACCGTTCGGTTTCCGTACGCCCGACGAGGTTATCTGGGATATGCGCCATCAGCTCCCCGACTGCGAAGGGTATTCCGATTCGCGCGGGTTGTTCTCCGCGCGCAAGGCCATCATGCAGTATGCCCAGATGAAGGGCATCCCGAACGTCACCATGGACGATGTGTACACGGGCAACGGCGTGTCCGAGCTTATCAACTTGTGCATGCAAGCGCTGCTCGACAACGGCGACGAGATCCTCATCCCTAGCCCCGACTACCCTCTGTGGACCGCATGCGCCACGCTTTCGGGCGGTACGCCGGTCCACTACCGCTGCGACGAGCAGGCCGAGTGGTATCCCGACATCGCCGACATGGAGCGCAAAATCACTCCGCGGACGAAGGCTATCGTCATCATCAACCCCAACAACCCCACGGGCGCTCTGTATCCTCGTGAAGTCCTGACCGAAATCGTCGAGGTGGCCCGTCGCCACCAGCTGATGATCTTCTCGGACGAGATCTACGATCGTTTGGTCATGGACGGGGAGGAGCATGTTTCCATCGCCTCGCTTGCGCCCGATCTGTTCTGCGTGACGTTCTCGGGGCTTTCCAAGTCGCATATGATCGCGGGATTCCGCATTGGATGGATGATCCTGTCGGGAAACAAGCGCTGCGCGCGCGACTTCATTCTTGGCATCAACATGCTTTCTAACATGAGGCTGTGCTCGAACGTTCCCGCTCAGTCGATCGTCCAAACGGCCTTGGGCGGCCACCAGAGCGTCAACAGCTACATCGTTCCCGGCGGTCGCATCTACGAGCAGCGCGATTTCGTGTACAACGCCCTCAAAGACATCGACGGCATCAGCGTCGTGAAGCCCAAGGCGGCGTTCTACATCTTCCCGAAGATAGACGTGAAGAAGTTCAACATCACCGATGACGAGCGATTCGCCCTCGATCTGCTTCACGAGAAGAAGATCCTCATCACGCGCGGCGGCGGCTTCAACTGGAGCGAGCCCGATCATTTCCGCATCGTCTTCCTGCCGCGCATCGAGGTTCTCCAAACGGCGATGGCCGATTTGGCCGACTTCTTGAACCATTACCGCCAATAGGGGATTAGCCTTGTATGGCCGGGGATCGCGCCTGGCAATGAGGTTTTCTGACGATAATGATGTAACTCATGCAATGAAGCGACCTATCCAAGCTCTGAGGATGGGTCGCTTCAGCTATACTAATCAAGTTACCCTGATATCCATGCCCAGATGAGGAAAGGTCGCACCGTGGCAAACAGCTACAAGCAAACCATGAATCTTCCGCGTACCGATTTCGCGATGCGCGCGAACCTGCCTGAAAACGAACCCAAGCGCCTCCAGTTCTGGAACGACATCGACATTTACCATAAGGTCCTTGCCAAGAACAAAGACAACAAGCCGTTTGTTCTCCATGACGGCCCGCCGTATGCGAATGGACCTATCCATATCGGTCATTCCTTCAACAAGATCCTGAAGGATTTCGTCGTCAAGAGCCACGCTCAGCGCGGGTTCTTCACCCCGTACGTTCCCGGTTGGGACTGCCACGGCCAGCCGATCGAGCATATGGTCGAGAAGACTCTTGGCCCCGAGAAGATGGCCAAGATCAGCCAGCCCGACCTTCGCCGTCTGTGCCGTGAATGGGCTGAAGAGCATATCGATCTTCAGCGCAACGGCTTCAAACGCCTCGGCGTAAACGCGGAATGGGACAAGCCCTACCTCACGTTCACCCCGAATTTCGAGGCCGGCAACGTCGAGATCTTCAAGACCATGTACCTCAACGGCTCGGTGTATCGCGGCCGCAAGCCCATCCACTGGTGCAAGCGCTGTCACACCGCGCTTGCCGAAGCCGAAATCGAGTACGGCGACGAAACGTCTCCTTCCATCTTCGTCAACTTCAAGCTCGATGCGGTGCCGCCCGTCTTCGAGGCGGCGGGCGTTCAGGATCCCGCTCATATCCTGATCTGGACCACGACGCCGTGGACCCTTCCCGCCAACACCGCCGTCTGCCTTGCCCCCGATGCCGACTACATCATGGTCAACGCCGACGGCACGTACACCATCATGGCCTACGATCTGCTCGAAGACGTTGCATCCACCGCGGGATGGACGAGCTATGAGCCGGTTAAGGATGCTCAGGGCGAAGTCGTTACCGTCAAGGGCCGCGATCTCGTCGGCACGAGCTACACGTGCCCCATCCGCCAGGATCTCAAGGGCATCGTCATCTACGGCGATCACGTCACGCTCGATTCCGGTACCGGCGCCGTTCACACGGCTCCCGGCCACGGCCAGGAAGACTACGCGGTCGGCCTTGAGTTCGACCTGCCTATCCTCATGCCGGTAGACGACAACGGCGTCCTCACCGACGAAGCCGGTCGTTTCGCCGGCCTCGACGTCGACGAGGCGAACCCTGTCATCATCGAGTGGCTGCGCGAACAGGGCGCCTTGGTTGCCCATGTTGACATCAGCCACAGCTATCCGCACTGCTGGCGTTGCCACGAGCCGGTCATCTTCCGCGCGACCGATCAGTGGTTCGTCTCCATGGACAAGAACGACCTTCGCACCAAGGCGCTTGACGCTATCGAGAACAAGGTCGAATGGGTGCCGTCGTGGGCTTCCCGCCGCATTGGCTCCATGGTCGCCGATCGTCCCGACTGGTGCATTTCCCGTCAGCGTTCCTGGGGTGTTCCCATCCCGGTCTTCAAGTGCGCGAAGTGCGGTTCCACGGTGGCCACGGCGGAAACCTTCGATGCGGTCATCGACCTCTTCTACAAGGAGGGCGCCGACGCCTGGTTCACCAAGGAACCCAAGGAGTACTTGCCCCACGGTACCGCCTGCGAGAAGTGCGGATGCACCGAGCTCGAACCCGAGAAGGACATCCTCGACGTCTGGTGGGAGTCCGGCGTTTCCCACACGAGCGTCTGCCGCCACCGCGCCGACGAGGGGCTTCGCTTCCCGGCGGATATGTATCTCGAAGGTTCCGACCAGCATCGCGGTTGGTTCCAGTCTTCGCTGCTGACGAGCGTGGGGGCCTACGACGTGCCTCCTTACAAGACCGTTATGCACTGCGGTTTCACGGTCGACGAAGAGGGCCGCAAGATGTCCAAGTCCCTCGGTAACGGCATCGATCCTGCCGAGGTGTGCAACAAGTACGGCGCCGACGTTCTTCGTCTGTGGGTTTCCAGCGTGGATTACTCCCAGGACGTCTCCATCTCGGACAACATCTTGAAGCAGGTCTCCGACGCGTATCGACGTTTCCGCAACACCTTCCGCTTCCTGTTGGGCAACCTGGAAGACTTCGACTTCGCTGCCGACGCCGTGGCGTGGGAGGTTCTCGAGCCCATCGATCGTTACATGATGGTCAAGACGGCTAAGACCTTGAAGGGCATCGAAGAAGCTTACGATGCTTACAGGTACAACCAGGTCTACCGCATCGCCTACGACTTCGTGAACGATCTTTCCGCGGTCTACATGGATGTTGCCAAGGATCGCCTGTACTCCGAAGCGCCTGCTTCCCCTCGCCGTCGCGCTGTCCAGACCGTGCTGATGAACGTTCTCGAAACGCTCGTGCGCGTTCTGTCGCCCGTCCTTTCCTTCACGTGCGAAGAAGTGTGGGAGCATTATCCTTCCGCCGAGCGCAATCGCGAGGGTCGCGAGGAAAGCGTCCAGCTTGCCGGTTGGCCCACCGCTGAAGATTTCACGCCTGCTCTTCCGCCTTCGGACGAGCAGGAGGCCCTGTTCGCTTCCTTCACGACGGTTCTCGACGTGCGCGATGTCGTGACCAAGGCCCTCGAAGAGGCGCGCGGTGCCAAGGCCATCAACAAGAGCCAGGAAGCCGTCGTTACCGTTACGGCCCCTCAGGATCTCATCGATGTTCTTTCGGGGTATGACAAGGATGTCTTCGTCGAGCTTTTCATCGTTGCTGATGTTTCGTTCGTCGTCGGTGATGAATTGGCTGCCGAGATCTCGGCGGCGACGGGCGAGAAGTGCCCGCGCTGCTGGAATTTCCGCGAACTCGGCACGAGCGCTTCTCATCCGCACGTGTGCGCACGGTGCGCCGAAGCGCTTGATGCGCTTGGTTTCGAAGAAGAATAGGCGTTTCGCGTTCTTTCTATGGCATCGTCTCAGCAGATATCCCATGGGGCGCCTCAGGGCGCCCCTCGCCGAACTCGAGCACGCAATCTTGCCCTTTGGACAGGCTGCGTGCTCGTTTGGTTCGTGATCGATCGCGCATCGAAGATCTATTTCGATTCCTCGTATTCTCCTGGGCAGATCGCAGTTCGTTTCGGGGATGTGCTTCAGTTCAGCCTCGTTCATAACAAAGGAGTTGCATGGGGTGCCTTTTCCGGTGCTCTTTCTCCGATCATCCTTTTCACTGCGCTATTGTGCCTTGCTCTTCTCGGCTACGCCTGGTGGCGCTCGCCGCGGGCGGGTGTGTTCGAAGTGGTTTCGTGTGCCCTCGTCTTTGCGGGAGGCATCGGCAACTTGTACGATCGCATTGTCTACGGGTACGTGGTCGATTTCATTTCCCCGCGTTTCATCGATTTCCCCACGTTCAACGTGGCGGATATCGGCGTTACGTGCGGTGTCGTTTGCTTGGCCCTTGTGTGGGTTGCGCTCATCGGTCGCGATGAACATTCCGACGATGCGCGCCCTCTTGATCGGGGAGCTTCCGTGAAGCGTTCCGATGATGTGAAGGAGTGATTTCCATGGCTCGCAGTCTTTCGACCACGGTTTCCGAAGCGTACGGCGATATGCGCCTTGATTCTTTTTTGTTCGAAGCGGGTCATTACGAGTCCCGCAGCAAGGCCGTAAAGCAAATCGAGGCAGGTAAAGTCTTCGTCAATGGAGCCGAGCCGACGAAGAAAACGATCGTCCATGTGGGCGACTTCGTCGTCTTCGAGGAATTCGAGCAGAACGATCGCGTCTATCTTGAGCCTCAGGATATTCCGCTCGATGTGTACTACGAAGATGAAGACCTGGCCGTTATCAATAAACAGGCTGGTCTTATCTGCCATCCTTCGCCGGGTCATCCTGACGGGACCTTGTGCAATGCGATGATCGCTCGATTCGGCCGTGAGAATCTTGCCCATATCCAAGGGGACGATCGCCCCGGTATCGTGCATCGTCTCGATGGTGACACAAGCGGTCTTCTGCTTATCGCGAAAAACGACGAGATCGGTTTCGAATTGCAGGACGAGATCCGTTCGCGCAATGTGAATCGTCGTTACTTGTGCCTTGTCCACGGCAACATCGCAAGCGATACGGGTCTCATCGACGCCCCCATTTTTCGCAGCGATAAAAACCGTTTGCGTATGCAGGTTTCCGATAAGCCTCAAGCTCGATCGAGCGTTACGACGTTCAAGGTCCTTGAGCGCTTCGAGGCGGGGAGCAAGGACAACGGTTTCACCTTGGTGGAGTGCAAGCTGTATTCCGGCCGCACTCATCAGATTCGCGTCCATATGGAGTACATCAAGCATTGGTGTGTCGGTGATCCTACCTACGGCACTCCCGGCAAGGCCGACAATCTCGGTTTGACCCGTCAGTTCCTTCATTCGTATTACGTCGAATTCGAGCACCCTCGCACGCACGAGACGCTCGATTTCCTGGCGCCTCTTCCTGCCGACCTTCTAGGAGTGCTTCGTCAGCTGAAGGACCGTCGCATTGGCTTGACGGCCGATGGTAGGGAAGTGCTGGCCCATTACATCGAAGACGGGCGTGGAGTACTTGAGTCGCTTCCTCAGGGAACCGTGGAATCATTCAGCCACCTTTAATCGATCCTCTGCATCGAGCTCTGTGCGGGATGCTCTGCTTCTTCGGAGACAGGGCGATAAGATCCCCGGTTCGCGTCGTCCCTTGCGCGGTGAGGCGGTATTCCTCGTCGTCGGGTTCCCGGCATGCGACCGTATCGACGACGAAAACGAACACGCTGGAGGGGCGAAGCAGGTTGCTCGCTTTCCTCAAGACCGCCCTGCATTCATCGCGACTAAGGTATAGATTACAGGTTAGATGGGTAGTTGTGTGCCTAGATGCTTCCGACGCAGTGTAGGCGAAGGAAAGGACTGAGATCATGGTTGATGCGGCTCGTTTGCGAGATGTTGTTTATGGCGCCGCCGTGGGCGATGCACTGGGCGTTCCATTCGAATTTCGCGATCGTGATACGTTCACGTGTGAAGGAATGACCGATGGGGGCGCTCACGATGTGCCCAGGGGCACGTTTTCCGACGACACTTCGTTGCTGATCGCGTCCTGCGACAGCATTCGCGCCTCTGGTGGTCGGGTGGTCGTCGAGGATATGCGCAAGAGGTTTCGGAACTGGTTGTTCCGCGGATCCTATACGGCAGATGGGTACGTGTTCGATGTGGGCAACGCTACGGCAGAGGCCCTCAATCAAGGATACGGCGCCGATCACGAATACTCGAACGGCAACGGCTCGCTCATGCGTATCGCGCCGCTTGCCTTCACGAAGGCAAGGGATGAAGCGATTAGATCGGTTTCGGCCATCACGCATGCCCATCCGATTTCGACCACTGCATGCGTGGTCTTCGTTCATATTATGAGAGACGTGCTTGCTGGCAAGGAGTTGGCGGCTTCTATCGAGTCTGCGGTGCCCGATGACGAGAGGTTTTCTTTCCTTTACGGCCTTGATGCGCTCGAACGCGATCAGGTGCCGTCTCATGGGTTCGTGCTCGACACGCTTAAGGCGTCTCTGTGGTGTGCTTTGACTACGACGTCGTACGTCGAGTGCGTCACCGCAGCCGTTGAACTCGGGCACGATACCGACACCACCGCTTGTGTCGCCGGGGCGCTTGCGGCTGCGATGTACGGATTCGATGCGATCCCTGCTGAATGGGTGGAGTCATTGCGCGGCAAGGACGTTATCGATCGGTGCTTGTTTTAGTATGCGAGGTTGAAGGGGTCTACGTTTCGGAAGGCGCGGTGAAGGTTGAGCGGTATAGCTACTTCACCTTCTCAAGGAGTGCTTGCCTGCTGGTCTCCAGAGAATTGAGCACTTCGCTTCGGTAGGTATCTCGGTTGCTGTAATCGCCCTGGGGCAGCTCGAGCTCTGCCAAAGGCTCGATTTCGGAAATGGAGAAATACTGTTCGATGGCGTACTGTTCCGAAATCAGCCATCCAGGAACGGTGCAGGCGTCCTGCTTGGATAGGTTCTCGAGCGTCTGCTTTTTAACGTCGGCTATCACCGCGTTGTATGACCTGATTGAGGCATCGAGCTCGCCTTGGCGCTCTTTCGACACAAGATCCTCTCGATACTTTGTAAGCATCTCGTCGTGATTTTCTCCGAAGATGAGTCGCTGAAGGGATGGTAGTAAGCCGTAGTACCAGTCAAGGTACCCGTCGACGTTTGCTTCGCAGGTGTCGTAATATTCATTGATCGAGGTGACGAGGCTGCTCTTGATCTCTTCGTAGCCAGCTGAAGATTCAAGAGCGCTTTCGCAGGCGCTGTCGACGGCTTCCTGGTCGTATTTCTTCCCGTCGGCATCGTAGACAACAAGGTTGCTCTGCTCCTTGATGAATAGCATGGTGGTGGAATGAAGGTTGCTGTCACGGATATCGCTCACGTGCTCATTGGCTACGGTGAAGCAGAGGAATAGAGCGATGCTGGAAGCGACGATGGCTCCTATCGGCTGCAACGCGCTTTTGATTTTGATGCGCGTACTGTCCTTTTCCTCGATCGGACGGAAGACGAGCAAAAGCTCGGTGGGCTTTGACGTGATCAGCATGAACAAGCTGAGGAACTGTGATAAAGACAGGGCAGTGGAAAAGCACAGGGCAAGGCTGATGATCAGGTAGATAAAGGCATCTCCTGCAAACCACCAGGAAATCGTATATCTCGTGTAGCCGTCGATAAGGTATCCTATTCTGCCGATTTCCTCGAGAAGAGGCGAGGATGATCCAGCGAACAAAAGCGGCACCTGGGAAAATGCGGCTCCAAGGGAGATGTGGTCTTTCGGAACGCTGGCAAAACCGGCTAAAGCGAAGAGGATCGTCAAGACGATCCCTGTGCCGATCCAAGCCCACAGCATGGATCCTCTCGTCTGATAGAAATCCTTGTAGAGGGGTTGTATCTCGCGCTTTGTCAAAAGATCGGAAACCACGCAATAGACCGGTATACCGAGAACGGCGAAGATCCATTGGGCCGTTCCCCATTTTTGAGTCGCTATCATCAACGTTGCGAGCAAAAGCGCAGAGAAAAGGAAACTAACGATAACGCGCACAAGTCGACCATTGATGAACGACGAGGCCTTGGTTCCGTCGTTGAACATCTCTTTTGCGTTGTGCTTTTTCACTATGTAGGGGTAGGTCATCGCGACGGCAAGGCAGCTTGTTGCGACTAGCCAGATGATGACAAGGGCCTGAGGTGGCAGAGAAGAGGCGTGCTGACCGAAGTAGCCCAGAGCGATCTCGAATACCGCTGCAACCACCATGAAAACAGCGTGGTTTAACAGAAATCTTTTTCCTCTGTTGAGTAGAAGTTTCGCTACGTTGATGTGAGGTTCTTGGTGCTGGTTTTCTGACGTGGGGCGTGAGGTCGTATCCACGTTGGCCTTTCGTGCATTTGGGCATAATGAAGCCCTCTTTCGCACCCTGCCGTCGGCATTGGGCGAAAAAGGGCTTCATCAGGGTAAATGCATTTAGTTCAAATCGCAAGCAGCAGGCAGCCCGTGGGATCCTTTTGCGTTTTTAGCGGCGCGGACGATTGCTCCCTGCATCGCTTCGGTGCTCAGCACTCCTACCAAATCGAAGGGCGCCTCCACTTCGCCCGAGGCCATGGTGAAGATGGTGTCTCCATCGGCTGAAGTGTGAACGGGCTTGATGGCGCGCGCATAGGCGTCATGCGTGATGGAGGAGATCTTCTGGGCTTGCGCTTTCGTGATCTTCGCATTGGTGAGCACGACGCCGATCGTGGTGTTTGCGCACGGACCGGTAGTCGCCTCGAGACCGCCATCGTCGGCTGCGGGGTTTTGCGTCATGAGGCAAACAGGCGCAAGCGGGTCCATGATGGCTCCCGTGGCGTCGCGATGGCCCGCAAGCGGAGTTCCATCGAAATCGACTACGGTGCCAAGCGCGTTCACAGCCACGATCGCAACGGCGATGACGTCCCCTAGGCGAACCCCGCAGATGCCGAGACCGCTTTTCATGGCCTGGGTGGGATCGAGCATTTTGCCGACGGTCGCTCCGCAGCCGGCCCCCACGTTCCCTTCGTCGGGGAGGGACGCGTCGTCAAGTGCGATCGATGCGGCCTTCGCGCCCATCGCGGCATCCGGATAGGTATTTTCGCCGAACACGATGTCGAATAGGCAGGCTCCCACGACAATCGGCACGCGCGTACCTGCAATCTCGAAGCCGATGTTGCGCTTCGCCAGTTCATTCATGACTCCCGTCGAGGCCGCGAGTCCAAACGCGCTTCCCCCGGAAAGCACGACGGCATGGACGGCTTCAACCATGTTCTCGGGCTTCAGCAGGTCGGTTTCGCGCGTTGCAGGGCCGCCTCCGCGCACGTCGACGCTGCACGTTGCGCCTTCAGGCGCGATCACGACCGTGCACCCGGTTGCTGCTTGTTCGTTTTGGGCGTGACCGACATGAAAAGCGGGCAAGTCGGCGAGAGAGGCTGTTTCAAACATGGTTCTTCCTTCAGGGCGATTCCTTGTGAATGATGCTTCCATTGTACGTTAAACGTTGTTTCCCGTTCCCTATTCCGGTCTGGCCCATCGTATAATGAACGTGTTATGTGAACAGGATAATCCCTGTTCACAACCGATGTGAGGAGGGGCCATGAGCAAAGAGAGAATCAAAGTCGTCCAGTATGGTTGCGGGAAGATGGGCAAGTACACGCTTCGTTACTTGCACGAGAATGGCGCTGAAATCGTCGGTGCGCTGGATGTCGACCCCGACATCGTGGGTTTGGATGTTGGTGAATACGCCGAACTCGGTTGTCCTCTTGGGGTGAAGATAACCGACGACGCCGAGGCGCTTCTCGATGAAACCTGTCCCGATGTGGCGGTGGTGGAGCTCTTCAGCTTCGTCGAGGACGTGTATCCCATGATCGAGCAATGCGTCATCAGGGGCATAAACGTGATAACTACGTGCGAGGAGGCGATTTATCCGTGGACCACCGATCCGGTCCTGACTAATCGCCTTGATGCCTTGGCTCAAGAAACGGGATGCACCGTCGTCGGTTCGGGCATGCAGGATATCTACTGGATCAACATGGTCGGCTGCATCGCCGGTGGCGTTCATCGTATCGATGCTATCGAAGGCTCGGTGAGCTACAACGTGGAAGACTACGGTCTTGCGCTGGCGAAAGCCCATGGTGTGGGTCTGTCCCCTGAAGAATTCGACGCCACCTTAGCGCATCCCGACTCCATCGAGCCTTCCTACGTGTGGAATTCGGCGGAGGCGTTGGTGAACCTTTTCGGTTGGACCATCAAATCGCTCAAGCAGGAAAATGTTCCGTATCTCGCCGAAAAGGATACTTATTCGGAAACGATGGGTGCCGTTATCCCGGCCGGTAAGGCAATCGGCATGAGCACGGTCGTTACGGTGGAGACCATCCAGGGCCCCACGGTCAAGATGAACCAGATCGGTAAAGTCTACGCTCCGGAAGACGGGGATATGTGCAGTTGGAAGATCAGCGGCGAACCCGACACGGTGTTCGAGGTCAGCAAGCCGGCGACCGTGGAGCACACGTGCGCGACCATGGTCAATCGCATCCCCGCTGTTCTGAACGCGCCTGCGGGCTACATCACCGCAGAAAAGCTTCAGGCGCCCGCGTACTTGAGCTACCCGATGCAGTGGTATGTCGATGAGAGGTGCTGCGAATTCTGCTAATCGCATGCGGCAACTGCC
This sequence comes from uncultured Eggerthella sp., assembly GCA_959607715.1. Classification (GTDB taxonomy): domain Bacteria; phylum Actinomycetota; class Coriobacteriia; order Coriobacteriales; family Eggerthellaceae; genus Anaerotardibacter. The sequence continues at coordinate 7,076 of CAUHNN010000009.1, read as the reverse complement.
TCTATTGAACCGTGATGCTAAAAAACTTTACGAAAAGTATTTGCATTACGACTCATTTAGGGTATATTAATCGAGCTGCTTGAAGCAGTAACTTACGGGTTGTGGCGCAGTTTGGTAGCGCACTTGACTGGGGGTCAAGGGGTCGCAGGTTCGAATCCTGTCAACCCGACCACATTCTTAAGCCAGGAACTTCGGTTCCTGGCTTTTTTGTAGGGCAGAATTGCTTCATCGTTAGACCTTCGATCGAAGGCGGCCGTCCATGATGGCGCTCAACCCTCTGCCGAGGAAAATCGTCAATGCGCTTCACTATCTTGCCTCAAGCGTATGGATCGGCGCGTATGCCGCCGTATTGGCCTTGATCGTATTTGAAGACGGCGAAGGGATAGGGGTTCGCGCCCATCGCTTCCTTGGGAAAAGAAAACGCCCATCCGTATTGAACGGATGGGCGCGAGAAAGCGGTTTTGGGTGCTACGGCTACTTAGCTCTAGGGTCACTTATGCTGTTTCGCGGCTTCGTCGAGGATGGCATGGGCCAGCTCGGTTTTGAGGGCGGGTCCGATGTGCACGGTTTCATCGGCGCGAACGAGCCAGATCTCATCGTCGTCTTTACCGAAGGCCTTATCGCTGCCCACTTCGTTGGCGACGATCATGCAGGCGTTTTTCTTTGATAGTTTCTTTTTCGCGTTCTCGATCACGTCGTTGGTCTCCGCTGCGAATCCCACTACGACCTGGCGGTCCTTGGAGGCGCCGAGGGTGGCGAGGATGTCGGGATTCTCGGTTAGTTTGATGGCTGAAAGCTCTTCGTCGTTGATCCCCTTCTTCAGCTTACGGTCTGCCGCATGAGCAGGTCTCATGTCGGCAACCGCAGCGGCGCAGATGGCTATGTCGGCAGTGGGGAAGACGGATCGGCATGCTTCGAGCATTTCTCGAGCGGTTTCAACGTGTATGACTTCAACGCCTGCCGGTTCCGCCAAAGCGACTGGTCCGGATACGAGCGAAACACGCGCCCCTCGTGAAGCGGCGGCGGATGCGATTGCGTAGCCGAACTTACCCGAAGAACGATTGGTGATGTAGCGCACAGGATCGATGGGTTCAATCGTGGGGCCAGCGGTGATCAGAACGCGTTTGCCCGCAAGATCCTGCGGGATAGGATCGCATTCATTGAGCAGATGGAGTGCTTTTTCCACGATGGCGCTCGGTTCGGGGAGGCGTCCCTTTCCGACGTATCCGCAGGCAAGGTAGCCGTCGTCCGCTTCGATGAAGTGGAATCCGCGTCTTTTGAGCGTGGCCATGTTTTCCTGCGTGGCGGCCGCTTCGTACATGTGGACGTTCATGGCGGGGGAGACGAGGATGGGGGCCGTCGTTGCGAGCACGGTGGTGCTCAGGAGGTCGTCGGCTATGCCGTGGGCGACTTTGGCGATGAGATTGGCGGTGCAGGGCGCGAGGACCATGAGGTCAGCTTCGTCTGCAAGCGAGATATGGTGGATCGGGTCCGTGGGATCATCGAATAGGCCTACGGCTACGGGCTCATGGGTAAGGGATCTGAACGTGAGGGGATCGACGAAATGCGTTGCATGTTCTGTCATGACGACCTTCACGCGGACTCCTGCTTTCTGGAAGTCCCGAACGATCTGGCAGGCTTTATAGGCAGCGATGCAGCCGCTGATTCCGAGGACGACGGTTTTCTTGTCGGTGGATGCCATGGCTCTCCTTGCCGTTGGGGTATGACGCTGTTCATTGTACGCTACGAGTCCCTTGCGACCGAGGGGAAACGTGGGGCAAGCGCGTAAGGGCTGTGCCTGCGCTCCGTTACAGATCGCCTACGACCTCGGCGGCGTTTCGGGGCATCGATCAACTCTGCTATGATCGGGATCATGAACAACAACGACGCCCACAGCGCAGATACATCCGATCGTCGCTCATCGCGCAAGGTCAACCCGCGCGATAAAGCGGTTCAGATCTACGATTCAACGGCGGTAAAAAGCGTCCGCGCGCAAATCGCCCCTCGTTATCTCGAGCTGAATCTGTTCTTGCTGTTCTGGCTTTTCGTTGTCGGCTCGACCCTCGGTTTGGTTTTGGAAGACATCTTTCATTACATCGTTTACGGAGGGTGGGAGAGCCGCGCGGGACTTGTTTGGGGTCCCTTTTCCCCGATCTACGGCGTTGGCGCCGTTGCGCTGACGGTCTTTCTCAACCGCTTTTACTACACCCACGACATCATCATCTTTCTGGCGGCCATGCTCGTCGGCTCAACGCTCGAATACGCCACCAGCTGGATGATGGAGGTGTTCTGGAACGCCATCGCGTGGGACTACACGGGCACATTCGGATCCATCAACGGGCGCACCAACTTCGTGTTCGGCGTCATGTGGGGCATGCTCGGCTTGTTCTGGGTACGGTGGGTGCTTCCCGTGGTCAAGGCGATCCAGATCAAGGTTTCCCGCCGCGAGGGAATGCCGAAGCGTATCTTCGATGTCGTTACGTGGGTGCTTGTCGTCTTTATGCTCGTCAATGCTATCGTGACGGTTCTCGCGGTTCATCGCGAGGGGCAGCGCGCTGAAGGAGTGCCCGCCGCCACGCCGATCGATCATGTTCTCGATCAGACCTTCCCGGACGAATGGCTTCAAGAGCGCTTCCATAATATGACCGTCTCCGCTGACGTCGGGAAGTAGGCCATGGGCAAGCACGCTGAAAAAAAGACGAATGCGATGCGCGAACTCGATCGTATCGACGTAGAGTATCGCGTTCACCGTATCGATGGCTGCGAAGGCCTTACCGGGCTCGAGATGGCGCGTAAGGCGGGGGAGGATCCCGACAGGGTCTTCAAAACGTTGGTGACCGTTGGGAAAAGCGGGGATCACTTCGTGTTCATGATTCCCGTTGGTGCCGAGCTCGATCTAAAGAAGGCTGCCGATGCGGTAGGGGAAAAGTCCGTTCATATGGTCAAGTCAAAGGAGCTTCTGGGGCTTACCGGCTATATTCACGGGGGATGTTCTCCTCTTGGCATGAAGAAGCGCTTCGTTACGACGTGCGATGAAACCGCGCTGCTCTATGATTCCATCCTCTTTTCAGGCGGGAAAATCGGCTGTCAAATCGAAACGGGCATCGCTTCTCTTCAGAAGGCTCTTCCCGTTTCCTTGCGAGACCTTACCTTATAGCGAATCATTCCTTGTGCTTCGCCTCCATAGGAGCGATTGCGCTGATGAAGCGCTTGCTTCAATGGTTTCCGCTTGGTTTCGCTCTGTTCGCATGTCAACGTCAAATGCTAGACTTTTTTACGTTCGACCTCTGTCCATTTCAACGAGACAAGGAGAAACCGTGACTGCTCGCTGTAATCTCATCATCGATTCTTGCTGCGACCTTCCCATCGAAATGGTCCAGCGCGAAGGGATCGATCTTCTCAGCTTCAACTACATCGTCGACGATGTTGCCTACAAAGACGACTTCTATCAATCGCGCACGCCCGAGGAATTTTACAATGCCATTCGCGAAGGGGCTACGCCGAGCACCTCGCAAGCCTCGCCGGCCGATATCGATGCGGCATGGCGCAGGGCGGCGGAGTCCGGCGTCCCGACGGTCTATCTCTGCTTCGCCAGTGAGCTTTCGAGCAACTGGAGTTCGGCCGATTCCCTTCTGTCTCAGGTGAAGAAGGATTATCCCGACGCAGAACTGCACCTCGTCGATCTGAAGTTGGGCTCGACGCCTGAAGGGCTTCTCATCCTCGAGGCGATCGGCCAACGAGATGCTGGTTTGACCGCGCAGGAACTTGTCGCGTGGGCAGAGGAGGCACGGTATTTCATCCATACCTACTTCATGGTCGACGACCTTGATGCACTTCGCCGTGGCGGGCGCATTCCCTCCTCAGTGGCTACCGCGGGCAGCAAGCTCGATCTCAAGCCCTTGCTGGCTTTCGACCTCAACGGTAAGTTGACGCTGGTCGGTGCGGCCCACGGTCGCAAGAAGGGCATCAAGCAGTTGGCGGCATCGTTTGCCAAGAATCGCGCCGAAGGAGAGCGAGTCGTTCTCGTTGGTCACGCCGATTGCGCGAAGGACGCCAACCGCCTCGTCGAGCTTCTGCTGAAGGAAGATGAGAGCCTTACGGTCATCACCCATACCGTGGGCGCGACTATCGGTAGCCACGTCGGAGCCGACATGATCTCCGTTTCCTTCTGGGGTCCCGATCGTCGCGAGTCCATCTCGATGGCCGATCGTATCGCCAACAAGGTGAGGGCAGCCAAGAACTGATCTTCTCTAGTCGCTGAATCGCTCTCAACGTGAAAAGCCGACCCGGTTCGAGTGAAGGCCCACGACCATGTAAAAGGGGTCTCGCTTCGAACGGGTCGGCTTTTTCGCGCGTGATGGGCTTTGGCTTTGTGCGTAGGTCGCTTGCAAATGCGCTTCAGCGCATCAGCGATGCGAGGCCAAGAAGAACAGCGCGAGGGTTCCAGGTCCTGAATGGGCGCCGATGACGGGATCGACGTAGTTGATGCAGAAGGAGGTCACACCGAAGCGTTCCTCGATGAGTTTTCGAAGATACTCGGCATCTTCCAGGCAATCTCCGTGTGAAATGAACACGGTTTGCCCATCGACCGGCACGGTGGCCGTTTCAGCCATATGGTCTACCAGGCTCTTGATGCTTTTCTTTCGGCCGCGCGCCTTTTCAACGGGGGTTAAATGCCCCTCATCGTCGACGTGGAGAACGGGCTTGACCGATAAGAGATTGGCGGCGAATGCCGTGGTGCGTGAAACGCGTCCGCCACGGAAGAGGTACATGAGGTCATCGACCGTAAACCAGTGCGCCAGATGAAGCCGATTGTCGCGCACCCACTGCGCCACTTCGTCGAGGGAGGCGCCTTGCTGCTTTTTCTTTGCGGCGTAGTAAACAAGCAGTCCTTCACCCATAGAGGCTGCCCGTGTATCGACGCTTACGGCCTTTCGATCCGGGTAGCTCGCCTGAACGCTTTCAAGCTCGGAGGCCATCGCTTCGTAGGTGCCCGACAGGCCCGAGGAAAAGCCGAGGTAGAGGATATCGTAGCCTTCCTCAAAGGCCTCCGTGAACGATTCCCGTGCGTTTTCCAGATTCGGAAGAGACGTGGTGAAGACCTTCCCTTCGCGCATCATGGTGTAGAACTGCTTCAGGTCGGTCTTGCGGCCCTTCAGATAGCTTTGGTGCGAAACGCCGTCGATCATGAATCGAAGGGGAAGGACGGACAGTTCGAGCTTGTCGATGAGGCTCTCGGGCAGGTTGCTCGATGAGTCTGTGAAGATTCGATAGGGCATGGTACTTCTTTTCTTCAGGGGAAAGAAACGCCTGATAGTGTAGCACCGTTTCACGGTTCAAAAGCGACCATCTGGGGTTTTGCTTCAGTGCTCGACGTGATCTGCGGCGAGAAGCCGAGCGCCAGGGCGCTGAGCGCAGTGAGGACGGGGACGGCATAGGCGAGTGTTTCCGCATCGGATAGGTGGCGTTTCCCGGGGCGGACGAAGCCGACGAGGGCCATGGTGAGCGACGTCGTGATCAGGCTGCCCAACCATCCGTTTGCGATCGCGGAATCGAGAAGCTGGGTATGGAAAAACGAGTCGTCCACGAACCAGAGGACGTAATGGCAGGCAAGAAGGAGCGAGAGCCCAAGATACAGAGAGAATTCGTCCCTCTCCCTCGTTGCCGCTATCGTCGATTTTGGCGGAGTCTCTTTCGGCGTTTTTTCGCCAAGCGTTTGCGCTGAATCGTTCATGACCTCCGAACGTTCGACGCACATTGCAGCGTTGGGGAAGTATCGCCTGATCAAGCTGGTCTAGCTATACATCACCAATTCATCATTAGTTCTGTTTTTGGCCTATAGCAGTGAGTGGTTACTTTGCCATCGTAGGGGTAATCATCTTCAATTTGCGATGAATGCGTTCATTTCTTCTCCGACAATGCATATCAGTAATACGAAAGAGGCGAAAGAACAGGTCTAATTCAGGTTGGATTCACTTTCGAGGCTATCGTGTTGCGGGGAGCTTTCCACGTTGGGGAACAAGGGGGCTTCTTAATGAGGGGTCTGCATCAATGCGGACCCGAATTCCAAGCCGGCGCGCTTAGAGAGACGAACCGGCTTCGCGGAAAGGGGAAGAGCATGGAAAAGCTCGACGTACTCTCTCTTATCAATCCTCAGATGAAGGCGATTCTTGCAAAGGAGGATGAACTCGCGGGCGACGCGAACGACACGAGCGTCGGTTTCGAAGTCATGCGCGAGAATTACATTCTCGGTCGTCAGTACTGGGTTCAGGGTGGACCTCAAATGAAGGAATCCTTCGACGAGACCGTCGAAGGTCCTAATGGTCCGGTTCCGATCCGTTTCTACTACCCGACCCAGGAAACCCTCGATGCCAAGGAGGCCAAGGAAGGAAAGGTCGCAACCATCGTCTACGTGCATGGAGGCGGCTTCGTTCTGGGCAACCTCGATACGCACGACCGCATCTGCCGCGTGCTTGCCGATGACGCTCAAGCGATCGTCGTTGCCGTTGACTACCACCTCGCACCTGAAGCGAAGTATCCTTCTCAGATCCAGGAAGTTTGCGCCGTCCTCACGCATCTTCACGAAAACGGTGCCGAATACGGCATCGATGGCGATCGTCTCGCCATGGCCGGTGACTCCGGCGGTGCCCATCTGAACCTCGCATCCACGCTGTATTACCGCGACAAGATCGGCGATGCGAGCTTCATCAAAGCGCTTCTTCTTTATTACGGCTCCTTCGGCCTTCGCGACAGCAACTCCCATCGTCTGCTTGGTGGCCCCTGGGATGGTCTCGAGGAGAAGGATCTCGAGTTCTATATGACCCTGTACGGCGGCGACTTCGATAAGCTGATTCAGGAGCAGTACTTCAACCTTTATCTCAACGACTTCACTCACGACATGCCCGCACTTTACATCGCAGCTGCTGAGTACGATCCCCTGATCGACGATTCCGATTTGCTTGCAACCATCGCTGAGCAGAGCGGCGTTCCTTATCAGTACGAGGTTTTCGAGGGAGTCATTCACGCCTTCCTGCATTACACGCGTGCCCTCGATGCCGCAAACGATGCGCTCGAGC
>CAUHNN010000008.1 GCA_959607715.1 uncultured Eggerthella sp. | reverse complement strand
GGGCCCCGGCAGGACGCCGAGGGCCCCTTTCGCGTTCCCGGCGCCGTTCTTCCCTTCTTGAGTTTCTTATGATGAAATGGTCGTAGTTTATTTTCGGAAGGATCGCTCTCATGTCTGCACAAAAGTTCTGTACCCATTGCGGTAGCCAGCTTGAATCGGGTGCAAATTTTTGCACTTCATGTGGTTCCCCTGTCCCGAATGGACAGGATTCCTCCATCGCTTCTTCTGAAAGCGTTTCTCAAGAGAAGACTGCTTCTCTTGAAGGGCTTGACATCATGGCGAGCGGGGAGCCGGCTGCAGCGGAATCTTCTTCCGCCCGAGAGACTCATCGAATGGGGTACTCGCCGTCTTCGACTGCTCCGCTTCCCAGGGTCGAGTCCTCGACATCTACTCCGCGTTCGTATCGTCAGCCTGCTCCTGATCAACGGCCCGCACAGAGCGATTCGCGTCCTACTGACGGCAAGAAGACGGGCTTGATTATCGCTGTTGCGGTATTGGCCGTTCTATTGGTGATCGCCATTGCGTTTGTTGCATTTAACGCTCTTGCTGGATCTCCCTCGCTTGACAAAGGATCGAGCCAGACGCAGACGCAGCAAGATGATTCAACTGCTCCTCAGGGCTCTCGCTCCGATCAAGATGAGAAGGTCTCTTCTGATCCTACCTCCTCGGAAGATCGGGCGATTTATCGTGATCTTTCTTCGTATTACGACGATCTTGGTGTATTCGATGAGCGCATTTCAAAGGTTGCTGATACGTTCAATTCTACCTATCTGGTCAAGTCCATGTCGAAGCGTCAGGATGCCGCCGAGGATGCTTTCGACTTGTATTCTCAGGTTTCTGAGGCGTACTACGAAGTAAGCGATTACTCCGTTCCTTCCTCTTCGGAGTATTACGCTTCGTACAACGACATCGTTACGTGCTATTACGATTGCTTGATGCGCATTCAGGTTATCTGCTCGGCATGGGATAACAGTCTTTCCTACGCTGATCCTAAAGGCCATTCTGATGAGATTTGCGAACCTCTGGCTCGCGTTAGGGTCAATGGCGACAACAAGTATTTGACTGATTTCAAATCGCTTTATCCTGATGCCAAGCCGGCATCTCCTCGTGACTAATTGTCCCTCAGCTTTCTTTCGGGCAGGTACCCCCGTGTCCTTTCGCTGCTCGCTGATATGCTTTCGCTGACGATCGGGTAAAATGGGCTTTCTTGGTCTTGTAAAGTCTTTTTACGCTTTGATCAGGATGTTTGCTGTGTTGTTTTCGTTTTACGAGAGGAGAAATATGTATTGGTACGGCTATGGCGGCAATTCTGCGTTCAATGCCCTTGCTCTTTCTGGGGGTGCTTTGGCCTTTCTTTCCTTCATTGGATTCATCGCTTCTATCGTTTGTACGGTTCTTCTTTACAGGAAGTTCGTTTCCACCGGTAAAGCAACGCCTCTTGGCTTGAAGAAGGATTGGGGTCCTTTCATTCGATTCGAGAGCCTTCTTATCGAAAAGATACTCATCGTCTTGTATCTTTTCATTGCACTCTCCATCGCGTTTGGTTGCGCTGCTTCGATCATTTCTTCGCTATTCGGCATCATGTATGATCCGGCTTCCGTTCTTTTGGCGATTCTCGGCTTCCTCATCCTTTTCGTTATCCTCGAGGTTCTTCACCGCCTCTTTTTCGAATTCATGATGATGACTATTCTCATCTGGAAGAACACTTCCGTTATTCGAAAGACCCTTTCCGGTGGAGATGACGCTTGTAGCGCGAGCGCTTCTCCGATGTCGGAATACGTCAAAGCGGCCACCGCTCCGACCCCTTCTGCGGATTCTGCTTCCGCTTCCCATCCCGTTGCTGCGCCGCAGTCTTTTGTGGAGCAGAAGAAGGAAGTCGTTGTTGATGTTCAGCCTACCGAGCCTGTGACGGTCGCTCCTCCCGCCCCGTCGTCGGAATGGGTGTGCTCTGCGTGTGGATTCACCAATGTTTCCGGCTCGTTTTGTGCGCATTGCGGAACCAAGCGCAGTTAATTCGCTTCGTTTCCTCTATTGACTTCGAAATGTGTTTCGATTTTTAGCGGGTAGATTTCGCTCCTTTCATCGAAGATCGCCTACGTTAGCCCAGGGCTTGTTGCCCTGGGCTTTTTTTGTTTTGAGCTCTTTGCATGCCTTGCGTGGGTTGCGAGCCGTTTCGCTTTTATCTTCGTAGTTCTTTCTATTCATTTCTGATCTCGTCGCGAACATGGTAAAGGCGAGAAAGCGAGGTTGGTATGAAACGGGGAGTGATGGTCGCAAGCATTTCATGCGGTATTTTCTGCGTTGTTTGCGTGCTTATGTACGCCTCATTCGTGAGGGGCGAGGCGGATGCCGCTCGTCGTGAAGCGATGGAGCGCTATGGCGGCGAACAGGTCGAGGTGCTCGTCGCAACGAAAGATATATACCCGGGCGAGATCGTCACTTCCGCAAATAGCGAATCAAGAACATGGCTGAGCGACCTTCTGCCCGAAGGCAGCGTAACGTCTTTGGATCAAATCCAGGGTAGGCAGACCACTTCTTTCGTCGTTTCCGGAGAGGTTCTCTGTTTCAAACGTTTTGAAGGCGAGAAGTCGGCCCTCGACATCCCTGAAGGATGCGTTGCGCTTTCCGTTCCCGCCAAAGATGTTCAGGCTGTAGGTGGATCTCTTTCTCCAGGAAACATCGTGGATGTCTATGCGGTGGGCGCAACGACGACCAGGATTGGTTCCTCCGTTCTTGTTCTGGCAACGAACGCCGACACTACCGACTCAAAAAAGACGAGTGTGAGTTGGGTGACGCTTGCTGTGCCCCTTGATCAGTCCCAAGAATTCGTGACCGCTTCACAATCGATGGACATCTACTTCACCCTTCCCGCAAAAACAGATACGGATGCGACGGCCTCTTCAGCGGTTTCCGCCGATACGAAAGGAGACGGAGATGAGTGATCGAAAGATGTTGCTTTGCCTTGATAGCGAAACCCTTCACTATCCTGAAACCATAGGTCTTGAGGGTGAAGCCCTGGAATCTGAGACATGGCTTGACATCGTAAGCGATCCGTTTGAGGCAAGAAGGATTTTCCGGGCCGACGGGGATCTCGATGCTGCTTGGGTCGTTTCAAGCGATGCTATGGATGGCATCAACCTTGCTGCTGCCCTGAAGCGGGATGGGAGCAATCGCGCCGTCGACCTCATCTCCTTCGATGCTGCGGGATCGGTTCTCGGGAGATGTGAAGCAGCGGGCGTGGGGCTTATTCGTTCCCGAGATCAATTCGCTTCTCGCTATGCTCTCTGCAAAGAGCGCTTTCGTGCTAAATCGAGGGAAGTATGCAGTCAATCGCGCTCGTCGGGAGAGGCTATCACCACCTCGACGTTGGAGGTGGAGGAACCAGGCGATCCCATTGGATCCTTCGATCTTGTTCCCCCGAGGATTGACGCCCCTGCTCTTCTTCGTGGAAGTGAAATCGCGAAGAGCGAGGCCGATCTTATCGCTTCGGTTACTTTCGAAAAGAGTAAGGCGACGCATGAAGCTTGCGTGGTGGCCGTAGTGAGTGGAAGCGGCGGCGTGGGGAAGAGCACCGTTGCGGCCAGCGCTGCCGTCTACCTGCAATCATCGGGCAAGAAGACGTTGCTTCTTGATGCTGATCTCCAGTTTGGAGACATGGGGTATTTGTTGCGTCTAGATGATGCGATCGGGATCGAAGAGTTGATGGCCGACCCGCAACGCATCGATCAGCTCGAGGGTCAAGGTGCTTTGCCTGCTCTTATTGCCTCCCCGAAACGCCTTGAGCAATCGGAGCTCATTATGGGCAGAATGGCGGAGTTGATTGAGTACGTGAAGGGGTATTTCGATTTCGTCATCATCAATACTGGTGCATTTTGGTCGGAGCAGCATGCTCAGATTATAGAGTCCGCCGACAAAGTTCTCTTCATGCTCGACCAGCGCCCTTCTTCTATCAGAGCCTGCTCCCATGCTCTTGATTTGTGTCGCAGGTGCGGGATAGCGACGAAATCGTTTCACTTTGTCCTCAATTTCTGCTCACGCCATGCGATTCTGACCTCGTTCGATGTTTCGTGTGCGCTTGAGGGATCGGCCGTCAAGGAGCTTAAGGACGGAGGCAAGGAAGTGGGCGAGCTCCTCGGCGCGGGTCTACCACGCGAGTTGCTGGCCGAGAAGAACCCCTTCAGCGAAAGCCTTCGCAAGCTATGCGACGAGGTTTTAATTGAGCATGGTGGGGAGGAGGAGGCGCTTGCCGCTGAAGGGGAGCGCGGAAAGAGGAGGGGTTTGCTTTCGAGGCTGAGGCGAGGTCGAGCAGCATGTCTTTGATCTCTCGTGCGCGTGTTCATTCCGATTCGTTCGCGCCTTCCCTGGATAACACCATTGCCCAAACCCTCGATGCGGTTCGTGAGCGCGTTTCTCAGCTGGTGCCTCCGGTCGAAGCTGCACGTATGATATCCGCCCATCCCTACCAAGCGCGCAGCGAGTTGAGATTGCTTGCCGAACAGGTCATCAAGGATGAGCCTTGGCTCGTTAGCGAACCTTGGACGCGCGAGCAGGTAGTCGGTCGCTATCTTGATGATGTTTTCGGGTTTGGCCCGCTTGAGGATCTGCTGTCTGATGAATCGGTGACCGAGGTGATGGTGAACGGAGCGTCGTCGCTCTTCTTCGAGAGGGATGGACGAATCGTGAAAGCCGATCAAGCTTTCGCGAATGACGGAGAGGTGCACGCCCTCATCGATCGAATCCTTGGTCCTCTTGGTCGGCGCGTGGATGAGTCTTCGCCGATGGTTAACGCTCGTCTGAGCCAAGGCCATCGCGTCAATGCCGTCATTCCCCCTCTTGCTCTTGACGGGCCGATCGTGACAATACGTAAATTCAGGTCCCATGCTTTCACATTGCGCGAGATGAGAGAAGCCGGTTCCTTCGATGAGAGGGTCGAGGCATTGCTTGTATGGGCGGTTCGGAGAAGGTGCAATGTCGCGGTGACTGGAGGGACGGGGAGCGGCAAAACGACGCTTCTTAACGCGCTGTCGGCGGTTATTCCTTTCGGAGAGAGGATCGTGACCATCGAAGACTCGGCCGAGCTGCGTTTCACGGAGCACCCTCACGTTGTTCGACTCGAAGCGCGCAGTCGAAATGCCGAAGGAGTGGGGGAAGTGACGATTCGCGATCTCGTTGTGAATTCTCTGCGCATGCGTCCCGATAGGATCGTTGTGGGGGAATGTCGCGGAGCGGAAGCCCTCGATATGATCCAGGCCATGAGCACTGGGCACGATGGTTCGCTAACGACACTTCATGCCAATTCCCCGCAAGAGGCTATCTCTCGTTTGGCGACGATGGTTCGCTATGGCGCCGACCTGCCTGTTGAGGTGATCGAGTCGCAGATTGCCGATGCCATAGATCTTGTGGTTCAGACGGCAAGGTATCCGAATGGCTCCCGCGGAATAAGCGAAGTGGCTTTGTATCGCAAGGATCCCGCCACGGGAAGATGCTGTTCGGAAACGTGTTTTAAGCGGGAATTGGTGACGGGCGAGTCTCGATGGATCGCCGTTCCCGATTGGGTGGAAGATCTGCCTTTTTTGGGGATAGCTACAAAAGAGGAGGTGGGGTCATGGAGGGAATCGCTGCGGCTTTCGTAGGCGCGTGCATTGGAGCAGCTCTGTTCGGCGCCCTGACTGCGAAATGCGCGATTGAGGCGTGCAGGTCCGTTTTGCGCAAAAATCGGGCAATGGAGGCATCGGGCGGCAATCTTTCCTTTGCTCAAGGGGTGCTTGCTCGGGGAGTTCCCTTTCTCGGGAATGCCGTTGACCGTCTTGTCGGAGTGAGGGTTGTCGATCGATACGTCGTTTCGCTTCAAGATGCTCTTTCCGCTACCGGCCTGACCATCGGAAAGAGGGCCGTCGTCCAATGGCTGCTCATCTCAGTTCTTTTCGTTGCGTTGCTTTCTGGCCTTCTTTCCGGATCTCTTGTCTGTGCGGTGGCTTTATCGTGCTGCCTTTTTCTCGTCGTCGGGCTGTGGTCTTCGCAGAGGAAGGACCGCCTTCGGGAGCGAACGCGGGAAAGCTTGCCGGAAGCCATCCAGTCGATGAAGGCGTGCTCCCATGTGGGCTATTCCTTTGAGCAGACCATGGGAGAGGTGGCAAGGAGCACGCCTGCTCCATTGGGGTTGCTGTTCGCGGAGTCGAATGGGGTGCTTAAAATGGGCGGGACTATCCATGAGTCGCTTTCGGTGTTCGAGGGGGACGGAGTCGAACCCGAAGCAAGGTTCCTTGCGGCCGCGCTTGAGATCCAGCATCGAACGGGAAGCAGCATGCAGGGAGTTCTCGAGGCTACGCGTCAATCGGTTGTCGACGAGCTCGATCTCAAGCGCTCCTTGAAGACCCAGACAGCCCAGGCGAAGCTGTCGGCGCAGGTGGTGACGGTTCTCCCTTTCGCGCTCATAGGGCTTTTTTCCCTTGTCTCCCCAGGATTTCTCGATCCGTTTTTCGAGAGCGTTCCCGGCGTCGCGCTTCTTTCGGTCGCTCTTGCGATGCAGGTGGCGGGTATAGGGCTTGTGAAGAAGATGCTCAAGGTGGAGGTGAACTGATGTGAAGGAGACGATGGTTCTGCTCTCCCTCGTCTTTGCCGGCGCGACGGGGATTTTTGGCGGCGCGTTTCTCCATGAGCGCATTGTCGCGCGACGGCGGGCGAAAGATTTCATCGGCAGAGCGGGCGTCGGTTCTCTTCTCGAGGCTCTCCACGTCAATCTCGAATGTGAGGGTCTTTCTCGATATGTCCTGGCAAGCGCGCTCTCCCTTTCCCGGAAAGCGTCGGAGGGGGATCGCCCTTGCGGAGGAGCGCGCGGCCTTGGTCGTCTTGAGGGACGGGTGGTGAAAGCGGGTCTCGAGGGTCTCGTCAACGATCGAGGCATACGAGGGGTGAGGCTCCGAGCATCGGTTTTGTCGAGTGCCGCTTGTTTGTGCGCAGGTTCCATCTTGTCTCCGTTGATGGCGTTCGTTCTTGGCTCGGTAGGGTTTTTCCTTGGATGGCGTTCGATCGATTCGGCCCTTAAGGAGGAGATGGACCTAAGAGTGCGCGTGGCGGAGCAGCAGCTTTCCCAGATGATCGAGGTGGTGGTGCTGGGGCTTCAGAGCGGTATGTCGTTCGATGAGTCGCTGTCCCTTTACCATCGTCGATTTTCGGGATCGCTCGCTCAAGCTCTCTCGTCTGCTCAAAGCCAATGGGTGCACGGATTCGTTAGTCGTGATGAGGGTTTGCACAAGGTAGCTCGATCGTACGATTCGCCCTTGTTCGAGAGGTTCGCTGAAAACGTTATTCGCTCGTTGAGGTTCGGAACCTCCCTTGCTGATGGGCTTAACGCCCTAGCCCTTGAAGCGAGATCGGTTAGGAAGGCCAAGTTGGAGGAGAGGGTGGCGAAGGCTCCGGTGAAGATGCTGCTTCCCGTCGGAACGCTCATTTTGCCGGCGATGTTGGTGTTGGTGCTCGGGCCAATCATGCTCGAGTTGATGATGGAATTGTGAGAGGTGGATGAACATGGGTGCGAAATGCGGTATGGAAGCGATTCGTCGGATGAGAAAGGCGTGCTTCGGGTCTTTGAGGAATCGGTGGGGCAGATCTCTTCCCGGTCTGGTCCTTGCTTCACGGAATTACATGAAAAGACCTGGTCAAGGGACGGTTGAATTCGCGATTCTGGTCGGTGTTCTCGTGGTCATCGCGATTCTCGCCATTACGGTTTTTCGGCCTAAGATCCAGGAGCTGTGGGATGCGATCGCCTCAGGCATCAACGGTCTGTAGGCTAAGCCGTTCCGGCCAGGGAACGGTCGAGTACGCATTGGTGCTCGCTGCGTTTCTTGCCTTAGTGATTGCCTTGGGGGTTGTTTGGCGGTTTCTCGATGCAGGAGCGATCGTCGACCATGCCCTTCAGTCGGCTTCTCATCATTTAAAAGACGTTGCGAGCGGGGCATGGATCGACGTGTTCTTGTATTGAGCGGAGAGGAGGTTTTCATGGTGAAAAGACCGGGGCAGGCGACGGTGGAAGGGGCGTTTTTGATCCCTTTGATCTTCCTGTTGCTGCTCATGATGCTTCAGCCGGGCATTCTCCTGTTCGACAGAACCGTTATGAAGTCTGCCGCTGCCGAGGCGTGTCGCATGCTGGCGACGTGCGAGACGCAGGAGGATCGCACAGCATGCGAAGAGGCGTTGCGCCGTCGGCTGGGGGCTATCCCTCAGCAGGAAAACTTCCATGTCCACGAGGGCGGTTGCAGTTGGGAGATAGGTCTTGTAGGAGATGAGAAGACTTCGGAGACCAAGGTCTCGCTTCGAACGGAAGTGGCGCCGCTTCCTCTTGTCGATATGGGGGCTACGGTGTTGGGCCTGACCAACGATGCCGGCAATTTCATTGTCGCGGTGGAGGCTTCTTCGGTGAACTATCCGGGATGGGTCGAGGGGAATCCAATGGGGCTCGATCCGCAGGCCTGGGTTGAGTTCGGTCGTACGGGAGAGGAGGCGACGTGATGGGCGGACGAAGGGAACGGCGTCCTTCTTCCCTATTCTGGAAAGGGGAAGGCTTTTCCACGGTAGGGATGGCCCTCGCCTTGCTTATATCGCTCTCCCTGATTTTCACCTGCGCCCGCGTTTATGAGATAAACACCGCGTCTTCCCAGGTGCAGGATGTTGCCGATGCCGCGTGCTTGGCCGCGGAGAACGTGGTCGGTGAGTTCTATATCGTCGTGTCAGTTTGCGACGCCGTCGTATTCACCCTTTCCCTGGCCGCTCTCGTGTCCGCGGCCTTAGGCGTCGTCTGCGCCTGCGCGCCTCCTGCGGCGGGATTCGCCAAGGGGTTTTTCGACGCGGCGCGTTCATTGAAGCAGGCGAGGGATTCCTTCGCCTCATCGGCGCAGGAATCGCTAGAGAAGCTCGCGCGCGCCTTGCCCGTTTTGGCGGCGGCTCGGGCCCAAGAGGTGCTTGATGCGAACTCGGGTGGAGCGGATGGGTCTTCGTACGAGGGGTTTGCCCTGCTTGTTCCTTGGGAGATGGAGAATGGGGGGCTGCTCGACTTCGACGAATCGGATACCGCCCTCGAGGCGACCGACGCCTCGAGTGAGGATCTCATGGAGGAGGCGGCCAAAGCCGAAGAGGCGGCGAGCGAGGCCAATCGTTGGAAAGATCATGGCTTCAGGCACGATTCGGGAAGCAGGTCGGAGTACTGCATGTATGAGCGGGCAGGGAAGCTCGCATCTCTATCGGGGGAAGACAACCCGTTCTTCTCTTCGGTGGAGACATGGAGTTTTTCGGCTTCTCTGGCTCGCGCGAAGGCGTATTACGAGAGTCGTTATCGCAACGAATCTCCTCAGTCGGATTCCGTTGATGAGCAGGCCAATTCTTCACTGAGGAAGAGATTCTATGCCTATGCGGTTGAAACGGTGGGGGCTGGCTACGTTCATGAGACGGCCGACTCCTTCGACTCTTCGTTTCCCCGTTTGCCAAAGAACACCGAAGAGATGAAGCAGACGAAACTCTACACCGACCGGTGCTTTCCGGCGACGATGAGCGGCACGGGACAGCTTTCCATCCATGCTTGGGAGGGTTGTCCCGGGATGGTCGGGTCAAGCCGCGTTGACGATAGATCCCTTTCCGACGCTGATCGTTCGAGTGCGTATAGCGTGTGCCCGCGCTGTCACCTTGCCGCATCAAGTATGGGAAAGGTCGCTGCAGCATCGAGCAGCATCGAAAACGGCTTCGAATACCACTACAACGAAGTTGCGAAAGCCGCCGAAGAATATGAGCGTGCCTACAATGAGTTCGCGCCTCTATCTCAGGAAGTGAAATCCATGGCGGGAGATCTTTTCGATGGACTGACGAACGGTTTAGAGGAGGTGTTGTCCCAGAGGATCGATTGTTCGCCTCCGGGGAGAAGCGGGGCCATTGCGCTGGTGGTCGATAGGGGGACGTCTTCGACGGCATTCCCTTCGCCGTTGGTGGACTCGGCGGGGGTTGGCTCTTTAGGTGCGCGAGCAGCCCTATCCGCCGCGACGCTCGTTCCCGAGGAGTCGAGTGAAGGGGAGACCGTGTTGACGTCTTTCCTCGATGGCCTGAAGGAGGCCGGTGCCGCTCCTGTCGGCGCTCACGTTGTTCTGGAGATGTGGTCGACCCTTTTGACGGTTTACGCCCAAGGACACGATGCCCTTTGCTCAAGCATCGATCAGTTGCTTGGATCGGTACCTTTGGCGAGCGCAAGCGGATTAGGGAACTGGGCTGCTGATGAGTTGAAAGGCTTGGTCGAGGCGTGTGGATTCGATCCTCCCGATCTAAGGGCCCGCAAGGCGGTCGTGGTGAATTCGAGTCATGTTCTCGAGGGGGACTCTTCGAAGTGGTCCGCAAAGTTTCTCGAGATAAAGAGAGGGGCCCTTTCGGCGGCGGGGGAAAGCGGATTCAATGGGGCACTGTCGGCTGTCGAGACGGCAGCGCTCGATACGGTGGAAGAGCTGGGAGGCGAATTCCAGGTGGGGACGCTGGTCGTGTTCGACGGCTTGATCGAGCTTCCCATCACCATCACGCTTCCCGTTGCCGTTACGGATGGGTTATCGGCTTCGATTCAGGAGGCGATCGATTCGCTTAGGGCGATCGTGGCGAGCTGGACGGGGGTGAGGCAATGGAGATGATCTTTTCGAGGCGCGGGCAGATGACGATCGAGTTCGTCGTATTCTTCCCGGTCGCCCTGATCGTCGCCCTGATCGCCGTTAATGCTTTGCTGTTCTTTTCCGAGTGCGCTCATTTTGATGCGCTGTTCCGCGAAGCGGTGTGTACGTATGGCGTGTCTCCTGCATATGGCCAAGGGGTCGAGCAAAGCTGTTCGTTGATAGAGGCCTCGATCGAGGGATCGGGCCTTGGGGACGGCGTGGAGGTGGCGGTCGGGTCTTCGGGGGTCGAGGGCGGATTGGTCACCTTTACCGGCACGCTGTCATTTCAGCCGACGCTGTTCGGCTCGGGCACGATCGATGGCGCTTTCGGCGTGGCGTTCCCTCCCCTTGAACATGGCGAGTCGATGACGGTTTCGGCGTATAAGCCGGGGGTGATCTTGTGAGGTGTCGAAGCGGGAAGCTCGCTGCTCTCGCCGCTCTCTCGGTCGCGTTGGTCTTCGCCGCTTGCCAATTGGGGAAAGCCTCGTCGTCGAGCATCGTCTTGGAGGGAGCGCGCGGTGTGGTCGGGTCCCTCGTTTCTTCGGTGGGTGTTTCCCCTGATTCATCCCTATCTATTTCATGGGAGCGTTTATATTCCCATGAGCTCCCCGAGGGCTTTGAAAGCGAGGTTGCATCGGGGGAGGGACGAGAGTGGATAGCCTCCGGACAAGAGGGTTCCGTCGGTTATTTCGAAGAAGGGAAAAGCGTTTCTGAGGTGAGTGGAGAGTGCGCCGCTGCGCTAGAGGGGAGGGGATGGACGAAGGTCGAAAGCGGAAGCTGTTCCTTCGCTACATTCGCAAAGGAGGAAGGTGAGTATCGATGGTTGGCGGTGACATTCGTAGAGGTCCCTTCGGGGACGAGCGTCGTGTTTCAGTGGTCGAGGGAGGGAGGTCGAAGCGATGGGTGAGCTTGCGTGCGGCGAAGAGGGGCTCGGGGAAGGTTGGTCCGCCCCCTTGATAGTGGCTGGGAGTTTCATCGAGAGGGTCCGGGGTTTTCTTGCCCCTCGCCCTCCTGGATGCGTTCTGATGATCGTTCCGTGCTCATCTATCCATACGTTCGGGATGGGCAATGATCTCGACGTCGCTTTCGTCGGGATCGATGGGCGGGTGCTTTATTCGGAGAGGTCCGTTCGGCCAGGAAGGGTCGTTCGCGTTCGTCACGCGCAGGCGGTGCTTGAGAGACGCTCTTCTGATGACGGGCCATGGTATCGGGTTGGAGAAAGGATCATGACATGTATCGAAGGATGACGGCGGAAGAGAGAACGAAGACGAGGAGTTTGGCGCGCAGTAATGGCACAGGCGCCAGAGAGCGCGGGCGGATTTCGCTCAAGGAGGATTCGACGTCTTCGAGAAGCCCCGAACCGACGGGGGCGTTGCTCAAGGAATGTCCCGTCTGTCATGCGGTGACGTTTTCGGATATGGACGTTTGTTACGGTTGTTTGCACGTTTTCGAGGGAGACCAAGGCATTCCCGAGAGGCCTTCGCTGGAAGAGGCCCCGGGTAAAAGGGCCCAGTCAAGCGATCGAAGCGCACTGCCCTTGAGAACGGTGCCGTGCGTTGCTTCTCCGCCGATCGTGGAGGATGTTCCCGTGGAGATGGGGCAGTCCGAAGGGCTCGAAAGGGAGCGTATCGTCGATCCTTCGCTTAAGGCCGATGTCGAATGCGTCAAGGTGATGGAGCTTGTTATAGGGATTCGTCTCGCCCGGGATGCTTGCGATCGCGTGAGCGCGCGTGTGGAAGGGCAGAGTCTTCTATCTTAGGTCGCTTGTAGCTTGTCGCTTGGGACCTCGTGGTGCCGGTGGCTCAGGGGAAAAGAAGGGCGCGCCGTAAAGCTCGGCGCGCCCTTCGGATCCAGCAGTGGGAATCTTCCGTTGTGCGATTATGAGAGGAATTCGTCGACCGCCGATTCGATGGCGGCGACGTTGCCGTCGATGATGGTCTTGAAGCGAATAGGCAGGCGGTCGAGCTCGGCAAGACCGGCGGGAATATGGGTCTGATTGGTCTCTTTCGCGATCAGCTCGTTGAGTTCGCACCCGCTGAGGGACGCAACTTCGGCGGGAAGATCGCTTGCCGGAGCCATGGAGTGAAGCGCACGGTATACGTTTTCGCCGAATTTCGCCCAATGCGCCGTCGAGGCGATGAGAACGGGGTTTTCGCCCTTCAGCCGCTCGGCTGCTTTGTAGGCAACCGCGGTATGAGGGTCGATGAGGTAGCCGTGCTTGTCGAATACGTCCTTGATGGTGGCGAGGCAGGTGGCGTTATCGACCGATTCCGCCTTGAATGCCTCCTGGAGCTTCGTGCGCGTTTTGTCGTCGATCACGAAGGACTTGGTCTGCTTGAGATCGTCCATCCAGCCCGAGATCGCTTCCGCGTTGCGGCCGCTTAGCTCGAAGAGCTGGCGTTCGACGTTTGAGGACACGAGGATGTCCATCGACGGCGAGGGGGTAAGGACGAATTCGCGGTCGGTGATGTCGTAGGTTCCCGACTCGATGAAGTCGGTGAGGACACGATTCTCGTTGCTTGCGCAGAACAGCGTTCCGAGGGGCGTGCCGATCGTCTTAGCGTACCAAGCGGCAAGGATGTTTCCGAAGTTTCCGGTAGGGACGCAGACGTCAAGCGTTTGGCCGGCTTCGAGTTTGCCGTCTTTGACGAGCTGAGCGTAGCTGGAGACGTAGTAGACGACCTGGGGGAGCAATCGACCCCAGTTGATGGAATTGGCACTGGAGAGGGCAACCTGCTTGGATTTCATGAGCGCCTCATTGAACGCTTCATCTCCGAAGACGTTTTTGGCGCCCGTTTGACAATCGTCGAAGTTCCCCGAGACCCCCCACACCATGACATTGTCGCCGGCCTGCGTGGCCATTTGCTTGTACTGGATGTCGCTGACGCCGCCGTCAGGGTACATGACGGCGATCTTCACGCCCGGCTGGCCCTTGAAGCCCTCAAGGGCGGCCTTTCCCGTATCGCCTGAGGTGGCGACGAGGATGAGGAACGAGTGATCGATCGTTCCCTGCTCTCGTAGGTGCGATGCGCTCGCGCTGAAGAAACGGGGGAGACACTGGAGGGCCATGTCCTTGAAGGCGCTCGTGGGTCCATGCCAGAGTTCGAGGACATGGGTCGTTTCGTCGAGCGAGGTGATGGGGCAGATGGCCTCATCGTCGAATTGGGATCCGTAGGTGTCTGCCATGAGCGCATCGACCGTTTCGTCGGGGAGGTCGACGCCGAAGGACCGGTAGAGGTAGGCAGCGCGCTGCGCGTACGGGAGCTCGGCGAGGGCGAGGATGTCTTCAAGGTCGAGCTTCGGCAGGGAAACGGGAACGAACAGCCCGCCGCCATCGGCGAGGCCCTTCACGACGGCTTCGGTGAAGGTTGAAGGTGAAGTGCAGTTTCCGCGAGTATCGATGTAATGGTTGGCGGTCATAGTCCCATCTTTCACGAGGTTGTGGTGTCCCATAAGTATACTATGGGGAGGATGCGGACCGCTGCGTAAACGCTGTCGGAGTCTCATCTATGGAGAGAGGATCGGCATGCGCGCCGATGGAATTTGGAGACGAGGGGAGAAGCCGTGGAAAAGGTCTCTACATCCCATGAGGATTACCTTGAGGCGATGGTCATGCTCGGAGGAACCGATGCCTGCCCGGTGCGTTCGGTCGATGTCGCCGCCCGGCTCGGTGTCTCGAAGGCTTCCGTTTCCAAGGCGGTCGCAAGTTTGAAGGCCTCCGGAATGCTTGAGCAAGAGCATTATGGAAGCATCGTCCTTACCGAAGAAGGGTACCGCTACGGCCAAGCCGTGCTCGAGCGCCATGAGATGCTGACGCGTTTTCTCAGCGAGTGCATAGGGATTTCCCATGAAATCGCCGAGGAAGAGGCTTGTCAGATGGAACATGCCATCAGCGACGACTCGTTTGAGAAATGGCTCGCCTACTTCAAGAAGATCGGCTTGTAGGCGGGCATCTGCGTTTTTCTTTGTCGCTTCTTGTGATAGTATGCGAACAAATGTTTGCATGATAAGGAGAGGTATGGAGCGAAAGCGCGTGATTCTCGGCGTCGATCCCGGATTGGCCCACACCGGCTGGGGGGTGATTGCCCAGAGCGGCAACCGTCTGTCGTGCCAGGCGTACGGGTGCATCGAGACGCCCGCTAGTGCGTCTTTGCACGAGCGCCTCGGCAGGATCAACGCCCAGGCGTGCGCCATCGTTGGGCGCTACCAGCCAACGTGCGTCGGCATCGAGACGGTTTGGTTCGGGGCGAACGCCCGAAGCGCATTCGCCACGGGGCAGGCGAGAGGCGCTTTCCTCGCCGCACTGTCGGGCAAGGGGATATCTCTCGGGGAATTCGCGCCAAGTCAGATTAAGCTCGCCGTCGTTGGCGTGGGCACTGCCGATAAGTCCCAGGTTCAGTATATGGTCCAGCAACTGCTCTCCCTCGAAGCTGTCCCTTCTCCCGACCATGCAGCCGACGCGCTGGCGGCGGCTATCTGCTTTGCTACCCATGATTTCGCGGGGAAGGGGATCGGATTATGATCGCGTATCTGAATGGAATGCTTGCGGGGAAAGGGCTCGATTCCATCATCGTGGAAGTGGGCGGAATAGGATATCGCGTTTCACTTTCGTCCCGCAGCATCGCCCGTCTCGGTAACGTGGGTGATCGGGTCAGGGTCATCACGCACCTTCAGGTGAGGGATGACGGCTTGACCCTGTACGGGTTTACCCATCAAGAGGAAAAAGACCTTTTCATGCGTTTGACCGCGATATCGAGCGTCGGCCCGAAGGTTGCGCTTTCCGTTCTCTCCACCTACGACCCCGCTGAGGTCGCCTCGGCTATCGCCGCACAGGACCTCGCAGCGATCCAGCGCGTTCCCGGGATCGGGAAGAAGATGGCCCAACGCATCGTTCTCGAACTCAAAGAATCTTTCGGCGACGAGCTTCAGGCCGTCTTGTCCGGTCAGTCGAAGAAAGCGCTGAACGCGAAGAAGGGAGCACTGGAGGCTCTTCTTTCCATGGGCTTCACGTCCGAAGAGTCTGAGCTGGCCTTGAAGGGAGCTCCCGATGAAGCATCCGAAACGATATTATTGCAGTACGCTTTGAAGCGACTGGCGAACTGATGATGCGCCGCTTTTCAGCGCTCGTCGCCTCGCGGCGAGCGTATGCGCATGAGAAGAAAGAGGGCCTGTGCCTGACAACATCGAAATAGACGGCTTGCTGTTCGAGGCGTCTTCGTCATCGGGGGACGATCCGCGCCAGAGGACGTGTGACGCCTCGCTTTCCGAGGATGACCTTGCGCTCGATAGAAGCCTGCGCCCTACGCGTCTTGGCGAATACCTAGGTCAAACGAAGATCAAGGAGAGCCTTTCCATCCTCATCGAGGCGGCGCGCGAGCGTAAAGACGTGGTTGACCATATCCTTTTTTCAGGCCCTCCGGGTTTGGGCAAGACCACGTTGGCGACCGTTGTCGCCAACGAGCTCGGCGTACGCATAAAAACCACCAGCGGACCGGCGATCGAGCGTACGGGTGATCTGGCGGCGATCCTCACCAATCTCGAAGAGGGCGACGTCCTTTTCATCGACGAGATCCATCGTCTGAACAGGATGGTCGAAGAGATCCTCTATCCGGCTCTTGAGGACTTCGCGCTCGATATCGTGGTGGGCAAAGGGCCCGCCGCGCGTTCGATACGCCTCGACCTGCCGCGTTTCACGTTGGTCGGGGCTACGACGCGCACGGGATTGCTGACGGGACCCTTGCGCGATCGTTTCGGAATCGCGTTCCGCTTGAATTATTACACTCCCGAAGAGCTTTCCTTGATCGTGCGCCGTTCCGCGCGCATTCTCGACGTCGACATCCTAGAAGAAGGCGCGCTCGAGATCGCTCGGCGGAGTCGCGGAACACCGCGTTTGGCCAATCGCCTTCTTAAGCGGGTGCGCGATTGGGCCCAGGTTAAGGGCATTTCCCCTATCGACGAGGACTGCGCTGCTCAGGCACTTGCTTTTTTCGAGGTCGACTCCCTGGGTCTCGACTCGGTGGATAACCGCATCCTCGAGCTGCTTTGCGTCCAATTCGCAGGTCGCCCGGTAGGGCTGACCACTCTCGCTTCGGCGCTGTCCGAGGAACCCGATACGCTTGAAGACGTGTACGAGCCGTATCTTTTGCAGCAGGGTCTGCTCGTGCGCACTCCGAAAGGGCGGCAGGCGACCGAGCGCGCCTATGCGCATCTCGGTGTTCGTATGCCGAAAGGGGTGTGACGTCATGCTTCATCAGGACTATCTCATGAGGATGTTCCTCCAACTCGCGAGCGCTTTGCGCGAGAGCCTCGAAAAGGCGCGGGGAGGGTCGGATCCTGAGGCCGCGGCCGAGCGTCTTGACGAGGCCCTGGAAAACGCGACCGAATTCGACGGGGCCTTGCTTCTGACCATGGCCCCTGAATCCATGGCCGCGATGGTGAGGCTTTCCGATCCCGATCCCCTGTTGATGGAGTATGTTGCGCGATCTCTGCTCCTTTCTTCTCGTTGCTTGGCCGATGCGGGATTGGGAGAGCGCTCCTCTTTGCGTGAGGGGCAGGCGCATGCGCTCGCTCGGGAATTCGGCTTCTCCCTTGACGATGCCGACCTCGAGCCCGATGAGCTGGAGTCCTTCTTCGAAAGAACGTTGCCGACGACGTAGCCCTGCCGCCGCTGCAGGTGCGAGCGTCGATTATCGCCGACGGGGAGAGTTTTTTCTTGACCTGTAAGTTTCCTGTGTCTAACATATAGGCGTCAGTAAGCCTTGGCTAACTGTTGAGGCTTGATCGCACGGCAAAGGAGGCGTCATGGTGCTGTCGGAGGCTAGGCGAACGGGAAGCTATCGCGTGAAGCGTCTTGAAGGCTCCGGTGACCTTCGTCGCCATCTTGAGGATCTCGGCTTCATACCGGGGGAACAGATCCTGATGGTGTCTCGCATCGCGGGCAACTCCATCGTCAACGTCAAAGGCTCGCGGGTGGCTCTTTCCGCTGAGCTTGCAAGTCATATCGTCGTGTAGAAAAGAGTCGGCTCATCGTCGGTGCGTCAGAAAGGAAAGGAGGCTGCATGGGATCTTTGGAAAAGGTGAAAAGCGGTCAGACCGTTACCGTCGTCAAGATCGATGGCGTCGGTGCAACGAAACGTCGAATAATGGATATGGGCATCACGAAGGGATGCTCGGTGTTCGTGCGCAAGGTCGCACCGCTCGGTGATCCTGTTGAGGTGACGGTTCGCGGTTACGAGCTGTCCCTGCGTAAGGAAGATGCTCGCTTGGTCGAAGTCGAGTAACTTCATGCTGCCCTTCGAGGCGGCATTTATTTTGAGTAGCAGTTAGCCATAGTTAACAATTTAGGAGGACTTCATGAGGATTGCTCTTGTCGGCAACCCCAACAGCGGCAAGACGACGTTGTTCAACGCTTTGACCGGCTCGAATCAGCGCGTAGGCAACTGGCCTGGCGTCACTGTTGAAAAGAAGGAAGGCAAGCTCAAGGCCGATGCTTCGGTTGAGATCATCGATCTTCCCGGCGTGTATTCCCTTTCGCCCTACAGCCTCGAGGAGGTTGTTGCGCGTACGTATTTGATCGAGCAACGCCCCGATGCTCTTTTGAACATCGTGGATGGATCGAATTTCGAGAGGAATCTGTATCTGACCACCCAGCTGCTCGAGATGGGTCTTCCTGTCGTCGTCGCCGTCAACATGATGGACGTCGTGAAGAAGCGCGGCGATGAGATCCATGTCGACCAGCTTGCCGAAGAGCTTGGATGCCCGGTCGTCGAGATATCGGCCCTCAAGGGAACGGGTATCGATGATCTCGTTTCGCGTCTTTCTCCTCTTGATGCCTCGGTTGCGCGCCCGCTCTCGTTTTCTCCTGAGCTCGAAGATGCTGTCGTGCGCATAGAGGCGCTGCTTCCTGAATCCGTCCCCGCCGAGCTCCGTCGTTTTTACGCGGTCAAGTTGCTGGAAAACGACGAGAAGATCACGGCCACTATGGAGGGTGCACCGAATGTCGATGGCATCCGCGCGGAGTTCGAGGCTCGCGTCGACGACGATGCGGAAAGCGCGATCATCAACGATCGTTATGCCCATATCGGAGAAATCGTGGATACGTGTCGAACGGGAAGCGCTGTTCCTGAGCTGAGCACGTCAGACAAGATCGACCGCATCGTCACCAACCGTGTCCTTGCGTTGCCGATCTTTGCGATCGTCATGTTCTTGGTTTACTTCATCTCCGTTTCCACCGTCGGCACGCTCGCCACCGATTGGGCCAACGACGGCGTATTCGGCGACGGTTGGTATCTGGGTGCCGGTCAGGAGCAGCTCGACGAAGCGTCCTCCGCTTTCGACGAGGCTTCCGAGGCCATCTCCGCTTTCGAAGGTGAAGCGGAGGCTCAGGGCCTCGATCCCTCCTCCGCGGACTTTATTGCTGCTGCGGAGGAATCGGGCTTGACGGCCTCCTATGAGGCATATGACGACGAAACGGGTGAAAACGAAGTGATCGACGTCGATGCTGCGGCCTACGAGGAGGCTCTTGGCGTCGAGGAGCCGAATCCCAGCGATTACGGACTGTGGATCCCCGGTCTGCCCGTTCTCATTGAAAGCGGCCTTGTTGCGATCGGGTGCGCCGATTGGCTCCAGGCCCTGATCCTCGACGGTATCGTTGCCGGCGTCGGCGCCGTTCTCGGTTTCGTTCCCCAGATGCTCGTCCTCTTCTTCTTGCTGGCCTTCCTTGAATACTGCGGCTACATGGCGCGAATCGCCTTCATCCTCGACCGCGTTTTCCGTCGTTTCGGCCTTTCGGGCAAGTCGTTTGTCCCGATTCTGATCGGAACGGGCTGCGGCGTTCCCGGTATCATGGCTTCTCGCACGATCGAGAACCAGAACGATCGCCGCATGACGGTCATGACCACCACGTTCATCCCCTGCAGCGCGAAGCTTCCCATTATCGCCCTGTTCGCTGGCGCGGTGTTCGGTGGCGAATGGTGGGTTGCCCCGAGCGCATATTTCCTGGGTATTGCCGCTATTCTGTGCTCCGGCATCATCTTGAAGAAGACGCGTTTCTTCGCAGGCGATCCCGCTCCGTTCATCATGGAGCTCCCCGCTTATCACATGCCGACGCTTGGGACGGTTGGGCGCAGCATGCTCGAAAGGGCTTGGTCGTTCATCAAGAAGGCCGGTACGATCATCCTCGTGGCCTGTATCCTTATCTGGTTCATCTCGAGCTATGGCATCGTCGATGGGGGCTTGGCGCTCGTCGAAGACCAGTCTGATTCCATCCTCGCGATCGCTGGTAGCGCAATCGCGTGGATCTTCTCACCTCTCGGTTGGGGCGAATGGCAGGCGGCATCGGCGGCCATCACCGGTCTCATCGCGAAGGAAAACGTCGTCGGCACCTTCGGCATTCTGTATGCGGGCGATGCCGGTTGGTATGCCAATGTGCAGGCGGCCTTCACCATGGTCAGTGCGTATTCTTTCTTGGCGTTCAACCTTCTGTGCGCGCCGTGCTTCGCCGCTATGGGCGCGATGAAGCGGGAGATGAACAACGTGAAGTGGTTCCTGGGTGCCGTAGGGTATCAATGCGCCTTGGCGTGGGTCGTGGGACTGTGGATCTACCAGCTTGGCGGACTGGCGATCGGCGAGGTTGCGCCTAACGCTTTCACCGTCGTGGCGGTTGTTCTCCTCGCTGCGTTCCTGTGGCTTCTCCTCCGTCCCAACCGACACGGTGAAGAAGCGTCGGCTCGCGCGGTCGACGTCGCATCCAACGTGGCGTAAAGTAATCGATCGATAGGAAGGAAGCGTGTTCGTCATGAATGTGGGAACGTTCGTCGTCTCAGCGATTCTCTTGGGGGTCGTATGCGCCATCATCGTTCATTGGGTGAAGGCTAAGCGCGCTGGTCGCAGCATCGGATGCGAAGGATGCGGAGGATGTTCTTGCTCATCTTCGTCGTGCGGCTGTGCTGAGTCCATGCTCGAGCGCGTCGATGCGGATTTGACGAAGCGGAGCTGACGGCGCGCATCTCGCTTTCCCGCAGTTCGAGAAACGGGGCGGATCGATTTTGGGTTCGATCCGCCCCGTTCTTTTTGCGCCGAGCGCTCTACAGAGAGCAGAAAAAGCGATGGATGCGGTTGTCGTTGTCGAGCTCGGGATGGAACGAGAGGCCGATTTGCTTGCCGTAGCGAACGGCCACGATGCGTCCGTCGTGGCGCGTCATGATTTTGACGTCATCTCGGGCTTCGGTGATGTACGGTGCCCGGATGAACGTGAGGGGGACGTCGCTCATGTCGTCGAAATCTCCCCGGGCATGGAAGCTGGCGCGTTGACGGCCGTAGGCGTTGCGTCTAACCGTGACGGGGAGGGTTCGAAGCCCCTGGACTTCGCATCTCGCCGAGGACGTGTCTTCGGCGAGATGCGAAGAGCCCTCGTCTCTTTCGATTCTTTCGGCGAGAAGGATAAGGCCTGCGCACGTCGCGAGCACCGGCATGCCGTCTAAGATCCTTTCGCGCAGTGTTTCGGCCATCCCTAAATCGTGGATGAGCTTTCCTTGGGCGGTGCTTTCGCCGCCTGGCAGCACGAGGCGATCGTAGGGCTTGCGCGCGTCGCTTGCCGATCGAAGCTCCAGGCAGGTCATCCCGAGCTCCTCGAGCTTACGGCGGTGTTCGATGAAGGCCCCTTGGACCGCGAGTATGCCTATGCGGGTGCCGCTCATCGTCCGCGCTCTTCCATGATGAGCTCGATTTCATCGGCGTTGATGCCGACCATGGCTTCGCCGAGGTCCTCGGAGAGGCGGGCGATAAGCGCAGCGTCGGAGAAGTTGGCGACAGCGCCGACGATGGCCTCGGCGCGTTTTTCGGGATTGCCGGATTTGAAGATGCCGGAACCGACGAACACCCCTTCGGCCCCGAGCTGCATCATCAGCGCTGCATCGGCGGGGGTCGCTACGCCGCCGGCAGCGAAGTTCACTACCGGAAGCTTGCCGTGATCATGGACGAAACGAAGCAGGTCGTGCGGGACGGCAAGTCGCTTGGCTTCTTCGGCGAGCTCGTCTTCCCTCATGCTCGTGATCGTTCGGATTTGGGAGTTCATCATGCGCATGTGGCGGACTGCTTGTACGACGTCCCCGGTTCCCGGCTCCCCCTTCGTCCTGATCATGGTCGCGCCTTCCCCGATGCGACGCAGCGCTTCTCCGAGATCGCGTGCGCCGCAGACGAAAGGCGTCGCGAAGGAGCGCTTGTCGATGTGGTACGTGTCGTCGGCGGGGGAGAGCACTTCCGATTCGTCGATGTAGTCGATGTCGATGGCTTCGAGGACCTGTGCTTCCGCAAAGTGCCCGATGCGGCATTTCGCCATTACCGGGATGGATACCGCTTCTTGGATCCCTCGAATCATCTTCGGATCGCTCATGCGCGAAACGCCGCCCGCTGCGCGGATGTCTGCGGGGATGCGTTCGAGCGCCATGACGGCGCAGGCTCCTGCCTTCTCGGCAATGCGCGCTTGCTCGGGCGTGGTGACGTCCATGATGACGCCTCCTTTGAGCATCTGGGCGAGTTGGCGGTTGAGCGCGATCTGCTCTTCGGGGGTGTTGTGCGGTGAATCGACCATGGCCTCTCCTTACGTCGGTCGTGCCTTAGTGAAGGCGCTTCAATGAATGGATGAGACTTTACGCTTCAACTGATAATATCTATAGAGCCAATAGAATGAAAAATGATAAGACCAGATGCGGGTCAGATAAGGTGAAGGGGCGCATGCATGCTGACATATTCCTTTGATGATCGCGGCGAAGAGAGCCTTTATTCCCATTTGTACAGCTGCATCAAAGCGGATATCGAGGGAGGGGGCATCGCTGCCGGGGAAAAGATGCCCTCCAAGCGCTCGTTCGCCCGCCATCTGGGGGTGAGCCTCGTCACGGTCGAAAGCGCTTATCGTCAGCTCGTCGCAGAAGGCTATCTGCGCACCGAGCCTCGTCGCGGCTATTTCGCCTGCGATGTGGGGGCCCCGTTGCCATCCGCGTCGGCGGTTCACGGTTTCGCGTCGAAGGGGCAAGGGGCGAAATCGAGCGGGAAGGGCCATTGCGCCTGTGTGATCGATCTGACGGGTTCCTCGTTTCCTTCGGGGGTGTTCCCGTACGCCTCGTGGGCGAAGACGGTGCGCGAGGCGTTGTCGCTTGAGGACGAGCGGGAGTTGATAGGGGAAACCGATCCTTTCGGGCTCCTTCGCCTGCGTTGCGCCATCGCTGAGCATTTGAAAGGGTTCCGCGGGATGGAGGTCGACCCCGAATGCATCGTCGTGGGGGCTGGCTCTCAGGTTCTCTACAACTGGCTGGTCCAGCTGCTTGGCCGTGATCGGGCCTACGCCCTTGAAGATCCAGGATACCCTCGCCTTGCGCGGATCTACGAAGCCAATTCCGTTTCGTTGCGCTATCTGCCGCTCGATGGTTCGGGGGTTTGCGCGGATGCTTTGCGCGCATCGGACGCTTCCATCCTGCATCTCATGCCTTCCCATCAGTATCCCACGGGCATCGTGACGTCGATCGGCCGTCGCTACGAGCTGCTGGGATGGGCCTGCGAGGAGCAAGGGCGCTATCTCATCGAGGATGATTACGACTGCGAGTTCCGTCTTCAGGGTAAAGCCATACCGTCTCTGGAGAGCATCGACGCGGCGGGCCGCGTCATCTACGCGAACACCTTCGCCAAAAGCCTAGGACCGGCGTTTCGCGTAGGGTATATGGTCTTGCCCGAAGCATTGGCGATGCGTTTTCGCGACGAGTTCGGGTTCTATTCCAATACGGTAAGCGCGGTCGATCAGCTTGCGCTGGCGCGCTTTATCGAGAGCGGGTCCTACGAACGTCACGTCAACCGCATGCGCACGCACTATCGAGGCGTGCGCGATGCGTTCGTCGCGGCAGCGCGCATGTGCTCGTTTTCTGACGGCATGTCGATCGAGCAGGCGGACGAGGGGCTGCATTTCCTCATGGGCCTCCCCATCGGCGAGCGGAAGGATCGTCGATGGGGAAGGCGGTTCGTCGAGGCTGCGGCTGAAGAGGGGGTTCGCATTTCCGCCCTGTCTTCGTTTTGCCTCGGCGAAGGGTCCCTGGCGGCCTTGGCCCCCGATCGTTGTCGCTTCGTGGTCTCCATCGCCGGTCTCGATGAGGGGAAGGCCGTCGCGGCAGCGAATGCGCTTGACCGCGCGTATGGACGCATTGCCTGACCATACGCGCGGTCGGCTCCGGGTTTGAAGGAGCGGGGCATTTTTCGAGAAGGGCCTTTCATCGCGGTCCGGCTGGCTTGCCTTCGGGCTCCGGCCGTTACTCCTCGACGAGCCTGAAGTAGACGTCGCGCGCTTCGGAGCGGTTCGGGTCCGTGACGTCCTTTTTCTCGAAGATGCCAAGCGATTCGATGAAGGGGACGAACTTCCGGAAGCCGAAGTTGCGCGTGTCGAAGTCGGGCAGGCGCTTAGAGAGGTAGGCTCCCAGTCGCGCCGAGAGGATCCAGCCGTCGTCGCCGCTGAACTCTTCGGCCACGTCGCGCAGGGTCGATTCGACCACGATGATGTCGGATCCTTCGCCGGTCGTCTCGATGCTCGCGCTTTCCTCGGGCGCAGGCATTTCCTCCTTGCGCGGCTGCTTCTTGGTTGGCTTCTCGCTTCCCTGGTCTGCGGTCTGTCTCTTCGGTTCTTGCTTGGCCTTCTTCTTCGCGGGTGCGGGGCTGTGCGTCTGCTTGTAGAGCAGGTCGAGATAGACGAACTTGTTGCATGCCGAGATGAATGCGCGCGGCGTTTTCTGCTCGCCCATGCCGAGCACGTACATCTCCGATTCGCGCAGGCGGCTTGCTAGCCGCGTGAAATCGCTGTCGGACGAGACGATGCAGAAGGCGTCGAGGCGCTTTTGATAGAGAAGATCCATGGCGTCGATGATGAGCGCGGAATCCGACGAGTTCTTCCCTGCGGTGTTGCTGTACTGCTGTATGGGCTGGATGGCGTTGTCGAGCAGGGCGGTTTTCCATGAATTGAGAAGAGGCGTGGTCCAGTTGCCGTAGACGCGCTTGTAGATAAGGTTGCCGAGGCTCGAGGCTTCGCGCAGGATGATGTCGACGTATTTGCTCGAGACGTTTTCAGCGTCGATGAGCACGGCTATTTTCATTTCTTTTTCCATTGAGGCTCCTTTACGGCCAGCGCCCGCAGCCGATGGCCGCAGGCGCTGGAGGTCGGTTTATTCGATGAACATCGCATCGCCGAACGAGAGCATCCGGTAGCGACGTTTGATGGCGTGGCGGTAGGCTTTCATGATGTTGTCCCGCGAGGAGAAGGCGCTCACGAGCATCATGAGAGTCGATCTCGGCACGTGGAAGTTCGTGATGAGCGCATCGACCACGTGGAATTCGTAGCCGGGAAGGATGAACAGCGACGTGGCCTCGCGGTCGCGGGGGAGTATATCGCCGGCTTCTTCGCTCCATGCCGATTCGAGGCTGCGCACGCTCGTCGTGCCCACGGCGACGACGCGCCCGCCGGCAGCTTTGGCCTTCTTGATGGCCTCGACGGTTTTCTCGGGGACGGTGTAGCGTTCGGTGTGGATTTGGTGGTCGCGCGGGTTCTCTTCGTCGACGATGCGGAAGGTGTCGAGCCCCACTTCGAGATGGACCGTTTCGAAGCCGACTCCTTTTTCTTTGATGCGGCCGATCAGCTCGGGCGTGAAATGCAGGCCTGCGGTGGGCGCGGCAGCGCTGCGCTCCTCCTGGGAGAAAACGGTCTGGTAGAGCTCTTCGTCGCCGGCGTAGTTCTTGATGTAGGGCGGCAGCGGCGTGTGTCCTACGCGATGAAGCGCCTCGTCGAGGGAAGGCAGCGGCGTCGTGAGGCGCGCGAGCCTCTCTCCCTTTTCGGCGTCTTCCACCCAATCGATGATCTCGGCGGAAAGGACGACGTCGCCTTGCGCGTCGGTGAAGTCGACGATGGCGCCGGGCTTTAGGCGCTTGCCCGGGCGAACGAGAACCTCCCAGACGGCGCTCGAGTCCTTCTTTTCCTCGACGTCGAAGCGCTCGCGTAGCAGGAAGACCTCGGATTGGCCGCCGGTGACGCGTTTCGCGCCGAGCAGTCGGGCGGGCATGACGCGCGTTTCGTTGGCGACGAGCAGATCCCCTGGCTTCAGGTGGTCGTAGATATCGCGGAAGATCTCGTCGTGCAGGGCCCCGTTAGCGCGCTTCATCACGAGCATGCGGCAGCCGTCGCGCTCTTCGGCGGGCTTTTGGGCGATAAGCTCCTCGGGCAGTTCGTAATCGAAATCGCTCGTCGTCAAAGCGGCGAGTTTTTCTGCTTTCTTCTTCATCTTCGCGGCCTTTCGTTCGGCTTTCCGCTCTTCTCTTTCGGCTCGTGCTTCGGCATCGGACCAGGCGCAGCCGCAGTAGTTTTGGCGGTACATTCCCTCTTCTCGGCTTCTGATGGTCGCCTGGGGGTAGTAGGGTCGGTAATCCTCGAAGACGGCAGCGAGGCCGAAAGATGCGGCCGCTCGCTCGAGCTCCTCTTCGATCATGTCGATGTATTGGTAGGGGCTCACCGAAAGGGTGGTCGCTATGCCCTCGAACCCGTTTTCGTCGGCGTAGCGCGCAAGCTCCTCAAGGCGTGCGCGGTAGCAGGCGCGACAGCGGTTTTCGCGCGGATCGCCGGCTTTCCACGCGCGCCCGATGCGTGCTCGCCACTCGTTCGGCTCGTAGGCCCCTTCGATGACGGGGATGCCCTGCGAGCGCGCCCAACCGAGCAGCGTATCGAGGCGGTGCTCGTATTCGTCTGCTGGTGCGATGTTCGAGTTGAAGTAGGCGATCGTGATGTCGTGGCCGGCTTCGACGAGCAGCCTCACCGGCTCGAGAGAGCAGGGGCCGCAGCAGGCGTGAAGTAACAATTTCATAGGTTCGTCATGCGCTCCTTCCAGCTCACTTATACTAGCATTTGATACTCGCTAGAGAGTTCACCGTAGAAAGGAATCCCCGTATGCCACAACCCGCCTACAAGGCGATTTTCTTCGACCTCGATGGGACGCTGCTCCCTCTCGATATGGATCTTTTCATCAAGCGTTATTTCGGTGCGCTGCGGGAATTCGCTTCCGAGCAGGGCTTCGACGGCGACGCGTTTCTCGAGGCGCTGCTTGCCGCGACGAAGGCTATGACCGTTGAAGGGGAGGGGACGAACGCCGATCGGTTCTGGTCGGTTTTCGCTTCTTTGCTGAAATGCGATTCCGATGGGCTGGCGCCTCTTCTCGATGATTTCTACGAAACGCGTTTCGATGAGTTGGGCCAGGGAATCGTTCCCACCCCCGAATCGGCGCGTATCGTGTCGCTTTTGAAGGAGAAGGGCTATCCGCTCTACCTCACCACCATGCCGCTCTTCCCGCGGATCGCCGTTGAGAAGCGCTTGGGCTGGGCGGGCGTCCCCGTCGATGCGTTCGAGCGCATCACCTCGTACGAGAACTCCACCAGCGTCAAGCCCTACGCGGCCTACTACCGCGAAAACATCAAGGCAGCCGGCGTCGCTGCCGAGAGCATCTTGATGGTGGGCAACAACACCAAGGAAGATCTCGCTGCGCTCGATCTCGGCGTCGATGGCTTCCTCGTCACCGATTGCCTGCTCGACCCCATCGGCTTCGACGTCGAGTCGGTCAAGCACGGTTCGCTCGCTGAATTCCTCTCGTTCGTCGAAAACCTTCCGGAGTGCGAATAATGGCCCTGTTCGATTACTGCATCGAGGCGCGTAGCGGGCATGCGCGCGCCGGTTCGTTCGAGACCGCCCACGGCACGGTCCGCACGCCTTTGTTCATGCCGGTGGGAACGTCTGCGACGGTCAAGGGCATTCGCCCTCAGACGCTTCGCGAGATCGGGTCCCAGATCGTTCTTTCCAACACCTATCATTTGGCCATGCGTCCCGGTGCCGATTTGATCGCCGAGGCGGGCGGCCTTCATTCGTTCATGGCCTACGACGGTCCGATGCTGACCGATTCGGGGGGCTTCCAGATCTTCTCACTCGCCGATACGCGCAAGCTCGACGACGATGGCGTGACCTTCCAGTCGATCTACGATGGCGACAAGATCCGCTGGACGCCCGAAAAGAACATGGAGATCCAGCAGAAGCTCGGCGCCGACATCATCATGCAGCTCGATCAGTGTCCGCCCTATCCGGCGACGCGCCAATTCGTCCAGCGCGCCGTCGACCTTTCCGCTTCGTGGGCAAAGCGCTGTCTTGCTGCCCATACGCGCGAAGACCAGGCGCTGTTCGGGATCTGCCAAGGTGGGATGAACCTCGATCTTCGCCTTGAGTCCATCAGGCGCTTGGTTGAGATCAGCGACGAAAGCGTGCGTTCGGGACACAAGGACTTCAAGGGATTCGGCATCGGCGGCTATTCGGTCGGCGAAGACCATGAGACCATGTTCGAGACGCTCGGAGACGTCGCGCGCGCCTTGCCCGAGGACAAGCCTCGCTATCTCATGGGCGTGGGCAATCCGACGACGCTGGTGCGGGCGGTCCACGAGGGCGTCGACATGTTCGACTGCGTCCTTCCCACGCGCACGGCCCGCATGGGCACGGCGTTCTCGTCCGAGGGCCGTTTGAACATGCGCAACGCCCGTTTCGTGCACGATTTCGGCCCCCTCGACCCGAAGTGCTCGTGTCCGACGTGCCGGACGCACAGCCGTTCCTATCTGCGCCATCTGGTCAAGCAGAACGAGATGCTCGGGAGCGTTCTTCTGAGCATCCACAACCTCCATTTCCTGATCGACCTCATGGCGCGTGCTCGCGAAGCGATTCTCGCCGATGCGTATGAGGATTTTTATAGGGAGTGGATGGAGTCCCCTGCGGCGAAGGACTATTAATCGTTTCAAAGATCTAAATAATGCCCGGCAGCGGCGGCGGGCGAGGGGCTTCGCGCTATCATAGGGAAGCTACGCCTAAAACGCGCCTCATGGACAGAAGATATAAAAGGGAAACTCATGGCAGGTATTTTCAAGAAGAAGTCAAAGGAAGACGCATCCTCCTCGACGGCCAAGGCGGCGGAGGAGTCGCTGCGCCCTTCATCGGGAAAGAAGCGCAAGAAGCGCGCTGGCGGCAAGGAGCGCCGCAACATATGGCTGCTCGTTTTCACCACCGTGCTCGTCGTCGCTTCCGTGGTGATGTTCACGCCCCCGAGCGAGAAGATCAACCAAGGCCTCGACATCCAGGGAGGTCTTTCGGTCGTCCTATCCGCCCAGAGCATCGATGGTGAAGAGGTGACGGCGGAGGACATGGAGAAGTCCCGCGCCATCATTGAATCGCGCGTTAACGCCCTCGGCGCATCCGAGGCGACGGTTCAGGTGCAGGGAACCAACCAGATCCTTGTTCAGATTCCCGGGCTTTCGGATACCGAAACGGCCCTTCAGACCATCGGCAAGACCGGTAAGCTCGAGTTCGCTCGCGCGGATTCCTTCACCGACTCCGCGGACCAGTCCGCCATCGCAAGCGGTACGTACCTGCAACAGGGGTCGGTGACCGACGAATTCGGCAATTCGTTCCCCACGGGCAAGACCACGTATCGTGAAGTGGAGCCCGGCACCTACACGCCGCTCATTACCGGCGAGAACATTTCCCGCGTCACGGTCGATAAGGCTTCCGAAACGAGCCAGTACTATGCGGTCAACCTGACGCTTGACCAGGAAGGGACCGAAGCTTTCGCCCAGGCTACGCGCGACCTCGCTCCCACCAACGGGCAGATCGTCATCGTTCTCGACAACGAGATCCAGTCGGCTCCCGCCGTTCAATCCGAGATCACCGGTGGGCAGGTCTCCATCACCGGCAACTACACGCTCGAAGAAGCCCAGGCTCTCCAGACCGTCTTGGAGAGCGGTTCGTTGCCCGTGAGCTTCCATTACGAGCAGAGCCAGGTCGTCGGCCCGACGCTTGGCCAGGACGCTTTGATGAGCGGTCTTGTGGTGGCGATTATCGGCCTTGCTCTCGTCATGCTCTATCTGCTCTTTTTCTATCACGGCCTTGGCCTGCTGACGGCCGCGGCCATGGGCGTTTTCGCCGTCCTGTACCTGGGCTTGCTCGCTACGCTTTCGGCGTTTGGCCTGTTCTCCCTGTCTTTGGCCGGCATCGCGGGCATCGTTCTCACGATCGGCATGGCCGCCGACTCGTCCATCCTCGTCCTCGAGCGTTTCCGCGAGGAGATCCGCATGGGTCGTAGCGTGCGTGCCGCGTCCTTGACCGGTGTTCGCCACGGCATCGAGACCTCCATCGACGCCGACCTGGTGACGCTCGTCTCCGCGCTCACCCTGTTTTTCCTGGCTTCGGCATCGGTCAAGGGCTTCGGCTTGACGCTCGCCCTCGGCATCATCTGCGACATCGTCATGATGCTCATCCTGAAGGCTCCGCTCATCCGCCTGCTGGCTCCGCATTCCATCGCCAAGCATCCGGGCTTCTGGGGGATAAAGGACAGCCTTGCCGCCGCCCCGGTTTACGCGCAGCTTACCGGCTCCGCTTCGGGCAAGCAGGAGGAGTCTCCTTCCGATCGTGCCGAGCGCACCAGCCTTGCCCTGAAGGCCCTTCGCTCCCTTAAGGGGCGCTTCATCAAGCGGGACATCAACTTCATGGGCGTCCGCAAGGTGCTCCTTTCCGTTTCGGCTGCCCTCATAGTGCTTTCCGCCCTCGTCGTCGGGGTGAAGGGGCTTCAGTTCGGCATCGAATTCGTTGGCGGCACGTCGACCACCTTCCATGAAACGGGCGATGTGACCATCGACCAGATGCGCGATGCATTCGCGGCGGCGGGCGAGCCTGAAGCCGTCATTCAGACGACGTACGCCGACGGATTGGCCGGCTACCTGATCCGCACTTCCACCACCTCGGCCGAGCAGGCTGCCGCGGTCGCCAACGACGTCGCCGCTTCCCTTGGCCTTTCAACCGATAGCTACGAAGTCAACACCGTCGGTCCCGACTGGGGCGCGGGGGTCATCCAGTCATCGGCCATCGCCTTTGCGGTGTCGCTTCTGCTGATCATCGCCTATATCGCGCTGCGCTTTGAGTACAAGATGGGCGTTACCGCCGTTGTCGCGCTTATTCACGACCTCGTGATCGTCGTCGGCGTCTATGCCCTGTTCGGCCGCGAGGTCACTCCGAACACCATCGCCGCGTTGCTGACCATCCTCGGTTATTCTCTCTACGATACCGTCGTCGTGTTCCATCGCATCAACGACAACATGAAGGGCGAGGCGGTGAAGTGCACGTTCATGTCCATGGCGAACCATTCGGTTAACCAGGTGTTCGTTCGCACGATTAACACGACGCTCACCTCTCTCGTTCCCGTTATCGGCATGCTGCTCTTCGGTGGCGAGACGTTGAAGGATTTCGCCTTCGCCATGGCGGTGGGCCTCATCGCGGGTTCGTACTCCTCGATCGCGGTGGCGACTCCTCTTTACGCTATGTGGAAGACGCGCGAGCCCAAGTTCGCTAAACTCGTTCGAAAGTACGGAGACGAAATCCAGCGCTTCTCCTTCGCCTCGACGCCGCTTCCTTCTGACGGCGCCGTCGTTGAAGCAGCTGGGTACAGTGATGCTTCCGTTGCCGAGGCTGCTGCGGAGGTTCCGAAGGCGAAGAAAAAGCCTGCCAACGACAAGCCCATTCGCTACAAGAGAAAGAAGGACTAATGAGAGAAGGAAGCGCGCCTAATTTCGCACCTCCGGTTCAGGAAGGCATGGTCTACACCCTCCAGGATCAGTCCGGAGACTGCATTGACCTTGAGTTCCTCGGACTCATCATCCACAACGATCGTCGTTACGGCTTCTTCTTCGTGGTCGACGACGAAGGACAGGTAGGGGACTCCGGGGAAGTGACCATCCTCGAGGTCACCGCCTTCGACGATGAAGGCCAGCCTGCTGATTTCGAACTCGTCGTTGACGAGGGCATTGCTCAGGAAGTCTACGAAGACTTCAAGCAGGCCACGAAGGACCTCTACGATTTCTCGTAACCGCTCGAGATCGAATTTCAAGGAAAAGCCCGCTTATGCGGGCTTTTCCTTTGCGTGGGGGCACTTGGCGCTTCGGCCTTCTGGTTGAGCGGCGTTTCCTGGTTGGGGGACGCGTTCACGGATCGGTGCCGCTTGGGAAAATCATGTCCCTAAATATGCTACTTGCCGTATATCATTTCCCGGTATACGTAGTTCGCTTCATGGTCGCTCGAGCGACTTTCACGATAAGGATGTGTGCTCATGGATGGATTCAATCAGGGAGTGCGTGCCATCATGGCGGGGCATGGATGCGACGAGGCGGGACCATTCTTGTTGCTGAATGACCGCGTAAGCGGTGGGCAGGTGCGCTTCGACGTGAGGGGGAGGACGTTTTCGCTCAAGTGCTTAGCGACGCGTCGATGCGTGGGGCGGCATGATCTCGAGACCCATGCGAACATGCCCTGCCCCTTCGACGAAGCGCTCCCTGAGGACTCCCGCGATACGATGTGCCCCGAATGCCGCAGAGCGACGGGTTTCAACCCTTCGTTCTACAACGCCGATTTCATCTCCCCTCAGCAGCGCGCCTACAACGAGAGGCCGCATGTCGTGTACCTGGCGTACTTCTCTCCCTCCTACGTGAAGGCGGGCATCTGCGGCGCGCATCGCGGTTTGTCCCGTCTGCTTGAGCAGGGGGCCCGCGCCGCGTGCATCGTCGGTCGCTTCGAGGACGCTTACGCGGCGCGTCGTCTCGAGGCGGCGCTCGTGGCGCAGAGCGGCATCGTCGAAACCATGCGCGCGTCCAAGAAGGAAGAGCTCTTGTGCGGGCAGCGCTACGATTTCGCGGAAACGCTCGAGGTGTTTGCGCGCGTGCTCGACGGCCTTGGGCACCGTGAGGAGATCCGCG
Source organism: uncultured Eggerthella sp. (assembly GCA_959607715.1). GTDB lineage: Bacteria > Actinomycetota > Coriobacteriia > Coriobacteriales > Eggerthellaceae > Anaerotardibacter. The sequence continues at coordinate 52,243 of CAUHNN010000008.1, read as the reverse complement.
GGGCAGGTTTCGTTCCCGAGGAGCCGATCGATCTGTCCCGGTACTACTTCGCAGGTCCGTCTCCTGCCCACGATCGACTTCAGCGCGTAGATGAGGCAGGGGGCATCGCCTCGGGGCTCTGCGTTGGGATGATCGGTTCGTCTATTGTCTTCGAGCAGGCCGGCGCGCTGTTCGTCGTGCCCCTGAAAGACTGGGAGTCGCACGAGGTCGAGCTCGTGGAGGGTGCGGTTCTTCGCGAATACGATTTCAAACCTCAGCAGCTGTCGTTGCTATAAGGGGGTGGAGGACTCCGGGCTTTCAGCGCGGTGGCAGCCGAAAACGGGAACTGTTTTTCGAAGCACATAATAAGAACACAATTGAAACTTTTTTCCCTTGACGGGTAAGGGGAGCCGTCGTATTTTATTAAATTGTGTCTTTTTACCAGATGACCGGTTGCACCGAAGGAGGAAACGACTCGTGGTTCAGTCTAAAAACCCCGATTCTACCAGCCGTTATAGGACTCGCCGGAGCTTCGCTAAGATTCCCGACGTCATGGACGTCCCCAATCTTATCGCAATCCAAACGGATAGCTTCAAGCAGTTCATGGAAGAGGGCCTGTCCAATGCGTTCTCGGACATCAGCCCCATCGAATCCAACACCAAGGATATGTGCGTCGAGTTCGGCGCGCACGAGTTCGGCGAGCCCAAGTTCAGCGTCGACGAGTGCAAGGCGCGCGACGTCTCGTACCAGGCGCCGCTGTTCGCCGACATCCGCTTCATCAATCGCGAGACGGGCGAAATCAAGGAGCAGAACGTCTTCATGGGCGACTTCCCGCTCATGACCCAGCGCGGCACCTTCATCATCAACGGTACCGAGCGCGTCGTCGTTTCCCAGCTCGTCCGTTCCCCCGGCGTCTACTTCTCCTCTGAGCGCGATAAGACCTCGGATAAGACGATCTACAACGCGAAGGTCATCCCTTCCCGCGGCGCATGGCTCGAGTTCGAGACCGACAAGCGCGATATCCTCTCGGTCCGCATCGACCGCAAGCGCAAGCAGCCGGCAACGCTTCTTCTCCGCGCCCTCGGCATCGCCGAGACCCGCGAGGAGATCATCGAGATCCTCGGCGATTCCGAGATGGTCATCCGCACCCTTGATCGCGACCCCGCCACCACCAAGGAGGAATCGCTGATCGAGCTGTACCGTCGTTTTCGTCCGGGCGAGCCCCCGACGATCGATTCGGCTCGCACGTTGCTCGATGGCCTCTTCTTCAACCCGCAGCGCTATGATCTTGCCAAGGTCGGCCGCTACAAGATCAACAAGAAGCTCGGCTTCGATCCCGAGAACCACTCCTCCACGCTCACCCAAGAGGACATCATCGCAACCATGCGCTACATCGTCGCCCTCCACGACGGCGTCGAAGGCGTTCAGGTCGACGACATCGACCATTTCGGCAACCGTCGCATCCGCACGGTCGGTGAACTGATCCAGAACCAGTTCCGCATCGGCCTTTCCCGCATGGAGCGCGTCGTCCGCGAGCGCATGAGCATGCAGGAGCCCGACGACATCACGCCGCAGTCGCTTGTCAACATCCGTCCCATCGTCGCGGCCATCAAGGAGTTCTTCGGCTCTTCGCAGCTTTCCCAGTTCATGGACCAGTCCAACATCGCCGCGGGCGTCACGCACAAGCGCCGTCTCTCCGCGCTCGGTCCGGGCGGTCTGTCCCGTGAACGCGCAGGCTTCGAGGTCCGCGACGTCCATACCTCCCACTACGGTCGTATGTGCCCGATCGAGACGCCTGAAGGTCCGAACATCGGCCTGATCGGCTCTTTGGCGACGTATGCGCGCGTCAACCCGTACGGCTTTATCGAGACCCCGTACCGTCGCGTCGTCGATGGCAAGGTCACTGACGAGGTCGACTACCTTACCGCCGACGAGGAGGAGAAGTACACGATCGCCCAGGCGAACGAGACCTTCCATCCCGAGACGCGCGAATTCGGTCGCTTCGAGAACGGCGAGTTCGTCAAGTCGAACCGCGTCCTCTGCCGCACGACCGACAGCAACGGCGTCTTCGGCGAGGCAATGGATATGCTGCCCGAAAGCGTCGACTACATGGACGTTTCCCCGCGCCAGATGACCTCCGTCGCAACGTCGCTGATCCCCTTCCTCGAGCACGACGACGCAAACCGCGCGCTCATGGGCTCCAACATGCAGCGTCAGGCTGTTCCGCTGCTTCGCCCCGACGCTCCTTTGGTCGGTACGGGCATCGAGCACCGCATCGCAGTCGACTCCGGCGAGGTTCTGGTTGCCCAGAACGCCGGTATCGTCGACTACGTTGACGGCCAGACCATCATCATCGAGCGCGAGGACGGCGAGTACGATGAGTACCTCATCCCGAAGTTCCAGCGCTCCAACCAGTCCGGTTGCATCAACCATAAGCCCATCGTCCGCAAGGGCGACTGCGTCCAGGCCGGCGACGTGCTGACCGACGGTCCGTCGTGCGACCACGCCGAACTCTCGCTCGGCCAGAACCTCATGGTCGCCTACATGCCGTGGGAAGGCTACAACTACGAGGACGCCATCATCGTCTCCGAACGCGTCGTCGCCGAAGACCTGCTGACTTCCGTCCACATCTCCGAATACGAGATCGACGCGCGCGACACCAAGCTCGGACCTGAGGAAATCACCCGCGAGATCCCGAATATCTCCGAGGACATGATCTCCGACCTCGATGCCGACGGCGTTATCCGCATCGGTGCCGAAGTCTTCCCGGGCGACGTCCTCGTCGGCAAGGTCACCCCTAAGGGCGAGACTGAGCTCACCGCCGAGGAGCGCCTGCTTCGCGCGATCTTTGGTGAGAAGGCGCGCGAGGTTCGCGATACGTCTCTCAAGGTGCCCCATGGTGCCGGCGGTCGCGTCATCAACGTCGTTCGCTCCTCCCGCGCCGAGGGTGACGAGCTGGCTCCCGGAGTCAACGAGCTCGTTCGCGTCTTCGTTGCTCAGAAGCGCAAGATCCAGCAGGGCGACAAGCTTTCCGGCCGTCACGGCAATAAGGGCGTTATTTCCCGTGTCCTGCCGGTCGAGGATATGCCTTATCTCGCCGATGGCACCCCCATCGACGTCATGCTCAATCCGCTCGGCGTTCCTTCCCGTATGAACGTCGGCCAGCTGCTCGAGAACCACCTCGGCTGGGCCGCTAAGTGGGGATGGTCCGACGACGAGAACAGCGACGAGGTCGTCGAGGGTCCTCAGTACGTCGCCACGCCGGTCTTCGACGGCGCGACGGAAGAGGAGATCTCCGACGCTATCGAGAAGGCTAACCGCAACCTGGTCAACCGCAACAAGCAGAAGTACGGGGAGCATTTCTGCATGGATTTGATCCCCCAGCTTTCCCGCACCGGCAAGACCTGGCTCTACGATGGCCGCACGGGCGAGAAATTCCGTGAGCCCATCACGGTTGGCCAGACCTACATCCTCAAGCTCGGTCACATGGTCGACGACAAGATCCATGCCCGTTCGACCGGTCCCTACAGCCTTATCACCCAGCAGCCGCTCGGCGGTAAGGCCCAGTTCGGCGGCCAGCGCTTCGGCGAGATGGAAGTTTGGGCGCTGTACTCCTACGGCGCATCCAACGTCCTTCAGGAGATCCTGACCATCAAGTCCGACGACACCTCTGGTCGCGTGAAGTCCTACGAGGCCATCGTCAAGGGCGAGTCCATCCCCGCACCCGAGGTCCCCGAGTCCTTCAAGGTCCTCATCAAGGAGATGCGCTCCCTTTGCCTCAACGTCGAGCTTGAGGGCCATGAGCATCAGACGATCGACGTTACCCACGAGCCCGAGGACTACGGTGAGCCCCGCGGTGCAGAAGCAATCCGCGAGGAGGCCCCCAAGGAGGAGGACGATCTCCTCGGTTCCATCACCGCCGAACTCGGCGACCTGATGGGCGGCACCATCAATGACGACACCATCGACCTCATCGGTAAGGGAGAGGAGAACTAAATGAGCGAATTCGACGTTAACAACTTTGACGCCATCCGTATCTCCCTGGCGAGTGCGGAGGATATCCGCGGTTGGTCTCGTGGCGAAGTGAAGAAGCCCGAAACCATCAACTACCGTACCCTCAAGCCCGAAAAGGACGGCCTTTTCTGCGAGAAGATCTTCGGTCCCACGAAGGACTGGGAGTGCGCCTGCGGTAAGTACAAGCGCATCCGTTTCAAGGGCATCACCTGCGAACGCTGCGGCGTCGAAGTGACCCGTTCCAAGGTTCGCCGCGAGCGCATGGGCCACATCGAGCTCGCTGCTCCGGTTAGCCACATCTGGTACTTCAAGGGCTCTCCGTCCCGTTTGGGTTACCTGCTCGATATCGCTCCCAAGGAGCTCGAGAAGGTTCTCTACTTCGCTTCTTCGATCATCACCACGGTCGACAAGGAGGCTCGCGACGAGGATGTCGAGGAGCTTCGCGACGAGTTGGCTGCCGATCTCGAGGAACTCGACGCCGAGCGCGACCGCCTCATCGAGGCGACGCGTCGTCTGTCGGTGAACTACGTTCCCGCCGACGATGAGTTCGTCGACGACATCGAGGAAGAGGAGCGTCTCACGCCCGAGGAAGTCGAAGAGGAAATCGCCGACATTTACGAAGAGTTCAACGAGCGCAAGTCCCTGCGCTCCGAGGCTCTCGAGGCCTTCCTCAAGATCGAGCCCAAGCAGCTCGTCTCCGACGAGGCCCTCTACCGCGAGATGCGTTTGAACTATTCTGACTACTTCAAGGGCGGCATGGGCGCCGAGGCTATCCGCGATCTTCTCGACGAGATCGACCTCGAGGCCACGGCGGAGGAGCTTCGCGAGACCGTTGCCACCGGCAAGGGCCAGAAGCGCACCAAGGCCATCAAGCGCCTCAAGGTGGTGGACTCCTTCCTCCACTCCTCGAACAAGCCTTCCGACATGATCCTCGACGTCATCCCGGTCATTCCGCCGGATCTGCGTCCTATGGTCCAGCTCGATGGCGGTCGTTTCGCGACGTCCGACCTGAACGATCTGTATCGTCGCGTCATCAACCGCAACAACCGTCTTCGCCGACTGCTCGATCTCGGTGCGCCCGAGATCATCGTCAACAACGAGAAGCGAATGCTGCAGGAAGCCGTCGATTCCCTGTTCGACAACGGCCGTCGCGGTCGTCCCGTCACGGGTCCCGGCAACCGTCCCCTGAAGTCGCTTTCCGACATGCTCAAGGGCAAGCAGGGTCGCTTCCGTCAGAACCTTCTCGGCAAGCGCGTCGACTATTCCGGTCGTTCCGTTATCGTCGTCGGCCCTCAGCTGAAGCTCCATCAGTGCGGTTTGCCCTCCCAGATGGCCCTCGAGCTGTTCAAGCCCTTCGTTATGAAGCGCCTGGTCGAACTCGAGTACGCTGCCAACATCAAGGCCGCTAAGCGTGCCGTCGATCGCGGTGCCAGCTATGTTTGGGACGTTCTTGAAGAGGTCATCACCGAGCATCCGGTTCTCCTCAACCGCGCACCTACGCTCCATCGTCTCGGCATTCAGGCGTTCGAGCCGGTTCTGGTCGAGGGTAAGGCCATCAAGCTCCATCCTCTCGTCTGCACGGCATTCAACGCCGACTTCGACGGTGACCAGATGGCTGTTCACGTGCCGCTGGGCAATGAAGCCCAGGCTGAGGCGCGCGTCCTGATGCTTTCTGCCAACAACATCAAATCGCCTGCTCATGGTCGTCCTCTGACGATTCCCACGCAGGATATGATCATCGGTCTGTACTATCTGACCGCTGCTCGTGACGGCTTCCCGGGCGAGGGACGTTCCTTCGTCGATTTCGCCGACGCCATGAACGCCTACGATGCTCGTGCCGACCTCGATCTTCAGGCGAAGATCTGGGTTCGCCTGACCGAGGACACCAAGGTCGCATCCTCCTTCGGCTCCTTCACCGACCATAAGGCCGGTGAGCGCATCGAGACCACGGTTGGCCGCATCACGCTGAACAACCTGCTGCCGGAGGACTATCCGTTCCTGAACTACGAGATGAACAAGTCGGAGATCAGCCGTCTCGTCGAGGATTGCTGCAACCGCTACACCACCGCCGAGATGGAGCCCATCCTGGACGGTCTGAAGAGCGCTGGTTTCCACTACGCGACCCGTGCGGGCGTCACCGTCTCGGTTTACGACGCCACCGTTCCTCCCCAAAAGGGCGAGATCCTCGCTGAGGCGGATGCCAAGGTTGCCGCTATCGACGAGGACTACGAGATGGGCCTGATGGCCGACGAGGAGCGCCATAAGCAGATCGTCGACATCTGGAACGCCGCGAACGAGGAAGTGGGCGACGCGATGGCCGCCAACTTCGACAAGTTCAACCCTATCTACATGATGGCGTTCTCCGGTGCTCGAGGTAACATCAAGCAGATCCGTCAGCTCGCCGGTATGCGCGGCCTTATGTCCGACCCGAAGGGTGAGATCATCGACCGCCCGATTAAGGCGAACTTCCGTGAGGGCCTTTCCGTTCTGGAATACTTCATTTCCACTCACGGCGCCCGTAAGGGTCTGGCTGACACCGCGCTGCGTACGGCTGACTCCGGTTACCTGACCCGTCGTCTCGTCGACGTTGCTCAGGACGTCATCATCCGCGAGATCGACTGCGGCACCACCGACGGCGTCGAGTGCTCGCTGCTCAACGCCAAGGGCGAAATCGATGATTCCCTCGTCGGGCGTTGCCTTGCTGCTCCCGCGGTCAGCGAAACCACTGGCGAGATCGTCATGGAGGCAGGCGAGTACCCGTCCTCCGTTGCGCAGCTGCAGCAGCTCGTCGATGCCGGCGTCAAGAAGATCAAGCATCGCGCGGTCATGACCTGCCATGCCGAGCACGGCATCTGCCAGAAGTGCTACGGCTGGGACCTCGCCACCTCGCGTCCGGTCAACATCGGCACGGCTGCCGGCATCATCGCGGCTCAGTCCATCGGCGAGCCCGGCACGCAGCTGACGATGCGTACGTTCCACACCGGCGGCGTTGCAGGTGAGGACATCACGCACGGTCTTCCTCGTGTTACCGAGCTCTTCGAGGCGCGCAAGCCCAAGGGCCAGGCCGTCCTTGCCGAAATCGGCGGTACGCTCCAGGTTGCGGGCGACAAGAACACCAAGACCCTTACGGTCCACGACCAGGAAGGCAACATCCGCGAATACGTTGTTTCCGCTCGCGCCCAGCTTCTGCCGGGTATCTACGACGGTTGCGAAGTCGAGGTCGGTCAGCAGCTCACCAAGGGCTCGGTCAACCCGCATGACCTTCTGCGCTTGACCGATCCCAACACGACGCTGCGCTACATCGTCGATCAGGTCCAGGATGTTTACGTCTCCCAGGGCGTAGACATCAACGACAAGCACATCGAGGTCATCGCGCGCCAGATGCTGCGAAAGGTCGCCGTCACCGATCCGGGCGATTCCGATCTGCTTCCGGGCCGTCAGGTGAACCGTTTCGAGTTCGAGGACGTTGTGAACGACCTCGTCCTCGCCGGCAAGAAGCCTCCGGTAGGCCAGCCGCTGCTGCTCGGTATCACCAAGGCGTCCTTGGCGACGGATTCCTTCCTCTCTGCCGCATCGTTCCAGGAGACCACCAAGGTCCTCACCGATGCCGCTATCGAAGGCAAGGTCGATACGCTTCAGGGCCTCAAGGAGAACGTCATCATCGGCAAGCCGATCCCTGCAGGTACGGGCCTCAAGCGCTATCACGACGTTGGGCTTACGTACAAGGGCGTGCCTGTTGATCGCGTCGACTCCGAGCGACTTCCCGACTCCGCCCCGCAGGCGCTTCGCGAAATCGAGGATCTGCTTCCGCAGCCTCAGGATTGGTCGCTTGACGGCGAGGGCTACCTCGGTGCCGGCTCCGACTACGCGAGCTACTTCGCGTCGATCACGTCCGGTTACCGTGCGAACAACCTCACCGACGAAGAGGCTCGCCTCTACATCTATGATGACCTGGGCGTTTCTCAGCGTTGGGCGAACAAGTTCTCCGAGGCCGGCATCGAAACCGTGGCTGACCTCGTCGGCCGCAGCGAAGATGAGCTTCTCCGTATCGAGGGCATCGGCACCAAGGCCATCGAAGAGCTCAAGGCGGGCCTCGAGGCTCGTGGCTTGACCCATGTCATCGAGGATGATCTGAATGCGTCCCGCGACGACATGAGCCAGCTGCTCGACATGGTCTTCTCTCCCGATGACACGGTCCTGATCGGCGGCGATCAGCCTGCAACCTTCAACACCGAGGGCGAGGACATGCTCGGTGAAGCGCTTCCTCCGCGCTCGTATCAGCGCAACCTCGAGGAGCTTGACGCTCTGCTCGGTTCTTCCGATCTCGGTTTCAACCTCACGAGCGCTGAAGACGAGGCTGGAGACCAGGAGTAAGCGCACGCGTCTTTCGCATCGCGTGAAAGCGAATGAACTACCGCACGCGCCCCTTCTCGGGGCGCGTGCTTCGTATCTGGGTGCATCTCGTCTGCTGCACCAGGGAAAGGGGGCTCTATGGGCTCGTTTCTTTTCGAGGATATCTCGATGGTTGATCATCGGGGCACGGCCTTCGACCATCGATGGGTAGGCGTGAGCGAAGGTCGCATCGACTACATCGGCGACCATGCTCCGTCGGGCTCCTACGATGAGCGCTATGACGGAAGCGGGAAGCTTCTCATGCCTGGCTTGTACAACGCCCATGCCCATGTGCCGATGACGCTTTTGCGCGGACGGGGAGAGAACCTCCCCCTTGATCGTTGGCTCAACGAGGCGATCTTTCCGTTCGAGGATCTCATCGAGGACTCTGACGCCTATTATGCGTCTCTTCTCGGCATAGCCGAGATGCTGCGCTTCGGGGTCGTTTCGTTTTCCGATATGTACTATCACTCCGACGCTCGAGCGCGCGCGATCATCGAATCGGGGATCAAGTGCAATCTCGGGGATAGCGTCATCTGCTTCGACCCCGACGCTTCCTATGCCGATCTGCCCCATGCTTTCCTCAACGAGAGACTCGTTCGTGAATACCATGGTGCCGCAGACGGCCGACTTCTCGTCGATTACAACCTCCATGCCGAATACACTTCGACTGAGAGAATCGTCCGCACGCTGGCCGAAGCGACGCTCGATCAGGGTCTGCGCATGCAGGTCCACGTGAGCGAGACGTCATCGGAGGTCGCTGCATGCAAGGAGCGCCATGATGGCAAGACCCCCGTGCGCTATCTGGCTGACTGCGGCCTTTTCGATGCCCCCACCACGGCAGCGCATTGCGTATGGCTCGAGGAAGGGGATTTCGCGATTCTGGCCGAAAAGGGCGTATTCGTCGCCACGTGCCCCGCTTCGAACGCGAAGCTTGGCAGCGGGATCGCCGATGTCGCCGCCATGCGCGCTGCTGGCGTGAACGTGGCTTTGGGTACCGATGGAGTCGCGAGCAACAACAACCACAACATGTTTTCCGACATGTACCTCCTCGCTCTCATGCAGCGCGCAAGCGATTGCACGCCTGTTGGCCTTTCCGCTGAGGACGTCATCCACGCATCGACGCGCTGCGGTGCGCTTTCCCAGGGAAGGACCGATTGCGGATGCATCGAGGAGGGTTGTCGAGCCGACCTGGTCGTTCTCGATGTCGACACGCCTTGGATGCAGCCTCTGGGCAGCGCGGCGAGTAACCTTGTCTATTCCGCCCAGGGAAGCGATGTCGTTCTCACGATGGTCGACGGTTCGGTGGCGTATCGCGACGGGGCTTATCCGACGATCGACGTCGAGCGGGCGCAGTACGAGACCTGCCGAGCCCGCGATGCCATTCTGGCGAAGCTCTAGAAATGAAGCACCCGGAAGGTGCGTTATTCTAGACGGTATCTGAATAATCGAGAGGGAATTAAACATGAAAACGTACTACTCCGATGATCGACCGGCGCCGGAAAGCCAGATCGGCTCATCGCTCGAATCTCTGTCCCGCACCATTCATGACCGCAGGTCGGCGGGGGAGGGAAGCTACACCTACCGTCTTCTCGAAGGCGATATCGACGTCTTGCTGAAGAAACTCGTCGAAGAGGCCCACGAGACGACGCTTGCGGCCAAGGATGTCGTCGCGAATGAGGGGGACTCGGCCGAGGTCGATCACCTTCGCTACGAAGCGGGCGACGTCGTCTATCATCTCATGGTTCTTCTTGAGCGCGTGGGCATTTCCCTCGATGAATTCGCGGCTGAGCTCAATTCTCGTATGACCGAAGACGAGATCGCGCTGCGCGGCGGGGTGGTGCTGCTGAAGAAGGGGCACATCAACCGCGGCAATCACGTTGAGTAGAAAGGGTTTACCATGGCTAAGCTCTTCGGTACCGATGGCGCGCGTGGCGTTGCCAACACCGAACTAACCTGCGACGTCGCCTTCAAGCTCGGTCAGGCGGCCGTTGAGTTCCTCGGCAGGACGATCGTGGTCGGCAAAGACACGCGTCTTTCGGGGGACATGCTCGAAGCGGCTCTCAATGCGGGCATCATGAGTCGCGGCGGGACGGTGCTTGCGGCCGGGATCATCCCGACGCCGGGCGTGGCGTTTCTCGTTAGGGAGCTGTGCGCCGACGGCGGCATCGTCATCAGCGCGTCGCATAATCCGCCCGAGTACAACGGGATCAAATTCTTCGACGGTCAGGGATTCAAGCTTCCCGACGCTGTCGAGGAGTCCATCGAGGCGTTCGTTGAGAAGGGGGGCCCTTCGAGCCACGACCTTCCCCGAGGCGATGAAGTCGGGGTCGTCGTTGCCGTCGAGAACGCATGCGAGCTCTACATCGATCATGCCGTCGAGATCGTTCGGGAAGAGGGGATCTCTTTCGAAGGGATGAAGATCGCACTCGATACGGGCCACGGCGCGGCCTCTTTCACGACGCAGCGCGCCCTCGAAGAGCTCGGTGCGGAGGTGATCGCGATCAACGACGACTTCACGGGCACCGATATCAACGTGAAGTGCGGATCGACGCACCTTGATCCGCTAAAGAACCTCGTCGCCGCGACGGGCGCCTCCATCGGCATCGCCCACGACGGGGATGCCGATCGCGTCATGTTCGTCGACGAAAACGGCGGGGAAATCGACGGCGATGTCGTCGAGGCCGTATGCGCGCTCGACTTGAAAGATCGCGGTATGCTTCCGAGCAATACGGTCGTTTCGACGGTTATGTGCAACCTGGGCTTCGTTCGCTGCATGGAAGAGGCCGGCATCGACGTCATCCAGACCCAGGTGGGCGATCGCTACGTTCTCGGCCAGCTGAGGGCGGGCGGCTACGCTCTCGGCGGCGAGCAGAGTGGCCACATGATCTTCCTGCGCCACAATTCCACCGGCGACGGCTTGGTTACCGCATGCCAGTTCCTTTCGGCGTGCGTGCGCCACGGGCGCCCCGTTTCGGAGACGGCTAGCGTGATGAAGCGCTTCCCGCAGGAGCTGATCAACGTCCAGGTAAGGGACAAGGCGGCGGCTCTCGAGGACGACGTGATCGCCGCGGCCATCCGAAAGAGCGAAGAGGAGCTCGCTTCGAGCGGTCGAATCCTCGTGCGTCCAAGCGGCACGGAACCTCTTGTCCGCGTTATGGTTGAGGCGGCTACCCATGAAGAGGCTCATCGCGTCGCCAGCGCCATCGCAGCGGTCGTCGAAAAGGAGCAAGGCGTCTAGATTTGCCGTTCAGGTTGCCCTCTTGAAGCGTCAGCGGGTCCTCTCGCAGTGGGAGGGCCCGCTTTTTCATGTCGAGGGAGCTGTCAGCGCCCGGTTGGCGGGAAGGCCGAGACGTCTCTGGCGCAGGTTTCCCAGAATGCGACGGCGCTCGCGGCGGCGACGTTGAGGGAGTCGACTCCGTGCGCCATGGGAATCATGACGGTGTGATCGCATGCTGCGATGGTGCTCGCCATGAGCCCATCGCCTTCGGTGCCCAGGACGAGAGCGAGCCTGTCGGCATGCGCGATGCGGGGGTCTTGCAATCGCAGGGAATTCTCTTCGAGCGCGAGTGCGGCGGTGGTGAATCCTTTCTTCTTCAGCAGGTCGATTCCTTCGTTCGCCCAATCGGCGGATGTTCCGATGCGCGCCCAGGGAACCTGGAACACCGTGCCCATCGATACGCGGGCGGCTCGTCTATAGAAGGGATCGTGGCATCCAGGCGTCACGAGGATCGCATCGATTCCCAAGGCGGCGGCCGAGCGGAAGATGGCGCCGACGTTGGTATGGTTCGCTATGTTCTCGAGCACGGCGACGCGTCGGGAGCCTTCGATCAGCGCGCGGGGATCAAGCGGCTCGGGGCGGTAGAATGCGGCAAGTGGCCCTCTCGTCCGTTCGATGCCGGTGATGGCGGCGACCTGAGCGTGCGTTCCCACGAAAAGAGTGGGGGCTGACGTTTCCTCGGCGATCTGCTCTGCTGCCTTTCGCCATCGGTTTTCGGAGACGATGGCGAAAGGCAGGCAGCCGGAGGCGATGGCCCGCTCGATGACGTTGCGGGATTCCGCGATGAATATGCCCCTCATCACGTTCGCGTCGCCGGTCGTGCGTGCGAGGCCGATGAGTTGCTTGGGATCGCGAAGCTCGCTGTCGGTCATGGAGGAGAACACCGACAGCCGCGGGTCTTGTGGATCTGTTAGGAGCATGGTCATGATCGCTTAGTGTAGCAAAGAGCGCACAGGCAGGTTTCTCCGGTGGAACCTTGCGCAAGGGGCTCCTGTATTTCCGTGGAGACTGTCGTGGTCTTGCGAAACGCTCCCCCTTTCGTATGCTAAAATGCCCAGTTGGATTATCACGCATTCGAAAGGTATGGTATATGTCAGGGCACTCAAAGTGGGCTACCACCAAGCATCGTAAGGCGGCCCAGGACGCCAAGCGTTCCGCATTGTTCTCTAAGCTTTCCCGCAACATCACCGTTGCAGCCAAGGAAGGCGGCGACCCCAACCCCGACAACAACGCATCCCTTGCGGCTGCGATCGACAAGGCGAAGAGCTACTCTCTTCCCAAGGATAAGATCAAGACCGCTATCGACAAGGCCTTCGGCTCCGGCAAGGATGCCGCGAACTACGAAACGGTCGTTTACGAAGGGTACGGTCCGTGTGGCGTAGCCGTTTACTGCGAAGCCTTGACCGACAACCGCAATCGCACCGCTGCCGATGTTCGTGCTGCGTTCAACCATCACGGCGGCAACCTCGGCACCTCGGGCTCTGTCGCATTCCAGTTCGAGCGCAAGGGACAGATCCTCGTCGAGAAGATCATCAAGAGCGAGGAAAAGAAGGTCGCCGACAAAGAAAACGCGGTCGATGAAGACGAGTTCATGCTCGCTGTCGCCGAGGCCGGCGGAAGCGACTACGAAGACGCCGACGAGGAGTGGATCGTCTACACCGCGCCGACCGACCTCATGTCCGTTAAGAAGGGACTCGAGGAGCAGGGCATCATCGTGAAGGGCGCCGAGTTCATCATGGAGCCCACTACTCCCGCTGAGGTTTCCGTCTCGGACGCCAAGAAGGTCATGCGCCTTATCGATAAGCTTGAAGAGCTCGAAGACCTTCAGAACGTCTATCACGCCATGGACATCACCGACGAGATCGCCGAGGCTTTGGCCGAGGACTAATCTCGCTTGAGGAAAATACGCCTGCGCGGATCCTCGCAGGTACTGGGGAGAAGACCGCATTTGTGTGGTCTTCTTTTCTTTTGGGCTCCTTATTTCGGGGCCGATGGGCTGTGGTATAGTTGAGTGACTTTCAGCATTACCCGCACTACTCAATCGAACCCAGATGCCGAAGGGATATGTCTTTTCGTGACGCGCAGAGCGAATATATTGTCGTTTGACGAGGTCAGAGCCCATGAGGGCTCTTCTCGTCACGTGCGCGCTTCGCGTCCTTCCCATGCGGCGCCGCGTCATGCCGCTCCTCGCGTCGACGAGCGGCGATCTTCGCGCGTCGAGACCGCATCGCGCCGCGTTGACCGCTCGTCGCGTGACTCTCGGCGTCCTCGCGCAGTCGCCGATCGTCGTGGAGTCGAAGGGGATTTTCGTCCTCGCGCCCGCCAGGCGGGCGCGAATGCCGCGTTCGCCGATGAGATCAGAAAACGCTTTCGATCCGTCAAGGCGGAGCGCGCCTACGACAGGACGATAGGCAAGCGGGAGCGCGAACGGGCGAGGGTCGACGCTCCTGAGGCGAGCCGTGCCGCCGTGTACGAGATGCGTATGGGCGGAACGCATCGGAAGTCCGCCCGCATGCAGACTTCGGCCAAAGAGCGCTCTTCGTTCGGTTTCTCGATCTCGAGCCTGCTCTCCGCGTTCGCTTCGCCTTCGCAGCTCGCCATGCGTGCGCTCGCTGTCACGGTCGTGGTGGCGTTCGCTTGCGTCATGCTCTACCCCCCGTGTGCGAACTACTACAACGAGACTCGTCATCTCCAGCAGCTTCAAGCGGAATACGACGAACTCGTTTCCTACAATCAGGAAATGCAGGCGCGTGTCGATTACCTCAACACCGATGAGGGCATCGAGGATCGGGCGCGCTCCGATCTAGGGCTCATGCGCAAAGACGAGCACACCGCTACCGTCGAAGGGGTGACGGTCACGCCGACCGACACCGATTCCGACGACATCGCCTATCCGGTCGAGGAAGGCGATGTCGCAGCGCCGAGCACGTGGTATTCCGGCATCCTCGACGTGGTGTTCGGCTATGGAGCGTAAGCGCGTTGCAGCCATAGACATCGGCACGGTCACGTGCCGCCTTCTCGTCGCCGAGGTGCGCGATGGGGATCTTCGCGAGCTGGCGCGCCGCTGCGAAATCGTGAATCTAGGGATCGGGGTCGACAAAACCGGCCTCCTTCGTCTGGATGCCATTGACCGCGCCGTTTCCCGAATCGCTGAATACCGCTCGATCGTCGATGGCCTTGCTCTGAGCGAAGGCTGCGAGATACCTCTTGTGGCCGTTGCGACGAGCGCCTGCCGCGATGCGTCAAACGCGTCGGTTCTCGTCGATCGCCTCGCTGATCTGGGGGTTTTCGTCGACGTTGTGGATGGGGACACCGAGGCGCGTTTGTCGTTCAAGGGCGCTTCACGGGGCTTTGAGGGGCAGAGCATCGCCCTGGTCGATATCGGCGGAGGCTCCACGGAGGTCGTTTTCGGCGAGGCCGGCAAAGCGCCGATGTTCGCGCACAGCTTCAACATCGGATGCCGCCGCGTCACCGAGCGTTTTCTTTCGATGGACCCTCCCGTCGATCGCGAGATCGTCGAAGCGCGCAGGTGGATAGCCTCTGAGTTCGATCCTGTTTTCGAAGAGGCCTACCGGTTAGGGTGCCTACCTGATCGGATGGTGGCCGTTGCGGGCACGGCGACGAGCATCGTTTCGGTCGATCGCCGCATGGTGCGCTACGACCCCGAGCGTGTCCAGGGCACCGTCGTCGATCGGGCTACGCTCGATCGCGTCCACGAAGCGTTCGCATCGGTTCCCCTCGAGCAGCGCAAGCTCATTGTCGGCCTTGAGCCGAAGCGCGCCGGCGTGATCGTCGCGGGCAGCGTCATCCTTCAGGAGGTGCTTGCCGCTCTTGGGCTTGATCGTTTCACGGTGAGCGAATCCGACATCCTCCAGGGCATGATCCTCGAGCGTGCTGCGGGCGAGTGACGCTTCGTTTCGCACGGCGCTTGAAAGGAAAGCGCGCGAAACTTTGCTATCATGATAGAGCTTGTGTCTTGAAACGACGTGGGAGCGTGGCGAAATCGGCATACGCAGCGGACTTAAAATCCGCCGCCTTCGGGCTTGTGGGTTCGAGCCCCACCGCTCCTACCAGCTTCTTTTCTGATCAAGCTGATTACTATGTACGGCTCTTATCGTGAAAGCGTTTGAATCTTATGGCATATAGCGATTCTCCTGTCAGCACAACGGAAATAGATCGTATGTTTTCCGATTTCGGGGCACGGTGTGAGGAGATCGAGAAAAACCGCGCCGCCGGGTCGGCGGAGCAGGGCGCATCCTCTTCTCTTTTCGAGGAGTACCTCTCCCTTTTCGCCGACAGAATCGGCGATGCGATCAACGCCTACATCCCTCGCGGCAGCCATCCCGACATGGATCGCTATCTCTACGATCCTTTGATGAAGTACAGCGCCAACGGCGGCAAGCGCCATCGTCCGCTTATCTGCATCGCTGCATGCCGAGCCGTGGGGGGCGACCATCTGCGCGCGCTTTCCGCTGCGGCTGCTATCGAGCATTTCCATACAGCTGCGCTCATCCACGACGACATCGCCGATGAGGCGGAGCTGCGTCGCGGCGAGCCGTGCATGCATTTAACCGAAGGCGAGGGGTTGGCGATCAACTCCGGCGACCTTGCGCTGTCCATTGTGAACGGCATCGTTATGCGCGACCCCCTTCTCGATGACTCGATGAAGGTTCGCGTCGCCATCGAGCTCGTGGCGATGGCCCAGCACACCGTCGAGGGCCAGGCCCTTGATATCGGATGGGCTCGCGATGGTCGTTACGACCTTTCCCCGGAAGACTACCTCGCCATGGCAACCCATAAGACGGCTCACTATTCGGGCGCTGTGCCCCTTGCCGTCGGTGCGATGGTGGGTGGCGCGAGCGAGGAAGTCGTCGAGGGTCTGCGCTCGTTCGGCCTCGATACGGGTCTTGCGTTCCAGATCCAGGACGACCTGCTCAACCTGATCGGAACGAAAGAGGCTAAGGAAAAGGATTTCAGGAGCGACATCACCGAGGGCAAGCGCACGCTCGTCGTCGTTCACGCTCTGCGCCATTCCTCTCGGCGCGAACGCTTGATCGAGCTTCTCTCGGGGAAGCACACCGATCCCGCCCTTCTCGATGAAGCCGTCGAGATCATGAGGGAATCGGGGAGCATCGAATATGCGCGCGCATACGCCGAAGGCCTGACGACTAACGCCAAGGAGCGACTCGTAGGGTTGTTGCCCGCTTCGCGCGAACGCGATCTTCTCGTTTCCATTGCCGATTGGTTCGTCGATCGATTGAAGTAGTGAGACTTATGGAACCGATTAAGAAAAACGATACCGGTGCCGCCGTCGAAGACGTTCAGCGCCGTCTGGTTAAGGCAGGGCTGCTCGACGAGGGAAGGGCGAGTGGCATATTCGACGAGGCGACCGCAGCGGCTGTTCTCGAATTGTGTCGGGCAACCGGCATCGAAGAGCGCGAAGAGGTCGACGACACGGTATGGGGACGCCTCGTCGATGCGTCTTTTGCGCTGGGGGACCGCACGCTCTACCTCCGCGTGCCCTTTTACCATGGCCGAGACGTCTACACGCTCCAACAGGCTCTTTCCACCCTCGGCTTCTCGTGCGGCGATGTCGACGGGATCTTCGGCGCCCATACGGAGGCTGCGCTTCGCCGCTTCCAGATGAACATGGGCTTGCCCGACGACGGTATCGCCGGCGCATTCACCTTCCGCGCCCTCGATCACCTTCAGCACTCCTGGAAAGGGAAGAGCTCTTTTAGCGCCGCGCCCCGTCTTGGCTTCGCGCGCGCCTCGGAGGTCCTCGAATCCCATTTCATCTGCCTGTTCGGCGTAGGCGACTTCACTCGTTCGGTGGCCGCGCGCATCTCCAACCTCGCCCTGGCCACCAACCCCGCCTCTAAGGTGACGAGCGCCGACTCCCTTCTCGTGGCTCCCGATGACGCGACGATCTTCATCCAGATCCTCGTCGGAGACGAGCATCCCGCCGGTCTTGTTCCGACGGTGGAATTCGGCGACGAAGACTCTCTTTCTTCTCGATTGGACCAGGCTCTTCAGGCGAAGGGCGGGCATTCTCGACGCATCGCCGTGCGCCTTCCGTTCGAAAGCTGGGAAGGGGCGGGGGAGGCCCGTTCTGCGCAGCACTACGCCATCGTTCTCCTCGATGCACTGTGCGCTGCGCTTGTCATGTGACGCCGAGCGCTGCGTTTCGTGTGGAGACGCCGTCGTTGTTCCCTCAAGGCGCCTGGGGCCGAATCGCTCCAGGCGCCTTTGTTATATACTTGCGGATGGAATGAAACCCAAACGAAAGGCGTCCATGGAAGCTTCAGCTCTCATCTTGGCTGCAGGCGCAGGCACGCGCATGAAGTCGGCCAAGCCCAAGGTTGCCCACGAGATCATGGGCAAGCCCCTCGTCAGGTGGGTTGTCGACGCGGTTCGCGCCGCGGGCATCGATTCGGTGGTCGGCGTGGTCGGCCATGCGCGCGAGCAGGTCGAGCCTCTCTTGGCGGATTGCGTCACCGTCGTTCAGGAAGAACAGCTCGGAACGGCCCATGCCGTTCTCGTTGCGCGTGAGGCGCTTGCGGGCAGGAAGGGCTCGCTTGTGGTGCTTACCGGCGATTCGCCTCTCGTTCGCCCCTCGACGATCGAAGGCCTTGTTCGTGCGCGCGAGGAGGCTGGAGCCGCTGTCGTCGTTCTGACGATGATCGCCGATGATCCCACCGGTTACGGTCGCATCGTCCGTGGACCGGCAGGTGACGTTGAGGCCATCGTCGAGCAGAAGGATTGCTCCGTCGATCAGGCCCTGATCACCGAATGCAACTCGGGCTTCTACTGCTTCGATATCGAGTTTCTCTTCTCGGCCCTCGAGGAAGTCTCCACCGACAACGCTCAAGGCGAGTACTATCTCACCGACGTCCTCGGCATTGCCCACGACCGCGGCGAGCGAGTCGTAGGACTGGTTGCAGACGATCCCGCCGAATGCCTCGGCGTCAACTCTCGCCGTCAGCTTGCCGAGGCGACAGGCGCTTTGCGCGATCGCATCAACGGTGAGCACATGGATGCGGGCGTGACCATCATGGACCCGTCGACGACGTGGATCGGCCCCGATGTCAAGATCGCCGCCGATGTCGAGATTCTCCCGATGACGATGATCTACGGTGCCACGACCATCGGCAGCGACAGCGTGATCGGGCCCAACACGCGTCTGACCGATGTGACGGTCGGCAAGGGGTGCACGATCGAGGAAACCGTTGCCTTGGAATCCGTTCTCGACGAAGACGTCACTTGCGGTCCTCGCGCCTACCTTCGCCCCGGTACCCACATGTGCGCTGGCTCGAAGGCCGGTACGCACGTCGAGATCAAGAAATCGACTATCGGCGCCGGCTCGAAGGTGCCCCATCTGTCCTATATCGGCGACGCAACGCTCGGGACGGGCGTCAACATCGGCGCAGGGTCCATTACATGCAATTACGATGGCGTGAAGAAATGGCCTACCGTTATCGAGGATAATTGCTTCGTCGGTAGCGATGTCATGATGGTTGCCCCTGTCACTTTGGGCGAGAATTCGCTCATCGGCGCAGGTTCGGTTATAACGAAAGACGTTTCCGCGGGCGCTCTCGGCTTGGGTCGCGCCCGTCAGACGGAGATCGAAAATTGGAACGAGAGGAACAAGAAATGAGCAACATGACCAAAACCATGGCGATCTTCTCGGGGTCGACGTGCCCTGAGCTGGCTGAGGAGATCGCCACGTCGCTGGGTACGACGCTCGGTAACGTCAAGCTCGAAAAGTTCTCGAACGGGGAAATCTACGCCCGCTATCTCGAGAGCGTCCGCGGCGCCGACGTCTTCATCGTTCAATCGACCTCAACCCCCAACGTCAACGAAGCGCTCATGGAGCTTCTTATCATGGCCGATGCCGCCAAGCGCGCATCCGCCCGTACGGTCAATGCCGTCGTTCCCTGCTATGGTTATGCCCGCCAGGACCGCAAGGCCGCCGCGCGCGAGCCGATCACCGCTAAGCTCGTTGCGAATATCATGACGGCCGCCGGCATCGACCGCACCATCACCATCGATCTCCACCAGGGTCAGATCCAGGGATTCTTCGACACCCCGGTCGATCACCTTACGGCGCTGCCCATCTTCGCCGACTACTTCAAGAAGAAGGGTCTCCAGGAAACCGATCTCTGCGTCGTGAGCCCCGACGTCGGTCGCGCGAAGGCCGCCAAGAAGCTCTCCGACATGCTCGAAGCCGATCTCGCCATCATGCACAAGGGTCGTCCTGGTCATAACAAGGCCGAGATCACCGCATTGATCGGCGACGTCAAGGGCAAAACCTGCGTCGTCAACGACGATATGATCGATACCGCCGGTACGCTGTGCGCAGCTGTCGCGACGCTCAAGGAAAAGGGCGCCGACAAGGTTTACGTGTGCGCCACCCATCCCATCTTCTCCGGTCCCGCCTACGATCGCCTCGAGAATTCCCAGATCGACGAAGTCGTCGTGTGCAACACCGTCTACGTCCCGCAGGAACGTCAGACCGGCAAGATCAACGTCATCTCCGTCGCCCCGCTCTTGGCGCGTGCCATCAACAACGTCTACGCCAACGAGTCGGTGGCTTCGCTGTTCGACCCCGAGTTCGCCCTGTAGGTCCCATGCGCGTTGTAGTTGGTCTCGGCAATCCCGGTGAAGAATACGCCCATACCCGTCATAATGCCGGCTTCGAAGTCGTCGACCTCCTTGCCGATGAGTGGGGCGTCACCTACTGGAAGAATACCTGTGGTGCCCTTGTTGGCCGCGGGAAGATGAGGCGTTCCGGCGGAGCCGTTGAGGAAGTCGTGCTCGCGAAGCCCCAGAGCTTCATGAATCTGTCGGGCGGCCCGGTCTCGCGTCTCTGCCGTGAGTTCGAGTGCCCCGCAGAGGAGCTCGTCGTCATTCACGATGAGCTCGATATCGACCCGGGGACGGTGCGTGTCAAGAAAGGCGGTGGCCATGCCGGCCACAACGGCCTTCGGTCCATCATCGACAAGCTCGGCACGCGAGATTTCCTTCGCGTCCGCACCGGCATCGGTCGACCTCCGGGTCGAATGAGCGTCGTCGATTTCGTTCTTGCGGTGCCGAAGAAGGATGCGGCCGATGATTTTGCGCAAGCGTGTCGTCTGGCTGCCGAAGCGGTCGAGTCGCTCCTTTCCAAGGGGATCTCCCGCACGCAGGAGGAATTCAACCGAGCCAGGTGAGTTCTCGGCGTGCGCGTTTTGCCGCTTTCCGTTCCCTGCGAACCGCGAACGCTCCCCTTTGAGGGGAGCGTTCTTGTTTTGTGCGACAATGAAACGCGAGAAAGAGAAAAGTAGATAGGTTCGAACATGACTGCGCGCATCAACGTGATGGCGGGCGACCCCGCCGCATCATCGCGCTTGGCCAACGACCTCGATCTTCCCCGTTTCATCGCCGACACCCTTGTGGCGCGAGGGATAGATACCGTCGAAGAGGCCAAGCGATTCCTTGCCCCCTCGCTCGAGAGGGACTGGGGAAATCCGTATCGAATGAAGGGGATGGACGAAGCGGTCGACCGCATTGCGCGGGCTATCATCGATCGAGAGAAGATCGTCGTCTTCGGCGATTTCGATCTCGACGGCGTTTCCGCGACCGCTTTGATGACGCGCGGCCTTCGGGCGTGCTCGGGCATCGTCGAGCCCTTCATCCCCTTGCGTTTCGAGGAAGGTTACGGGCTGTCCCAGGCGGCCATCGATCGCATGTCGGCTCTCGAGCCTGATCTCGTGGTCACCGTCGACAACGGCATCGCGGCGAAAGTCGAGGTGGCATGCCTGAAGGAGCGCGGCATCGACGTGGTCATCACCGACCATCATGAGCTAGCCGACCTCGTTCCCGAAGGCGTCGCGCTTGTCGATCCCAAGGAAAGCGACAATCCCGATGCCATCCTTGCGGGCGCTGGGGTGGCGCTCAAGGTCGTCCAGGCGGTTGGCTCGCGCTTCGGCATGCCCGAGCTCTGGCTCGACCTCGTCGACCTCGCGACGCTTGGCACCGTGGCCGACCTCATGCCCATGCGCGACCAGAATCGCGCGCTCGTTTCCGAGGGCATCCGCATGATCAACGAGGCTCCCCGGGTCTGCATCGCCGCCCTTCTCGGTGAATCGGGCTTTGCCGACAAACCGGTTACGTCGTCGAACCTGAGCTTCACGCTCGTTCCCCGCCTGAACGCAGCTGGGCGCATGGGCAATGCCCAGCTTGCCCTCGATCTTCTGATGTGCGACGAGTTCGCCGAGGCTGCCCGCCTCGCCGCCGAGCTCGAAGACACCAACACGCGCCGCCGCGCCATCGAAGCCGAGCTCGCCGAAGTCGCCTCGGTCGAAGCCGAACGAGTTTTCCATGGGCAACGCGCTCTCGTGGTGGCGGGAGAAGGCTGGCACGAAGGGGTGAAGGGCATCGTCGCTTCCCGCCTTACCAACGTCTACGGCGTTCCGTCGCTTCTCTTCACGATCGACGGCGACATCGCCCACGGTTCGGGGAGAAGCGTCGGCGAGGTCAATTTGTTCGAAGCCGTTTCGTCATGCAGCGACATCCTCGTCCGTTTCGGAGGCCACCATGCCGCCGTCGGCGTGACGATAGAGACCGACAAGCTTCCTTTGTTCGCGCAGCGCCTTTGCGATTACATGGACGAACTGCCTGCCGACGAGTTCGTCCCCCGCGTCGATGTCGATGCCGTGGTCGATCTAGCGGAGTTGACGATCTCCGGCGTCGAGAAGCTCGAGCTTCTGGCTCCGTTCGGCCAAGAGAATCCCAACCCGCGTTTCTTGGCGCATGGCGTGATGATGGCGAGCGGGCGCGCGGTCGGGGCCGATAAGAGCCACTTGTCGTGCTTGCTGACCGATGGATCCGCTTCTCTCGCCTCCATCATGTTCCGTTGCCCCGATATCGACGGGCTTGTTTCGTGCGGTTGCGCCCTCGACGCCGTTTTCGAGCTGCAGATCGATTCGTGGCGGGGGCGTCGAAGCGTGAAGGCCGTCTTGAAATCCCTCAAGCCCCTTGCGCCCTGCCGTGCGCTCGAGCAATGCCTCAGCGCCCTCGACGACGATTTCATGACGTGCCTCGTGTCTCCTGATGCCGAGGAAGGCGTCGACGAGTCCGATGCGTGGCAGCCTTCCGACGACGATCGCAGGGTTTGGGCAAACCGTGCCCGCGAGACGCCGCGCGACTTCGAGCGTGCGGCGGTGCGTGCCCTTGCCGGCGTCGAGGAGCTTCGCCCTTCGCAGGCGGAAGCCCTTTCGCTTCTCGGGGAGGGAAAGTCCCTTTTCGTCGTCATGGGAACGGGGCGCGGCAAGTCGCTTATCTTCCAGCTCCATGCGTTGCGTCTCGCGTTGACGCGCAACGAGATGAGCGTGTTCGTCTATCCTCTGCGCGCCCTCGTCGCCGATCAGGCGTTTCATCTCGAGCGCGCGCTCGCTCCCTTCGGCGTCGTCGTCGAAACGCTGAGCGGTGCGACCGATCAGGCGGAGCGCGCCAGGATCCAATCCGCCATCGCGCAGGGGAGGGTCGATATCGTGTTGACGACGCCTGAATACCTTCAAGTGCACGCCGATGCCTTCGCCTGCGGATCGAGGGTGGGCTTCGTCGTCATCGACGAGGCTCATCACATCGGGACTTCGACCGAGTCGTTCCGTCCCGTCTATCGACGCTTGGCTCACACGTGCTCCCGCCTTGGTGAAGATGTCCAGGTCTTGGCGTTGACCGCGACGGCCGACGCTGCGACCGATCGCATCATGAGGGAAGAGTTCGCGATCGACGCCTGCCTTATCGACGAATCGGCTCGCGACAACCTTTTCATCGATGACCACCGCAACGCCAAGAAGCGCGAGCAGTTCCTCGTGAGCCTGGTCGCTCAGGCGGAAAAGACGATCATCTACGTGAATTCCCGTATGGAGTCGATCGCGCTCACCCGAGAGCTGCGCTCGCGCGAGCCCCATATCGCTTCCCTCATCGGCTTCTACAACGCCGGCTTATCGCGCGATGAACGCAGCCGCGTCGAGAAGCTGTTTCGCGAAGGAGGGCTGCAGGTCCTCGTGGCGACGTCCGCCTTCGGGGAGGGTATCGACATTCCCGGCGTGCGCCATGTGGTGCTCTACCACATGCCGTTTTCCGAGGTCGAATTCAACCAGATGAGCGGACGAGCGGGCCGCGACGGTGAAGTTTCTTCGGTGCACGTGCTCTACGGCAAGGAGGACGCGAGGATCAACGACGCCCTGTTGTCCGACGAAGCCCCCGACCATGACGTCATGGCTCAGATCTACCGCGCTTTGCGCGCGATGCAGCGCGAAAGCGGCGAACCTTCGTTTCCCTTCGACGCTGCGACCATCGCCTCGCGCGCTACGCGCATCCTCTCGCGTGAGGTGAGGTTGCCTCAGGTCGAGAGCGCCGTGGCGGTGTTTTGCGAGTTGGGGCTGGTGGAAGTAGGCGGGCAACCTTGCGGCTGCGCCGATCAGGCGCGCATTCATGTCGTAGACTATGAGGGGAAAGTGGAACTCGAAGACAGCGTGCGCTATCGAGAGGGCAGGAACGCGCAGGTATCTTTCGAGGAATTCAAGGCGTGGGCCCTGAGCTCTTCTGCCTCTTCGATGGAGGAGCGGATAAGGCGCCCGCTTACGCCCGGCGACGGGCAGGGAAAGGGGGAGTAGGCTATGGTCGACCGTCAAAAAACCGCACCGGCGTCGCAAAGGGCGATCGCCGTCGATCCTACGATCAAATCCGCCACATCCGCCCCTGTGGGATCCGATCCCGAGGCGCGTTTCAAGGCTCTTGAGGATCTTGCGTCGAGCTACCTCGATGCCGACGATGTCGCGCTCATGGAGCGTGCGTACCGTTTTGCCGCGAAGATGCACAGCGGGCAGTGCCGAAAATCGGGTGAGCCGTTCATCATCCATCCGGTTGAAGTGGCGATCATCCTCGCCGATCTTCGCATGGACGTCGAGACGCTGTGCGCAGCGCTTCTTCACGATACGGTGGAGGATACGCCGGCGACCAAGGCGGAAGTGGCTAAGCTGTTCGGGGAATCGATTTCCGAGTTGGTCGACGGAGTGACCAAGATCACCAAAATCGAGGTCGAGACCCTCTCCGATGAGCAGGCGCAAACGTTCAGAAAGATGCTCATCGCCATGAGCAAGGATATCCGCGTGATGGTCATCAAGCTCGCGGACCGCCTCCATAACATGCGTACGCTTTCCGCGCTGAAGGAAGATCGCCGAATCTTCAAGGCTCGTGAAACGCTCGAGATCTA
Source organism: uncultured Eggerthella sp. (assembly GCA_959607715.1). Lineage (GTDB taxonomy): Bacteria > Actinomycetota > Coriobacteriia > Coriobacteriales > Eggerthellaceae > Anaerotardibacter. Next base: position 27,314 of record CAUHNN010000008.1, on the reverse strand, counting down.
CGCCCCGATCGCCCATCGCCTCGGCATTAGCTCGATAAAGTGGGAGCTCGAGGATCTCGCGTTTTTCTACCTTGAGCCGACCAAGTTCAAGCAGGTGTCGCGCATGGTTGCCGAAACCCGCAAGGAGCGGGAGGAGTACCTCGAGTCGATCATCTCCATCTTGAAGACCGAGATGGGAAAGATCGGCGTCGAGGCGCAGATCATGGGTCGCCCGAAGCACCTTTACTCTATCTATCAGAAGATGACGAAGAAGGGGAAGGGATTCTCCGAGATCTATGACCTCATCGCGGTGCGCATCATCACGACGACGGTGAAGGACTGCTATTCCGCGCTTGGTGCCGTCCACACCCTGTGGCATCCTATGCCAGGACGCTTCAAAGACTACATCGCCATGCCGAAGTTCAACATGTACCAGAGCCTGCACACGACGGTCATCGGCCCGACCGGCCGTCCTCTTGAAGTGCAGATCCGCACCGAAGAGATGCATCGCATGAGTGAATACGGCGTTGCGGCGCATTGGCGCTACAAGGAGCGCGGCGGAAAGGGAGCGGAAACCGCCTTCGACCAGCAGATCGCCTGGCTGCGGGAAATGGTCGATTGGCAGGATGAGACGAAGGATTCTCGCGAATTCCTCAAATCGCTCAAGACCGACCTCGACCCGAAGGAGGTCTACGTCTTCACGCCGAAGGGCAAGGCGATGAGTTTACGGTTCGGCTCGACGCCGGTCGATTTCGCGTACGCGATCCACACCGAAGTCGGTCACCACTGCGTCGGCGCGAAGGTCAACGGCTCCATCGTCCCTTTGAGCTACAAGCTTCAGATGGGCGATCGCATCGAGATCCTCACCCAGAAGAGCGCAACGCCTTCGCGCGATTGGCTCAATATCGTCAAAACCCCCTCGGCCCGTTCCAAGATCCGCTCGTATTTCTCGAAGATGAGCCGCTCCGACGATCTCCAGATCGGACGCGATGCCTTGATGAGGGAAATGCGTAAGCACGGATTGGGTCTCTCGTCTGCCCAGAGCATGCGAGCGATGCGCCAGGTTTCCGAGGCGATGGGCTACAAAGAGGTCGACGACATGCTCGTCAACCTGGGCACCAACAAGGAGAATCCCACGCATGTGGCCAACCGCATGCTGAAGATCCTGGTCGATTCCGGCACCGCTGCGGCCCGCAACCCCCAAACGGGGATGTCGGCTTCCGCCACCGGAAAGATGCCTCCCATGCTCACGAGCGTCAAGAAGCCGAAGAAGCACGAGACCCACAGCTCGAACGGCGTGGTCGTGCGCGGCGTCGATGACGTGTTGGTGCGTTTGTCCCGTTGCTGCAATCCAGTACCTGGCGACAAGATCGTCGGCTTCGTCACAAGGGGACGTGGCGTGTCGGTCCACCGCGACGATTGTCCGAACGCGGCTAAGCTCAAGGAACATCCCGAGCGCATCATCGACGTGTTTTGGGAAACGGATGGGCCGTCGGGCGATCTTTCCTTCAACGTCGAGATCTTCGTCGAGGCGCTCGATCGCTTGAACCTGCTCATCGACGTCGCGTCCGTGCTTTCCGAGCATGGGGCAAACGTTCTTTCGGTGTCTTCAATGACGCATCGCGACGGCATGGTCGAGATGCGCTTCCTTTTCCAGATTTCCGATACGGCGGTAATTGAACGGATTTTGAACAAGATCCGTTCCGTCGAGGGAGTGTTCGACGCTCGACGTATGATGTCGAGTGCATCCGATAGCAAGAAAAAGAACAAGGAGTGAGAAAGGTGGGCAACGTGAAGCTTCAGGTGAACCGTTCGAAGGCGGGTTACAGCGTGACGGGCGCATGCGTTGACGTGGACTACACGGTGTTGGGGCCGGTTGAGAACAACGTCTTCGTCGTCTCGGACGGCTCGTCGACGATCGTGGTCGACCCAGCCGCCAACGTCGATCGCATCATGGCGTTGGTGGGGAACCGAAAGGTCGATGCGATCTTCGTCACCCATCATCATAACGACCACATGGGGGCCTTGCGCGCGCTCAAGGAGAAGACGGGGGCTCCCGTCTATGCGCCGGCCATCGATACCCCCAAGATAGAGAATCTCGACAGGGACTATCCCCCTGCAGATCCCTGCAAGGTCGATGTGAAGGTCAAGGATAAGGACGTCGTCACGATCGGCTCGATGAAATGGAAGGTCATCTCGACGCCCGGCCATACTCCTGGTAGCGTGTGCTTCTTTCTCTCCTCCGAAGACGGAGCCCATATCGAGGGCGCCAATGTCCTCGTGTCGGGCGACACGCTCTTCTGTGGATCGATCGGTCGTACCGATTTCGAAGGCGGGGACGATCGCGCCATGAGGGCTTCGCTGCGTCGTTTGTCTCATTTGCCGGACGAAACGCTCGTCTTGCCGGGCCACAACTCGCTCACGACTATCGCCGATGAGCAGCGCCGTGTGTTCGCATACTTCTGTTAACGTAGGATCCATGATCGACCTTGCGGACCAAGGTCGTCTGGAAGTGATGATTGTTGGGGGGACCCGATGTCTGACATCGTGAAGAAAGTCAAGAAAAAGAAAAAGCGCAAGTTCGATTATTACGATGCGTTCGAGATGCAGACGGCCCTTGCGGTTAAAGAGGCCAAGATGCTCGAGCAGGTGGTCAAGTCCTTCACGAAGGCGGAAGATCTCGAGGATCATCTCAAGGGGGCCCATGCCCTCGAGCGTGAAGCCGACACCGTGTGCCACAACGTTTTCGATGCGCTTATGCCCGATTTCGTTACGCCGATCGATCGTGAGGACATCATCGCCATGGCCGAGAGCCTCGATGAGATCGTCGACAAGATCGAGGAGATCATTCAGGGTTTCTACATCTACGACATCCACTTCATGCACAAAGACGTCGAGCCGTTCGTAAAGCTAATCGTGAAATCGTGCGAGGCTCTTTCCGAGGCGATGGCCGATTTCCGCAATTGCAAGAAATCGAGCAAGTTCCAGTCGCTTGTCGTGCGCGTGAACGACCTCGAGGACGAAGCCGATCGGCTCCATATGAGCGTCATCAGGTCCCTCTATACCGTCGAGCGCGAGAATCCCGTGCGCGTTATGGTCTGGACGGCTCTCTTCAACGCGATGGAGGATTGCGTTGATCAGTGCGAGGCCGTTGCCGATCAGATGAGCGCCGTGATGGTCAAATACGCTTAACGAAAGCCCCGTCTTACTCAGGCGGGGTTTTGCTAAGATGGACGAGTTGTTCCATAGCGAGAAAGAAGACGATGGCTTTAATTGTCTCTAAGTTCGGCGGCACATCGGTCGCGTCGCCGGAACGAATCAAAAACGTCGCTAAGCGCCTTATCGCGATGAAGCAGGAAGGCAACGATGTCGTTGCCGTCGTTTCTGCGATGGGCAAGACCACCGACGAGCTGGTCGGATTGGCGGCTGCTCTCAACGAGCATCCAACCAAACGTGAGATGGATATGCTTCTTTCCACGGGTGAACAGGTGAGCATGTCCCTTCTCGCGATGGCTATCCAGGCGATGGGCTACAGCGCCGTGAGCTTTACGGGCTGGCAAGCGGGCATCACCACCGATGACGTTTTCTCTAGCGCGAAGATCGAAGGTATCAAGGCGGATCGTATCCGAGAGGCCCTCGAATCCGGTTCGATCGTCGTCGTTGCCGGTTTCCAGGGCATTTCCGAGGATGGGGACATCACTACCTTGGGTCGTGGCGGCTCCGACACGACGGCCGTCGCCTTGGCATGCGGCATCGGCGCCGATGTTTGCGAGATCTATTCCGATGTCGAGGGCATTTACACTGCGGATCCCCGAATCTGTCCGCGTGCACGCAAACTCGACACTATTTCCTACGACGATATGCTCGAGCTTTCCGGCGGTGGCGCAGGCGTTCTCCAGTCTCGCGCCGTCGAGTTCGGTCGCAAGTACAACGTGGTCATTCATTCCCGTTCTGCGTTTTCGGACGCAGAGGGCACTCTTGTCAAGGAGGTCGTTCCTTCCATGGAGCAGGCAGTCATTTCCGGTATCGCACACGACACGTCGGAGATCAGGATCACCCTTCGCGGTCTGCCTGACGAGCTTGGCATGGCCGCGCAGCTCTTCTCCGTTTTGGCGGGCAACTCCGTTTCCGTCGACATGATCATCCAGAACATCACCACCGACGGCAAGGCTAACATCTCCTTCACGTTCCCCGGATCCCAAAAGGATCAGGCTATCAAGGCCGTTGAGCTGGTGAAGGAGCGCTTCGGCGTTGACAAGATCCTCGTCGACGAGAACATCGCCAAAGTCTCGATCGTCGGTACGGGGATGAAGTCGAGCCCGGGAGTCGCCGCCCGTGCGTTCACGGCCTTGGCCGATAACCACATCAACATCCTGATGATCTCGACGAGCCCCATCCGCATTTCCGTTGTGGTCGAGAAGAGCCAGGTGGAAGCGGCGGTTCGCTGTCTCCATACCGCCTTCGGGCTCGATTCCGACAGCATCTTCGAGGAAACGCAGCTTTCCCCCGAGGAAATCGCCGCGAAGATGGCGAAGGGTCGCTAGCCTCCTTTCCCGCTCATCGAAAACGACGGCCTTTTTCGTTGATGCACAGGGCCGAGCCGCCGTCCGCTGTATTAGGATGGAGTGCATCGATACGACAAGACGATAAGGAGCTTTCATGACGTGGTCAAAAGAGATTCCTGCACATCCCGTGATCGCCGTTGCCGGTGCTACCGGTGCTGTGGGTCATGAGTTTCTCGAGGTTCTTCACGACCTTGATTTCCCTGCACGTGAGGTTCGCGCGCTCGCCTCTGCGCGCTCTGCGGGCAAGAAGCTCCCCTTCAAGGGCTGCGGCGAGGTTCCTGCAGGCGAGCTCGTCGTTCAGGAAATGACCCCCGAATCCTTCGAGGGCGTCGATATCGCGCTATTCAGCGCCGGTGCCGGCGTTTCCAAGAAGATGCGCGAAGCGGTGGTTGCCGCCGGCGCGATCATGGTCGATAACTCCAGCGCGTTTCGCATGGACGAAGACGTTCCCCTGATCGTCCCCGAGGTGAATCCTCAGGACATCTCGTGGCATAACGGCGTCATCGCGAACCCCAACTGCTCGACTACCCAGATGGTCGCTGCTTTGAAGCCCCTCTACGACCTTTCTCGCATCACTCGCGTCGTGGTTTCGACGTATCAGGCGGCTTCGGGCGCTGGCGCCAAGGCCATGGATGAGCTGTATTCCCAGACGCGTCAGTTCCTCGATGGGGAAGAGCTTACCATCGATGCTTTCGCTCACCAGATCGCTTTCAACTGCATTCCCCATATTGACGTTTTCCTCGACGATGCTTCTACCAAGGAGGAATGGAAGATGGTCGTCGAGACGAAGAAGATCATGGGAGACGAGAATATCCAGGTTGCCGCTACGTGCGTACGCGTTCCCGTTCTTCGCTGCCACGGTGAGTCCATCAACGTGGAATTCGAAGGGGAAGTGAGCGTCGAAGAGGCTCGTGCTGCCCTTGAGTCGGCGCCGGGCATCACGGTTATGGACGACATCGCCAACAACGTTTATCCCATGCCGGGTCTCCTTGCGGGCACGAACGGCGCCTATGTTGGCCGTTTGCGCAAGGATCCTTCCGTCGAGCATGGCATCGCGTTCTGGAACGTGGCCGATCAGATCCGCAAGGGCGCGGCGCTCAATGCCGTCCAGATCGCCCAACTGCTGCTTCCGTAGTTTTCGGGCGCAAACTCAAGGGAAAACAAGCGGGGGAAGACGTTCTCCCGCTTGTTTTTTTCTTTCTGTCGCTAGAGCTTCGCCTAAACTGCGATATTCTAAAAAAACTGCTTTGGACCCTGCTTTCGAGCGGGGATTTTTTTGTGTGCCCTTCTTTCATTGGAAGCGGTATCAGAATGGATTTGTGATTTATGACTAGTGAAGTTTTTTCGTCGGCAGCTGACGTTTCTCCCGAGAAGCAAGCCCCTTCCTTCGAGGCGTTGGGTCTTTCTCTTGAAGTCCTCGAGGCCGTGTCGGATATGGGATACGCTGAGCCTACTCCTGTGCAGGCTGCGGCCATTCCTGAGGTTCTTGCAGGACGCGACGTCCTTGCTGCCGCGCAGACCGGCACCGGCAAGACGGCAGCGTTCCTTTTGCCTACGATGAGTGATTTGGGCCACGTTGAGCGTTCGCGTGGGCGCAGCCGCTCAGTTGGCTGCGGTCCTCTTATGCTCGTCGTCACGCCGACGCGTGAATTGGCTCAGCAGATCGAGGAAGTGTGCCATGCGATCGCCAAACGCACTCATCACAGTTCCGTCACTGTCGTCGGTGGTGTGAGCTACAATCCTCAGCGCAATGCGCTGAAGCGCGGTTGCGACGTTCTCATCGCGACCCCCGGTCGCTTGATCGACCTCATGGAGCAGGGCGCTTGCTCGCTCGATCAGGTTCAGGTTCTCGTGCTCGACGAAGCCGATCGTATGCTGGACATGGGATTCTTGCCTGCGATTCGCACTATCGTCGACGCAACGAATAAGGAGCGCCAGACTCTTCTCTTCTCTGCGACGCTCGATGAAAAGCAGGTGGGCTCCATCTTCGATTTGGTGCATGATCCTGCGCGCGTGGAGATCGCTCCCGCCACTTCCACGGCCGATACCGTCGATCAGTTCGTTCTTCCGGTCTCCCTCGAGGCGAAGAATGCGCTGCTTGCTTCGGTACTGAAGAAGTCGGGGGCAAAGCGCGTCATCGTCTTCGCGCGCACCAAGCATCGTGCCGATGCATGCCGTCGTCGTTTGGTTCGTGCAGGCTTTTCCTGCGGCGTGATTCACGGCGACCGAAGCCAAGCTCAGCGTGAGCGCGCGTTGAGGGCATTTCGGGAAGGGAATTGCGACGTTCTCGTTGCGACCGACGTCCTGTCGCGTGGCATCGATATTGCGGATGTGAGCTACGTTATCAATTTCGATGTTCCCAAGGACCCCGTCGACTACATCCATCGCATCGGCCGCACCGGTCGCGGGGGTGATGTCGGTTGGTCGCTTACGTTCGTAACCGAGCAGGATCGCGATGAATTCTTCGACATCGAGGCGTTGATGGGCAAGGCAGTTGACCTCTTCGATGCCGAGGGTCTCGATTGCGGTGAGCACCCCGTGGAGATCGATCCCGATCGTGAGCCCGCTGCCCGCGTTCCCGGAAAGAAGGCCAAGAAAAAGCGTCGTCGATCGAAGAAGGCCGCTGTTTCCTCTTCCGTTTCCGAGAAGCCCGCTGCTGCGCGCAGCGATCGCGCTTCGGTCGTTGAGGCGGCAGATAGCGCTTCCGAGGATTCACGTAAGGGCAAGGGCGGTTCGAGGAAACGCTCGAGCGTGCCCCATCGAAAGCCGACTAAGAAGCAGGATGTGGCCAAGAAGCCGGCGGCTCGTCCTGGCGCGCTTCGTCCGGGCGTTAAGTCCTCTGGGCTTCGTTCGGGGGCGAAGGCGAGCGATCAGGGCGCTGCTCGCACGAAGAAGGGTCGATCGGGTTCTTCTTCTCGCCAAGGTGCGCCGAAGGGCTCTGCTGTCCGTCGCGGTTCCGGGAAGTCCAAGGGAGCCAAGGCTTCGCGCCGTTGATCGCGGTTGCCTGATAGTGTCAATGAAAAAAGCCATCCCTTGCGGGATGGCTTTTTGTTGGCGATATAAGGCGGTCTGGGCCTACAGTTTCCCGGTGAAGAGGAACTTCAGTCGCTGCCAGAAGCTCGGCTTCTTCGGGACGAGTTGAATGGCGTCGCTGGAGCTCGACGTCGCTTCGCTTACGGGCAGGACCTCCGCTGGAGCAACGATAGGCTCCATCTCGGGGGCTGCTGCAGCGGGTTTGTCGGCCGCGATCGGCCCTGCAACGCCCGGTTCGATTTCTTCTATGCCGATGAAGGGATGCTCGACGGCTTCCGTTCGCTTGTCGTCGGTGCTGATGGAAACGGGGGTCTCGGGTTCGGCTTCCGCTTCGTCGCCATGCAGGGCTTCGGGCTCGGTGGAGACATCGGCAACGGGTGCGGCATTTTCTTCCGACGCGGCCTCGACCTCGGGCTCATCGGCCGAGGTTTGGGGCCCAGGTTCGGTCGGGAGGTAGGCGTTTTCCTGCTCCTGCTCCGCCTCGCGCGCTTGGGCTGCGAGGATCTCGCGGTCGCGTACGCGTTGGGCGCGAGCCGTCGCGCTGCGCTGAGCGGCCTGTTCTTCACGCTGGGCAACCGACAGCTCGTAATCTGCGTGGGCTTTCTTGATGAGGTAGTCCTGGGAATTGAATTCTTCGGGTGCACCCTCTTCGTTGCGTGCGGCGAAATAGCCGAGAGGCGTGAAGTTGAGGTCGTTTTTCAGCATGCGGAGCTTCGCCGTGTCGGAAAGCGAGATATCGAGGTAGTCGTTGATCTGAGCCTTGAGCGCTTCGTCCTGGATGGGCCAGGTGATCTCGACGCGCTTTTCCATGTTGCGCGTCATGAGGTCGGCGCTCGACAGGTATATTTCGCGCGATGCGCGATCGCCGAACGCGTAGATGCGGCTGTGCTCGAGGAGACGCCCGACGATCGAGACGACCTCGACGTTGTCGGTGTAGCCTTCGACGCCGGGGACGATGCAGGAGATTCCGCGAACGAATAGCGTCGTTTTGACCCCCGCCTGGGATGCTTTCGCGATCTTGTCGATGATGTCCTTGTCCGTCACCGAGTTCGTCTTGAAAAGAAGGCCACACGGCTTGCCCGCCTTCGCAAGTGCGATCTGCTCGTCAATCTTCTTTAGGATCATAGGTTTGATTTGCAGCGGCGCAACCGACAGCTTCCGGTAGCTGTCGGAGGCGTTTTCCAGGCTCATGTTGCGGAAAAACTCGGCTGCGTCTTTTCCGATGCCCTCATCGGTGGTGATGTAGGAGAAGTCGGTGTAGAGTTTCGAGGTCTTCTCGTTGTAGTTGCCCGTTCCGAGCTGGGTGATGTGTTGCAGCCCCTTGTTGGTGTGGCGGGTGATGGTGCAGATCTTCGAGTGAACCTTGAAGTCGTGGAAGCCGTAGATCACGTTGGCGCCCGCTTCCTCGAAGCGCTGCGACCATTCGATGTTGTTCGACTCGTCGAAGCGTGCGCGCAGCTCGAAGAGGGCGGTGACTTCCTTGCCGTTCTCGGCTGCGTTGACGAGCGCTTCGGCGAGATGCGACTGGCTTGCCAGGCGATAGAGCGTGATCTTGATGGAGATGACGCTTGGATCGACCGATGCCTCGCGCAACAGGGAGATGAAGGGATCCATGCTTTCGTATGGGTAAGAGAGCAGGGCATCTTTCTCGCAGACCTGCTCGATGATCGGGCGGTTCTTGTCGAGGCAAGCGGGCCACTGAGGAGTGAAGGGCTCGTCGGAGATGAGAGCGGCGGTTTCGCTTGGAACCATGCTCGGCAGGCCCCAGGCGTAGCCCATGTCGAGCGGAACGCTGGTGACGTAGACCTGGTAGGGCTTGAGTTCGAGGCGCTTGAGGAGAAACTTCTCGGTGACGGCGGAGAGCGGCGTATCCGTTTCGAGGCGAACCGGGGCGAGGCGCGCACGCTTCTTGAGGATGCGCTTCATGTGCTCGCGGTAGTCGTAGTCCATGTCCTCTTCGGTGCCGTCGTTGGGATCGATGTCGGCGTTGCGCGTGACGCAGATGACGCTCGCGCGTTTCGTGGTGTACATCGAGAAGACCTCGTCGGCGATGGTTTTGAGTGCGTTCTCGAGAAGGATAAACTGCGTACCTTCGCCTGGAAGGGGGATTACGCGTTTGGCTTGGCGGGGAAGGGGGACCAGGCCGAAGGTGGCGTCGTCGGCGCCGAGGTTCTTCTCCTTCTTCTTGCCCTCTTCGTTTTTGGTGCTCTTGCGCTCCACTTTCTCATCGAGGCGCAGCAGCACGTAGAGCGCACCGTTCTCGAGATGGGGGAAGGGGTGGCGCGAGTTGATGATTTGGGGCGACAGGTATGGAACGACCTGGGCCTTCAGGTATTCATGAAGGTATTCGGCCTGTTCTTTCGAGAGGTCCGCCGGCTGCAGCTGGCGGATGCCGTACTCGGCAAGCTGACCTTGCAGTGCGGCGAAGATGCGCTCCTGTTCGGGATAGAGCTCGTGGCAGCGTTCGTAGATGGCGAGAAGCTGCTCGTCGGGGGTCATGAGCGTCTTGTTGTCGCGAAGCTCCTTTTTGACCAGCGCAAGGTCGGTCAAGCTTCCCACGCGAACCATGAAGAATTCCTGCAGGTTGCTCGAGAAGATGGAGACGAACGTCAGGCGTTGAAGGAGCGGGACGTTGCGATCCTCTCCTTGATCGAGAACGCGCTTGTTGAAATTAAGCCAAGACAGCTCGCGATTTTGCATGTAGGGAAGAGCGATGGCTTTGTCGGTCTTCGATTTCTTGGGGTGAGTCGTGCCCGAGTCGCCCAGGGCGTTCTTTTCTTTAGCTTCCATGGTGGTTACCCCTTAAATATGTGTTTCCCCTCGTAGAAGGGCAGAGCCCTCTATGAGGTCCATTGTACCCGTTTTCACTTTACAGGGGCCCGTTTCCCCGAGGCGAGCATGCAGGTAGGTGAGCTTTCGGCGATTCTATTCCTCGGCGCTGACGTGCGTTACGAGGACCCGTTCGGCAAGATAGCCTTCGCGAACGCCGTAGCGGCAGATGTCGAGGCGGCTTGCTCCGGTAATGGAGAAGACCTCGTCGATGATCGCGCAGCCCGGCAGGAAGGTGTGGATACGGTCGGGCACGGTGCGCAGGGCGTTATGGGCAAAGGAGTCGGGTTCTTCGGCGTAGAGGGCAAAGATCGCCTTCAGGTGCTCCGGTAGGAGGTAATCGAATCGATCGCCGTCATTGCACAGGTCCCCATAGATCTTTGCGGCCGATCGGATGGACCCGCCGATGCCGAAGAGACGCTCGGCGCAAAACGATTCGGCGTTCACTTCTTCCACCAGAGAATGAAAATCCTCTCGAATGGCGTCGAGCTCATCGAGGGTCGGCATGAGCCCCTGCACATGGGCGGCGAACGAGGAGAGCGATCCGAGCGGAATGCTCGACTTGTCGAGATCGAGTCCGTCCGCGATGTGGGTAAGCTCTGTTGAGCCGCCGCCGATGTCGACCATGGTCCCTTCAGACATGGTTCGGTCGAGCTTCGCGCCGAGGAATCCGAGATGGGCTTCCTCTTCGTTGGATAGGGTGGAGATGCGCATGCCGATCCCCGCCTCGATGGCGGCCGTCGCCTCGATGGCGTTCTCGCAGTTGCGCAAGACGGCCGTCGCGAAGATGTCGATGCGATTGCAGGAGAAGTGGGAGGCACGCTTGAGGTGGGAGTTTATGGTCTTAATGGCGCGCTTGATGCCCGATTCGGTCATCAAGCCGTCCTTCACATGGGAGGCGAGGCCGGCCATGATCTTGTAGTTGAGCAGGATGCTGATGTCGCGTCTTTGGAGGGGGCGCCTTTCGGCACGGCTCACTTCGTATATGCACAGGCGAATGGTGTTAGAGCCGAGGTCGATGATTCCGTAACGTGCCATGTGTCGGTACTCCTTGCGCGATGCTTAAAAGTAGAGGGATTGTAACCAATTACTATATTTCAGCTTGTCAAAGTGGGGTAGCATCTATTGTGACATGTTTGTTAAACGAGGGCTCGAGGGGGAATCGCTATGCTTGAGACGCTGCGCATGGGCGGTCCTAAGGTTGAGAAGGAAGAGTACAAGACTCGCTTCAAGGAGCTGATGAATCGCCTGGTGGTTCTTCAGCAGGAGGCGAAGAAACGCGAACTGGGCGTCGTGGTGCTTTTCGAAGGATGGAAGGGTGCTGGCAAGGGGAGCCGCATCTCGGACATCATCTACCATCTCGACGCCCGAGACACTTCAGTCTACGTCACCGAGGATTTCGACGAGGAGGAAGCGGCGCTCGTCGCCGACGACGGGTTCGGCGCCTCGGGGTATTACCCCATCATGCAGCAGTTCTGGAAGGCGCTCGGAGCGCGAGGGAGCATGACCTTCTACGACCGCGGATGGTATTCGGTCATGGCCCAGCATGTCATCAACGCCTTGCCGGGCAAGGGGAAGCTTTCCCGTAAGGATCGCCAGGCGCTTCAGGCGAAGGCCCAGCGCGTCGTTCCCACCATCGAGGATTTCGAGACCCAGCTTCGCAACGACGGCTATATCGTCATCAAGTTCTTCCTCCACATCAGCGAGAAGACCCAGCGCGAGCGCCTGATCAGCCTCTACAGCGACCCTTCGACGAAATGGCGCGTCGACCGCAAGGACATTAAGCAGATCGAGCATTACGAGCAGACGTATCGCATCTACGACGAGATGCTCAACCGTTCCAATTTCAAGGTCGCCCCTTGGATTCTGCTCGACGCTGAAGATCACCGTCGCGTGAACCTGCGCGTCGTTCAGGCGCTCGTTGATGCACTCGAAAGCGAGCTGAGCAAGCCTCAGGACAACGCAGCTATCGAGGCGGAGAAGAAGGCGCGCGAGAATTCCGCGGCGGCCGAGGAGCTGTCGCGCAAGGGCGACGAGCGCAGCCGAACGGCCGAGGAGAACGCGTTGCTCTTGGAGCGTTCGTTGGCCGAAGCGCGTGAAGCGCATCGCCACGCTTCCCATATGACGCGCTTCGCTGCGAGCGATATCGTCCCGTCCCTCGATGAGGTCGATCACGGCCTTGCTCTGAGTCGCTCGGACTACAAACTCCAGATGAAGGCCGAGCAGAAGCGCCTTCGCCGCCTTGAGCTCGAGCTCTACATCAAGCGCATTCCGATGATGATCGTCTACGAGGGATGGGATGCCGCGGGCAAGGGTGGCAGCATCAAGAGGGTCGCCCAGGCGCTCGATGCCCGCTCCTATACCATTTACCCTAGCCCTGCTCCCACCAAGCCAGAGCTTCTCCATCCGTTTTTGTGGCGTTACTGGACGCGGTTGCCGAAGGCGGGGCACGTGGGCATCTACGATCGCAGCTGGTATGGTCGCGTCCTCGTCGAACGCGTCGAGGGTTTCGCGTCCCCGGCCCAGTGGTCGCGCGCCTACGAGGAGATCAACGAATTCGAGCGCGATCTCGTCGAGTGGGGAGCCATTCTCCTGAAGTTCTGGGTCGAGGTTTCCCCCGAAACGCAGCTCGCCCGTTTCGAGGCGCGTGAGCAGAATCCCGAGAAGCGCTGGAAGATCACTTCCGAGGACTGGCGCAACCGCGACAAATACCCTCAGTATCATTCCGCCGTCGAGGACATGTTCCGCCTGACCTCCACCCAGAATGCACCGTGGATCATCCTCGAGTCGGACGACAAGTATTACGCCCGTGTTAAAGCTTTACGCATCATCAATGAAGCGATAGAAAAACGACTCGATGTTTTCTGAGATTGATTTAATATGGACAGGCTATTCTTCCTGCCTGTACGGGTTTCGGCGGGCAGGTTGAGTTGAAGGCAAGCGCCGATGGCGCGGTAAGGTGGTTTCGTGGCGGACAAGAGAAAACGAAATGAGCTTCCTCGCGGAGCGCATGCTCGCGTGGAGGGGCACACCCCGTCGCAGCCTTCAGGCGCTCGCCCCGTTTCGCGCGATCGTTCTTCCTCGGCGAAGGTGCCTTCCCCGATCGTTTCGCCGAAGGCCTCCCGCGCATCCGCCGTTCCTCCTTCGCCGGCTACCCTTTCCTCATCCGATGAGCATATGCGCTATTCCCGCTCGGCGTATGGCAGCGCCGCTCGCGCATCCGCCGCACCTTCGGGCAAGCAGCGTTTGTGGCGTATCGTCTTCGTCGCGGCCATCGTGGTGCTCATCGCCTCTCTTTCGGCGCTTGGCGCCATCGTCTATCAGTACTGGGCCCAGCAGAACGCCTACGATGGGCTGACCGGCTACGCACAGGTTTCGGAGGACGAGAACCTCGCCCTTTCCGATCTTACGGTCGACTGGAGCAGCCTTCGCGCCATCAACCCCGATATCGTCGCATGGATCTATGTCCCCGGGACCGAGGTCAACTACCCGGTCGTTCAAGGCGACGACAACGAGGAGTATCTCCATAAGGCATTCGATGGATCGACCGGTTGGCTTGCGTCGGCCGGAACCATCTTTCTCGATTCGAGCAACGACCCTGGCTTTTCCGATCGAAACAGCGCGTTGTACGGGCATCACATGAACGACGGCTCCATGTTCGCTACCTTCGCGGATTTCGTTGACCAGGATCTCTTCAACTCCCATCGCGACATCTACGTGCTGACGCCAAGCGGTAATTACCGCCTGAAGACGTTCGCCCTGGTGAAGACGACGGGGTCTGATGCCATCGTCGAGACCTCTTTCGCCGACGACCAGGCGTATCGATCCTATCTCCAGGACAAGATCGATAGGAGCGTTGTTTCCCAGAGCGGAGACGTCTTGGGCCCTATGGACATCAAACAGTCGATGTTCTTCTCGACCTGCGAGTATTCGCAGGCCGATGGTCGTGCGGTCCTGTTCGCTTCGGTCGTCGAGACTACTGTTTCGAGCGACCCGTACCTCGATGCCGATGAAAACGCGACCACGACGTTGTCGCAGGATGAGAATAAGCAGATGGACAGCAACCTCAAGGAGGCAGCCTAATCATGAGTACCGCAGCATTCCCCGGAGAGCGACCCGACAGGCTTGAGGAGGAATGCGGCGTCTTCGGCGTCTTTGCACCCGGCGAAGACGTCGCCCGTATGACCTGCTTCGGACTGCAGGCCCTGCAGCATCGCGGCCAGGAGTCGGCCGGCATCGCCGTCGGGGACGGGGAAACCGTTTTGGCATCGAAAGACCTTGGGCTTGTGACCCAGGTCTTCAACGAGGCGTCCCTTGCGGCGCTCAAGGGCAAGGTCGCCATCGGCCATGTTCGTTACTCAACGAGCGGTGGCGTTGCTTCCTGGGAGGCTGCCCAACCTCATATCTCGGCCATCGATGAAGTGCTCGTCGCCCTTGCGCACAACGGGACGCTCGTCAACACCGTACGCCTCAAGGCGTCCCTTGTCGATGCGGGCATTTCCTTGCGCGCGGGCACCGATTCCGAGGCTGCTGCCAAGATCATCGGCGAAACCACCAAGAAGACCCATTCGCTGCGCGAGGGGATCCGTGCGGCCATGAGCATGATAGAGGGCGCTTACGCGATGGTCCTCGTCAGCCCCGATTCCCTGTATGCGTTCCGCGATCCGAACGGGATCCGTCCGCTCGTCCTCGGCAAGTTGCCGGGGGAGCGCGGGTGGGTCGTGTCCTCCGAAACGTGCGGTCTTGACATCATCGGCGCCCAGTTCGTTCGGGAAGTCGCTCCCGGCGAGCTCATTCGCATCAACGAGGAGGGCTTGGTGAGCGAGGAGGGCGTGCGGCCTGGTCCGCGTGCGAGCTGCCTGTTCGAGTACGTTTATTTCGCTCGACCCGATTCCGTATTGGATGGGCAGAGCGTCTACCAGTCTCGTCGCGAGATGGGTCGCATCCTCGCGCGCGAGGCTCCCGTTGACGCCGATCTCGTTCTCGGCGTTCCCGATTCCGGGCTTCCGTGCGCGATGGGCTATGCGCAGGAGAGCGGTATCCCCTACAGCGACGGCATCGTCAAGAACCGCTATGTCGGAAGAACCTTCATCGAGCCTACCGATGAGATGAGGCAGATGGGGATCAGGATCAAGCTCAACCCGCTGCCTTCCGTTATCGCGGGCAAACGTCTCGTCGTTCTCGATGATTCGATCGTGCGCGGCAATACTTCGAGGAAACTCGTCGACATGCTGCGCGACGCAGGTGCCCGCGAGGTCCATCTGCGCATCGTCTCCCCGGAGGTCAGGTGGCCGTGTTTCTACGGTATCGATACCGATACCCAGGATCAGCTCATCGCGGCGAACATGGACAACGACGAGATGTGCGACTTCATAGGATGCGATTCGCTGGCCTTCATCTCCATCGAGGGATTGCGGGATTCGGTGCATGCGAGCCACTCCGGATTCTGCGACGCTTGCTTTACGGGACGTTACCCGGTGGAGATTCCTGATAGTATGAAAGCCAAGAGTTTTCTGCCTGAGGGGAAGATCGCCCCTTTCGCTTTGGAATAGCGGGCGCGCTCTTGATGGAATGTGCGCATGCGCGCATGGAAACGGCAACGAGGTCGACGGCGAATCGACCCTGAGTTCCAGGAGATGTTATGACTGATCGCGTCAAGGTCAACGCTTTGGACAACGACAACACCAAGTGGCCGAGCTGGACGGCCCAGGGATCAACCACGTACGCCGAAGCGGGCGTCGACACCGCGGAGGGCGCTCGCGCGGTAGACGCTATCAAGGACGCGGTTCATCGTACGTATCGCGACGAGGTTCGCGGCGACATCGGCGGATTCGGCGGCCTGTTCTCCATCAAAGTCGCGAAGCAGATGGCCGATCCTATCCTCGTGTCTGGAACCGATGGCGTGGGGACGAAGATCCAGCTGGCGAAGATGGCGGGCAAGCACGACACCGTCGGCGTCGATCTGGTCGCCATGTGCGTCAACGACATCCTCGCCACCGGCGCTGAGCCGCTGTTCTTCCTCGACTACATCGCGATCGGCAAGCTGAAGACCGAAGCCGTGTCTGAAATCGTCTCCGGCATCGCCGATGGCTGCGAACTGAGCGGATGCGCTCTTATCGGCGGCGAGATGGCGGAGCATCCGGGCGTCATGGATCCCAACGAATACGATCTTTCCGGTTTCTGCGTCGGCGTCGTCGACCGTCCCGAAATGCTCGATCCGTCGAAGGTCCAGGAAGGCGATGTCCTCATCGGCCTGCCGTCTTCCGGCATCCACTCCAATGGCTATTCCCTCGTGCGCAAGGTGGTGACCGACGGCAAGACGCTCTACGAGCTCCGCATGCCCCAGGAATGCCTGGGCGGGCGAAGCGTGCTCGATGCCTTGCTCGAGCCGACGCGCATCTACGTCAAGCCGGTTCGCTCCGTGCTCCGTCAGCTCCCCGGCGCTGTGCGCTCCCTTGCCCACATCACCGGCGGCGGCATCACCGAAAACCTTAATCGCGCTTTGCCTGACTCCATCGACGCCGAGGTGTCGGTCGGAACGTGGGGCATGCCGCCGATCATCCCGTTCGTGTGCCATGCGGCCCGCCTCAACGAAGTCGAGGCCCTCAAGACCTTCAACATGGGCCTCGGAATGATTCTCGTGGTTTCCCCGGACAAGGTTGATGATGTGATGGGCATCCTTGAGGCGGAGGGCGAATCCCCCGTTGTCGTCGGGCGCACCGTCGCCGGTACGGGTTCGGTCGTCTACCGCAATCAGGATCGCCTGTTCGTCGATTGCTACGGCGAGACCGAAGGTGAAGGGGAATAAGGGACGTTTTCGTCGTGCGCGGCGCGGTCGTCGGAATTCTCGCGGCAGGCGTTGCGTCGAGGTGCTTCGTCGCACCGAAGGGGCAAGGAGATTGAATGGCTCAACAGTGTTTTCCGGCGCTTAAGATCGGAGTGCTCCTGAGCGGGAGCGGCACGAACTTGCAGGCTATCCTCGATGCGATCGCAGATGATGGCCTTCCCGTCGAAGTGGTTTCGGTGGTTGCGTCGAGGCCCGATGCCTACGGCATCGTGAGGGCCGAGGAGGCGGGCATCCCCGTTCTCGTGATGAACAGGGAAGCGTACGCCGACGCTGAGCGGGCGGATGCTCGCATCGTCGAATTCCTTCAGGATACGGGTGCGCGCTACGTCGTCATGGCCGGCTACATGCGCAAGGTTACCGGCGTCATGCTCGATGCCTATCCTAACCGCGTGCTGAATCTTCATCCTGCGCTGCTCCCTTCGTTCAAGGGGGCCCATGCGATCGCCGATGCGTTCGCGTCGGGCGTGAAGGTCACTGGGGTTACGGTTCATTTCGCCAACGAAGACTACGATAAGGGCCCTATCGTCGCCCAGGAGCCGGTGCGCGTCCTTGAGGATGACGATCTCAAATCTCTCGAGGCCCGCATCCACGAGATGGAGCACGAGCTCTATCCTCGAGTCATCGGCATGATTGCCGAAGGGTTGGTGCGCGTCGACGAGGAAACGGGTAAAGTCGTCGTTTCCCGTCAATAAGCGGAGGTATGCTGATCGCGATCGATCGGCTTTGATCACGGAAAGGTGGTATCAGGTGGCAGATCCCAAGGTTAAGAGGGTTCTCGTTTCCGTTACGGACAAAACGGGCGTTGTCGAATTCGCGCGCGCGTTGAACGAGGAATTCGGCGCTCAGATCATTTCAACGGGCGGCACTGCCCGCGTCATCGCGGAGGCGGGGATTCCCGTTACTCCGATCGACGACGTGACGAAGTTCCCCGAGATGATGGACGGGCGCGTCAAGACCCTCCATCCCATGGTTCACGGCGGGCTGCTGGCCAAGCGCTCTAACCCTCAGCATATGGCTGAAGCGCAGGAGCATGGCATCGAGATGATCGATATGGTCGTCGTCAACCTCTACGCTTTCGAGAAGACGGTCGAATCGGGTGCCGATTTCGCCACGTGCATCGAGAACATCGACATCGGCGGTCCTTCCATGCTTCGTTCCGCTTCGAAGAACTTCGAGAGCGTCACGGTCGTCACCGACCCCGACGACTACGATGACATTCTCGCTGAGATGCGCGAAAACGACGGAGCAACCACGCTCGATACCCGCAAGAAGCTTGCTTTGCGCGTTTTCGCGACGACGGCGAATTACGATGCCGCCATCACCGAATGGCTTTTCGAGCAGATCGAGGCCGAGGGTCACGGCGAAGGCTGTGGTTGCGGTTGCTGTGAAGGCGAGGAAGATTGGTTCGCCGAGCCTCCTTCTGAGATCGATCTTTACCTCGAGAAGCAGCAGGATCTTCGCTACGGCGAGAATCCGCATCAGAACGCCGCGTTCTACCGCATGGATGATTTGGCCACCGAGCATTCCCTCGTCAACGCCGAGCAGCTTAACGGCAAAGAGCTTTCCTACAACAACATCCTCGACACCGATGCAGCCTGGAGCCTCGTTCGTGAATTCGATGAGCCCGGCATCGTCATCTTAAAGCATCAGAACCCCTGCGGCTCCGCGACGGCAGCCGATGTGGTCGCGGCTTACGACAAGGCGTTTGCCTGCGATCCCAAGAGCGCATTCGGCGGCATCATCGCCGCGAATGCGGAGGTTACGCGCGAGATGGTCGAGCACATCAACGAGAACAAGCAGTTCGTCGAGGTGCTCATTGCTCCTTCGTATGAGGAAGAGGCCTTGGCGCTTCTCCAGGAAAAGAAGAACCTTCGCGTGCTGGCGACCGGTGGCGTCGATACCCCTGCGGCGGTTGAGTTCCGCTCCGTCGACGGTGGCATGCTGGTCCAAAGCGTCGATCGCGTGAACGAGGATCCCGCTGAATTCACGGTTCCCACTGAATGCAAGCCGACCGACGAGCAGCTTCACGAGATGCTGTTCGCGTGGAAGGTCTGCAAGGGCGTTAAGTCGAACGCCATTCTGGTCTCGAAGGATCACGCCGGCATCGGCATGGGTCCCGGTCAGCCCAATCGCGTCGATTCCGCCAAGCTGGCATGCGATCGTGCCCATGAGGCGTGCGAGCGCATGGGCGTTCCCGCCGAGGGCCTGGTTTGCGCATCCGACGCATTCTTCCCCTTCCGCGACAACGTTGATACCCTTGCCGAATATGGCGTTAAAGCCATCATCCAGCCGGGTGGATCCGTGCGTGACGAAGAGGTCATCCAGGCCGCTAACGAGCATGGCATCGCCATGGTGTTCACGGGTCATCGTCACTTCCGTCATTAAATGCGCAATGCACGTGAAGCGAATGCTTCACGTGCATTGCAAAAGGGCGGCGCTATCGGCGCCGCCCTTTCTTTCTTAAAATGCAAATCGCCCGCTCAGATGAGCGGGCGATTTGCATTTGCTGGAATGAAAAGAAGAGATGATCCCTCCTCAGCGATTCTTATGCATCCTTCTTGGAGACAAGAAGCAGGATGCCGCCGATCAGGTTCGTGAAGATCAGCGTGCATACACCGAAAGCGACCGTGTTTGCTTTCGTGCCCTTGTAGATGCCCCAGCTGTGGACGGTCATGGGGACCATCCAGGCGAGCGGAACGATGAGCCAGCAAGAGGCAACGCACGAGATGATGCAGAGGATGAAGTTGATCAAGCGCAGCGTCTGGTCGGTGCTCGACATGGGCTCGGCCTGAGCGTAAGCGACCTGAGGATTTTCCCAGGTCTGCTGCTGGTACTGCTGATCCTGGTAGGTGTTCTGCGCAGGTGCAGGCGCAGGTGCAGGTGTAGGGGCCGGGGCAGGCGCGGGTTCGGGTTCGGGCGCGGGAGCGGGAGCGGGCTCAGGAACGTTCGCTTCTGCATTGAGGGAAGAGCCGCACTCGACGCAGAAGCGTGCGTTGTCTTCGTTTACATGACCGCATTTGGGGCAATACATGGGAATCCTTTCAATATGACGATTTGATCTGGCACGATGTCAATCGTAGCTCTGCTTTGACGTAATTGTAGCCTATTGGGCGACCGCCGATCATCAGCGGTTATCCGACTTTCCTTTTCAGTTGGCGGATTCGCTTGACGTGGCGGTAGACGTTGGAGACGTCGAATCCGACGGAGAGGACGAACAGGACGAGTGCGATGATCCCGATAGCCGCATCAGCCTTCGGCGTGAAGATGATCGCGAGCATGGCGAACGGAACGAGAAGGACGAGCGAAAGGAAGCTCAAGCGTTTCCAGATTCCCTGACCGATGGAGACGATGGTGTAAAGATACAGACCCGTAGCGGGGGTGCTGAGAAGGCAGGACAGCGCAAGGAGCGCAGCCTTGGCGGCAATGAGCTTCGCGTCGAGCTTCAGATCTTCTTTGGCATCGAGGATCTTTTCCTCGATGGTTGGCTCTCGGGGGATGAAAGCGCTGAAGAGATCCGAAAACGCGTCGAAACCGGTGTAGGCGCCTCCTCTATGGGTCCCCGAAAACGGGTTACCCGTCCCCGTGGCGCGGAAGGCGTCGAAGGGATCGAACGTTCCCGAGGCGAAGGGGTCGGTGCCGGTTGCCGTGTAGGTTGTGCGACGCCCGTTTTCGTCCCAGGTGGTCCATACGAACGATTCCGAGAAGGGCCACTGAGCAAACGGGTCTCCTGTGGAATTCGTGGGCGATCCCTGATAGGGGGAGTAGGAGAACGGGGCGCCGTAGGGCGTTCCCGCCGTGGCGTATTCGGGCTCCCAAGAACGGTTGATAAGAACGTCGCGTGCTTCGTTGATGAGTTTCGTTTTCTCTTCTGCTTCGGCGCGTCGTTGGGGGTCCTGCCCGAATTTATCGGGATGGTTCTCGATGACGAGTTTTCGGTGCGCTTTCTTGACATCCTCGTCGCTCGCTCCTTCGGAAAGACCGAGGATCTTGAGGGCTTCTGATTTCTTCATGGTGGGTTCCCTTGCGAAGGCCGATTAAATGATGACGTCCTCAAGGGGGCGTTTAGGTACGTAATGGACCTTGTTCTCGTCTCGGTAGTAGCGTACGTCCCCCTTCTCCATATCGACGATACGAATGTCTTCGATGGGGCGACCGAGCGCTAGCACGAGGACGGGCTCGATGTTCTCGTGCAGATCGAGTGCCTTGATGAGCTGGGCTTTCTTAAATGAAAGGATCATGCAGCCGCCGAACCCTTCCTCGGTGGAAGCGAGCATGATCGTCTGCGCGGCGATTCCCGTGTCGATGCGCGCGGCCTGGGGCGAAGCGATGTTCGTGTCGACGGCCATGACGATGTATCCCGTCGGACGCTCTTCCTCTATCGGCCCATCCCAGTCTTCAAGGTAGCCTGCCCACGAGAGCGTCTCGTATACGGCTTGTCGCTGTTCGGGATCGGTGACGATGCGGTAGCGCAGCGGCTGGAGATTGCCGGCGCTTGCGCAGTAGCGGGTGTTGTCGACCCATTTGACCATAAGGGATTCGGGAACGGGATAGATATTGCGGAAGCGCCTGGTGCTGCGGGTGGTGTGCGCGAGGTGCTCGATGAAGCTTGGCATGGTATTCCTTTCGAAGTGAACTAACGGTCGATCTCGACAGTCTCCGATTCGGTTTCGTCACGACCGGAAATGCGCGGACGGATGTTTTGACGTTGCTTGCGTCGTTGCTCGGCTTCGGAGGCGAGCTCGGCGCGTCGACGCTGTTCGTTGAGGTTCGGGGTGGCCTTCGCTTTCTTGCCGTCCGAGCGGAAGGACTTCGTGGTCTGGATCAAGACGGCGCCGATGATGAAGGGCATCCAGAAGACGATGCCGCGATAGACCAACCCGATCGCCATGCCCGCGGTCGCCGATGCGCCGAAAGCGGTGAAGGCGATGGTGACGGCGGCTTCTACGACGCCGACGCCTTGAGGGGTGAACGAGACCATAGCGAAGAGCGTGGCGACGACGTAGCCGCATATAAGCGACTCGGGGATGGATACGCCGAACGCGATGCCCACCAGGCAGAAGGCGGAAAGCTCGCAGCAGCTTGCGATGATGGAGCAGCCGAATGCCTTGAGCGCAGGTTTCGGTTTGTCGGCGATGAGGTGGGCGGCATCTGAAAAGGACTTCACGGTATGGTCGACCCAGGGAGTGAGGGGGTCCTTCTTGAAACGGGCGAGAACCTTGTTCACGAAACGAGCGATGGGGTTAAGCAGGCGGATAAGGAGATCGGGGTTTTTTCGTCCGAGGATCAATACCCCGATCATGGCGCCGACGAGGAACAAGACGATGAGGCCGAGGGCGAACCAGATAGGAGATAAACCAACGGTAAGCGCCAGCAGGGAAAAGCCGATGAGCATGATCGTGGCGAAAGCCGAGTCGACCGTGATCTGCATGAGCAAGGCCGCCGAGGTTGCTTTGCCCGGTGCAATGCCGCGCTTGCGTGCGTCGTCGACCACAAGAGTGGTTCCTGCAAGATTGAGAGAGGGGACGACGGTGTTGAGGAAGAACGTTCCGAATACGAGGGGAAGGGTATTGCGGGGCTTCATCGACTCGCCGACGGCCTGAAAGGAGAAAGAATACGCGAAGCTCTGGGAAAAGTATTTTCCCAGCTGGGTGAGAATGGCTATGACAAGCGGGATGATCGCGCCCCGGGACATGGTTTCCGCGAGTTCGGCGAGCTGATCGCCGCGCAGAAACACGAAAGCGAGCACGATGATGATCACGAGACCACCCATAAGGTTTTTGATGCTGAATTTCACTGGTGGTGGCGAC
Organism: uncultured Eggerthella sp.; assembly: GCA_959607715.1. Lineage (GTDB taxonomy): Bacteria > Actinomycetota > Coriobacteriia > Coriobacteriales > Eggerthellaceae > Anaerotardibacter. Next base: position 4,254 of record CAUHNN010000008.1, on the reverse strand, counting down.
CTCCGTATTTGGGCCGTAGTAGCCCATGCCTGAACCGTATTAGTATATCAGAGGGCATAGATTCGATATTGCGTGGAGTGGTTTTCCGCACATCCGCCACCGAAGCGATTGTTTTCGCTGCGAGGGAGACGCGTTTAAGCTTCCTTTTAGAAAAAATGAGCGGGGAGTGAAAGAATCTTCGATGAGGAAGGCGTTCTCCCTATACTAATTAACGCGATGAGCAGAATGAGGCCCTCCCGAAAAAAATCCCGGATTTCCCGGAAAAAACCCTTGACGGGGGCGGGGAAGGGGAGTAGATTACTTTCTTGCGCGATCGGCGACGAGCCGAGAGCCGCCGGCCCCGACGGGGCCGGGCGAGGACCTTCAGAACCGGATACTGTGGAGAACAAGGATTCAAGTCAGACGGAAAGAACCCGTCGTTCCCGCCCCCCTCGGAGGGCGAACACGACGATTCGATCATCTTTTTTTAACTTAAACAGAGTCGAACTCTGCACTTCAACGGAGAGTTTGATCCTGGCTCAGGATGAACGCTGGCGGCGTGCTTAACACATGCAAGTCGAACGATTAACCCGCCCTCGGGCGGTTATAGAGTGGCGAACGGGTGAGTAACACGTGACCAACCTGCCCCCCGCACCGGGACAACTCCGGGAAACCGGGGCTAATACCGGGTACTCCGGCCCAGCCGCATGGCGGGGCCGGGAAAGCCCAGGCGGCGGGGGATGGGGTCGCGGCCCATTAGGTAGTTGGCGGGGCAACGGCCCACCAAGCCGACGATGGGTAGCCGGGTTGAGAGACCGATCGGCCACATTGGGACTGAGATACGGCCCAGACTCCTACGGGAGGCAGCAGTGGGGAATTTTGCGCAATGGGGGAAACCCTGACGCAGCAACGCCGCGTGCGGGAAGAAGGCCTTCGGGTTGTAAACCGCTTTCAGCAGGGAATACAGTGAAGGTACCTGCAGAAGAAGCTCCGGCTAACTACGTGCCAGCAGCCGCGGTAATACGTAGGGAGCGAGCGTTATCCGGAATCATTGGGCGTAAAGCGCGCGTAGGCGGCTCGCCAAGCGGGTGTCTCAAACCCGGGGGCTCAACCTCCGGCCGGACCCCGAACTGGCGGGCTCGAGTGCGGTAGAGGAAGGTGGAATTCCCAGTGTAGCGGTGGAATGCGCAGATATTGGGAAGAACACCGATGGCGAAGGCAGCCTTCTGGGCCGCCACTGACGCTGAGGCGCGAAAGCTAGGGGAGCGAACAGGATTAGATACCCTGGTAGTCCTAGCCGTAAACGATGGGCACTAGGTGTGGGGGAGCAGATCCTCCGTGCCGCAGCCAACGCATTAAGTGCCCCGCCTGGGGAGTACGGCCGCAAGGCTAAAACTCAAAGGAATTGACGGGGGCCCGCACAAGCAGCGGAGCATGTGGCTTAATTCGAAGCAACGCGAAGAACCTTACCAGGGCTTGACATATGGGTGAAGCGGGGGAGACCCCGTGGCCGAGAGGAGCCCATACAGGTGGTGCATGGCTGTCGTCAGCTCGTGTCGTGAGATGTTGGGTTAAGTCCCGCAACGAGCGCAACCCCTGTCGCATGTTGCCAGCATTAGGTTGGGGACTCGTGCGAGACTGCCGGCGTCAAGCCGGAGGAAGGTGGGGACGACGTCAAGTCATCATGCCCCTTATGCCCTGGGCTGCACACGTGCTACAATGGCCGGTACAGCGGGCTGCGACGCCGCGAGGCGGAGCGAATCCCACAAAGCCGGTCCCAGTTCGGATCGCAGGCTGCAATTCGCCTGCGTGAAGCCGGAGTTGCTAGTAATCGCGGATCAGCACGCCGCGGTGAATACGTTCCCGGGCCTTGTACACACCGCCCGTCACACCACTCGAGTCGTCTGCACCCGAAGTCGCCGGCCCAACCCGCAAGGGGGGGAGGCGCCGAAGGTGTGGAGGGTAAGAGGGGTGAAGTCGTAACAAGGTAGCCGTACCGGAAGGTGCGGCTGGATCACCTCCTTTCTAGGGAGACCCCATCAGGGTCCCAGAGCGGGTCGAGAAGACTCCCCGCACCCTGGACTCAACCCTTTCCGCCGCCCGCAGAGACGGGCGGGTCCCTCCGCAGTATCCGGCCCCGAGGGCCCTCGCCGACCCGCGCGACGCGGGCGCACCTTGAGAGTTGCATAGCGTTTAAGTGAAAAGTGAATCACACTCACATTCGATTCTCTTCGGACCAACGAAGAACAAGTTGAAAGTAAAGTGATTCGCATCCACATCACGATCGCAATTAATCGATAGATCGATACCCAAGTACTTTATCAGGAATCAAGAACTTGCTAGATGAAGATATTAAGGGCACACGGTGGATGCCTTGGCACAGGAAGCCGACGAAGGACGCGACAAGCTGCGATAAGCCGCGGTTAGGGGCAAATACCCGCTCGACCCGCGGATCTCCGAATGGGGGAACCCAAGCGAGGCAACGCTCGCTTATCCCCGCCCGAACGCATAGGGCGGGAGAAGGCAACCCGGGGAACTGAAACATCTAAGTACCCGGAGGAAAGGAAATCAACCGAGACTGCGCTAGTAGCGGCGAGCGAACGCGCACTTAAGCCTAAACCCATGCACGTGTAAGCCTCGGAGGCGTTGCTGCATGAGGTGTCGTGGGACCGTCCCTCCCCCCGGCCCGAGACGGGGGGCGCAGTGACAAAGGGAAGCCGCAGCGGAACGGCCTGGGAAGGCCGGCGGAACAGGGTGAGAGCCCCGTACGCGAAGCGGATTCCCCTGCGAGGACGGCTCCCGAGTAGCGCCGGACACGTGAAACCCGGCGCGAATCAGGGGGGACCACCCTCCAAGGCTGAGTACTCTCCTGTGACCGATAGCGAACCAGTACCGTGAGGGAAAGGTGAAAAGCACCCCGAGAGGGGAGTGAAACAGTACCTGAAACCGCGCGCCTACAAGCAGTCGGAGCACTCCTGCAGTGTGACGGCGTGCCTTTTGTAGAATGAGCCAGCGAGTTGCGGTACGCGGCGAGGTTAAGGTTGGAACCGAGCCGCAGTGAAAGCGAGCCTTTAAGATGGCGATAGAGTCGCTTGCCGCAGACGCGAAGCCGGGTGAGCTATCCATGGGCAGGCTGAAGCGGGGGTAAGACCCCGTGGAGGGCCGAACCCACTTCGGTTGAAAACGGAGGGGATGACCCGTGGATAGGGGTGAAAGGCCAATCAAACCCGGAGATATCTCGTTCTCCCCGAAATAGCTTTAGGGCTAGCCTCGATCGTTTACTCGCGGCGGTAGAGCACTGGATGCCTGCGGGGGCCTCACCGCCTACCAACGGCAACCAAACTCCGAATGCCGCGAGTCCACAGGTCGGGAGTCAGAACATGTGGGCTAAGCCGTGTGTTCGAGAGGGAAACAGCCCAGACCGCCTGCTAAGGTCCCCAAATCAACGCTGAGTGGCAAAGGATGTGCGTTTGCCTAGACAACCAGGATGTTGGCTTAGAAGCAGCCATGCATTTAAAGAGTGCGTAACAGCTCACTGGTCAAGTGGACATGCGCCGACAATACACGGGGCTAAGCGTTGTACCGAAGCAGCGGACTGATTCAATCAGTGGTAGGGGAGCTTTCCATGCCGGGGCGAAGCCGGAGGACGACCTCCGGTGGACCGCATGGAAGTGAGAATGCTGGCATGAGTAACGAGAGAGGGGCGAGAAACCCCTCCGCCGTAAGCCTAAGGGTTCCTGGGCAAGGCTAATCCCCCCAGGGTCAGTCGGGAGCTAAGGCGAGGCCGACAGGCGTAGCCGATGCACAACAGGTCGACATTCCTGTACCGCGAGAGGGCCGTCACCACGACGGGGTGACGGAGAAGGGCAGCCGGGCGGGGTTCTGGACGTCCCCGTGAAAGCATGTAGGGCGGCGCGCAGGCAAATCCGCGCGCCAGACGCCCGAGACGCGAGACGAAGCTTCGAGCGAAGCCGGTGATCCCATGCTTCCGAGAAAAACCTCTAAGGAGGCCCTCCGCGCCCGTACCAAAACCGACACAGGTAGGCGGGTAGAGAATACCGAGGCGATCGGGAGAACCATGGTTAAGGAACTCGGCACAATGACTCCGTAACTTCGGGAGAAGGAGTGCCCCCGCCGGTGAAGGCCCTCGCGGCCGGAGCGGGAGGGGGTCGCAGCGAAACGGCCCAAGCGACTGTTTACCAAAAACACAGGACTCTGCCAAGCCGCAAGGCGACGTATAGGGTCTGACGCCTGCCCGGTGCTGGAAGGTTACGC
>CAUHNN010000007.1 GCA_959607715.1 uncultured Eggerthella sp. | reverse complement strand
GGGACGACAGGATTCGAACCTGCGACATCCTGCTCCCAAAGCAGGCGCGCTACCAAACTGCGCCACGTCCCGCGACACGAATACGAATTATAGCAAATATCGCTGCCGTTCAGCGAGCATATGTTGCCGTGCGATAAAGCGATCGAGGGGAAGGGGAGCTTTAGCCCTCGATTTTTTCCTTCAAGGCGCGCAGCGCGTTGCCGCGATGGGAAATGCTGTTCTTCTGGTCCTGCGTGAGCTCAGCCATGGTCTTCCCGTCGGTGCAGGCTTCGGGAAGGAAGAGCGGGTCGTAGCCGAAGCCCTCGCTGCCGCGTTCCTGGTGGCCGATGCGTCCCTCCACGAATCCTTCGGCGACGGTTTCTTTCCCGTCGACGTCGATGAACACGAGGACGCTGACGAAACGCGCGGTGCGGTTGTCATCAGCGACGCCTTCAAGCTCGCGAAGCAGCTTGGCGTTGTTCGCCGCATCGTCACCGTCGACGCCGGCGTAGCGTGAGGAATAGACGCCCGGCGCACCGTCGAGCGCATCGACGATAAGCCCCGAATCGTCGGCGAGGACCGCGCAATCCTGCGAAGCCTCATACGCCGCGCACGCCTTGATGCGGGCGTTTTCCACGAAGGTCGTCCCCGTTTCCTCGGGGTTCGATGCGATGCTGGCCTGCTTAAGGCTGAGGAAGCGCCATCCTTCGAAGTCGAGGGCGGTTTCGATTTCCTCCACCTTGTGGGCATTGTTCGTTGCGATGATGACGGTTTTGGTCATGGATGGTCCTTTCGTGGTTACAGGGCAAGATGCTCGATTGTGGGCAGGGGTCTACGAAGAACGCGCGTTCCGAAGGACTGGAATTCCTCGAGGTTGTCGGCGGAAGTGACGAAGCGGTGCTCGGGTTCTTCGGAGGCGAGCGCCAAGGATCCACGTCTCGTGAGCAGGTCCTTGCAATCGAGGGCGACTTCTTCGGCCGACGAGATCAAGCGAACATGGGATCCTATGACGCTTCCGATAAGCGCTTTAAGCAACGGGAAGTGGGTGCAGCCGAGTACGAGGGTATCGATGTTCACCTGCCTGAGCGGATCAAGGTAGTCTTGAGCGATTTCCTGGAACTCAGGACGGACGTAGACCTTCGAGGCAAGCGACATGTAATCCTCGATGGGACCGCGTGCCATGCGAATGCCGAGTTCGGCTATTTCGACGAAGCGGGGAGTTGCCGTTGCGAATACGGTGATGCCGGCATCGATGTTGCGGATCGCCGACGTGTAGGCCCCTGAGTCGACGGTGCCCTTTGTCGCGATGACGCCTACGCGACGATTATGGGTCGCGCGCGCAGCGGCGCGGGCGCCTGGTTCGACAACGCCGATGACGGGTATGTCGAAGGTCCGCTGGGCAAGTTCAAGGCCTGCTGCGGTCGCGGTGTTGCAGGCGATCACGATCATCTTGACGCCTTGATCGACAAGCCAGCGACATATGTTCAGGACGAATCCCTGCACCTCTTTCGGATCCCGCGGACCGTAGGGGCAATGGGCGGTGTCGCCGTAGTAGATGATGCGTTCGTTAGGGAGTTTCTTCATGATTTCGCGGGCGACGGTCAAGCCGCCGAAACCGGAATCGAAAACGCCTATGGGTGCCTCGTCGCTATGCATAGACGAGATCCTTTCCGCGGATGGCCTAAGGGCTGTGGGTTCTAAATCTCCGCTTGAAGTGAAAGTAGGGAAAAGTACGTGGTGCTCCGTCGTATTCGAGGGCGGACGCTTCAGCTGAGTCGGGACTTCGCGAGTCATCGATCGGGTAAGGCGTGCCTTCGCTTGCGATCGGTCTGTATCAACAGGGCTCAATTCTACCGCTAAAGCTCACCGGCTTGCCTGTTTCGATCAGAACCGCATTGTTCGCCATGGATCGATCGTGTCTTTGCAGTGTGCACTCGTGCGTTAGCCTGTGGTGGACGCCGCGCTCTCATGTACTCAAGCGAGAAGATCCGAGGTTCTGAGCACGTGGGGGCATTGGCTCGCAGCCAAAGATAGTGATTCCCAGATCGATCATGATTGCCGTGAGTGACCAGTGGGCCCTGTAGCTTTCTGGTTCTATCAAAGATGCTTATGGCAGAGGGACAGTTGGTGGAACATGAACATAGTGGATGCGGCCATCGCCGCTGCATTGGGAACGATCGGAAGGGCCTTATCTTGATTCTTCTGCTAAATAACAACCGTTCACGTGAACGGTTGTTCGGCAGGAATCGCGCCAGGGGCTTGGTTCGGGAATTCACATGTAGCCCAACTTGACATTTGACCTGCGTTCTCTGGTTTGAGAATGCATATGCGGTCGAATTTACCGCTCGGCCTGCGTGGTTTGTTTTGATCCCGCGATTTTCCCCTGGTTCCCTCCTGTAAGGCGAAAAGCACCGCGTAAAAAAAGAGGCCAACACGAAAAAAGCGTTGACCAGGCAATATAATGGCGCTCCTAGTAGGATTCGAACCTACGACCTTCGGATTAGAAGTCCGCTGCTCTATCCAGCTGAGCTATAGGAGCAAAAGCTTTTCGATTATAGCGCACCGATCCGATTCAGGCAGACATAAAGATCAGCGCGAACGTATCTATCGCCCGCGCGGGTATCGGCGCTGCATCAAGTGGCTACGGTCGTTTGATGCGAGGGAACGTGGCGATGAATTCGGAGCCTTCCCCAAGCGTGCTCTTCACGCGGATCGTGCCGTGCGAGCGCTCGATGGCGTGGCGCACGAGGGAAAGCCCAAGTCCCGTGCCGCCCACTTCGCGGCTGCGAGCCTTGTCGACGCGGTAGAAGCGCTCGAAGATGCGCGTCTGGTCGGCAAGGGGAATACCGATGCCCGTATCGGCGACGGTCGTGACGATTTCGTTGCCGTGGGGCTCGAAGGAAACCAGAATACTTCCCTCGTCGGTGTACATGATCGCGTTCTCTATCAGGTTGTCGAAGACAAGCGACGCATCCGACGGTTCCATCTGCGCATAGCAGTCGATACCTGGTTTGGTTCGGTCGTCAAGCACGAGGTCGATGCCCTTGTCCTCGGCTTCCCCTTTGTGCGCCATGTAGCTCGTGATCAGAACGCTATGGACGTCGACGGTGGGCAGGCGGTCTGATTGGGAACGCTCCTCGAGACGGGAAAGGTCGAGTAGGTCGACGACGAGTCGCTGCAGGCGCTCGGTTTCGTTGTCGAGGCGATCGATGAACAGGTTGAGGCTTTTCTTGTCGTCGATTTCAGCGGCATCGCGGATCGCCTCGGAAAGGAGGCGTATGCCGGCGACGGGGGTTTTCAGCTCGTGGCTGGCATTGGCGACGAAGTCGGTCTTCACCTGATCGAGCTTGCGGAACGGTCCGGCGGATTGCTTGATCGAGAACAGCGCGACGAAGGCGGCGATCAGGCAGAACACCACGATGGCGATGGTGGTGGTTGCCTGCATGCTTTTCGATAGGGTGCTGAACGCCGTCGACGGTTCGCTGACGCGCAGGACCATGGTTTCGTCCTGGTAGGTTGTCCTCACCGCCACGTAGAGGCGCTCGGTTTCGTCGGTTTCGCTCACGCGGATAGACGAGCCGGTCCCTTCGGAAAGGGCTTGCTGCACTTCTTCGCGATGAAGGTGGTTGTCCATGGTTGAAGGATCGGTGGTCGAATCCGCCACGACCGAGCCATCGGAGTCGATGATGCTGATGCGCAGGTCCGTGCCTTCGCCTGCCGTCTCGACGAACGCACGGGGGTCGGGCACGGATTTGAGGGCCTGCGCTTCGGCTTGCGCGATGGTGGTGAGGTTGGTCGTCTGGCGTTCGACGACTTCTTCGTTTATGGGTGCGTAGACGAAAGCGAGCGAGCAGCAGACGAACATGACGGCGATGATGACGTAGCCCAGGATGAACCAGAATCGCCAGGACAGGGATTTCACCCTGTTAACGAAAGATTCAGGCAGGACGATCGGGCTCATTGGTCCTCGTTCTTTTTCACGGCTTCGAAACGGTATCCCATTCCATGGACGGTATGGATGAAGACGTAGTCGCTCTTCTCGTCTAAGACAGAGCGAAGGCGGCGGATATGAACGTCGATGGTGCGGGATGTGGAGAGGTAGTCCTCTTTCCAGACCTTCTGCGTCAGCCAAGCGCGACGGCAGAGCATTCCCTCACGGGAGGCGAGCGCGAAAAGCAGCGAGATCTCCTTGCTGCGAAGCTTGAGGTTCTCGCCCTTGATGCTGGCGCTGTTGTTCTCGGCGTCGAGCACAAGATCGCCGTACGTGCGCGGGGCGCTCTGGTGGCCGCCATCGAGTTCGGTGCGGCGAAGGTGAGCGCGGATTCGCGCGAGGAGGACATCGGTCGAGAACGGTTTGGTGATGTAATCGTCGGCACCGGCGTCGAGCCCCTTGATCTTGTCCTCGTCGGCATCGAGGGCCGTCAGCATGAGGATGGGGGACTTGAAGGAGTTGGTGCGCAGGCCGCGGGCGACCTCGAATCCATCCATGCCGGGAAGCATGACGTCGAGCAGCACCAGATCGGGTTCGATCTCAAGCGCGGCTTCGTATCCGGACGCCCCGTCATCGCACGAGCTGACGGCGTACCCGTGTTTGGTGAGGGCGAATTCCGTGGCGAGACGAATCGTGGGATCGTCTTCGATAAGCAGGATGGTGGTCAAGGCGGCCTTCCTTTCTTCAATACGCCCATTGTGCATCATCGCTTTACGGCGTGAGGGCGTTTTACAAGTTTTTTTCAATTCGGGCAGCGGTTAACCAAACGCTTACGTCGATTTAGGTTGCTGTAACCACTCGTCGAGGAAAACTGCGCATGATGAACGCAACGAAGGCGTATCCCTTGCACGGAGCGCTGGAAGGTTTGTTCACTCGAGAGAAAAGGAATGAATGTGAGCACTGTTAAAAACAAGGTTTTGTTGAGCGTGATGCTTGCGGCATGCGTCGCCCTTGCGTGCTTCGGCTTGGTCGGTTGCGGCTCCAACCAGGAATCCCAGGAGTCCTCCGACAGCGGCGCGAATATCAACGTTGTTTCCCGTGAAGACGGTTCCGGCACCCGCGGCGCCTTCATCGAGCTCTTCGGCATCGAGGAGAAGGACGATTCCGGCGAGAAGGTCGACAAGACCACGTCTTCTGCCGCCATCACCAACTCCACCGCGGTTATGATGACCACCGTCGCCAATGACGCCAACGCCATCGGCTACATTTCCCTCGGCTCCCTCGACGACACCGTTAAGGCCGTCAACATCGACGGTGCTGCCCCGAGCGTCGAGTCCGTCAAGGACGGTTCCTACAAGGTTTCCCGCCCCTTCAACGTCGTCACCAAGGATAAGCTCTCTGATGCTGCCCAGGACTTCATGAACTTCATCATGAGCGACGAGGGTCAGAAGATCGTCGTCGACGAGGGTTACATCGACGTTGAGTCCAAGGGTGCCTTCAAGGGCAAGGACGTCTCCGGCAAGGTCGTCGTCGCCGGTTCCTCCTCCGTCACCCCGGTCATGGAGAAGCTCGCTGAGGCTTACCAGGCCATCAACCCCAACGTCACCATCGAGGTCAACCAGTCCGACTCCACCACCGGCGTCACCTCCGCTGTTGAGGGTGCATGCGACCTCGGTATGGCTTCCCGTGAGCTGAAGGATTCTGAGGCGAGCGAGGGCGTGAGCGCCACCGTCATCGCCACCGACGGCATCGCGGTCATCGTCAACAAGGATTCTTCCGTCGACAACCTCACCTCCGACCAGGTGAAGCAGATCTTCACCGGCGAGGTTACCTCTTGGAGCGAGATCGGCTAGTTCGATGACGAACGCTAAAGAGCTTCTTGCCAAGATGCTCTTCATGATCGCTGCGGCCGTTTCGGTGGCCGCAGTGGTCGTGATTTGCGTCTTCATCTTCGGCAATGGCGTCCCCGCTATCGCTGAGATCGGCTTTTTCGACTTCATTTTCGGCACGACGTGGCGCCCTTCCAACGATCTGTTCGGCATCGCTCCGATGATCGTGGGCAGCCTCTACGTCATGGCCGGTGCGCTCATCGTCGGCGTTCCGCTCGGCATCCTGTGCGCTATCTTTCTTGCCTACTTCGGATCGTATCGCGTCGCCCGCATTGCGAAGAGCGGTGTTCAGCTGCTCGCGGGCATCCCCTCGGTCGTCTACGGCTTCTTCGGCCTCGTCGTCCTGGTCCCGTTCATCAGGGCGCAGATCGGCGGAACGGGTCAATCGATCCTCTGTGCCTCTTTGGTTCTCGGCATCATGATCCTTCCGACCGTCATCACCCTATCGGAATCGGCGATGAAGGCGGTGCCTTCCTCGTATTACGAAGGCGCGCTCGCCTTGGGCGCCGATCATGAGCGTTGCGTGCTTCGCGTCATGGTCCCCGCTGCGGTATCGGGGATCTTCGCCTCGATCATCCTCGCAGTCGGCCGCGCCATCGGCGAGACGATGGCGGTCATCATGGTCGCGGGCAACCAGACGGCGTTCCCTTCGGCCATCACCGATGGCGTTCGCACGATGACGGCGAACATCGTCCTCGAGATGGGGTATGCGGCCGACCTGCATCGTGGTGCCCTTATCGGCACGGCCTGCGTCCTCTTCGTGTTCATCCTGGTGATCAACTTCGCGTTCACCCTTCTGAAGAACAGGGGCAAGAATGTCTCATAACCAGAACCTGTCGCGCACGCGCCCGACGCGTCTTTCTTCGCGCGTGTTCAGAGGGGCGGTCTATCTGGCTACCGGCCTTACCGTCGTGGCCGTCTGTTTGATCATCGGCTACATCGCGGTGATGGGCATCCCTCATCTCAAACCGGAGCTGTTCGCGCTCGAGTACAACTCCGACAACGTTTCGCTCGTGCCTGCGCTCATCAACACGCTTATCATGATCGTCCTTGCAGTGAGTTGCTCGTCGATTTTCGGTATCGGCGCCGCCATCTTCCTGAACGAGTACACCGATCGCGGTAACTGGTTCGTGAAGGTCGTCGCGCTTGCCACTGAGACGCTCTCGGGCATCCCCTCGATCGTCTACGGCCTGTTCGGCTTGCTCTTCTTCGTGTACTACCTGCAGTGGGGCTTGTCCTTGCTCGCGGGTGCCTGCACCATGGCCATCATGACGTTCCCCATCATCATGCGCGCGGCTCAGGAAGCGCTTCAGGCGGTTCCCGACCTGTACCGCGAAGGATCGTTCGGCCTTGGCGCGGGCCGTTTCCGCACGGTCATGAAGATCGTCCTCCCGACGGCTGTTCCCGGCATCTTGGGAGGCATCATCCTCGCAATCGGCCGCACGGTCGGCGAATCGGCTGCCCTTATCTACACGGCGGGATCCATCGCTGCCGTGCCCGCGTCGCTCTTCGATTCGACGCGAACCCTGGCGGTTCATATGTATCTTCTCGCAAGCGAGGGGCTTCACATTGACGCGACGTACGCCACGGCGGTCGTTCTCCTCGTGTTCGTCCTCATCATCAACGCCGCGTCTTCGGCCGTGGCGAAACGCATCAGCAAAGGAGCTCTGAGCGATGACTAACCCCAAACCCAAGATCGATGTCTCGAACATGGATCTCTATTACGGAGACTTCCACGCTTTGAAGAGCATCGACATCGCGTTCCCGACGGGGGAGGTGACCGCGATGATCGGTCCGTCGGGATGCGGTAAATCGACGCTGCTCAAGTCGCTCAACCGCATGAACGACTTGGTCGAAGGGTGCAAGATCACCGGATCCATCACCCTCGACGGCGAGGACATCTATTCCGGCTACGATGTGAATATCCTTCGCAAGAAGGTCGGTATGGTGTTCCAGAAGCCCAATCCCTTTCCCATGTCGATCTACGACAACATCGCTTTCGGTCCGCGCACTCACGGCATCAAGAAGAAGTCCGAGCTCGACGACATCGTCGAGGACTCCCTGCGCAAGGCGGCCATCTTCGATGAGCTGAAGGATCGCTTGAAGAAGAACGCGCTTGGCCTTTCCGGCGGTCAGCAGCAGCGTCTGTGCATCGCTCGCGCGCTCGCCGTCAACCCGGAGGTTCTTCTCATGGACGAGCCCACCAGCGCGCTCGATCCGATTTCCACTTCCAAGATCGAAGAACTGATCAGCGATCTTAAGAAGGCCTACACGATCATCATCGTCACCCACAACATGCAGCAGGCGGCACGCATTTCCGATAAGACGGCGTTTTTCCTCCTGGGTGAAATGGTCGAATGCTCTCCGACCGACGTCTTGTTCTCCGTTCCGTCTGATAAGCGCACGGAAGACTACATTTCGGGAAGGTTTGGTTGATATGGCAGCACGTCCGATCTACGACGAGGAACTCAATCGCCTCAACAGCGAACTGATTGAGATGGCGGATCTGGTCAAGAACGCACTCGAAAGCTCGTTCGAGGTCGTTACCGAGCAGAACGTCGAAAAAGCGGCTCGCATCGCGCGCCGCGATGAGCTGGTGAACGAAAAGGAGCGCAGCATCGAGACGCTGTGCATGAGGCTCATCCTTCGCGAGCAGCCCGTCGCGAGCGACATGCGCATGATCACCGCCGCCCTGAAGATGATCACCGACCTTGAGCGCATCGGGGACCAGGCGAGCGAGATCTGCATCCTCTGCGCTACGCTGCCTGCAGGCACCGACCTATCCGTGTTCTCCACGCTTGCCCCGCTTTCGCGTGCGGTGTGCTGTCAGCTCGAGAACACCATCGACGCGTTCGTCGCGGCGGATCTCGATAAGGTGCGCGAGTGCATGAAGGGCGACGAAACGGTCGACGATCTGTACGAGCGCACCAAGTCGGATATCCTCGCGCATATCGTCGAGCACCGCGGAGACGAAAACGCCGCGCTGGACGTCTTCATGATCGCCAAGTACCTCGAGCGCGCCGGCGACCACGCAGTCAACATCGCGGAGTGGTCGGAATACGCTCTCACCGGTATCCATAAAGGCCATGCTTTCTACGGAGAGGAGCAGTAAAGCGCATCGGTTATGTGCCATAATAGGCGCGTTGCATTCATATGCTTACTGCAGGTACCATCAGGCGCCGTCGGGCGCCTGACGTGTTTTTAGGAGGGTTCGATGAGCCAATCGCTGTCAGGACGCCATTTTCTGAAACTGCTCGACTTCACTTCCGAGGAAATCGTATCCCTCGTCGATCTTGCGCAGGAGCTCAAAGAGAAGAAGCGCGCCGGCGTCGCCCACGATGAGTTGCGCGGCAAGAACATCGTCCTTCTGTTCGAGAAGACCTCGACCCGCACGCGCTGCTCTTTCGAGGTCGCGGGGCATGATCTCGGCATGGGCGTGACCTATCTCGATCCCGCGGGGTGCCAGATGGGCAACAAGGAATCCATCGAGGACACCGCTCGCGTGCTCGGCCGCATGTTCGACGGCATCGAGTACCGCGGTTTCGGCCAGGATATCGTCGAGACCCTAGCGGGCTACGCCGGCGTTCCGGTGTGGAACGGCCTCACCGACGAGTGCCATCCGACGCAGATCATCGCCGATTTGCTGACCATCCGAGAGAACTTCGGATCGTTCAAGGGACTCAAACTCGTGTTCATGGGCGACGCTAAGAACAACGTGTCGAATTCGCTCATGGTCGGCTGTGTGAAGATGGGCATCACGTTCGTGGCGTGCGGCCCCGAATCCTCCATGCCCGATCCCGCCCTCGTCGAGAAGTGCCGCGCCATCGCCGCCGAAACCGGCTGCGAGGTCATCTGCACCCCCGATGTCGAGGAGGGAACGAAGGACGCGAACGTCATCTACACCGACATCTGGGTTTCCATGGGCGAGCCCGCGAGCCTGTGGGAGCAGCGCATCAAGGAGCTTTCGCCCTATCAGGTGAACGCCGCGGTCATGGACAACGCCGCTGACGACGCCATCTTCATGCACTGCTTGCCCGCCTTCCACGACACCAAGACCACGGTTGCGCAGGAGATCGAGGAAAAGTTCGGCCTCACCGAAATGGAGGTCACTGACGAGGTCTTCGAATCCGCTTCGTCCAAGGTATTCGACGAGGCCGAGAACCGCATGCACGCCATCAAGGCCATCGTGTTGGCGACGCTTCGCTAGGGAAGGGGAGCGGGAATGGAAAACGTCGGTTACTACAACGGGGAGGTCGGCCTCCTCGAGGATCTGAAGGTGCCGTTCCTCGACCGCGTGAGCTTCTACGGCGACGGGGTCTACGATGCCACGATGGCGCTCGATGGCGTCGTCGTCTTCGCCGAGGATCACCTCGACCGCTTCTTCAACAGCTGTCGCAACATGGAGATCGACCCCGGTATCGGCCGCGATGAGCTCAAAGCCCTGCTCGAGGATCTTGTTTCCAAGGCCGACGATGATTACGTTTTCGTCTACTGGCAGGTCACGCGCGGCACGGCGCCTCGTAACCATGCGTTTCCCGAGGGGAAGGCGAACCTTTGGGTGATGATCGTCCCCGAGGAGAGGGACCTTCGCCCGAGCGACATCGATCTCATCACGGTAGAGGACACGCGTTTCTTCCACTGCAGCACCAAGACGCTCAATCTGCTGCCGAACGTCATCGCCGCCCAGCGCGCGAAGGAGGCGGGTTGCGAAGAGGCGGTCTTCGTCCGCGACGGGTTCGTGACGGAATGCGCCCATAGCAACGTCCATATTTTGAAGGACGGCTGCTTCATCACGCATCCCGCCGACAATCTCATTCTTCCCGGCATCGGACGCAAGCATTTGATAGCCGCCTGCGAGCGAGAAGGCGTTCCTGTCGTGGAGCGGCCGTTCACGGCAGCTGAGCTTGAGCAGGCCGACGAGATCATCGTCACCTCATCGTCTACTCCGGGCGTCGCGGCCAAGATGCTCAACGGCGCCCCAGTAGGTGGAAAGGATCGCTCCACCTTCGAGAAGATCCGCGAATCGGCCGCTGTGGAGTTCGAAACCTACGTGGAAGAACGTCGCGCGTAGGATGATACAATCAAGCACGCCGCTTTTCCGCAAGCGGCGTGCTTTTCGTGTATTTGGGCGCTTATCGTCGCGCCATTTCTCTTTGGATGAAAGGAAAGGTCCCCATGACCATTCGCGAATCACTTGAATCGGTTTTGCTCCAGGCTCTTACGGATGCCGTCGAGGCAGACGATCTTGCGCTCGAGGAGATCCCGCGTCCTTCGCTCGAGCGACCTCGCGAGGAAGGCCATGGGGATTGGGCGTGCACCATCGCCATGCGTCTTGCCAAGGCCGCTCACATGAATCCGCGTGCGATTGCCCAGGCGATCGTCGATCACCTTTCCGAAAACGATCTTATCGCCGCGGTGGAAATCGCGGGTCCCGGCTTCATCAACATCACCCTGACCGATGCGTCGCTCCAGGGGGTCGTCGCCGAGGTCCGGGCCCAAGGATTCGATTTCGGCCGTTCCCAGCTCGATGAACCGTGCAAGGTCGACCTCGAGTACGTATCGGCGAACCCGACTGGACCCATGCACGTCGGCCATGGCCGCTGGGCCGCGCTCGGCGATGCCATTGCCCGCGTCATGCGCCATGCCGGCTACGAGGTCGACGAGGAATTCTACATCAACGACCAGGGCAATCAGATGAACGTCTTCGCCGATTCCCTCGTCGTGCGCTACCAGCAGGCGCTCGGTCTCGATGTGGAGATGCCCGAAGCGTCCTACGGTGGCGGTTACGTCAAGGATCTCACCCAGACCATCGTTGACGAGGACGGCGACAAATGGCTTTCCGTCGATCCCGACGAGCGTCGCGTCGCCTTCCGCGAACGCGGGTACGCCGCCATGCTCGCGAGCGTCAAGAGCACCCTTGAAACCTTCGGCAATTCCTTCGACACCTGGTTTTCGGAGCGCTCCCTGTTCGTTCCCGGCGAGGATGGCAAGAACAAGGTCGAGCGTGCTTTCGCCGTCATGAAGGAACGCGGCTTCATCTACGAGAAGGAAGGCGCTACGTACTTCCGTTCGACCGATTTCGGCGACGAGAAGGATCGCGTGCTTATCAAGGGCAACGGGGAACTGACGTACTTCATGAGCGACGTCGCTTACCACTACGACAAGATGCAGCGTGGTTACGACCGCCTTATCGACATCTGGGGAGCCGACCATCACGGCTACATTCCCCGTTGCCAGGCGATGATGGCCGCGTGGGGATACCCCGGCGCCCTCGAGGTAGTGCTGGGCCAGCTCGTCACCCTCTTCCGCGACGGTCAGCAGGTGCGCATGTCCAAGCGCACCGGCGAGATGATCACCTTCCAGGAGCTTATCGACGAAGTGGGCGTCGACGCCACGCGCTACATGATGCTTTCCAAGTCGAGCGATCAGTCGATCGACTTCGACATCGAGGTCGCGAAGAAGAAGGACTCATCCAACCCGGTGTACTACGTGCAGTACGCCCATGCGCGCATCTGCTCCATTCTGCGTAAAGCCGCTTCCGAACGCGGTATCGACGTCGACGGTAAGAGCGCTGACGACATCGCCTCAGCGCTCGGCCTCGACGGGACGGATCTTTCGCCCCTCACCGAAGAAAGCGAGCTCGCCCTCATGCGCCAGATGGCGGACTTCACCGATCTCGTCGCCGGCGCGGCGCGCGATCGCGCTCCGTTCCGCTTGACTCACTACGCTCAGGATCTTGCCGGATTGTTCCATTCCTTCTACCAGCATTGCCATGTCCTCGGGGAAGGCCAGGCCATCGAGCAAGCGCGCCTTTCGCTTGTCGATGCCGCCCGAACCGTGCTCGCTCTTTCTTTGGACTTGCTGGGAGTATCCGCTCCCGAGCGCATGTAGTTCATCACTGTTCCATTTCGTCGGTAGACGGTAAACGCCCCGATCACGGGGCGTTTTTTTTCGAACAGGTTTCCCTTTCATTGCGGGCAATGTTTCTACCGTGTTAATAGAAATCTTGGCCAACTTTACAATTTGATACTATTGCAGCGTTGAATATCTGTTTCAAGGAGGTCCTATGAGCTACGTTGACTCCGTCATCGAGCAGGTTAAGGACAAGAACGCGAACGAGCCTGAGTTCATCCAGGCCGTCACCGAGGTTCTTACGTCCCTCAAGCCCGTCATCGATACGAATCCCGAATATCAGAAGGCAGGCCTGCTCGAGCGCCTTGTCGAGCCCGAGCGCGTCGTCATGTTCCGCGTTCCGTGGGTCGACGACGAGGGCAACGTTCAGGTCAATCGCGGCTATCGCGTTCAGTTCAATAGCTGCCTCGGTCCCTACAAGGGTGGCCTTCGCCTTCATCCTTCCGTCAATCTCGGCATCATCAAGTTCCTCGGTTTCGAGCAGATCTTCAAGAACAGCCTCACCACGCTTCCCATGGGCGGCGGCAAGGGCGGTTGCGACTTCGACCCGAAGGGCAAGTCCGACGCAGAGGTCATGCGCTTCTGCCAGTCCTTCATGACTGAGCTGTGCAAGCACATCGGCGCTGACACCGACGTTCCCGCTGGCGACATCGGCACCGGTGCGCGTGAGATCGGCTACATGTTCGGCCAGTACAAGCGCATCCGCAACGTCTGGGAAGGCGTCTTGACCGGCAAGGGCCTTTCCTTTGGTGGCTCCCTCGCTCGTACCGAGGCGACTGGCTACGGCCTGATCTACTTCGTCCAGGAATACCTCAAGTGCCAGGGCGATAGCTTCGAAGGCAAGACCGTCGCGGTTTCCGGCTCCGGCAACGTTGCCATCTACGCGACCGAGAAGACTCAGCAGCTCGGCGCGAAGGTCGTCACCCTGTCCGACTCCACCGGCTGGATTTACGACGAGAACGGTATCGATCTCGATCTCGTTAAGCAGATCAAGGAAGTCGAGCGCGGTCGTATCTCCGAATACGCCAAGCGCAAGGACGGCGTTGTGTATCACGAGGGTCGCGGCGTGTGGAGCACCAAGGTCGACATCGCCCTTCCGTGCGCTACCCAAAACGAGCTTCTCATTGAGGATGCTCAGCAGCTCGTCGCCAACGGTTGCAAGATCGTTGCCGAGGGCGCCAACATGCCCACCACGCTCGATGCAACTCAGTACCTGCAGGAAAACGGTATCGTCTTCATGCCCGGTAAGGCCGCTAACGCCGGTGGCGTTGCGACTTCCGGTCTCGAGATGTCCCAGAACTCCGAGCGCCTGTCCTGGTCTTTCGAGGAAGTCGACGCGAAGCTTCAGGGAATCATGGTCAACATCTTCCATGCTGCCGACGACGCTGCGCGCGAGTACGGTGTCGAGGGTGACTACGTCGCAGGCGCCAACATCGCCGGCTTCAAGAAGCTTGCTGACGCTATGCTTGCCCAGGGCATCGTCTAAATCGATCGCTTAGGCGATCCGGCTCTTTTGCCCAAAATGGAACCCGCTTCACGTGGGTTCCTTTTTTGTTTGGGACGAATGTAGGCCCTCTGGCGTTCGAGGGTGGGCGAGATCAACGCGTGAGAGCCGCTAAGGGCGCTGCGTACACCTCGAGAGCGTCCTTGTGGAGCTCGATATCGAAATGCAGCCCTCCGAGGCGTTCTCCGTCGCTTTGGATCGGAGCCGGCTTTTCCAGGTCGACCGTGAGATGCCGGGCCTTGAGGTGGGTGAGATGGGGGTCATCCACGGCTTTGCCGCTTTTCGCCTTCGCGAGTAAGCGCACGGCGCGCGATGCCGTGATGGTGGGCGTGGCGTAGCAGATGTCGAGAGCCCCATCGTCAAGCTTCGCGTCGGCGCATAAGGCGAATCCTCCACCGTAGGTGGGGCCGTTCTGCACGGCCAGCAGGTAGGCGTCCACGGTGAAGGGGTCGTTGCCGTCGAGGCGCAGCGTTATGGTTCGAGCCTGTCGATGGTTTTTCACTTGGTCGAGCGCCGCCTGCAGATAAAGAGACGTTCCGGTGCGGTTCGTCTCGGTGCGGAGCTTCGTGGTTTGGAGGGCGATGGCGGCGTCGAGGCCGAACGAAAGCGTCTCAGCGCACCAGCGCTCATTGACACGCACGACGTCGATCCAGGCGCGCCTAAGCGAGCCAGAGGACAGTTGCTCCACTGACTTCTGGGGTTTCCTCTCCATGCCGAGGGAGCGTCCGAAGTCGTCGCCGTTGCCGCAGGGAACGAGGGCGAATCGTGGGCGCGCTTCGGCGGGAAGGGACATAAGGCCGTTGACTACTTCGCTCACCACGCCGTCGCCGCCTACCGCGACCACGGTGTCGTAGCGCTTGCCTTCGCGCGTCGCTATCCGCTCGCCGTCGCGAGGGGCGACGGTGTAGCGCATGTCGATGGACGTTACCTCCCCCTCGTCTTTCAGGCTTCCGAGCGCATGTGCAACGGCCGCCGCCGCTCGAGCGGCCTTTCCGCTGCGGGCGACGGGGTTGACTACGACGAGAGTGGTACCGAACATAGATGTTCCTTGCGTGAAGGCGGTCATTTTGCTCTACGATCATACCATCGCTTATCTGCGCCTTCGAGTGGGTCCTCGATAAGCAGCTTCGGGGGCATTGGAGTCGGAAAGGATCACCCTTTGATGGAAATCATGCCGGAACGCCGCTGGCCAGAGGCGTCGTATCGCGTTCTGCGCTTACTTGAGGGCGTTTCTTCCGACATCAAGCCCTATTCGGGCGTGTATCGCAGCTCCTTCGCCATCAGTGGGTTTCCCTATTGCCGCAGGATAGAGCTGTACTGCATTGCCCGTAGGGGCAAGGAGGCGCTGTTCATCGACACCGGCAATCCCGATCTGTGCGGCGTTCGTGCCCTCGACGGCGTTTCGACGATCCTCGGCGTGCCTTGGGAAGCTTCGGATGTGTTCATCACCCACTTCCATGAAGACCATGACGGAAACGTGCCGTATTGCGTCCATAAAGGGGTCAAGCGCGTCTACTCGGGCGCGGTTGACCCCGCGAACGAATCCCGCATGACGCGCTTCCTTACCTACATCGACTCCCTCGACGACGATTGCGAGGAGGGGAGGGTGTTCTTTCGGCAGCAGAGCAGCGAGAAGCGCTCGATTCGCGCAAGCGAACCGGTGCGCGTGCCTGCCAAGACGGGCGATGTGATCGCGGTCGATGGCCATTATCTCGAAGTGTTCGAGACCCCGGGCCACACCTACAATCACTGTTGCCTGCTCGATCGCGATCGAGGGATGCTCTTCGCGGGAGACCACGTGGTCGATGCCCCTCCCGGTCTCCTCCAGTTCGCCCCCGATCAACATCTCATCGTCGAGTACCTGGCAAGTTTGACGCGCGTGCGCTCGCTTGATCTGCAGGTGATGCTCATGAGTCATCACGATCCCATCTTCGGATCCCAGATGATCGATGGCTTCGTGGGGATGATCAAGGATCGCTACGTTTCGCTCATGGTGCGTACCATGGGTTACGTGCAGGACGCCGGGCGCGTGACGGTTAAGCGGGCTTCCGAGTTGGCTGCGTCTCATTACGAGGGAGGGCTTTCGGGTTTCCCTATCGACGTTCGCCTGCATCGCATGGCGACGATGTTCGCGAGCTTGGAGTACCTTCTCGATTGCGGCTACCTTGAACGCCGGGTGGACGATTCCGGAGCTCTTGTTTACGAGAAAAGCGGCAAGGGATTCTTTGTCGTGTAGGGTCGTTTGCCGCATCAGTCAAAAAAATCAAAAAGAGGTCTTGCGCAGAAAGAGAGAGCCCCTATAATACTTACTTGCGCCTACGGTGGGTATAGTTCAGTTGGCTAGAATGCCAGATTGTGGCTCTGGAGGTCGTCGGTTCGAGTCCGATTACCCACCCCAGCGCAACTTGAAAATTAAGTAAAAATTGTTCTTGCAAAGAATGATTCGATACTTTAAAATAGCCTAGCGCTTTGACGCGAAACACTTATGGACCGTTAGCTTAGTTGGTAGAGCAGGGGACTCTTAATCCCAAGGTCCGGGGTTCGAGTCCCCGACGGTCCACCATGATGAATCAACAGGCCAGGATGAACTCCTGGCCTGTTTTTTTATGTCTCAACCCTTCAAGCCCACCTGATGAACGGGGCTATCCTTGTTTGGAGCGTTTTGGTGAAGCCGGGGTTGCGGGGTCGATGGCAAGCCGCCATGCGATCCAGCGGAATTTTTTTATGAAGGGAAGCGGGCTCGTCGTATCGATGGCCTGTTTTCAGGTACTTTAAAGGTGATAACGAGAGGGAAGGAGCCGCCTGTGGAGGCATTCGAGTTGGTCTTGCTGTTGCTCATCGCGGTTTTGCTGTCTGCCGTCGTCGACCAGGTCGTGCCCCGTATATCGTCTCCCTTGATCCAGATCGGCATGGGCGTCGTCATCGCCCTTTTGGCTATTTCGCCCATAGAGGTGAACGTTGACCCTGAGCTGTTCCTCGTCCTCTTCATCGCCCCCTTGCTTTTCAACGACTCGATAGAGGCGGATAAGAAGAGTCTCTGGGACAACAAGGCGACCATCTTGTCCTATGCCATAGGACTCGTCCTCGTCATCACGTTGTGCGTCGGCTTCGCTCTCCACTGGCTCGTTCCCAGCATTCCTCTCGCTGCTGCCTTCGCCCTTGGCGCTGCGTTGGGGCCGACCGACGCGGTGGCTGTCCAGGCGCTCAAGCGCGAGGCCCAGCTCGGTAGGCGCGAAGGAGCCATCCTTCAGGGCGAGGCCCTTGTCAACGATGCATCGGGTGTCGTCTCCTTCCAGTTCGCCATCGCGGCGGCCGTCACCGGCGCCTTCTCGCTGGCCGATGCCACGACTTCGTTCTTCATCAGCTTCATCGGCGGCATCGTGCTCGGCATCATCATCGCCTTGCTCTTCTTCGTCTTCTCTGGCCGCATTCGCGAGCTGGGGCTCGACAACATCACCTTCCATCTTCTGTTCGAAGTCTCCATGCCGTTCATCGTGTTCCTGTTCTGCGAGCTCGTGGGCGTCTCGGGGATCCTCGGTGTCGTCGCCTGCGGCATCGTTTGGTCGATGCTGCGCGATCGAAAGCTTTCTCCCTACCAGTCTCGTTTGAACATCTCGCTCGTCAGCGTTTGGAAGGTCATTTCCTTTACCTTGAACGGAATCGTGTTCGTCCTGCTGGGCATGCAGCTTCCCCTTGCCATGCAGTCGACGTGGGACGATCTTTCGATCAACAACGTCACGCTGATCGTCTACGTGCTCCTGCTCACGGTTCTCATCGTGGGCCTGCGCTTCCTGTGGGCGGTTCTCATGGCCCGCTTGCTGAAGAACCCGGCAACGGGCAAGCGCGATCGTTTTTCGTTGAAGATGATGCGCAGTGCGCTTGTGACGACCGTCGGAGGCCCGAAGGGCGCCATCACCTTGTCGATCGCCTTCACTATCCCGTTCCTGCTTTCCGACGGCTCCTCCTTCCCGCAACGTTCTTTGATCATCTTCCTTGCCTCGGGCGTTATTCTTTGCACGCTGCTTCTGGCGAATTTCCTTTTGCCGATCCTTGCTCCTAAGCGCGATGAAGAGGACGATCCTGAAGATCGCAAAGAGCTCAACAAGACGCGCATCGAGATCCTGCGCACCGTCATCGAGCGCTTGATGGTCGATTCGAATGACAGCGACGATCGCGAAACGAAGCTCGTTGTGCGTTCCTACAACGAGCGCATCAAGCGCATCCGCTCCATGACCGACATCGATGCTCCTTCGGCGGCTCAGCTGCGCATCGAGGTCATCGACCATCAGATTGAAAGCCTCATGGGGGCCATCGAGCGTCGCGAGGTGGATACCTTCTGCGCCTACGAATACCTCCATCGCCTCACGAGCCACAAGCAGATCCTGCTCGACTGCGACTCGCGTTCCATGGCCACCACGCGCTACCGCCTTTCGCGTTTCCGCACCGCCTTCGTGATGCTGCGTCGCAACATCATCGAGCTGTTCGGCATCAAGCGCCTCGACGGCAAGGCCTCCATGGACAAGGTCCGCGAACTCGGGGAGCGTTACGCGATCGAGTTCCTTCAGAGTCTCGTCAACAACCCCGATTACCCCAGCGAGGTAGTGGCCAAGCTGCTCATCAGCCACGAGCATGCCCTCTCCGTTTTCGAGGAATCGGACGCCACGATCACGTCCGAGGCCATGGAGAACGCCATGGTCGCCGTCGACGAGCTTCGTCGTCGCGGTCTGCAGATAGAGCTCGACGTCATTGCCGACTTCTACGCTTCGGGCAACCTCACGCGCGCTCAGGCCAAGGAGCTCAGGACGAACGTCTCTCTGATGATGCTCGATCTCGAGGATCACATCTAAGGGCTCGCCGTGGACGAGGAGAAGCTTCAGCGCATCAAGGACCAATTAGCCAGCGTTCCGACCGAGCCGGGCTGCTATTTGTGGAAAAACGCTCAGGGAGAGGTTATCTACGTCGGCAAAGCCAAGCAGCTTCGTGCCCGCATGCGCCAATACGTCAATTTCCAGGACTCGCGCGAGAAGATACCGCTTCTCGTTGCCCAG
Organism: uncultured Eggerthella sp.; assembly: GCA_959607715.1. GTDB lineage: Bacteria > Actinomycetota > Coriobacteriia > Coriobacteriales > Eggerthellaceae > Anaerotardibacter. The sequence continues at coordinate 73,033 of CAUHNN010000007.1, read as the reverse complement.
ATCGACTCCTTCGAGTACGTCGTGACGGAAAACGAGCACGAAAGCCTGGTTCTCGAGAAGAACCTCATCAAACAGCATGCGCCGTTCTTCAACGCCGACTTCAAGGACGACAAGACCTATCCCTTCATTGCCCTGACCAAGGGCGATGTGTTCCCGGCGATCAAGTACACGCGGGAAGCCCATAAGCCCACCTCGCGTTATTTCGGACCCTATACCGATAGCCGCGCCGCACGCGAGCTTGTCGACATCGTGCGCCGCATCGTTCCCATCTGCGCGGCATCGTGCAGCGAATGGCGCAGGTTGAGCCGAAAGCTCGAGCAGTCTTCCTACGGCGAGCTTGAACTCGATAAACGACCCTGCTTCGATGCCCATGTCGGGTTGGGGCCTGGAGCATGCTGCGGCGACATCGACCCTGAGGCCTATCGCGATCAGGTTCGCGCGGTGGAGCGTTTCCTGTCCGGGTCGCATGGTGAATTCATCGCCCAGCTCAAGGAGGAGATGGCCCAGGCCGCCTCCGAGCTCGATTTCGAGAAGGCCGGGCGTATCAAGGGCCGTATCGACATCATCGAATCGCTCAATCAATCCCAGCACGCCGTGTCCGCGCATCGCCTTAACGCCGACGTCATCGGGGTGTACCGTGAGGAAACCATCGCAGGCATCACGGTTCTCATCGTGCGCGAAGGCAACGTCGTCAACACCAACGAATTCATATTCAACAAAGGAAACGACGTTCCCGCCGAGGAATTGGTGCGCATGTTCGTTTTGCGCTACTACGATTCCACCGAGTCCATTCCCCACGAGGTGATCTGCGAGCACGTTCCCGAAGACGACGACGTCATCGCTTCGTGGCTGACCGAGAAGCTGGCGAGCCCTCACGGCGCGAAGGTGCATTTCACCGTTCCCCAGCGCGGCGAGAAGTCGGCGCTTCTCACGATGGCGAACAGAAACGCGCGTCACGTCCTCATGCGCTATAAAGCGCGCAGCAGCTACGACGACGCGCGCATCAACGATGCGCTGGCCCAGCTGGAAAGCGCGCTCGCCCTCGATGCGCCTCCGATGCGCATCGAATGCTTTGACATCTCGACGATCCATGGGCGCCATTCGGTCGCTTCGATGGTGGTCTTCACGAATGGGCGGCCGGATAAGAGCCAGTACCGTCGCTTCAAGATCCGCATGGAGACCGAGGAAGCCAACGACTTCGCGATGATGGCCGAGGTCTTTGCTCGCCGCTATTGCGCAGAGCGGCTTGCCGACGAGCGTTTCGGTAAGAAGCCCGACTTGATCATCGTCGACGGCGGAAAGCCTCAGCTTAGCGCCGCCATCAAGCAGCTCGAAGAGCTTGGGGCCCCGCCGATCCCCGTGTGCGGATTGGCCAAGCGAGACGAAGAGCTGTTCGTCCCTTGGCAGGATTCCGGCCCCGTCGTGTTGCCGAGTGGATCGCCGAGCCTCTACCTCGTCAAGCAGGTCCGCGATGAGGCGCACCGTTTCGCCATCACGTTCCATCGGGAGCTGCGCGGCAAGGCCATGACCACGAGCATCCTCGATGAAGTGGTGGGAATGGGGCCGAAACGCAAGAAGGCGCTTCTTAAATCTTTCGGAACTTTCGGCGCTCTGCGTGCGGCTTCGCTCGATGAGATCAAACGATCGGGTGTCGTCCCCGATCAGGTGGCGGAGGACGTGTATGCTGTTCTCAGGCAATATAATGTCAAAAAGGAGACAGGTGCCGCTCAGTCCACGGCCCGCGCTTCATCGCAAGACGATTCGTGATGGCTCGGATCGCACGCGATGAACCCGTGGGGTAGCGAGTCACCTCAAGAGGAGGAGGACGTTTCCATGACCGATTCTGTCGCGACGACGAGGGTGGAAACCGATGAAGAGGGCTCCCTCAACGTCGGTCCCGACGTGGTCATCATCACGGGCATGAGCGGGGCAGGGCGAACAGAAGCCATGCACACGTTCGAGGACCTGGGCTACTTCTGCATCGACAACCTTCCTCCGTCGCTGATCATGAACATGATCAGCCTCGCGAGCCTGCCGGGCCACAGCGAGATCGGCCGTCGCCTTGCCATCGTGTGCGATGCCCGCAACCGCGAATACTTCAATCAGCTGTTCGGCGAGCTTTCCGACATGAATTCGGCCGGGATTTCCTTCAAGTTGATCTTCCTTGATGCGCGCGATGACGTGCTCGTTGCCCGCTACAAGGCGTCGCGCCGTCGCCATCCTCTGTGCGTTAACAACTCCCGTTCCATCTCCGAGGCCATCACCTACGAGCGTCGTTTGACCGAGAAGCTGCGCGAAGTGGCCGATTCCTACATCGACACGTCGGGCATGAAGCCGCGCGATCTTCGTGAAGAGCTTCGCAGCCTCTACTCGAAGGAAACTGATAAGGACGGGATGAACGTGGCCGTGTACTCCTTCGGGTTCAAGCACGGTGCTCCCACCGATGCCGACATCGTCATCGACGTTCGCTTCCTGCCCAACCCGTTCTACATCCCTGAACTGCGCTCTTTGACGGGCCTCGACGAGCCTGTGGCCGATTACGTTCTGGGCCATCACGAGACGCATGAGTTCCTGCAGGCCTGGGAAAATCTGCTTAATTGCGTCATGCCGGGCTACGTCGCCGAGGGCAAGCAGCACCTTGCTATCGGCGTCGGATGCACCGGCGGTCAGCACAGGAGCGTCGTCTTGGCCGAGAAGACCGCCGAGCTCCTTCGCTCCCAGGGCTACAACATCCGCTCCTACCATCGCGATATCGCGCTGGCCGACACGTCGGAGGCGGGAAAGAAATGAGTGCATTCAGCGAAACCGACGGCGTAAGCGTAAACGGCTTTCGGCACGATGCCACGATGACGCAAACATTCCGCGCGATCGGCCATCTCGATCCGGTTGTGCCCGAGGATCCCGTCGCGTGCCGTGATTACTCCGGCTTCAAGGTCGTCGTCATAGGCGGCGGCACGGGCGCTCCCGTGTCCATCCGCACCTTGCTTGCGATGGGGGTCGAAACCTCCGCCGTCGTCGCCATGGCCGACGACGGCGGATCGACGGGCATCCTGCGCGAAGAGGCCCATGTCACCCCGCCGGGCGATATCCGCAAGTGTTTGGCCGCCTTCGCCGCCGATCCCGACGATCCCCTTACCAAAGCGTTTAAGTATCGTTTCGACTTCGCGCGCAACCATACGCTGGGCAACCTTATGCTTTCTGCTCTCGAGAACGCGACCGGATCCTTCACCGAGGCGGTGCAGATCTGCGGCAAGCTTCTCAACGCCCAGGGGCGCGTCTATCCCTCTACCCTCAACAACGTGACGCTGTGCGCACGCACGTGCGATGGCCGGGTCCTTCGCGGCCAGTCCGCCGCCGGCGAATCGCGCACGGCGCTTGAGCGGGTGTGGCTTGAATCCCCCGAGCGGTGCCTTCCGTACCTCGAGGCCCTGCGCGCCATTCGCCGCGCCGATCTTATCGTGCTTGGTCCGGGGTCCCTATTCACCTCCATCATCCCGAACCTGCTCGTACCCGGCATCGTCGACGCCATCGCTCAGTCGAAGGCGCGCACGCTGTTCGTTTGCAGTCTCGCCGATCAGCAGGGTGAGACGTGGGGCCTTTCCGCCCGAGAGCATGTCGAGGCCGTTTTGCGCCATGGTATGGCGGGCTGCCTCGATTACGTCCTCATCCACCATGCGGGCAGAGTCTCCGGCAAGCGTTTCGCCACCGGCTCGTTCGAGGCCGTCGCGGGGGAGGGCTCCCAGATGCGTGCGGCATCCGAGAAGCGCCAGGGCAAGGATATCCCCGTCGTTCGCCCGGTTCGCATCAGCAAAGAGGACCTTGCCGCGATCCAGTCGTACGGTCCGGTCGTCATGGTGCGTGATCTCGTCGATCCCGAACGGCCCACGTGGCACGATCCGCGCAAGCTCGCCGATGCGTTCGCGGGGGTGATTCGCCTGTGTCGTTCACCGCAGAGGTAAAAGAGGAACTTTCCCGCGTCGAACCCGTCTGCTCGCATTGCGACGCCGCGACGCTCGCGGCCCTGATCCGTATCGAGGGAACCATTCTCCTCAAGGGTCCGGGCACCTTCAAGCTCGAGATATCGACCGATGCGCCCCAGGTGGCGCGCTTCATCATCCGCGCGTTCCATGAGCGCTATGCGTTGAAAACCGATCTGACGATGCGCCGAAGCGTGCTCCATAAAACGCCGAACTGGCTTATCGAGGTGCCCAGCCAGCCAGGACTCGAAAAAGCGCTGCGCGACCTTGGCATCTTGGGATCGGAGGGGCTGCAGCGCGGCATCGACCCGGAGTTGGTCAAGAAGTCCTGCTGCGCCTCGGCCTACCTTCGCGGAGCTTTCCTCGGCAGCGGGTTCATCTCCAACCCGAGAGGCGACTTCCATTTCGAGCTCACGGTCGAGTCGCTGACGATGGCGCACGACATCGTCGACCTGATGGAGTCGAAGGGCATCCACGCCAAGATCACCGAGCGTCGCAACTCCCACACGGTCTACCTGAAAAGCGGGTCGGCCATTTCTTCGTTCCTTGCTCTGGTCGGAGCTCATCAATGCGCGCTTAAGATGGAAAACGAGCGGGTGATCAAGAGCGTGCGCAACGACGTGAACAGGCGCGTCAATGCGGAAATGGCCAATCAAGCGAAAACGGCCGAGGCATCGGTCGACCAGATCCAGGCCATTCGCACGCTGCTCGAGCATCGCGACATCTCTTCGCTGCCGCCGGGGCTTCAGGAGTACATTCGGCTGCGCGTCCACTACCCCGAAGCTACGCTCAAGGAGCTTGGCGAGCGAGCCAATCCGCCGCTGTCGAAATCGGCGGTTTACCACCGTGTTCGCCGAATCGAGCAGCTTTCGCGCGAGGCGAGCGGGCATCGCTAAGGGAGCGTTCCCTTTTCACGGTGAACGGTTGAGCCGTGGCCGTATCGTTTACCCCTCGCGCAGCACGCATGGTATCATTCATGTAACATGAGTTCGTCTGTGCGTTCAGGCGCAGACGTTGTTTTGCATTTTCGTGAAAGGGGAGCCTCATGGCAATCAAGGTTGGTATCAACGGCTTTGGTCGTATTGGCCGACTTGTATTCCGCGCGATGGAGAAGGATCCTGCCTTCGATATCGTTGCCATCAACGACCCGGGCGCCATCACTGCCGCCGCCCATCTTCTTAAGTACGATTCGATCCATGGTCGCATCTACGACCAGGTCGACGTCGAGGGCGATTCCATTATCGTCGACGGCCGCCGCGTGAAGGTCCTGTCCGATCGTGATCCGGCGAACCTCCCGTGGGGCGAGCTTGGGGTAGAGCTCGTTATCGAGTCGACCGGCTTTTTCACCGACGCGAACGTCGCCAAGAAGCACATCGAAGCCGGCGCCAAGAAGGTTCTCATCACCGCTCCTGCGAAGAACGAGGACATCACCATTGTCATGGGCGTCAACGACGACAAGTACGATCCCGCTCAGCACCACATCGTTTCCAACGCGTCGTGCACCACGAACTGCCTTGCTCCCTTCGCCAAGGTCCTTATGGACGAATTTGGCATCAAGCGCGGCTTCATGAACACCATCCACTCGTACACCAACGACCAGAAGGTGCTCGACCAGTCCCATAAGGATCTCCGCCGCGCCCGTGCCGCCAACCTTTCCATGATCCCGACGACCACCGGCGCTGCCCGCGCCGTCGCTCTCGTCCTTCCTGAACTGAAGGGTAAGCTCGACGGATTCGCCACGCGCGTTCCCACCCCCGATGGCTCCATGGTCGACCTCACGGTCGAGCTCGAGCGCGAGGTCACGGTCGAGGAAGTCAACGCCGCCATCAAGGCTGCTGCGGAAGGCCCCCTCAAGGGCATCCTTGCCTACGTCGACGACCCGATCGTCTCTTCCGACATCATCGGCGATTCGCATTCCTCCCTTTTCGATAGCCAGCTCACCATGGTGCTTGGCGGTTCGGGCAACCTGGTCAAGTGCGTTTCCTGGTACGACAACGAGTGGGGCTATTCCAACCGCGTCAAGGATCTCGCGAAGATCATGCTGTAGGGTTTTCCCGCGGCATATCGGACACGACCGTCCATGCATTGCTATTCAAACAATTGGAAAGAGCCTTCGTCCAGGAGGCTCTTTCTCTGTGATCAGAAAGGCGGATCATGAGCAACGTTAAATCATTCCTCGACGCCGACGTGGCGGGCAAGCGCGTCCTTGTTCGCGTGGACTTCAACGTCCCGCTGGCCGATGGCGCCGTCTCCGACGATACGCGCATCAAAGCAGCCCTTCCCACCATCACGTCACTCGTCGAGCGTGGTGCCAAGGTGATCCTGTGCAGCCACTTGGGCCGTCCGGAAGGAACGGGTTACCAGGAAGAGTTCTCGCTCGCTCCCGTCGCCGCGCATCTTTCCCGCGTGATCGGCAAGCCGGTTGCCTTCGCGAGCGATACCGTCGGTGAATCCGCGAAGGCGGTCGTTGCGGCGCTTGAGAGCGGGCAGATCGCGCTGCTTGAAAACCTCCGCTTCGACAAGCGCGAAAAGAAGAACGATCCCGTTTTCGCTTCCGAGCTCGCATCTTTGGCCGATATCTACGTCAACGACGCCTTCGGCGCCGCCCATCGCGCCCATGCGTCCACGGCCGGCGTCGCCGAGTATCTTCCGGCTTACGCGGGTGCGCTCATGCTCAAGGAAGTGACGACGCTCACTTCCATGCTCGACGAGCCCAAGCGCCCGTTTGTCGCCATCCTCGGTGGTTCGAAGGTTTCCGATAAGGTTGCCGTCATCGATGCCCTGATCGACAAGTGCGACACGCTCATCGTCGGCGGCGGCATGTGCTTCACCTTTCTCGCTGCCCAGGGCTACGGGGTCGGCACGTCTTTGATGGAGAAGGATTGGGTCGAGCGCGCTTCCGAAATGCTTCAGAAGGCGAAGGACAAGGGCGTCGATCTGCTTCTTCCGGTCGACGTCGTGTGCGCCGATGCGTTCGCCAACGACGCCAATACGGTTACGTGCGGCATCGATGCCATTCCCGAGAGCATGATGGGCCTAGATGTCGGACCTAAGACCGTGGAGGTTTACGCCAAGGCCATCGCAGGCGCCGCTACGGTATTCTGGAACGGCCCCATGGGCGTTTTCGAGATGCCATCGTTCGAGGCGGGCACGAAGGGCGTCGCGTTGGCCGTTGCTGACAACAAGGAGGCCGATACCATCATTGGCGGTGGCGACAGCGTCGCTGCGGTCAACAAGTTCGACCTGGCCGATCAGATGACGTTTATCTCGACGGGCGGCGGCGCCTCGATGGAGCTCGTTCAGGGCGAGAAGCTTCCCGGTGTCGAGGCATTGAGGGAAAAGGAGTCTGCAAATGCGTAAGTATCTTATGGCGGGCAACTGGAAGATGAACAAGACGGTCCCCGAGTCGATCGTCTTGAGCCAGCAGCTCTGCAATCAGCGCAATCGTAAATGGGAAGACGTCGATGTGGTTCTGTGCCCTCCGGCGATCGACCTGAAGTCCGTCTTCACGGTTCTCGACTTCGATAAGACCGACATCGCCATCGGTGCCCAGAACGTTCATTGGGAAGAGTCCGGCGCCTTCACCGGCGAGATTTCCATTCCCATGATCAAGGAAGTGGGCTGCACCTATTGCATCGTCGGCCATTCCGAGCGCCGCGAGATGTTCAACGAAACCGATGCCGCGGTCAACGCGAAAGTGAAGGCGCTCATCGCCTCCGACATCGCTCCCATCGTGTGCGTGGGCGAATCGTTGGCGCTTCGCGATGCGGGGACGTACCTGGAGTTCATCACGGCTCAGGTGCGCGCGGCTCTCGCTGGGCTCGATGCGTTCGATATGAAGAACGTCGTCATCGCCTATGAGCCTATTTGGGCGATAGGAACGGGTCGTACCGCTACGCCTGAGCAGGCTCAGGAAGTGTGTGCGGTTATCCGTGCGCTTGCGGTCGAGCTTTTCGGTGCGGATGTGGCGGATGATCTGCGCGTCCTTTATGGTGGCTCTATGAACGTCGGTAACGTTGAATCGCTGCTCGTGCAGCCCGATATCGACGGCGGTCTTATTGGCGGTGCTTCTTTGCAGGCTGATTCTTTCCGCCAGCTCATCGAAGCGGCTCATGACGTAAACGAGGCTAAGTAGATCGCATTCGCTGACAACATGTGGTAAGCATGAAGATGCCCCTTGATATATCTTGTCAAGGGGCATCATGCTTCTTATAATTGTTATTTCGTGGATACATTCTAGGTAAGGAATAAACTTGTCTATCGTCGCGATTATTTTCACTATCACGCTCGTGCTTTCGGGCATCGGTCTGATCGTCTTCGTTCTGCTTCATTCCGGCAAGGGTACCGGTGTGAGCGATATGATCGCCAGCCAGGTCTACAACAACCAGAGCGGTTCGAGCGTCATGGAGAAGAACCTCAATCGCATCACCATCATTCTTGCAGCTATTTTCTTGATCTCGTTGATCGTTTTGATGGTTGTGTATCCTCAGGGCAGCATCAATTAAAAAATTTTTGAAATTGCCCTTGCACGGAATTCTCGTTCTGGTATAGTAATCGTCGCTGCAGCAAGCGGCCTCGAAAAAAAGTTCGAGAACATACGTCGGAGTGGTGGAACGGCAGACACGCTAGCTTGAGGTGCTAGTGCCCATCTTACCGGGCGTGCGGGTTCAAATCCCGCCTCCGACACCAGGTTAAAGTTTAGAGGCTTACCGAAAGGTAAGCCTCTTTTCATATTGTGGAATTTGTAGCTTTACCACGGCTGCCCGTTTTCAGGATCCGACAAATGAAAGGCCCGTTCATGGATATGCGCTTCAAGGACGCTTCTTTGCAAACGAACGCCGAGCCAGCTGTTTTCCGCATCACTCGGTTCTTCCTCGCGATCGTACTGTCGGTAAGCCTTAGCCTGCCTTTGGTTGGCTGCGGCTCTTCGGGCGGGCAAGATGAGCCTCAAGCCGCAGAGAGCGTGCAGGAGCTTTCCAACGATTCAAATGAAGCCGCCACGCAGCCTAAGCAGGAGCAGGCCCAGGAGGCGAGCCAGAACGCCTCGGATGGGGTTGAGAACCTCGTCTATGAAGGGAAGCCGAGCGTTTCGGTGGGGGATGGCATCCCTTCGTTCACGGCCGAGGAGCTGTCGTCGAAATCCTTCGAGCATTACAGCGAGTTGGATTCCCTCGGCCGCTGCGGCCAGTGTTTCGCGCTTGTGGGCACCGAGACCATGCCGCACGAGAAGCGGGGGAGCATAGGCATGGTCAAGCCCACGGGCTGGCACCTGTCGAAATACGACTTCGTCGAGGGCAAGTACCTGTACAATCGCTGCCACCTTATCGGTTTTCAGCTTACGGGCGAAAACGCAAACGAATGCAACTTGATCACGGGCACGCGCTATCTGAACACCGAGGGGATGCTCCCGTATGAAAACGAGGTGGCCGACTACGTCGACGAGACGGGCAACCATGTGCTGTATCGCGTGACACCTGATTTCCGGGGCGAGGAGCTGGTGGCGCGTGGCGTGAGGATCGAAGCCCAGTCCGTTGAAGATGACGGGGCGGGAGTGCGCTTCGACGTGTACTGCTTCAATGTGCAGCCGAAGGCGACCATCGACTACCGTACCGGCGACAACAAGCGCTCTGGCTCTGCGGCTTCTTCGTCGTCGGCCTCTTCGGAAGATAAGAACGAGCATTCCTACGTTTTGAACACCAGATCGAAGGTCTTCCATGATCCATCCTGCGATTCGGTTGACAAGATGTCGCAGAAAAACCGTTCGGATGTGGTCGATTCGCGTGCTGATTTGATCGATCAGGGCTACAAGCCTTGCGGTCGCTGCAATCCCTGATCTGTTCTGAACTGCATTCCTTTTCTGTCGCGATCGTAACGCTCTTTCGGCATTCGTGGTTTTTCCTTCCATTGTCTTCGGGATCTGGTAGGGTTGCTCGTCGCTATGAAAAGCGAAGCAATGGCTCGGGCATATCATCGATTCCTTACCGTTTCATCCTTCTTCACGAAGGGCTCGGTTTGTGCGCCCTGTTCCCTTCCTTCCCTTTCCTCTTGCCTCATCTGATGATTTCTTGCGCGCATCGCCGCGCCCTTCGCATCGGATGAAACGCCTCGTCTGTAGGCGACAAGAGAAAAGGATGGTATATCTTTGAGTGCTTCTCCCAAAGGCGGCGCGGCTCGTCGCGTCTCCGCTTCCCAGATCCGTATCGTGGCCGTCGTCGTTCTCGGCGCGTTTTTGGCTCTGCTCAACCAGACGGTCATGTCTCCCGCTCTTCCCGTCATCATGACCGACTTCGGTGTTGATGCGGGCACCGGCCAGTGGGTGATGTCCATCTATCCGCTTGTAAGCGGCATCATGGTTCCCGTTTCTGCCTACCTCATCGATAAATTCTCGACGCGGACCCTGTTCTTCTCCGCGACGGGGGTATTCTGCGCGGGCACGCTGCTGTGTGCGGTAGCTCCCGCTTTCGAGCTGTTGATCCTGGGTCGTGTATTGCAGGCTGCGGCTTCCGGCGTTCTCATGCCGCTCGTGGCCGTGGTTCCCATGATCGTTTTCCCGGTTGAGATGCGCGGCACCGCGATGGGCATGGCGGGCATCGTCATGTCGGCGGGTCCTGCCGTCGGCCCCGTTGCGGGCGGCGCCATCATCGATGGTTTCGGCTGGCGCGCGATGCTCGGCTCCATCGTTCCGCTGACGCTTATCGTCCTCGTCCTTGGCGTCGTTATGCTGAAGAACGTCGGAGAGCTTAAGAACCCGCGTCTCGATATGCCTTCGGTCGTCTTGTCGACCGTCGCCTTCGGCGGCCTGCTCTACGGCTTCTCGACGGCTTCTTCGGCTGGCTGGGCAAGCCCGCTTGTCATTCTGCCGCTCGTCGCCGGCGTGGTCTGCTTGGCGCTGTTCGTGAAGCGCCAGTTTTCGCTTGAAGAACCGCTTCTTCAGCTGTCGACCTTGAAGAACCGCGCATTCTGCGCTTCTGCGCTGATCGTCACCCTCATCAATGCGGCCTGCTTGGTCACGAACACTCTGTTGCCGCTTTTGGTGCAGACGGTGTTCGGCGATAGCGCCTTCGAAACGGGCATGGTCATGCTGCCTGCCGCCGCGGTCGGGATCGTCTTGAGTCCTTTGGCGGGCATGGTCTTCGATAGATTCGGGGCTCGCGTCATCTCGCTTGTGGGCCTCGCCCTCATGACCGCATCGCTCTTCGCGCTGTCGCAGGCCAGCACGACGATGCCGCTTCTTTTCGTGGCGTTGTTCTGCACCTTGCAGGCAACGGGGCAGGTTCTGGCGAATATGCCCGTCAACACCTGGGGCATCAATGCGCTTTCGAACGACATGATCGCCCACGGTAACGCCATCGCCAACACCGGTCGTCAGGTAGCCGGCGGTCTTGCCACGGCCTTGATCATGACGGTTATGACGAGCGTCACGTCGTCTCAGGCGGCTTTGGACGCGTCTGCTGCAACTGCGATGGGCGTGGGCGCAGGTTACCTCGTCTGTTCGGCGATCGGCCTCGTTTCCTTTATCGTTTGTTTCGTGATGGTCCGTCCGCTTAGCGGCGCATCGAAGGAGGAGAAGTAACATGACCGAGATCCTTCCCGAAAGCATCCCGCTGGAATTCGAGGGCACGCCCGTGCAGGACGTCATGGTGTCCAAGCCGATCTGCTGCCGAGATGCATCCACGGTCGCCGATGCGGTTCAATTGATGGTTGAACACGGCGTCGGGGGCTTGCCCGTCGTCGATGACGGGGGCCACGTAGTCGGCTTCGTGAGCGATGGAGACGTTATGCGTTGCATAGCGCAGCATCGCGCCCATTCGATTTTCACCGGCGGCGATGCCTCGATGCTCTATTTCGATGATCAGCGCCTCGATGAGCGCATCGCGGAGGTCAAGGGCCGCAGCGTCATGGACATCGCTACGCGCAAGGTCGTGTGCGGTCGTCCGAGCCAAAGCATTGCCCGCTGTGCGGCGACGCTTTCGCGGCGCAAGTTCAAGATGATGCCCATCGTCGACGAGGACGGGATCCTCGTCGGCCTTGTCACGCGATCGACGCTCGTTCACTACGTGTTCGGCGTCATGTTCTCATAGCTTCAGGAACGCCCCTGTTCATCGATCGTTTTTCCACGTTGAACGAAAAAGAAGGCCGTTGTGCTCGCGGGCATGGCGGCCTTCTGCCATCATGGCGATGGGAAAATGCGCGTTGCGCTGGGCGGCGCGTCGGACGAGGCGGGAAGGATGGCGTCGATGATCGATCTAGCCGAAGAATGGCGCAAGCTCGACAGTGTTAGGCGGCCACCTGATTCTGTCGAGATATGGGATGAACGCGCAGAGACTTTCACGGCCGAAGACGCCCCGAGCGACTACGTTTCCGCGTTCATCGAGCGGATGGCGCTGCGGAAGGGCGAATCGGTTCTCGACATGGGTTGCGGGGCAGGTTTGCTTTCGTTGCCCCTGGCTCGTCTCGGGCATCCGGTGATCGCCGCCGACTTCAGCACGGGGATGCTCGATCGTCTTTCCGCCTCCCTCGATGCAGACCCCGATCTTTCTGTGCGCACGCTGAATATGAGCTGGGAAGACGATTGGGAGCGGTGCGGCGTCGCAGCGCGAAGCGTCGATGTGGCGATGGCGTCGCGTTCCCTTATCACCCATGATCTCGAGGGCTGCCTTGCCAAGCTTTCCGCTTCGGCGAAGCGGCGCGTCTGCGTGACGGTAACCACGGGCCTTTCGCCGCGTGTCGAGCCTGCCGCGATCAAGGCGCTCGGTGCGCCGGTAGTGCGTGCCAACGACGCCCTGTTCGTCTTCGGTTTCGCGTGTGATTTGGGCTTCGAGCCCGAGGTGGGCTACATCCGTTCTCCGCGCCACCGCCTCTATCCTTCGCCCGAAGAAGCCCGTGAGCACCTTATGCGCGCCTGCGACTATTTAGATCCGCGCCTGCCTGCCGCCGATGCCGCGCAGGCCCGCGCGCGTTTGGCGAAGTGGGTCGACGATCACCTCGTGCGCTTCGATTTCCCCCAAGGGAAAGGTGAATGGGGCCTGGATAGGCCCTCGCATGTCTCCTGGGCCTTTATTTCATGGGATGTGTAGCGCGCGGTTCATCGAAAGGAAGCAGTATCCGTATGAAAAGAACGTTTGAAGAAGACCTTGAACGCGCAGTCGCCTTCCACGGGCATCTATGCGGTGGCCAGATGAGCGGCGTGCGCATGGCGCGCAGCGCTCTATCGAGGCTCGGGATCGACGACCCTGACACGTATCGCGATCTGATCGTGTTCGTCGAATGCGACCGTTGTCTCACCGACGCGATCATGGTCGTGACGAACTGCCATCCCGGCAAGCGCCGCATGAAGTGCCTCGATTTCGGCAAGCAGGCGGCGACGTTTCTCGACCTAGCGAGCGGTACGGCCCTGCGTTTCTCGACGAAGGGCGAGCGCTGCCCTAAAGGCGAGGATCTTCATGCATGGTTCGCCGCGCGAGAAGACGACGATCTCTTCCACATCCAGGAAGTGGAGGTCGCTGTCGATGAGTGCGATCTTCCCGGTCGACCGCGCGCCCATGCGGTATGCGCGGTTTGCGGTGAGGAGATCACCGACGGTCGAGAAATCGCTGCGCCCGACGGTAAGCGCGTATGCCGCAGTTGCGCAGGTCAGTCGTACTATCGCGTTCTTTGAACCGTGATGGCCCACCCGTTATTTCAGAAGAAAGAGACACTCATGAATGACCCGTATGAGATGAAAAACGTGGAAGAGGCGCTTGAGACCGTTCTCTCCAACGTTTCATGCCTTGAGGCCGAGGAAGTCGATCTGCTCGATTCGCTTAATCGCGTAGCCGCCGAGGCTATGGTGAGCGACTGCGACATCGCCCCGTTCGATCATGCTGCGATGGATGGATTCGCCCTGCGTTCTTGCGATATCGCGTCCGCTTGCGAGCAGCAGCCGGTATCGTTGCCCGTCGTCGCTGAAGTTCCGGCAGGTGCGACTTTTGATGGGGCCCTTCCCGAAGGGGCCTGCATCCGCATCATGACGGGCGCAGCAGTGCCGTCGGGGGCCGACGCCGTCGTGAAGTACGAAATCGTCGAGTACGGCAGCGGCGATGGGCGCGAAGGTTCCGTCGTGTCGTTCACGCATCCTGCGTCCTCGGGCGAAAACGTGCGCGAGAAGGGCGAAGAGGCGCGTGTCGGTCAGGCGGTGATCGAGGCGGGCGAGATCATCGGCGCGGCGGGAGTGGGCTTTCTTGCGGGCTGCGGCTTGACCAAGGTGAAGGTGCATCGCCGCCCCCGCGTCGGCGTCATCGCCATCGGGTCGGAGTTGGTCGATCCGTCCGAGCCGCTTGTTCCCGGCTGCATTCGCGACAGCAATACCGCGGCGATTTCCGCGCTGGTGTCTCTTGCCGGCGGAGTCGTGGAATCGACGCAGCGGGTGGCTGACGATCCGGACGCGCTTGCCGCCGCCGTGAAAAAGGCGTGTCGCGACTGCGATTTCGTCGTCACGAGCGGAGGCGCCTCGAACGGCGATTACGATTTCATCAAGCCGGTCATCGAGCGTGAAGGCTCATTGCTTATGACGCTCGTGGATATGAGGCCGGGCAAGGCGCAGACGTTCGGTATCGTGGACGCTACGCCCGTCTTCGGTTTGCCTGGCAATCCTGCGGCTGCGTACTGCGGCTTTGAGGTGCTCGTGCGCCAAGCGCTTCGGAAGATGCAGGGCTACCGTACGTTCGCGCGCCCGACGGTAAGCGCACGATTGATGGGGGATCGCAAGAAGAAGGATCCTCGCAGGATCTACTTGCGTGGTTCTCTTGCCGTCGCCGAGGACGGCTCGTTGGTCGCGATGCCGGCGAAAAACCAGAGCTCGGGTCTGTTCAGCACGCTGCAGCGCGCGAACTGCCTTATCGTCCTGCCTGAAGGACGCGTCGAGGGCGGCAAGGTGCTTGGTGGCGAAATGGTCGAGTGCGTATTGCTCGATGTTGAGGAAGGAACGGTGGTCGGACGATGATCACGTTTGGGCTTATTACCTGTTCGGATACGCGCGATGAATCGCAGGACACCGCAGGCGCGTTCCTCAGGAGCGCCATCGAAGAGCGCTCCTGGAAGGTTGCCAGCTACGTCGTGGTGAAGGACGAACGCGATGCGATCGGCGATGCGATCGTCCGCGCGTGCGATGAAGCATGCGTCGATGTGGTCATCACGTGCGGCGGCACCGGACTGAGCCGCCGGGACGTTACTCCCGAGGCGACCCAAGACGTGTGCGACCGCAACGTGCCGGGAATCGCCGAGGGCATTCGGTCCTACGGTCTTTCCCATACCCCCCGCGCGATGCTGTCGCGTGCCCTGTGCATGCAGCGCGGAAGCAGCCTCGTCATCAACTTCCCCGGCAGCCGCAAGGCCGCTCAGGAATGCTGGGAAGGCGTGGTCGAGGTGCTTGATCACGCCGTTTCGATGATGGCCGGCGGCGGGCACTGATCCTATCCTGGCGCGATTACGCTTCGCTACGATCCCACGTCCCGCTTTTGCCGCCTTCTTTATGGAGAAGGTGAACATTGATTATTTCCATGCCGCGATCGACGGCCTTGCACATGTCGTAGATGGTCAGGCAAGCGACGCTCGCCGCCGTAAGGGCTTCCATTTCCACACCGGTTTTCCCTACAAGACCGCAGGTGGCCACCACTTCGACGCCGCATTTTCCGTCGGTTCGCTCATCGGCGCGTTTCGTGGTGCATTCGACTTCCACTTTGGTGAGGAAGAGCGGGTGGCAGAGCGGAATGAGGCCGCTCGTGTTCTTGGCGGCCATGATGCCGGCGATGCGCGCAGCGGCAAGGACGTCGCCTTTCTTCGCGGTGCCGGAATCGATGAGCTCTAAGGTCTCGGGCTTCATCGCGATGAAGCCCTGGGCGCGGGCGATGCGCAGGGTGTCGTCCTTGGCCGAGACGTCGACCATGCGGGCGTCGCCTGCTTCGTTGAGATGGGTAAGCTTCTGTTCCATGGGTGTCCTTCGTGATCGAGCTTGCGGGAGGGAGACGCGTTTAGCCGCCGACTTGGCTCATGGTGCGGCGCGTTCCCACGCGATCGTGGTGATCTTGCGGTTTTCCGTTGACCGCGCGGAGGAATAGTCGGGCGACTTCTTCGTCGGTGCCGGTGCGCAGCGCATTCTTCAGTTCGTATTCTTCGTCGCTGAACAGGCACGGTCTTAGTTTACCGTCGGATGTGACGCGCATGCGATTGCACGATGAGCAGAAATGGTTTGAAAGCGCGGATATGACGCCGATGGTTCCCTGCGCTCCCGGAAGGCGATAATAGCGTGCCGGTCCGAGCCCCAAGGGTCCTTCGTCGGTGGGCAGCAGCGAACCGACGCCATGATCGCGCGCGTGGTCGTCGATTTGGCCGAGAATCTCCTCGGCGCTAACGACGCGCTCGCGCTCCCACGACGACGCAAACGTTTCGCCCCCAACGGGCATGTACTCGATGAAGCGCACATGGAGAGGCGAGTCGAGCGTAAGCTTGGCAAACGACCAGTAATCCTGGCCGGCGTCCCTCATGGCCACGACGTTGATCTTCACCGGATCGAAGCCGAGCTTCAACGCGGCATCGATTCCCGCCAGTGCATCGTCAAGGCATCCGCAGCGCGTGATTCGTCGGTACTCATCGGGATCGAGCGAATCGAGCGAGATGTTCACGCGGTCGAGGCCCGCTTCCTTGAGCTCGTCGCCGAAGCGGGGGAGAAGCAGGGCATTGGTGGTAAGCGCGACGCTTTCTATGCCGGGCGTTTGCTTCGCCTCCTTCACCAGGTCCACGACGCCTTTCCTGACGAGCGGCTCCCCACCGGTGAGGCGGATATGCTTCACCCCAAGCGGAGCGATGATGCGGATCAGGCGAGCGAATTCCTCGATGCGCAGGATCTCGTCGTGGGGAAGGGAGGCGACGCCTTCAGGGGGCATGCAGTAGACGCAGCGAAGGTTGCAGCGGTCGGTAAGGGAGAGGCGAACGTACTCGATGGAACGCCCGAACGCGTCTTTCATCGTGTGTCTCCTTTCCTTTGTGTCGCGTGGATCAGGTTAGGCGAAGGCGATGCGCTTTCGCGGCGGGAAATCAGCGTGTGGCAAGATAGATCTTGTCGGGGGGAATGCGAATCCACAGTTCGTCTCCTTCGTTGGGAAGGTCGTTAGTTGGGGCCGAAAGCGCGTTGATCCGCCAGTAGACACGTTCCCTCAGATAGCGCATGTCGTCATGGTGCGTCTCGGCATCGTCTGTTCGCGTGCGCTCTTCCCGGTCGATGAAGTCGACGATGACGGTTCGATCGAAGCGTGCTTCGGTGACGCGGTTCGCCCTGACGCGCAAGTGGTTGCGCCCAGGACCATCCGCTTTCTCGATCATGAACGCGCGAATGCCGGCATAAGCCACATCCTTCGGCACGCGATCGGCCGTTTCGAGGGTGATCCCCCAATCGGGGAGCTGGATCAGATGCTCGTCAGCATAGCGCGCGGGGGTGGTGTTCTTGCATCCTGAAAGCTTGAGGGCCGCCAGGGATCCTGGGTGGTCGATAAGGTTTCGCGCCGGTCCGTCTTCGATGATCGTGCCGTTGTCGACGACGGCGATTCGGTCGCAGAGCCTTAAGGCTTCGTCGATGTCGTGGCTTACGTAGAGGATGGTGCCGCCAAATTCCTTGAACAGCCCCGCGAGGTTCTGCTCGAGCATTCCCTTGAGATGGGAATCGAGTGCAGAAAACGGTTCGTCGAGCATGAGGATAGCGGGATCGGCGGCGAGCATGCGGGCCAGCGCGACGCGTTGCTGCTGACCGCCGGAAAGCTGTGCGGGGTAGCGCTTTTCCAAGCCGGCCAGGCCGAAGCGCTCGATTTCCTTCTTCACCAGAGACGCGCGCGCATCCTTTGTGTTGGACGGGTCGATGCCTGCGCCGATGTTGTCCTCAACGGTGAAGTTGGGGAAGAGCTGGTAGTTCTGGAAGAGCAGGGCCGTTTTCCGCTCCTGTGGGGAAAGGTCAACACGCGCTTTCTTTCCTGCAGCGCGGTCGAAGAAGGTCTTTCCGTTCACCTCGATGATGCCTTCATCGGGCGTCTCGATGCCGGCGATGGAGCGAAGCGTGAGGCTTTTGCCGCAGCCCGAAGCCCCGAGAAGGCCGACGATTTCGTTTTCCGCCGTCAGGTCGATGGCGAGGGTGAACGAAGGGTAGGTTTTCTTGATCGACACGCGGATGCTCATCGCTGGGCTCCTTTGCGGTATTTGGTGGTGTGCGACGTCCAGAGGTTGATGAACAGGATGACCAGGAAACTCACCATGAGCACGATGGCCGTCCAGAACCATGCGACGCTGTCGTTGCCGTTCATCCATTCGAAGTAGATGGCGATCGGTATCGTGCGCGTTATCCCCAGGTAGTTGCCCGCCAAGAAGAGGGTGGCTCCGAATTCACCGAGAGCGCGCGCGAACGCGAGAACCGTGCCCGCCGCGATCGAGCTCCACGACAGCGGCAGCATCAATGAGCGGAAGATGCGCCCGTTGGACCATCCGAGCGTCCGCGCCGCATTGAGCATGTCGGCATCGAGGCTTTCGAACGCGCCTAGTGCGCTTCGGTACATCAAGGGGAAAGACACGACGACGGCGGCGATGACGGTAGCAGGCCAGCTGAAGATGAGCGGAAATCCGATGTCGATGAAGAACTGTCCGAACGCCGTGTTGCGGCCGCAGAGGTAGAGCAAAACGAAACCGCAGACCGTCGGCGGCAGAACCATGGGGATGGTGAAGATGCTGTCGGCGATGTTGCGCGCGCGTCGAGGGAGAGAGAGCGCCCAGCGTGCGGCGGCAAGGCCGAGCGCGAACACGATCACGATGGCGGTGCCGGTCGTTTTAAGCGTGACCCAAAGCGGGCTCCAATCGAGTTCGGCCAGGAACGCACCGAAGGCCGCTATCCCGCTCGGTGCCTTCGTCACCGTGACTCCATCTGCGTCGGTGAGCGACCCGAAAACCGCGAAGGAGGGCTTGAAGGAAAGCGACGATTCATCGCTCGTCAGGTCGCTGTCGTCCGTGCCTTTCGTGGTGGCATAGACGCTATCGCCGATCGTTTGGTCGAAGGAGTAGCGGACGCCGCCGATGTCGAAGGTGGGTTGGGCGGTGAAGTCCCACTCTTCGATGGCCGCTAGCTCGATCGATCCTTGGGAATGTATGGCGTCGAGCGACACGAGGGCCTGTTTGAGGGCGTCTTCGAAGGTTTCGTCATCGAGGGTGAGCCCCAAAGAGTCGAGCGTTTCCTGAGGGACGTAGACCACGACGCGATCTTCGCTCGCGATGGCCTGGATCTTCTGTCCTGCGTCGCCGGAGACGAGGTAGGCGTATCCGCGATACGATCCCTCGATATCCCTGTTCGATCCTTTTTGGGCTCGCGAGAAATCGCCGATGCCGAATCCGTGGGAATGATCGATGCACGACAGCCCGTCCGAGGAAACCTCGAGGTTTTCCACCGTCGCATCGCCTTGCGCAGCAAGGCTTTCCGCATGCGCGCGTGCGGGCTGGGCTAGCCCGAAGCCAAGGCAGCTGAACCCGAGGAGAATAGCGAAGAGGGCAGAGAGCATGCGTGATGAGGCGGAGGGCATGGGGGCGATCCTTCCATTGAGGACAGACGAAGGGCCGCGGATCGTCGCAGGGAAGATCCGCGGCCTGAGAAAACAGAGGCGAAAAGCGGTTTAAGCGGCCAGCTCGAAGCCCCACTTCTGCCAGATTTCGGCAGCCTTGTCGCTCGTCATGCACCAGTCGAGGAAAGCCTGGGCTTCCTCGGCGTGCTCAGACGTTGCGGTTACGGCGCCGGGGTAGACGATGGTCTTGTGGGTGTCGGCGGGAACGGTGCCGACGATCTCGACGCCGCCGAAGCGGTACACGTCGGAGGTGTAGACGAAGGCGACGTCGACGTCACCGGATTGGGCATGCTTGCAGACGTTGCCGACGGAGGTGTCGAGAACGGGCTCGTATCCCTTGGCCCATTCGCCGCCCTTGCCGGAGATGTCCTTGCCCGTCTTGCCCTTTTCGTCGCCGCCCGCAACGTAGACGCCGACGGTGCTCAGCGCCTGTGCGGCGTAGTTGCCGGCAGGGACGGATTCATCGCCGACGCAGAAGGTGTACTTACCGGCCTTGATATCGTCGAGGGTTACGTCCTTGAGGCCGGAGCCTTCCTTGGAAACCATCACAAGGTCGTTGTTGAACATGTCGACGCGGGTGTCTTTGTTGACGTAGCCCTCCTCTTCGGCGGTATCCATGGATCCCTTGGAGGCGGAGATGAGCACGTCGGCGTAGGAGCCGGCGCCGAGCATCTCGTTCAGTTCGCCAGAGGCCTTGTACTGCGTATCGGCGAAGGAAACGTTTTCGTGGCCGTCTTCGATGTAGGCCTGTTGCGCTTCTTCCATCGCCTTCGAAAGGGAATTGGCGGCGAAGATCTGCAGTGAAACATCTTCTTTCTGCCCCTGCTGGGAGCAGCCCGCCAAGGCGAAGCAAGCGAGTGCGCAGGCGAGAGCGATCGCCAACGCGGCTATGCGTTTGGGAAGGGTCGAGGACATAGGGGATCCTTTCTCGAGGGAGGGGTTTATCTATCCGAAGAATAAAAACGAAAAGGGCTTTCTTGCTCGATTCCCGCTTATCGAGCAACGTAAAGGCCGAGAATTACGGTGAACGGCACAGCGCTTTGAGTTATTTCCTCAACGGTTAGAAATTACTGAACGTACGGGGCCGGAGCGCGCATCTATCTATGCGTCGGCGCTATTCCTGATAGGATGGTGGAATGAAATGAAAGGACGCAAGCGTGGGCAATCGCCGCAAATACTTCTTCTTCGACTATGATGGGACTTTGGCTATTCCCCTTACGCGCGTTATCCCTCAAAGCACTGTTGAAACGCTAGAGAGGTTGCGCGCTCAAGGGCACTTCATAGCGCTTGCCACCGGGCGCCTTCAGGTCAATGCGCTCGATTTCGTTTCTTCTACCGGCATCGTTAATCTCGTCGCCGACGGAGGCTATTCGGTCACCCTCGAAGGGCAGTTGCGCTCGATGGAGTCGCTTCCCCTCGTAGCCGTGAAGGAATGCCTCCATCGCCTCGACGCGCTCGAGGTGCCATGGGCCGTCACCACGAAAAACGAGCTTGTTCGGTACTCTCCCCATAAGCGTTTCGCTGAAATAGCCGGCGATTACTACGTCCCTACCGTCTACGACCCGCAGCTTTCCATCGACGCGTTGGAATGCGTCTACAAGGCCTACGTTCCGTGCACGCTGGAACAAACCGCATGGCTCGAATCGACGCGGGCGCTCGATGGGGTGCCGCACGTCCGTTACAACTCGGACAACCTCTTCATCGAGCCTATGGAAAAAGACAAGGGCATCAAAGCCATGATGGATATGCTCGACGCCCCTTACGAAGACGTCGTCGTTTTCGGCGATGGGCTCAATGACGTGTCCATGTTCATTCCCGAATGGACGAGCATCGCCATGGGCAATGCTCGCGAGGTCTTGAAGCAGCGCGCCGATTACGTGACCGCTTCGTGCGATGACGACGGCATTCGCAAAGCCTGCGAGAAGTTCGGATGGGTGTGATGCGATTATGGGCAAGCTCTCCAACGCATGGCATCATTTCTGCACTATCACTCACCACAAAGCGGTCGTCATGGGGCATTGCTTCCGCGTGGGCCTTTACCGTCAGGGGCTGACGCACGATCTATCGAAGTATTCCTACACGGAGTTTCGGGTAGGCGTGGCCTACTACCAGGGCTATCGCAGCCCGAACACGGCCGAGCGCGCCGATCTTGGCTACTCGACGGCATGGATGCACCATAAAGGTCGCAATCGCCACCATTACGAGTACTGGATCGATATGAAGGGCAACAGCGACGCCAACTTCGAGGGCAAGCCCATGCCGACGCGCTACGTCGTCGAGATGTTCTGCGATCGCGTTGCCGCGAGTAAGGTGTACCAAGGAAAGGACTACAGCGACGACAGCGCGCTGAAGTACCTCCAGCTGGAGACGAGCGCCAAAGGCGAGATCCTCATCCATCCCGATAGCCGAGCGCTACTCGAGCGGATGCTCACCTGGCTCGCTGAAGAAGGGGAGGACGTGGCGTTTCGTCGCATCAAGGAGGAAATCGTCAAACCTCGCTACAGGGAAGGCGTCACACCGCGGTTTTAACGGAGGAAAGGGCCCCGAGGAGCCCTTTCCTCCGTTGCTGATCGTCACGCGGTGACGAAGGCTATTCTTCCCAAGTGGGCTTTTGCTGGCTCTTCGTCGACGAACGGACGGAGATTCGCTGGCCTTGGAGGCTGACGCGGGAATGGGGCGGGATCGATTCGGTGACGAAGGCGCTGCCCGCGATAACGGAATCGCTTCCCACCACGGTTTCGCCGCCGAGCACGCTCGCATTCGAGTAAATGGTCACGTTGTCCTCGATGGTGGGATGGCGCTTCACGCCCGCGAGCTTCTGCCCTGCTCGCGTGGAAAGCGCGCCGAGGGTAACGCCCTGGTAGATCTTGACGTGATTGCCGATGACAGTCGTTTCGCCGATGACCACACCGGTGGCGTGATCGATGAAGAAGTACTCGCCGATGGTGGCTCCCGCGTTGATGTCGACGCCGGTGCCGCTATGGGCGTACTCGGTCATGATGCGAGGAATGAGCGGCACATTCTGCGTGTAGAGCTCATGGGCGATGCGATACACGAAGATGGCGAAGAAGCCCGGGTAGGAAAAGATGATCTCCTCCTTGCTTTGCGCTGCCGGGTCGCCGTCGAAGGCGGCTTGAACGTCGGTCAGCAAAACGCGCTGAACTTCCGGAAGCTTGCCGAAGAAGTAGGAACAGATCTCGTCGACGCGTCGCTCGACTTGAGCTTCGTCGTGTTCGTCGCATTTGTCGCAGCCCCTGAAGAGCAAAGCTTCCTTAAGTTGACGGCGAAGCTGGTCTTCGATGCGGATGAGCGTTTCGCCGATGAAGTACTCGGGTTTCGCGCCGGTGGGGGTTTCGTCGCCGAAATAGCGCGGGAACATGACGCGACGGATGTCTTTGACGATGTCGATGATGGCCTTTTTGTTAGGGAAGTGCTTGTCGGGATCGGTGAAGTAGATCTCCTGTGCGTGATAGTTCTTCGCGATTCCTGCAACGATCGAATCGAGGTTCTCGTTGAGCATAGTGCCTCTTTCATCTGTTCGCGCGGAGCGCTCCGCGCGTGATCCCGCCGTGTTGTGCGGCAGGTTGCATGACGTTGGTAGCTATCGTAGCCGTTTCTAGGTGATCTCGCGACAAAGGATCTCTCCTCCGTGGTCAAACCATGCGCAGCGGTAAACGAAAAGCAACAATCTTTCCCTTCTTGATGAAATAGTATACGGTGTGTTTCGTTTGATTTACATAAATGCCGAACGAAGAAGCCGGCACTAGCAAGGAGGTAGCGCGATGATTCGTTTCATCGTCGATTCTGCTGTCGACATCACGCAGGAAGAAGCGCGGCAAAAGGGCGTCGTCCTTTTGCCGCTGACCGTGAACATAGGCGGCAACGAATACCGAGACGGCATCGATATTTCGCGCGACGAATTCTATAGTCTCCTCGATGAAACCGGTGAATTCCCCCAGACGTCTCAGGTGACGCCTGTCCTGTACGCCGAAGAGTTCGAGAAGGCGCGTAGCGTCGGCGATGAAGTGATTTCGCTCTCTGTGTCCTCTAAGCTTTCAGGTGCCTACGAAAGTGCGCTTATCGCCCGCTCGATGGTGGGGGAGGATGGCATTTACTGCGTCGATACCCTTGCGGCCTCCTATCCGTTCGCCATGCTGCTCGATCACGCCCTTGCGCTGCGAGATGAAGGTCGAAGCGCTGAAGAGATCGTCGAGG
Organism: uncultured Eggerthella sp.; assembly: GCA_959607715.1. GTDB lineage: Bacteria > Actinomycetota > Coriobacteriia > Coriobacteriales > Eggerthellaceae > Anaerotardibacter. The sequence goes on along the minus strand of CAUHNN010000007.1, from coordinate 49,218 downwards.
ATCTCAAGACCTTCAGGTATCGCGTCAGGATGATCGGAGCGCTCGACACGCTTGAGAACCTGATGCGCGGCGGACGCATTCCCAAGGCGACGGCGCGCCTGGGTGATCTTGCCAAGCTGAAGATCGTCGTCGTTCTCGACGGCGAAGGGGAAGTGGGTCTCAAGGCGGCTGTATTGGGAAGGAAGCGCGCACACGAAGCTATGCTGAAGCATATCCTTTCCCTTGATATCGATACGTCCTTTCCCGTCTATTCGCTTTTCACTTCCGGATTGAAGAACTGCGAGAAGTTCGAATCGCGCCTACGTGAAGTCGGGATATCGTTCCAGCAGCGTTGCCAAGTAGGAAGCGCCGTAGGAGCCCATCTGGGCACGCAGGCTTGTGGCCTGGCCTACGTTCTGCGCTGATCCCCTGGTTTCCGAAAACGCCATCGCTTCATCGCTGGATAAACGAAGCGCACCTGCGGTTCTTGGTTCCAAGACCGCAGGTGCGCTTTTCTGCATAGAGGGATTTTTGTTCTTCGCTGTTTTGCGCCTATTTCGATTTGACGAGAGGTATGGGCGTTTCGTCGACTTCCGAGAGGCGATCTTCGTAAACGTAGTACTTCGTTTCGCGGGCGATGAGACCTGAAAGCAGCAACACCATGATGATGTTGGGGACGGCCATCAGAGCGTTGCCGATATCCGAAATGGTCCACACTACATCGCCGATGCCGATAGCTCCGAGGAACGCGACGCCGACATAGATGATCTGATAAGGGATGATGGCGCGTTTGCCGAGCAGGTACGTGATGCAGCGGCTTCCGTAGTAGGACCAGCCGAGGATGGTCGAATACGAGAAGGAGATCATACCCAAGACGAGCAACGGGGTTCCGATGAAGGGGATCTGGGCGAATGCGGCGCTTGCCAGTTTAGCGCCGGAGAACACGCTTGGGTTGGCAAGGATTTCCTGCTGGATCTCAGGGAAGGCGAGCATCGTCGAAACGAGGACGATGCCGGTCAAGGCGCAGATGACGACGGTCGACCAGAACGTGCCCGTCATGGCGACAAGCGCCTGTTCAGCGGGATTGGGGGTTTTGGCCGCCGAGGCGATGATGGGGGCAGAGCCAAGGCCCGATTCGTTGGAGAACAGGCCGCGAGCGCATCCGAACTGAAGGGCGACCATGATTCCGGAGCCTACGGCGCCGCCGAATGCCGCTTTCGCCGTGAAGGCGCACTCGACGATCAGAACGACTGCATCCCAGAGGTACATCCAGTTGAACGCAAGGATCGTGAGACAACCCAGCGCATAGCCGATCGCCATGATGGGGACGAGCTTTTCGCATACGCGCGAGATGATCTTGACTCCGCCGAAAATGACGACGGCAACCGTTACCACGATGATGAGCCCGACGATCCACGGCTCGATATCGAGCCCGGAAGACGTGAGGATGCCGGTCATCGCTGAAGCCTGAACGGCAGATCCCGTGCCGATAGCGGCGATAGCGGCGAAAAGGGCGAAGGAGACAGCGCCGAGTTTGGCGTACCAAGGCACGTGCCCGTTTTTCGTGAAGCCGCGTTGCCAAGCGTACATGGCACCGCCGAGCATGTCGCCGTTATGGTCTTTGACGCGGTATTTGATGGCGGCATAGACTTCCGAGTACTTGGTGGCGATGCCGAACACGCCGGTGAGCCACATCCAGAATACGGCGCCGGGACCTCCGGCGAGGATGGCGGTTGCGACGCCGACGATCGAACCGGTGCCGATCGTGGCAGCCAGTGCGGTGGCGAGCGCACCGAAATGGGAGATGTCGCCTTCACCCGTGTCCTTCGACAGGGAGAGCTTGATGGCGAGGGGAAGCTTTCGTTGGATAAAGCCGGTGCGGATCGTCAGGAAGATGTGGGAGCCCAGCAGAAGCGCGATCATCGCGGGACCCCAAACGAAAGCGTCGATTTGGTTGAGTATTTCGATCAAAAGGTTCACGCCTTTCGGGCGGAAGGCGCAAGGCGTGCGTCAGAGCGAATCGTGCGCGTGCGCATGCGCATGGTCGGGGATACGTTGTGCGGGTTGGGCATCGAGAAAACAGAAGATGACAAGCGCGAGCGCTTGCCATCTTCGATGAGGCGGGAAAACTAGTTTTCGAGGCCTTCGATGTATTCGATGAGCTCGCCGACGGTCTCGAGGCCTTCAGGCTCGCCGAACTCGATTCCGCATTCGTCTTCGAGGTCGCAGATCAATTCGACCATGTCGAGCGAATCGATGCCGAGCGAATCGAAGGTAGAGGATTCGTCGACGCGCTCAGGCTCGATATCGAGGTTGTCGTGCAGGAGCGTCTTGATGGTATTCATGGCATCCATGGGAAGATTCCTTTCTTCAGGGCGTTTGGTATTGTGCATTGAACGGGTTGTCAATGCAAGTCCACGCCGTTTACCGCATCAAAAGACGCACAATGGCTTCCTTGAGCGGCGTGAAGGGCGCGCAGCGAACCGGCAGCTCGATAAGCGTGCTTTTTCTCAGGGTCGATTTGTAGTGGGTGAAGCAATCGAAGCCGCATTTGCCGTGATACGACCCGAGCCCCGATTCGCCAACGCCGCCGAATCCCATCTTGTTGTTGGCAAGGTGAACGACCGTGTCGTTGATGCATCCGCCTCCGAAGGGGATGCGCGCGATCACGGTTTCCTCGAGGATCTTGTTGTTGGTGAAGAGGTAGCAGGCAAGGGGATGGGGAAACGAGCGGGTGATCCTGAGCGCATCGTCGAACGTGCGCCACGTGATGATGGGCAGCACCGGCCCGAAGATTTCCTCGCCCATCACGGGATCGTCTAGCGATGCGTTCATGATGAGGGTCGGTTCGATCTTGAGCGTCTCTTCGTCTCGATTGCCTCCCACTACGACTGAAGCTTGGGGTCCGACTGAATCGATCAGGTTGCAGACGCGCTCGAAATGGTGCTTGTTGATCATATGCGGGAAATCCGCGTTCGCAAGGACGTCCTCTCCGTAGGATCGGATAAGGGCTGCGCGGTATTCCTCGACGAATTCCTCTGCGATGTCTTCGTGGGCCAGCACATAGTCGGGCGCGACGCAGGTTTGGCCCGAGTTGATGCTCTTGCCCCACGCGATGCGCTGCCCCGCACGCTTGATGTTGGCGTCCTTGTCGATGATGCACGGGCTCTTCCCACCGAGTTCGAGGGTGACGTCGGTCAGGTTCTCGGCCGCTTTCTTCATGATCGTGCGTCCGACGCGCGGGCTTCCGGTGAAGAAGATCTTGTCGAAGCGGGCTTCGAGGACCCAGTCGTTCATCGACCCTCCGCTCGGCAGGCAGCGAACATGGTTTTGATCGAAGGCCTCTTGGCAGATCGTCGCTAGCACCTCGCTTGTATGGGGCGAGGTGTGCGACGGCTTGAGCACGACGCAGTTTCCTGCGGTGATCGCATCGATAAGGGGCACGAGCGCCAACTGCAGCGGATAGTTCCAGGGCGAAAGGACGGCCGCTACGCCGAGCGGCGTCGGGTAGACCTTAGATGCCGAGGGGAAGTGAGCGATGGAAGTGGCGACGCGGTGGGGCTTGGCCCAGGCGTAGAGCTTCGAGGAGCACAGCTTCAGCTCGTCGTAGACGATGCCGAGTTCGGTGGCGTATCCCTCGAAACGGGATTTGCCCAAATCCGCGGTGAGCGCTTCGAGGATCTCGGCTTCGTGGTTCTTGAGCGTCGCGTGTAGCGACTCGAGGGCACGGCGTCGAACATGCAGCGAAAGGGTGGTTCCGGTTTCGAACCACGCTTTCATCTCGGCGACGGCGGCCTTCACGTCGGCTGCGCTGGCGTAGAGTGGGGAAGGGGATGAAGAAACGCTCATCAGTAGGCTGCCTCCAGGATCTCAAGGGCGAATTCCACGGTTACTTCCTGTTCATTGTAGAGGGCGGCTCCGTCGTAGCGCGCTTGATTGGCCACGGCTACAAGATCGTTACGCGTCACCCCGAGCTCGGAAAGGCGGATGGCGACTCCGTAGATATCGTGGAAGAAGCCGTTCAAGGCGAAAAGCTCTTCTTCGAATCGCTGCGATTTTTCCTGAGGGGTACGTGCCTCGAGGTCGGCATGGGGATCGAGGTAGCGCAAAAGCTCCCCGTACTTCTCGCCGTGGAAGCCCCGACGTCGATTGGCGCGCACGCAATGGGGCAGGAGCAGCATCATCGCGTGGCCGTGGGGGATGCGGCACAGACCGCCGAGGGCATGGCCGAGTGCGTGGACGAGCCCTACCATGGCGTTGGAGAACGACGCTCCGGCAAGAAGGCTGCCGAGCGCGAGGTTGGTACGCGTGTCGAGGTCTTCGGGCTTTTCACACGATGCTTTGAGGTTCTCGGAGATGAGCCTGATGGCCTGAACGGCAAGAGCGTCGCTTATGGGATTCTTCTGGATGGAGGTGTAGGCCTCGATCGCATGGGTGAGCGCGTCCATGCCCGTCGTCGCGGTTAAGCGCGCGGGCAGGGAAGCGGTGAGGCGCGGGTCGAGGAAGGCGACGCGGGGCACGAGTCGATACGAGGTGTAGCTCAGTTTGGCATGCGATTCGGTGTCGGCAACGACGGCGACGAGCGTCGCTTCGCTGCCGGTGCCTGCCGTCGTGGGGATGGCGAAGAGGGGGTCGAGATCGTCTTCGATCACTTCGGATCCCTGGAGGGACGTGAAGTCCTTTCCTCCGACGGCGACGGCCGCTGCCGCCCCTTTCGCTGTGTCGATCGAGGAGCCGCCGCCGAGCGCGATCCATCCGTCGCAGCGTTCTGCGCGATAGAGGGCCGCGACGTCGTTGACGACGTTCAGGGACGAGTCGGGGGGAACCTGATCGTAGAGGGCGAACGGGATGTTCGCCTCGCGCAACGGCGCAAGCGCCCGCTCGGCTATGCCGAGCGCAACAAGGTTGGCGTCGGTGACGACGAGGGGCTTTGTGATGTTGAACGACGTGATGTTGTGGGGAAGTTTCGCCAGGGCGTTTTCCCCGCAGACGATTTTAGTGGGGCAATGGAATTCGAACGGTTGCACAGATTACCTCCGGTAGCTTGCGCGCCAGCCGAAGAAGGTCTTCAGCATGGCGGTGAACAGGTACGTGACGCCTACCCCCAGGTGATTAGGGCCGTGGGTCGAGAAATAATGGGCCGCCAAGGCGTCTTTGAGGGTGATGGCCCCGCTGAAGACCTTGAAAGCATAATCAAGGTTGTGGAACGCGATCACGAGCGTCGCCTCGTCGCCGTTGGAGACATGCCAGGTCGTTGCTGTGGCGCGTAGGGCGCGGTGCGCTTTGTGTCCGGTGATCCTCAGGTCCAGGCAGAAGCCATCCCCGAGATACCTCGTTTCCTCTTTCGCCTTTCTGCTGAAAAGGCAGAACGCCTTGACGAGGAGGGGCAATAGAGCGAGCAGCAGGTCGACGTAAAGACGCTTGGCTTCCTGCTTGAGGCTTCCCGCAAGGTGTTCGGGTATCGCGAGGGTCGCGCTCTGTTCGGTCATCGATATCCTTTCGGCTCGGATCGTTAGTAATCCAAATAGTAAGAAAATCTAAGCAACACTTCGAGTATAGACCCTTGATCTCGTCGTGCAAGAATCGATGGGCTGCGGGGAAGAATATCTTCTCGTGCCGTTCACGAAAAAAGCAGGCCGATTCACCTATTTTCCTATCCGCTTGTTATTCTCGATCGAGACAAGCGGTAAGTTCGTGTTTTGTTCTTAAACGTGGTCGCGAGGGAGGGACTGCATGACGTCGGAGGAAATGAATCGATTGCTATCGAAGGTGCCCACCACCGAATCGCTTAATCCGGCCGGTATCGCGGAAAAGGCGGAGAACCTCGGGGTGTCCAAGGCGGGGATGGGCTTTGTCACCTGTTTCGTCCTCTCGATGATGGCCGGTGCCTTCATCGCCATGGGCGCGATGTTCTTCTTCCTCGTCATCGGCGATCCCTCTCTCTCGTTCGCCGCCCAAAGGCTTCTCGGCGGCATTCTGTTTTCCCTTGGTCTTCTGCTCGTCGTCGTGTGCGGCGCTGAGTTGTTCACGGGCAACACCATGCTCGTCATGGGCATTGCGAGCAGGAGAATCGGATGGGGTGCGGTTCTGAAGAACTGGCTTATCGTCTTCTTCGGCAATTTCGTCGGCGCCCTCGTCATCGTCGGTCTGGTCTACCTTTCGGGTTATCACCATATGAACGGCGGCGCCATCGGTACTGCGATGGTGAGCGTTGCCGCAGGGAAGATGACTCCCGATTGGCTGACGCTGTTCGCTAAGGGCATCATGTGCAACTTCCTCGTGTGCCTTGCCGTTTGGATCGCCTACGCTTCCAAGACGGTTGTCGACAAGGCGATCGGAATCATGCTCCCGATCGCCGCCTTCGTCGCCTGCGGCTTCGAGCACTGCGTCGCCAACATGTTCTTTCTTCCCATGGGCATCCTCCTCTCGTCGGTCGGCGTGGTCGCCCCCGGCATCGATCCCTCGGTTCTCACGTGGACGGGTGCGCTGTGGAACTGGAGCGCCACCGTTCCCGGGAACATCGTCGGCGGCGCCCTTTTCGTCGGAATGGCGTATTGGGTTGCCTATCGCAGGTCCGCGAAGTAGAGTGCTCGCGAATACCTTTCGCGCTGAGCGCCGATACGTGAGGAGCATGTATGTCCGCATCCGAACTCAAAAGGCTCATCGAGAGCGCTCACGGCGCTCGTGAAGTCGACATCCTGTTCACCAACGCCTCCCTCGTCGATGTCTTCGCCATGCGGGTGGTTGAAGGCGCCCTCGCCGTTGCAGACGGCATGATCGTCGGTGTCGATTTCGGTTCAGGGTCGCTTGACTCGTGTGCAGCGCGCAAGGTCGTCGATTGCCGCGGTTGTTACCTCGCTCCGGGATTCATCGACGCCCACCTTCACATCGAAAGCTCGAGCGTGCGCCCAAGCGAATACATGAAGGAAGCGCTCGCCCACGGAACCACCACGGCGATCGCCGACCCTCACGAGATCGTCAACGTGTGCGGTCTCGAAGGCTTCCGTTTCATGGTCGAGGATGCGCGCCGCGCACCGGGAACCGTTTCGTTTATGATGCCGTCGTGCGTACCGGCCCTTCCTGATGAGCAGGCGGGCGCGTGCGTCACGGCGGACGACATGCGCGCCTACATTGCCGAGCATGAGGGCGATGTGTTCGGCTTGGGGGAGATGATGAATTTCCCCGGCGTCATCGGTGCCGACGAGGAAACCCTTGCGCGCATCGATGTTGCCTCGAGTACCGCTTCGGGCCTTGTCGACGGTCACGCGCCGCTCGTTTTCGGCCGGGACCTCGATGCCTACGCCGCGAGCGGCATCATCGCCGATCATGAATGCACCAAGGTCGATGAGGCTCTTGAGAAGCTCTCTCGCGGCATGTACATCATGCTTCGCGAGGGAACGTGCAGCCATGATCTCGAGGCGCTTGCCCCTCTTATCGTCGAAGACCCGTTGCGCGCGCGGCGTTGCTGCTTCGCAACTGACGACCGCGCTCCCGCCGACATGAAGGCGGAGGGCTTCATCGACAACGCGTGCCGTCTTGCCGTTATGGCGGGCATCGACCCTCTCGTCGCCCTCTCGATGGCCACGCTTTCTGCCGCCGAATGCCTTGGTCTCGATCATGGGCGCATCCCTGCATCCCGCGCATGCGGAGCGCTTGCGCCGGGCCGCCGCGCGGATATCGTGATGCTCGACGGCCTTTCATTCTCCCGCCCTCCGATGCGGGTGTATGCGGGAGGCGAACTCGTTGCCGAAAACGGCGTCTTCGTCGGCAGAGTCGAGGATCCCAGCGATGAGGTGATTTCCCTTGAGAAGACCTTGACGGATTCGGTGAAGCTGCCCCATCTCGACGACGAGGTTTTCTCCTACGATTTCATTTCCGGCCAAGCCGTCATCGACGTGATCCCGGGCAACGTGGTAACGCGGTGCGCTCGCCCTGAAGACGCTGCAGGGTTGCGGCGGGTTGCGGTGGTGGAGCGCCATGGCCGCGCTCGCCGTTTGCAGGATGAAGGCTGCGATGGATCGTCGTTTGCCGGTTCGGGTCTTGTCGGGGTCCACGTCGGACGTGGGTGGGTGCGCGGCTTCCCGCTTGAACGCGGTGCGCTTGCCAGCAGCGTCGGGCACGATTCCCACAACATCTGCGTTATCGGCGACAACCCCTCCGATATGCGCATGGCCGTCGAGGCCGTTGGGCAAGGAGGATTCGTTCTCGTTCGCAATGGTCGGGTGGTTTCGCGTGTTGACCTGCCCTTGGGCGGACTTATGAGCGACTCTTCAGTCGAGGAAGTGGCTTGCGAGCATGCGGCGTTCCGCGAGACGGCGCGCTCTTTCGGCATCGAGGGCGATCTCGATCCGCTGATGGGGCTGGTCTTCCTGCCGCTGCCCGTCATTCCGGCAGTGCGCATCAGGCCGGAGGGCCTGTTCGACGTCACGACGTTTTCGTATATCGACTAACCCGCTTTGGGCACGGCGCGTTCGTCTTGCGCGTCGTGCGCGCCCTCGGGTCCTTCGCCTCCGTAGCGGATAGATGCCGTGGGACAGAGCCGTAGGCAGCCGAAGCACATGAAGCATTCGGGTTTCGTCCAGGTAGGCGTGCCGTTTTCCATGGCGATGGCCCGTGCGGGGCAGATTTTGGCGCAGTGTCCGCACGAGATGCACGATTCGCATACCGAAAAGTTTTCGGTCAGAAGCACTTCATCAAGATCGACGCGACGGTACAGGTCCGCAGCGCTCTTGGTCGTTCCTTTGATCATGGCCCCTCCTCATTCGCCGCGTGAGCAGTGGTGTTGCCCTGGCGCGGCGCGATGCTCTCCCTTTCATTGTAGAGGCCAAGGCCCATATGAGTGAACATGTTCAGATCTCGATAAAACCCTCTCATAAGTGAGAAGTGATCTTATGAGGAGGGTTTTCCGTTCTTTGGCGGCGGGAAGAGATTCGCCGTAAGGCGCCTGCGGTATGCTTGGAAAGCGTATTATCGACGAAGGGAGCGCCCATGCGCCACATCACACTCGGATCCACGGGGGTCGTTACTCCCCAAAACGCCTTCGGGGCCCTGCCGATTCAGCGATGCTCCGAGCAGGTTGCCATAGATCTCGTTCGTCGCGCGTTCGAGGGTGGTATGACGTTCTTCGATACGGCGCGGGCGTACACGACCAGTGAAGAGCGCGTTGGGAAGGCGCTTTCCGATCAACGCGACAAGATCACGATCGCGACGAAAACCATGGCTCGCACGCCCGAGGAATTCTGGCGTGACCTCGATCGATCCCTTGAGCTGCTCCAAACCGACCATGTCGACATCTATCAATTGCATTGTGTGCCGCAATGCTACCGCCCCGGAGACGGTACCGGGATGTACGAGTGCCTTCTCGAGGCGAAGCGCCAGGGCAAGATCCTTCATATCGGAGCCACCGCTCATCTTATTGCCGTTGCAGAGGAGATCGCGTCGTCGGGGCTGTATGAGACGCTCCAGTTCCCTTTGAGCTACCTTGCTTCCGGTAGGGAGGAAGCCCTTGTTGAGCTTTGCCGGGAGAACGAGGTCGGCTTCATAGCCATGAAAGGCCTTGCGGGCGGCCTGATTCGCAATTCGCGTGCCGCCATGGCCTATATCTCCCGCTTCGACAACGTCGTGCCGATTTGGGGTATCCAGCGAGACCATGAACTCGACGAGTGGCTCTCGTACTTCCAGGACACCCCGTCTCTCGACGACGAAATCGCGCGTTTCATCGAGCAGGAGCGTCGTGAGCTCGTCGGTGAATTCTGTCGTGGATGCGGCTACTGCATGCCATGCCCGTCCGATATCCCGATCAACAACTGCGCGCGCATGTCGCTCATGATCCGCCGAGCGCCGGCCCCCGCTTGGCTTTCCGATGAATGGCAGGAGAAGATGTCGCGCATCGAGGAATGCCAAGAGTGCGGTATCTGCAAGGAGCGCTGCCCGTACGGTCTCGATGTCCCCGTTTTGCTGCGAAAGAACTACGAGGATTATCAGAGCATTCTTAAGGGGGAAACGAAGCCTGAATAGGGCTTTTCCGCCCCTTCTCCGTTGCAGGAAGGGATGTTCGCCTGCGACGATGGTGAGAAAAATGTAATTTGATACTAATTTAGCAACAAATACGCCCCACTTTGTTGCAAAATAAGAACAGCGGTTGATTCCGCTGAAAAGCATTTCAATGAGTCCCGATAGAAAGAGGAGTGCTATGAAGTTCGTATGCCCCGTATGCGGTTATGTCGAAGAGTTCGATGGCGATGAATTGCCCGCCGATTTCGTTTGCCCCCAGTGCGGCGTTCCTGGAAGCCGCTTCCTGAAGCAGGAAGAGGGCGAGATGGCTTGGGCTGCTGAGCATGTCGTCGGCGTTGCCAAGGCCGAGAACGTTTCCGAGGACATCATCGCCGACCTTCGCGCAAACTTCGAGGGCGAGTGCACCGAGGTCGGTATGTATCTCGCCATGGCTCGCGTCGCTCATCGCGAAGGCTATCCCGAGATCGGTCTCTACTGGGAGAAGGCTGCTTTCGAAGAGGCAGAGCATGCTTCCAAGTTCGCTGAGCTTCTCGGCGAAGTCGTTACCGATTCCACCAAGAAGAACCTCGAGATGCGTGTCGAGGCCGAGAACGGCGCAACCGCCGGCAAGACCGACCTTGCTGCTCGCGCTAAGGCCGCTGGTCTCGATGCTATTCATGACACCGTTCATGAGATGGCTCGCGACGAGGCTCGCCATGGCAAGGCCTTCGCTGGTCTTCTGAAGCGCTACTTCGGCTAATCCGAAACGCGAAACGCGGCACCAACCAACCGCGTGAACTGAGAACGGGCACCCTATCAGGGGTGCCCGTTTGCGTTTAAAGGAAATAGATCAGCGTGCCGCGCGGCATATTCCGAAAGACCACTACGCCGTGAGGCTCGATCCTCGATCGAGGGCGAGAAGAGCGCGGTAGAAATCATTGGTCTGCTCGAGCTCGTCGGGGGCACCATCGAACTCGATCGATCCTTCTTTGAGGTAGATCACCCGATCCATTCGGGAGACGCCCATAAGATGATGGGTGATCATCAGGACCGTTTTACCTTCAAGGTGGTCGAGAATCTCGGTGATGACGTCATGTTCGGTCAACGGGTCGAGGCCGACAGTCGGTTCGTCGAGGATGACGATCGGGGCATTTTGCAGCAGGATACGCGCAAGCGCGATGCGGTGGCGCTCGCCGCCGGAGAAGCGAAGGCCCGCTTCGTCTACGAGTGTGTCGAGGCCGCGCGGTAAGCGCATCCTAAGCGCGTGCAGGCCGACTGAATCAAGGGCCGATTCGAGTTCTTCGTCGGTCGCATCAGCCCGTCCGATAAGAAGGTTGTCCCGCAGGGTCGTGTTGAAGAGGTAAGTCGACTGTTGGATCACCCCGAACACCTCTGAAGCGCTTGGGCCAAGCTCGCCGGCGCTGTTCGAGCCAATGCGCACCGTACCCGATGCGGGATCGATGTCGCCTCGCACGAGGGAAGCAAGCGTGCTCTTGCCGGCGCCGCTTTTCCCGAGTATCGCGATGTGCTGACCAGGGGGAATGGTCAAGCTGACGTCGTCGAGGAGCATTGTTCCGGGAGCGTCGGGGTAGGCGAACCTGACGTGATCGAGCTCGATGTCGAACGGCGCGAAGCGTTCCACGTTGCGAGTATCCCGGTTTTGTTTCCGCTCTTCGGAAGGCTGCGGGAGGTCGTTTAAGCGAGCGAGCGCATCACGATGCCCTCGTGCTTCAACGGCGGCGTTGGGAAGAGGGGCGATGGCATCGATGAGGGGGAAGTATCCGAGGGTGAAGGCGAGGATCCAGTTAGAGGATGAGTCGGCCGTTCCTTGGAAATACCATGTTGACCAAACAACGATCAGAAGAGCGCCGAGTATGAAGGCGATCGATACCGCAAGATCGCGCCCTCGGTCGAATCGGTGGCCATCGTTTCTCAGTGAAGTCAGCGCTTTGATCTCCTCATCGCAGAGGTGGAGGTACTCATCACGCCTACCCGAGAGCTTCCAGTCGTAGATGCCGAGAAGGCTGTCGGTGGTATACGCGTAGAGTTCTCGCGTGAGCAGCTTGGCGCGCTCTTGGCGAATCCCGTTGATGGATACGGACACGGCTGGTATCACGACGAGCTCAATAAGGATGACGGCACCGAATGCGATGCCGATCCACCAGGTGTAGCAACCGAGGACGATGGTGAGGGCCAAACCACTCGTCCATGCGATGACGGCAGGAAGAACCGTTCTAAGGTATAAGTTCTGGATGTGGCCGATGTCTTCGGCGACGAGGCCAAGCGCATCGCCGAGGCGGTAGGTCGAGGAGAAGAAGATGCCGTTTTCGTCGAAGGACAAATAGAGCTTCTTTCTCAGGATCGACGTGATGCGCAGCACCCAGTCGTGGCTCGTCAGACGCTCGAAGTACTGAAGCACGGGTTTGCCGACGCCGAAGAGACGTACGAAGAGCAGAGGCGTGCTGAGCAACAGAACCGAGTAGGGCATCTCCGCCGATCCTGCGATCAAGTACCCCGAGGTGAACATCAGTCCCACCGCGAATGAGATCGTCGCCACACCGAGGGTGAGCGCAAGAAGAAGGGTCTTCTTATAGCGAGCGAGAAAGGGCAGCACCCAACGGTCGTCTTTCCAGGAGAAGGAACGGAGGTCTTTGGCTGCGGATGAGGTTCGGACGTTAAGCATCGAAGCTCCTTTCGACGCGCGAAACGAATCGACGCAACGTCTCGTTCGTTGCGCACAGTTCCGCAGTGGAACCGGCGCAGACGACGCTGCCGCGGTCGAGAAGGATGGTCTGGTCGAACGACGAGAGCCAATGGAGGCGATGGGTGGCGAAGAAGACGAGTTTCCCTTCCATCAGCGGCAGGAGGCGTTCTTTCAGATCCAGCTCGGTTTCGATGTCGAGATGGGCGGTGGGTTCGTCGAGGACGAGCACGCGGCAGTCGCGATGAAGCGCGACGCGCGCCAACGCGATTCGCTGGGCCTGTCCGCCGCTTACGCCGCGCGACCCTTCCCCGACGATGGTGTCGAGGCCCTCCGGCAGCGAGGAGACGAGGTCTTCGAGTCCAGCTACGCGAATGGCCTGATCGATCTGCTCGTCGGTGGCGTCGGGGCGGTAAAACGCGACGTTGGCGCGCAGCGTGTCGTTGAACAGATGGGGATTTTGGGGCAGGTAGGCGACATGGCGGGTCCATGAGGCAACGTCGAGACTCGAAAGGCGCTCGCCGTCGATCTCGAAGAACCCCGATTCGGGCGTATGAGTGCCAGCCAAGAGGTGGGAAAGCGTGCTTTTCCCACATCCCGACGCTCCGATGAGGCCGATCACCCCGTGGGCGGGAAGGTCGAGCGTGATGTGCTCGAGGGCGCGATGATCCTCGTAGGAATAGGAAACGTCACTCAGGCGGAAACGTTTCGTCTGATCCGTGAGCTCGATGGTCTCTTCACTGCCTTCATTCGAGTCGGAGGCGTCGACGATCGCGAGGAGGGATGCGAGCGCATTCTTGCCGTCGAGCGTCGCATGGTAGTCGGATGCGAACTCGCGGATAGGGCGGAAGTAGTCGGGCATGATGATGAGGGCCGCCAGAGCAGGGAAGAGCGACAGCGATCCATCGACGAGGCGGAATCCCAGCATAACGGCGACGGCTGCGATCGATATCGTCGAGAAGGCATCCAATACGGCACCGGAAAGCGTCGCGGTACGAAGCGTCTTCATCGTCGCCTCTCTGAAGCGCTCGCTCGAGTCGTAGATCTTGTCAGCCTGTTCGGTGCTCCTGCCGAAGAGCTTGAGCGTGTCGATGCCGCGTATCGTGTCAAGGAAATGGTTGGCGAGGCGCTGGTACTCGGCGTGCTGCGCGCCGGCCTGTTGTTTGGCGGTGTGTCCGATGAGGACCATCTGAAGGATGATCGCAGGGAAGACGAGCAGGCCGATCAAGGCGGAAACCCAATCGAGGTAAACAAGGAGAACAAGGAGCACCACGGGCACGACGACGAGCGTCACCATGCGGGGGAGGACCATGCGAAGGTAGCTTTCAACGCGATCCACTCCCTCTATCTGGAGCGTCGCGAGATTTCCCGTGCCTTCGCGCTGAACGAGGGTGGAGGCATTGTCGAAAATCCGGGCGCGGAGGCTTTCGCGAAACTCATTAGCTCGCGCTTCGGCGAAGGAATCGAGCATGATCGATTCGCGATTCTTCGCGAGTTGTCGAACCACAAAGCAGCATGCGAAGAGCGCAAGCCAGGGAATCTGCTCGAGAAGCGAGGCGCCTTTCCAGAGCTCGGTCAGCGCCCAGGCGAGACTCAATGCCTGGGTTGCGATGAGCGCTGCTGCGATGAGCGCCCATGCACCGCACCTCGCAAGGATTCCCTTTGCTCCCTTCAGGGTGAAGAGAAGGCGGTCGATCATTGCCCGCTTCCTTTCGTGGTCGGGGTGGGGATACAAAGAAAGGCCGCCGCACGATCGCTCATGCGACGGCCTTGGTGAAGCAGCCGATTAGTATTCTTCAGCGTCTTCGGCGGTGATCCTTCCGCGGAAGGTGCGGTAGATCAATACGTGGTAGATAAGGACGAGGGGCAGTCCGACTGCCGTGATGCCCGTCATCCACGCCAGCGCGAGATCGGAAGATGCCGCGGTGGCGATGGTGATGTTCGCGCCGACCGTGGCGATGACGAGGTTCGGGAACATCGAAGCGGCGAACAGAACGATGAGGAACACGGCCGATGCGCTGCTTGCGATGAAGACCGTCAGGTCGCTTTCGCTATCGGCGGAGCCCTTGACCAGCACGAAGATGAGCGCGACGGCGAACAGGGCTGCCGCGATCCAGCGAAGCCCATCGAGCGTGGGATCCATGGCGGGCTTGATGCCGACGAAGGTGTAGACGCTCAAAACCGCGAACAGGACGACGCTGACAGCGGCGAGCGGGCGACGCAGGCGAGCGGCACGATTCTGCAGGTCGGAAGGCTTAGGCGCCTTCAGGGCGATCCAAGTCGCGCCCTGCGTGAGGATGAGCGAAAGACCGAGCAGTCCGCACAGGAGCGTGAAGGGGGTCACCAGGCCAAGGAGGGGGATGCCGATGTAGTCCCCGTTGGCGTTCATCGGGATGCCGGCGAGCACGTTGCCGATGGCGACGCCGAAGAGCAGGGCGGGAAGCAGGGAGCCGAGGAAGAACAGCGCGTCCCAAACCTTGCCCCACTTCGAGTCATGAGAGCGGTACTCCAGAGAGACCGCGCGGACGATGAGGCCGAACAGCACGAGCATGATGGCGAGATAGAAGCCGGAGAAGGTGGTTGCGTAGGCAGGTGCGAACGCAGCGAAGAGGGCACCGCCTGCGGTGAGCAGCCAAACTTCGTTGCCGTCCCACGTCGGTCCTATCGCCCTGCGGACGATGGCTTTCTCTTTTTCGGTTTTGGCGACGAAGGGCGATAGGACACCTGACCCTAAATCGAAGCCGTCGAGTACGAAATAGCCAGCGATGAGAACGGCTATGAGGATGAACCAGAGGATTCCCAGGACAGTCATTTCTACTCACCGTCCTTTCCGTCGTTGTCGGTGCGCGAAGCGCCTTGAGCGGGTGCGTGGGCGGGATCCTGCGCCACGGGCTTGCCCGAGGGCCCGTGAAGGGCGAGGATGGCGTCGCCTTCGTCGGCTCGCGGGCCTTTCTTGATGAGGTTGACGACGATGCGCGCCCATCCGATGATCAAGAACAGATAGATAAGCGTGAAGAGAATGAGCGTGATGGCGAGTTCCGGAGCCGAAACGGCGAGCGAGGTCGCATTGCCGGTCAGGAGGCTGATCCCGTCGGGACTGCTTTCAGCGGGGTAGACGACCCAAGGCTGGCGGCCGATCTCCGCAGTCACCCAACCGCCCTGGATGGCGAGGAAGGGGAAGAGGGGCGAAACGATGGCGAGGTTCTGCAGCCAGCGCATCTTGGCGATCTTCCCCTTGCGGAAGGAGAAGATGAACGCGAGGATCGTGGTCAAGCCGATCAGGCCGAACATGACGATCATGATGTGGTAGCTCTGGAAGACCGTGTTGACGGGCAGCTGGTCCACGGTTTCCTCGGTGAAGTCGTCGCCGTAGACGCCGCTCTTGGCGAGGTCGTTCAGGCCTGCGTATTCCTTATCGAAGGTGCCGGATGCCAAGAACGAGGTTCCGCCCGGGATGGCGAACGGGGTGATGACCTTCTGGTTCTCCTCGTCGACCCAGCCGAGCGCATAGAGCGGCATCGCCTCGGTCTCGTAGGCGCCTTCCATCATCGCGAATTTCGTGGGCTGCTCTTCGGCGACGACGACGGCGGACTGATGGGCGAAGACGACCATCAGGCAGGTGGTGATCAGGCCGATGGCCGAAGTGACGCGAACCGTCCTCATGGCGAACTCGGTATGGCGGCCCTTCTTCAAGTACCACGCACCGATGGCGAGTGCCATGAACGCACCCATGATGAGCAGCGCGTCCACCGTGTGGAGGTAGCGCGGCATGGTGGTTGCGTTGAAGGCGGCGCCCATGAAGTCGGTGAGGACGGCGCGGGTGCCGTCGGCGGACAGCTCAGCGCCGGCCGGGGTCTGCATCCAGGAGTTGGCGATGATGATCCACAGGGCGGAAAGGCAGGAGCCGAGCCACACAAGCCATGCGGAGACGAGGTAGAACAGGCGGCTTACCTTGGCGCGACCGAAAAGAAGGACGCCGAGGAACACGGACTCAAGGAAGAAGGCGAGAAGCGCTTCAGCCGCGAGCGGCGCACCGAAGATGTCGCCGACGAAACGGGCATAATCGGCCCAGTTGGTACCGAACGAGAACTCCATGGTGATGCCGGTGGCGACACCGAGCGCAAAGGTTGCGGTGAACACCTTGATCCAGAACCGCGACGCGGCCGCGTCTTCGGCCTTTCCGGACTTATAGAACTTGGTCTCGAACACGACGACGATGAGGCCAAGTCCAATGGACAACGGTACGAAAATGAAGTGGTACATCGCGGTAAGCGCGAACTGGACTCGTGCGAGCAGCACAGGATCAGTCAAGAATTCCATTCGTACACCCCTCCCCTTGGTTGCCTGGTTCCGCGAAGCGTCGGCGCGGGCGTTGTAAAGGCCCTGTGACGAGCATTTTCACGAAACCTACATTCTTACGACGAGAACATCCTACCACCTCACGAGCGGAAAACGGGGCATAATGAAAAGAAATGTTAGCAATTAAGTAGCAATTAATGTTTCATGCGAGTGAAATCGATTCGGCGCACACGCAAGGGAGCATGGACGATGGCGCGATCTTGGATTTATAATAGGCGCGTCCTTTAATGGCGGTACAGAGAGACCGATAAGGCGCAACATAATCGTCTCGAGTCGCTATCCGGTTCGAGGCAAGACTGATTGCCCCTCTCTCCTCGGGGCATTTTGTTTTCGAGGGGGAGTGTCGGAAGAGCGCGCGAGCGACTTTCGGCGGCGGCTTCTGCTGTACGCACTTCGGTATCGAAAGGAGCGTGCATGCAAGAACACGATTATGAGGAATCGGTGGTGATGGACGCGTCGGAGATCGACCGAACGTTGACGCGCATGGCCCATCAGATCCTCGAGCAGAACAAGGGGTGCCGCGATCTTGCGATCGTGGGCGTCGTGACGAGGGGCGACCTCCTCGCCAAGCGCCTTGCGCACCTCATCGAACGTATCGAGGGCACTCGATTGCCGGTAGGCTCCCTCGACATCAGCTTCTATCGCGATGATGCCCTGTCGCATCTTTCCCCTACGGTTCAGGGCACGGATATCCTCTTTTCCCTTGATGGCAAGACGATCGTTTTGGTCGACGACATCCTCTACACGGGTCGAACCGTGCGTGCGGCCCTCGACGCGTTGATGGACTTTGGCCGTCCATCCCGCATACAGCTCGCCGCTCTCGTCGATCGCGGCCACCGCGAGCTTCCCATTCGCGCGGATTTCGTGGGGAAGAACGTGCCTTCGGCCTCGAACGAGAACGTTCGACTGTATCTCGAGGAAGTCGACGGCGAGTCCTGCGTCCGCATCACGCGCATCGCTCCTGGCCAGAAGGTCGGCTCTGCTCCGCTTAAGGGGGTTTCCCATGTTCAATCATAAGCATCTGCTGTCGGTCGACGATCTTTCCCGCGACGACATCATGGCCGTCCTCGAGCAGGCCCGCGTGTTCGAGGAAGTGAACGAGCGGCCCATCAAGAAGGTTCCCGCGTTGCGGGGCAAGACCATCTGCAATCTCTTCTTCGAGCCGTCCACCCGCACCCGCGGCTCCTTCGAACTGGCCGAGAAGCGCCTGTCGTGCGATTCCCTCAATGCGGGCGGCTCGGCCTCGTCGACGGTGAAGGGCGAGAGCCTCGTCGACACCGTCAAAACGCTCGATGCCATGAAGGTGGATATGTTCATCGTTCGCCACAAGTGCGCCGGCGCCCCCGCGATGGTCGCCCGCAACACCAACGCCGCGGTCATCGACGCGGGCGACGGCAAACATCAGCATCCCACCCAGGCTCTTCTCGACCTCTACACCATCTGGAAGGCAAAGGGTTCTTTCGAGGGGCTCAAGGTCGGTATCGTGGGCGACATCGCCCATTCCCGCGTCTGTGGTTCGCTCGTTCCCGCCCTCAAGACGATGGGGGCCGACGTGACGCTCATCGCGCCCGCTACGCTTCTGCCCGCTCGTCCCGATGTGCTCGGGGCCGATCGCGCCACGCCGTATCTCGACGACGTTCTTCCCGAACTTGACGTAGTCTATCTTCTCCGCATTCAGATGGAGCGCATCGAGAGCGCCCCGTTCCCGAGTCTGCGCGAATACCATTCCTTGTTCGGCCTTACCCAGGCGCGCGAAGCCATGATGAAGCCCGACGCCATCGTCTGCCATCCCGGTCCGCTCAACCGCGGCGTCGAGATCGACGACTTCATGGCCGATGGCGATCATTCGCGCATCATCGACCAGGTTTTCTCGGGCGTATGCGTCCGCATGGCCCTCATCTATCTGCTTTTAGGAGGCGCAAACGATGAAGTCACTCATTAAGAACGCTCGCGTCATCGACCCCGCCGTCGGTCTCGACGAAGTGGTCGATATCCTCATCGATGGCGAGACCATCGCGCGTATCGGCCACGAACTTCCCGAGGAAGGTGCCGTGATTCTCGATCGCGAGGGATCCGTCGTCGTTCCCGGGCTCGTCGATGTCCATGTTCATCTGCGCGAACCTGGCCAGGAATACAAGGAAACCATCGAAACGGGCACGGCCGCAGCTGCCCATGGCGGATTCACGGCGATTTGCTCCATGCCCAACACCATTCCGACGACCGATAATGCTGCCACGCTCGATTTCGTCATCGAGCAGGCGAAGAAAGCCGGTCATTGCCGCGTCCACCCCTCCGGTGCATGTACCAAGGGCCTCAAGGGCGAATCGCTTTCCGAGATGGGCGATATGGCTGCCCATGGCGCCGTGGCATTCACCGATGACGGTCGCGGCGTGCAGGATGCTGGCATGATGCGCCGCGTCATGGATTATGCGAAGATGTTCAACTGCGTTGTCATGAGCCACTGCCAAGACGAGGCTCTCGTCGGACCGGGGCAGGTCAACGAGGGAGCCGTTTCCACGCGCTTGGGCATGGCCGGGTGGCCGGGAGCCGGTGAAGAGCTCCAGATCAGTCGCGATATCGCGCTGAGCGAGCTCACGGGCTGCCCCATCCATATCCAGCACATCACCACGGCTCGCGGCGTCGAGATCGTTCGCGAAGGCAAGGCTCGTGGCATCCAGGTCACCTGCGAAGCTACGCCCCACCATCTCGTCCTCAACGAAGACGATCTGACCAGCACGTACGACACCAACCTCAAGATGAACCCGCCTCTGCGCACCTCTGACGACAACAAGGCGATCATCGAGGGCCTGAAGGACGGGACGATCGACTGCATCGTCACCGATCATGCTCCCCATGCTGCTCACGAGAAGGCCCGCGAATTCGAGCTGGCGCCGTTCGGCATGACGGGCCTCGAGACCTCCCTCGGCGTTATCCTCACCTACCTCGTCGAGCCCGGTCACATCGACTACAACCGCTTGGTCGAGCTTATGGCCATTCGACCGCGCGAGATCCTCGGCGTCGATCCGGTCAAGATCGAGGAGGGGGGCGTTGCCGATATCACGATCTTCGACCCGAATGCCGACTGGACGGTGCGCGCCGACGATATGTGCTCGAAATCGAAGAACTCGGGTTTCCTGGGTTATGAACTGAAGGGACGTGCGACCGACGTCTTCGTCGGAGGCGTCATGACTATGAAGGAAGGTGTCGTGGTTGAGTAAGCTTCTTGAAAACACCTCGACGGGGATTCGCCCGGCTGCGAAACTCGTGCTCGAGGATGGAACGGTCTTCGCTGGTTACTCGTGCGCTTGCGAGGGCGAGGTATTCGGCGAGGTGTGCTTCAACACGTCGCTCGAAGGCTACCTGGAGGTTATCTCCGATCCGTCCTACGCCGGCCAGATCATCACGATGACGTATCCTCAGATCGGCAACTACGGCGTCAACCCCGACGATTTGCAGTCCGACACGCTTGCCCTTCGCGGTCTGGTCGTCCACGACATGTGCTTCACGCCTTCGAACTGGCGCAGCACCGAATCCCTTCCGTCTTTGCTCGAGCGTCACGGCGTCGTCGCCATCGGCGGCATCGACACGCGCGCGCTCACGATGCACCTTCGCACCAACGGCGCTCAGCGCGGCGTCATCTCGACGATCGACCTCGACGACGAGAGCCTGCTTTCGAAGGTCCGCGCCAGCGAATCCATCGTCGGCGTGAACTTAGCTCAGACGGTCAGCCGCAGCGAACCGGCGTCCTTCTCCGACCTGCCCGAGAGCCATGCCTTCGCGGAGTCTGCCCCTCTCGCGATTCGTTACAAGGTGGTCGCCTACGATTGCGGCGTGAAGAAGTCCATCCTTCACGGCTTGGTTCGCGTGGGATGCGACCTGACGGTCGTTCCCTGGGACACGCCGGCCGAAGAGGTGCTCGCCCTTGCTCCCGACGGCGTCTTCCTCAGCAACGGTCCCGGTGACCCCGACGCCGTCTCCGCAACGTACGAGCAGGTGGCTAAGCTCATCGGCAAGGTGCCGTTGTTCGGCATCTGCTTGGGACATCAGATGATCTCGCTTGCGTGCGGTGCCACCATGGAGAAGCTCAAGTTCGGCCACCGCGGAGGAAACCAGCCCGTGATGAACCTGCGCACCGGACGCGTTGAGATCACGGCCCAGAACCACGGATTCGGGCTCCTTTTCGACTCCCTCGGCCCACTCGTCCCCAAGCTTTCCGGCGGCGTGTCCGAGCACGTCGATGACCTACGTTTCTGGTCGCAGCGCGGTATCGCCCCGGTCGTCGACAACGAGCGATTCGGGCGAATCCAGCTCACTCACGTCAACCTCAACGACGGCACGGCGGAGGGCATCGCCCTGCTCGACCATCCCGTTTTCTCGGTGCAGTACCATCCCGAGGCCAACCCTGGTCCCACCGACGCCCATTACCTGTTCACCGCCTTCGCCCGTCTGATGGACGGCGACGAGGGATATCTCGATATCGACATCGCCTCCGATCGCCTCAATGGCTGGGTCTTCGGTGCCGAGGAAGGAGAGGCCCATGCCTAAACGAACCGACATCAAGCGCATCCTCGTCATCGGGTCCGGCCCGATCGTGATCGGCCAGGCTTGCGAGTTCGACTATTCGGGCGCGCAGGCATGCAAGGTCCTGAAAGAAGACGGTTTCGAGGTCGTTCTGGTCAACTCCAACCCGGCCACCATCATGACCGATCCCCAGCTCGTCGATCGCACCTACGTCGAGCCGATCACGCGCGAGTACATCGAGAAGATCATCGAGAAAGAACGCCCCGACGCGCTTCTTCCTACGCTCGGTGGGCAGACCGGCCTCAACGCGGCGGTGGAACTCGCCCGTGCAGGCGTTCTCGATAAGTACGGCGTCGAGATGATCGGTTGCGACCTCGCCGCCATCGAACGAGGCGAGGACCGAAAGCAATTCAACGAGGCCATGGCCGAGATCGGCCTCGAGGTGGCCCGCAGCGGTTACGCCTATTCGGTCGACGATGCCTTGGGCCTTGCCGATTCGCTTGGCTATCCTCTCGTCATCCGCCCTTCGTTCACCTTGGGCGGAGCCGGCGGCGGCATCGCCCACGACGAGTCCGAGCTCGTCTCGATCGTTTCCCAGGGCATTGAGCTTTCGCCCGCTTCCGAGGTGCTCGTTGAGGAGAGCATCGAGGGCTGGAAAGAATACGAGATGGAGGTCATGCGCGATCGAGCGGGCAACGGTATCATCATCTGCTCCATCGAGAATTTCGACCCCATGGGCGTTCACACCGGCGACTCCATCACCGTTGCCCCGGCCCAGACGCTGAGCGACGTCGAGTACCAGCGCATGCGCGTCGCCTCTCTTGCCATCCTCGAGAAAATCGGCGTCGAGACAGGCGGCTCGAACGTTCAGTTCGCGCTTAACCCCGAAAACGGGCGCCTAATCGTCATCGAGATGAACCCGCGCGTCTCGCGCTCTTCCGCGCTCGCGTCGAAGGCTACCGGCTTCCCGATCGCCAAGGCGGCCGCGAAGCTCGCCGTCGGGTACACCCTCGACGAGATCACCAACGACATCACCAAGGCTACCCCTGCCTGCTTCGAGCCGTCGATCGACTACTGCGTCGTCAAGGTCCCGCGTTTTGCGTTCGAGAAGTTCAAGGGCACCGATGCGACGCTTTCCACGCGCATGAAGGCCGTCGGTGAGATCATGGCTATCGGCCGCACTTTCGAAGAGGCCTTCGGCAAGGCGATGCGCTCCCTTGAGAACGGCCGCTTTGGCCTGGGCGCCGATGGCAAAGACGCTTTCGATGAGGAGAACTTCGCCGCTGGCGTTTCCCGACCGACCGAGCAGCGCGTCTTCTATTTGGCCGAGGCCTTCCGCCGAGGATGGAGCGTCGAGGACGTCTTCGAGGCGTGCAAGGTCGATCGTTGGTTCCTGTCTCGATTGAAGGATATCGTCGAGGTCGAGCGCGCGGTATCCCTGTGCTCGCTTGACGAACTCGATGCCGAGGACATGTGGGTGGCCAAGCGTTACGGCATCTCCGACGCCCAGATAGCCTACCTTACCGGTTCGGACGAGCTTTCGGTTCGCGCCTATCGCAAGGCCCTTGGCGTCGTCCCCGTGTTCAAGACGGTCGATACGTGCGCAGCCGAATTCGAAAGCCGCACGGAATACCACTACAAGACCTACGAACAGGGTGCGACCGAGGTGCACCACGGGCCTCGTCGCCGCGCGATGATCCTCGGCGCCGGCCCGAACCGTATTGGCCAGGGCATTGAATTCGACTACTGCTGCGTCCACGCAAGCTACGCTCTGCACGACGCCGGTTACGAAACCATCATGGTCAACTGCAACCCCGAGACGGTCTCGACCGACTACGATACGTCCGATCGCCTGTACTTCGAGCCTTTGACTTACGAAGACGTCATGGACATCGTCGACATCGAAAAACCCGATGGCGTTGTGGTCACCCTCGGTGGTCAAACCCCGCTCAAGCTGGCCCGTGCCCTCGAGGAAGCCGGCGTGCGCGTCATGGGCACCAAGCCCGAGGCCATCGATCTCGCTGAGGACCGCGACCGCTTCTCCGCTATTCTCGACGAGCTCTCCATCACGTATCCCGCTGCCGGCATGGCCTCGTCCTTCGAGGAGGCGTGTCGCGTCGCCGATCGCATCGGTTTCCCGCTGCTCGTTCGCCCGAGCTACGTTCTCGGAGGACGCGGCATGGTGATCGCCTACGACGCGAAGTACCTCGAGAAATACATGGCCGAAGCGGCGCGCATCACGCCAGATCATCCGGTCTACCTCGACAGATTCCTTGAAGGCGCCATCGAGTGCGACGTGGACGCCTTGTGCGATGGAGACGACGTGTACATCGGCGGCGTTCTCGAGCACATCGAGGAAGCGGGCGTCCATTCGGGCGACTCGGCCTGCTGCATCCCGCCGTTCACGCTTTCCGAGGCGCAGGTTTCCCAGCTTCGAAGCATCACGCGCCGTCTCGCCAAGCGTCTCGGCGTCGTCGGCCTGATCAACATCCAGTTCGCCATCAAGGACATGGTCGTCTACGTCATCGAGGCCAACCCCCGTGCGTCGCGCACGGTGCCGTTCGTCTCCAAGGCGACAGGTGTTCCCCTGGCCAAGCTTGCCGCTCGCATCATGGCGGGGGAGAAGATCTCCTCCTTCAACCTTCCCGATGACGAGCGCCGTCAACGCCATTTCTGCGTGAAGGAAGCCGTCATGCCGTTCGGACGCTTCCCCGGTGCCGACGTCGTTCTGGGCCCTGAGATGAAGTCAACCGGTGAAGTCATGGGCATCGCCTACAATTTCCCCTCGGCCTACGCAAAGACCCAGTCGGCTGCATCCATGGAGCTGCCTCGCGAGGGAACATGTTTCCTTTCCGTGTGCGATCGCGACAAGCGCGCCGTTCTTCCGCTGGCGCGCGACCTCGTGCGCATGGGCTTCGATCTCGTCTGCACGACGGGCACGGCCCGCGCGCTCGAAGCGGCGAGCATTCCGTGTCGCGTTATCGGGCGCGTGGGCGATCCCGAACCGAATATCGCAACGATGATCAACGATGGGAAGATCGATCTGCTGATCAACACCCCCTTCGGTCAGGAGACGCGCTCTGACGGCTATCATCTTCGTTCGATGGCGGTCCGCCATAACCTGTGCTACGTCACCACGCTCGCAGGTACGCAGGCATTCGTTTCGGCGATCGAGAACCTTCGGGAACAGAGCCTGCCCATCATCGCTTTACAGGATCTTGAGCAATGGGAGGAGAACTAGCCATGGGTACTGTCTTGGAGCGAGCCGGTCGCGTCGTCGCCAACCGACGCGTCACCGATCGCCTGTGGTTCCTCGACGTCGAGGTTGACGAAATCGCTTCGCGCCTTGAGCCGGGTCAATTCGTCCATATTCGCATTCCCCGCATGGAGAGCCATATTCTTCGCCGGCCCTTTTCCGTCTTCAAGGTTTCCGACGACGGCAAGGTTATGACCATCCTCTATCAGGTCGTCGGCTTCGGATCCCGCCATATGACCACTCTCGAGGCGGGGGAGGTTCTCGACGTGATGGGGCCGATAGGCCACGGATGGGCTGTGCCTGAAGGCACGAAGCGCGCGCTGCTCGTCGCCGGTGGCGTGGGCGGTGCGCCGCTGTTCCTCCACGCCGAGGAATTGATCGCGCGCGGTATCGACGTCACGGTCGTGCTCGGCGCCCAAAGCGCCGAAGCCTTAGCGACCGAGCCTGCCTACACCGCTCTTCTCGGCCACGAGCCCCTTATCTCGACCGACGACGGGTCTCGCGGGCATGCAGGGTTCTGCACCGATATCGTCTCAGACCTTCTCTCTCGTGAATCCTTCGACTACGCCGCATGCTGCGGCCCTGAGCCGATGATGCGCATCGTGTCGTCTTTGACGCTCGATGCGGGCATCCCCACCTTCGTTTCCCTCGAGAAGAGGATGGCGTGCGGCATCGGAGCTTGCTTGTCGTGCATAGTCGAGACGGTCAACGGCCGACGTCGTTCCTGCGTCGACGGCCCTGTGTTCAATGCAGCTGAGGTGATCTGGTAATGGGAGTCGATCTTTCCGTCAATCTCGGTGGCCTGGAGATGAAGAATCCGGTCACCACCGCGTCCGGCACATTCGCGTCAGGGCGTGAGTACTCTGATTTCATCGACGTGGCGGCGTTGGGCGCGGTTACGACGAAGGGGGTCTCGCTCAACGGGTGGCCGGGCAACGATGCGCCCCGTATCGCCGAAACCCCCTCCGGGATGCTCAATTCCATCGGACTTCAGAATCCGGGCGTCGAGGTTCTCAAGCAGCGCGACCTTCCCTGGCTTGACGAGCGGGGGGCTACCACGATCGTCAATGTATCGGGTCACAGCGTGGAAGAATACGCGGCGGTCATCGAGTCCCTCGAGGAGAGCCCTTTGGTTCACGCCTACGAGGTCAACATCTCGTGTCCCAACGTCGACTCGGGTGGTCTGGCGTTCGGTACCGAGCCCGCTATGGCGGCGTCGGTCGTGAAAGCGTGTCGCGCCCGCGCTACGCGCCCCCTCATCGTCAAGCTCTCGCCGAACGTCACGGACATCGTCCCCGTCGCGAAAGCGTGTGAAGATGCCGGCGCCGATGCCTTGTCCCTCATCAACACGCTCATCGGCATGGCGATCGATCCGTACCGTAAACGCCCGCTTCTTTCCCGTGTCGTGGGCGGTCTTTCGGGTCCTGCGGTCAAACCGGTCGCGCTGCGCATGGTTTGGCAGGTCCATAACGCCGTCAAGGTGCCCATCCTCGGTATGGGAGGTATCCAGAGCGGACTCGATGCGGTAGAGTTCATGCTCGCCGGGGCGACCGCCGTCGCCGTCGGCACGGCGAACTTCTCTAATCCGCACGCCACCGAAGACGTTATTGCCGGAATCGAGGCCTATTGCGAAGAGATGGGCGTCGTGAACGTACGTGATCTGATTGGAGCACTCGAATGCTAGATTTCACTTCCATACCCGAGCGCGATCGCGTCATCGTCGCGCTTGACTGCGACCGCGGCCGAGCGCTTGAGCTGGCCGACATGCTCTCAGGCAAGGCCGCATGGCTCAAGGTCGGCATGACGCTGTTCTATCAAGAAGGCCCTTATTTCATAAACGCTCTGCAGAAGCGTGGATTCAAGGTCTTTCTCGACCTGAAATTCCATGATATCCCCCATCAGGTTCGCGGAGCGACCAAGGCGGCTGCGGAGGCGGGCGCCGATATGGTTACGATGCATGCCGTCGGCGGCGTCAAGATGATGCAGGCCGCAAAGGAGGGCCTTGCGGAGGCTCGTTGGACCGAACAGGAGCCCATTTCCCTCGGCATCACCGTTCTCACGAGCATGAGCCCCGAGGATCTTGCCTCCACGGGCGTCGAGCGTCCTATCGAAACGCAAGTGCGCGAACTGGCGAAGCAGACGCAGATCGCCGGATTGTCCGGCGTGGTGGCGTCTCCGCGCGAGGCTGCCATGCTGCGCGAGGTTCTTGGTCCCGAAGCCTATATCGTCACGCCCGGCGTTCGCCCGGCAGGGGCTGATTTGGGGGACCAGACGCGCGTCGCGACGCCGCGCGAGGCGTTCGATAACGGTGCTTCCCATCTTGTCATCGGTCGTCCCATCACCGGCGCCGCCGATCCCGCTGCTGCATTCGATGCGATCATCAAGGAGCTCAACTAATGAACAACGCAGAAATCAAAGAAGCCCTTTCCCAGCTTGAGGCGTTCGGTGGGGAAGGGGAGCCTTCCGTGAAGGCCCGCGCTCTGATGCAGGACCCGATCGTCGCCAATCGCCTTGCCGTCGAGCTTCTTCAGAAGATCGATCCCGGCAAGAAGCCGGCGCTCGTGCTCTCGCCTGCGGGTGAAGCGTCGTACTTCGGGTATTCGGCCGCTCTCGCTTCTTGGACGCGTTTTCTGTATGCAGACGTAGACGGAGCGAAAGCCGCCTTGCCGAGCGATACCGAGATCAAGCAGAAGGAGCGCGCGCTTGTCGTGCTCGATCATTTCGACGCCGCCCTCGCCTCGGCGCTGCTCGACCTTCTTCGCGCCTCTCAGGCAACGCCCCTTGCGGTTTTGTGCATCGCGGGTGCCGACGTCGAAGACGTCGAAGGGGTTCCCGTGTTGTCGCTTCTGTAGGGGCTCTTCGGCGTACCGTTATCAAATGGTATTTGAATAAGAAGGCTATTTCCTCTGTCTTTTATTGTTCAACTTCGCGAATTCTCCTTGTTTTTGCACGTCAAGTACATCAAAAGTGTCATCTTGACCTCATATACATTTTTAGGGGATTGTGTAAAACCTCTTTCTGTGTAGTATGGGATCAGCGAAGGAAGGACGAGTCCCCGTATTTAGAGGGGACGAAAGAAGAAGGAGGGAACCATGGCGGTTCCGGCACTTACGCCCGAAGAGCGTCAGCAGGCTTTGGAGAAGGCCAAGGCGGCTCGAATCAAGCGAGCGCAGGTTCGCGACGAATTGAAGAGTGGTGCGCTCACGCTGCAGCAGGTCCTCGACATGAGGGACGATCCTGTGGTTGGTCGCATGAAGGCTATCACTTTGATCGAGACCCTTCCGGGCTACGGCAAGGCGAAAGCCGAAAAGATCATGAAGGAACTGGACATTGCGGAATCTCGACGCCTCAAAGGCCTCGGCGAACGCCAGCGCAAAGCGCTGCTCGAGCGTCTTGGCTAAACGCAAGGGAAATCTCATCGTCATCTCGGGGCCCTCGGGCGCCGGTAAAGGGACGCTTGTCTCTCGTCTTCTCGAACGGGTACCCGATGCCTGGGTATCCGTTTCGGCGACTACTCGTCAGCCGCGCGAAGGGGAGAAGGACGGCGTCCATTACTTTTTCATGGATCCCGATCGCTTCACTGACTTGGTAGACGAAGGTGGTTTCCTCGAGTGGGCTCACGTCCACGGCAACTACTACGGTACACCTCGCGCTTCGGTCGAGAAGGCCATCGCCGAGGGCAAGCAGGTCATTCTCGAGATCGATGTGCAAGGCGCTCTCCAGGTTCGCGAGGTCATGCCCGGCTGCCATCTCGTGTTCATCGAGCCGCCCTCGATGGAGATCCTCGAGCAAAGGCTCAGGGGGCGCGGTACCGAACCGGATGATGTGGTCGAGAAGCGTATGAAGACCGCAAAGGTGGAGCTTGCCCAAAAAATGGAGTATGATAACACGGTTATGAACGATGACCTGGAACGAGCGACGGAGGAACTTGTTTCCCTGATCGATTCGTTCGCCTGCGATACGAGAGGATCTCTATAAACCATGAGCCTTATCGAACCCAAGATCGACGACCTGCTCGCTAAGACCGACAACGATCGCTTCCTTTTGTGCGCTCTCGCTTCCAAGCGTGCACACGACGTCAACGAGATGATGCGCGGTCAGCGCAGTCGCGCCATCCAGCTCCAGACCGCCGTCGAAATCGCCCGCGCGACCAACCGTCGTCCGCTTTCCTTGGCGTTCGACGAAATCGCCAAGGGCGACGTTTCCTTCAGCGAAGACACCATCGACGTCCACAATCACTAAGCCGCGATGGTTCTCGAGTCTTCGTCTGCCGATATCCAGGCTCCGCTTCAGCGCGTGTGCTTGGTTCATTATCACGAAATAGCTCTCAAGGGTCACAACCGCACGAAATTCGAAAAGCGCCTTGTTGCAAACCTCAAGGCGCTTTTGCACGATGAGGCAGTCTATCGCCGCGTCTCTGGCCGTATCTGCCTGTTCTTGCCTGAAGATGCCTCGTTCGAGGATGCGTGCTCTATCGCCGACCGCATTGCCGGCGTGCCCGGCATCGCTCGTGTGTCGTGCGGGTATTGCTGCGCTCAGGACCTTGAGGTGATGTACGACACGGCTACCAAGGCGCTTTCCGACGCCGGCGACTTCGACACGTTCAAGGTGTCGGCACGTCGCGCCCATACGGATTTCCCCATCGACTCCATGCAGCTCAATCAACTCGTCGGCGCCGCTCTCTGCCGGGCCTTCCCCGACAAACGCGTCAAGATGAAGCAGCCCGACGTGGAGGTCAGGGTGGAGGCCATCCAGGGACGAACCTATATCTACGGGCGCAGCGTCATCGGCATCGGCGGTCTTCCCGTCGGCACGGCGGGCAAAGCGGTGTGTCTGCTTTCTTCCGGCATCGACTCTCCCGTTGCTACGTGGCGTATCGCTCGTCGCGGGGCAACCTGCATCGGCGTTCATTTCTCTGGTCGTCCTGAAACGTCGGCGACAAGCGAATACCTTGTGCAGGACATCGCCGAGGTGCTTGAGCGCACCGGGTGCTTCGCGCGTCTCTACACCGTACCCATCGGCACGTACCAGCGGGAGATCTCGGCGCTGTGCCCTCCGGAACTGCGCGTGATCCTCTACCGCCGCCTTATGTTCCGCATCGCCGAGGCGATCGCCATCAAGGAGGGGGCCAAGGCCCTCGTCACCGGAGAGAGTTTAGGGCAGGTTGCCTCACAAACGATGGACAACATGCTCGCGACCAACGCTGCGGTTTCCCTGCCCATCTATCGTCCCTTGGTCGGATTCGACAAGCTCGAGATCATCCACGATGCTGAACAGCTCGGCACCTTCGAGATCTCATCCCAGGATGCCCCTGATTGCTGCACCTTGTTCATGCCGCGCAACCCTGAAACCCATGCGCGCCTGGATAAGGTCGAGGAAGCGGAGCGGGATTTGCCTATTGAGCAGTGGGTTGCCGAAGCGGTTGAATCGGTTGAATACCATGATTACGACTGTCCTTCGTATCGTCCTCCTCGAGAGAAGCGCGATGATGTGAAGCAGTAGTCGTCCTAGGCGGTTCACCTGCTATCTCAAAAGCCGAGAGTGACCTCTCGGCTTTTTTATTCAGTAGCGTATTCGCTGGCCTTGCGTTTCGTTTTAGAAGTCGTTCCTAAGGTGGTCGGTGGGGTGATCACATGGGATTTCTCGATGAAGTGGATTCGCTGCGTGCGAAAGGGGGCCTGTCGGCCCCCTCGATGCCTCTCGTAATCGGGCTGGGGGTGGTAGCGGTCGTCGTTGCGCTCGTCGCGGGTTATTTTGCGCTTGGGTCGGTATTTCAGCCCGGAATCGTCGTTGAGTCGGGTGATCAGGCAGGCACATCGCAGGATGACGCCGAAGAGGGTCAGGACGCGGAATCGGCTGAGACGTTTCTGTATGTTCATGTGACCGGCGCGGTAACCAAGCCAGGGCTCTACGAAATGCCGCAGGGTTCCCGCGTCAAAGACGCCGTCGACGCTGCCGGCGGGTTTTCCAAGGATGCTCAACAGGAAAGCGTCAATCTTGCTCGGTTGCTGAGTGACGGGGAGCAGGTCGTGGTCGCTTCGAAAAGCGCTGCGGCACCTTCTTCTTCGTCTGCATCGTCGTCGCCATCGACGTCTGCTCGAGGCGGCAAGGTCAACATCAACAGCGCGAACGCTGAGCAGTTGATGGGGATAGACGGGATAGGCGAGGCAACGGCTGCGAAGATCATCGCCTATCGCGAAGAGAACGGACCGTTCAAGAGCATCGAGGACATCAAGGACGTATCGGGTATCGGAGACAAGAAGTTCGAGTCCATGAAAGATTCGATTACCGTATGAAATCCGGCGAAGATCGAACATCTCCGCGGCCCGCCATCCCCTTGTTGCTTCTCTGCGCGCTCTCGTATTGGGCATGCAGCGCGGTGATGCTTCTCGTTTTGTCCTCCCATTCTGAACCCAGGGGATACGTGTTGGCTTCGTCGCTGGTGGCGTTGGGCATCGTCGCTGTTCTTCTGGTCAGGGGATCGCCCTATCCTTCGCCTTTGCTCATCATCCTCTTCGGCTTGCTCGGTATCGGCCTTCAATGCGCTTACTCCTTTGCCTACGATGCGGCGGTCGATAGAGCGATGGCCTATTCGGGCGAAGAAGTTACCTGCCAAGTGGTGGAAGATCCTTCTTTCGGGGAGCGGGAGGCGAGCGTTGTCGTTCGCGTCGTCGAGGCGGATCCCGTTCTCCCGCTCACCGCCGCGCCGTGCATCCGCGTGGTATTCGATGGTGATCCGCCTTCGTTTGGGCAGGAGTTCAAGGCTCTCATCACGCTTTCGAACCCTAAGCCGGAGACGAAAACGCGTCTGCAGCGTCAGGGCATCGTTGCGTACGGTCGCGTCAGCGATGTTGAGGCGATCGACCCTTCGGTTTTCGGGCTCCTTGCCCATGAACGCGCGCGGTACTGCGAACGGGTCGACGAGTCGCTTACGCGCATGGGCTTCGAAGACGAATCGAGAAGCCTTCTGAAAGCTGTTGTCGTAGGTGAACGCTCCGATCTCTTTGCGTCTCCGTTGTATCATGAGGTCAAGATTGTCGGCCTTGCCCATATCGTCGCGGTTTCGGGCGCGCATCTCGTAATGGTTTCAGCAGGCATTCATTTCCTCTTGCGGGGACTAGGAGTGCGGGGAAGGCGAGCGAATGCCATAGTGGGGTTCTTCTTGATCGTGTACGTCGTCATGGTTGGATTCCCCGTGTCGTGTTTACGGGCGGCGATCATGACGGGATGCTCGCTAGCGGCGCGATCGCTGCGACGCCGCGCACACGCGTCTTCTTCCTTGGGGTTGTCGATTGTTCTTCTCGTGACGCTCGACCCCGCCTGCTCCTTATCGCTTTCGTTTACCTTATCGGCAGCTTCAGTGCTCGGGATCCTGCTGTTGATGCCCCTGTTCGCTTCATGGGTTTCCTGCCGATCCGAAAGGCTGCGGGGCTTCATCGTCGATCCTGCGTGCATGACGGTTGCGGCCTTGGTTACAACGTTGCCGTTTTCCGTCGCGTCGTTTGCCCAGGTCTCTCTCGTCTCTCCGATAAGCAATGTGGTAACCTCGCCGCTCGTCATGGTTCTGTGCGTGGGCGGGATCCTTTCGTTTTTCTGTATGCCTTCAGGGTTGCTCTTCGATGCGGTGTTGTTCGTTCTGGGCAGCGTCGCGCGCCTGTTCTGCGCCCTCGTCGATGCGTGTTTCGCGCTCCCTTTCGTCTGCATTCCCGTCACGGGCTTCACGCCCCTCATCGCTTTGGCGTGTTTCTCCTTGGTCGCTGCTCTTTGGGTCTCCTGGCCGCGGAAGCCTCCACGGGCCGCACTCGGAATCGTCTTTGCCTGCATGGTGTTCTCACTTGCGATTCGCTTCGTTCCTGCGCCGGATCGGGTGATAATGCTCGACGTCGGCCAAGGGGATGCGTTTTTGGTGCAGAGCGGCGGTACATCTTTGCTGATCGACACCGGCAATCAACCCTCACGGTTGTATGCGTCGCTTGCTCGCATGGGGGTTGCGACACTCGATGCGGTTCTCATCACCCATGCCGACGATGACCATTGCGCATGCTTGGCCGATTTGCGCGGGATGGTTGGTTGCAAGCAGGTGATCGTTGCTGAAGGGATGGCGTCGGCCGAAGGCGAGTCCGAGCGTGAATTGATCGACGAGGCGAAGGCCTATGTCGGCGATGCGGGTGTGGTCGAGATGGGGAAGGGGGACGTGTTCTCGGTTGGGTCGTTCACGTTCACGGTCATATCGCCCGATACGCCGATCGAGGCGGGCGGCAACGAGGAGAGCCTGTGCTTGCTCGGTGAATACCCGGCACGAAACGGGGATGCGCGCTCTTACTCGATGCTCTTCTGTGGAGATGCGGAGGCAGAAGTGCTGTCCGCCCTCGTCGATCAAGGCGCCTTGGGCAATATCGATCTGTTCAAGGTCGGCCATCATGGGGCACGCGCCTCCCTCGATGAGGATCTGGTCGAGGCTCTCGATCCTGCGCTCGCTTTAGTGAGCGTTGGCGCGGGAAACACTTACGGCCATCCGAATGAAGAGACCATATCCCTCCTTGAAGGTGAGGGGTCTCGGGTCTTCCGCAGTGATGTGTCGGGAGACGTCGAATGCCGTTTCGTCGACGATGGCATAGAGGTGAAGACGATGCGGTAGAATCACGGTATGACTCAGGATTCGAAACAAACACCTCTTCTTCCCGCTTATCTGATCGCAGGTGAAGACGACCTCAAGCGAGCCACTGTCCTCTCCCGTCTTCGGGAGCGGTTGGCGAAGATGGGGGATCTTTCTTTCAACTCAGAGACCTTCATGGGATCGTCGTGCACAGGGGAGGAGATCGTAACGGCTGCGAACACCCTTCCTTTCGCAAGCCCCGTACGTCTTGTTGAGGTCCATGAGATCGACAAGCTCAAGAAAGCCGATCTCGACGTGCTTGTCGCCTACCTCGAGCAGCCGTGCCCTACGACGGTCCTTGCGCTCGAAGGTCAGAAGGTCGCTAAGAATTCCCGCCTTTACAAACGCGTCGTGGCTTTAGGCAAGAAGGCCTTCATCGATTGCGCTCCCTTTGCGCGGCGCGATCTGAGCAAGGCGGTGCGCAGCATGGCGCTTTCGCATGGTATCGCTTTCACGGAAGGGGCCGCTGCTGCGCTCATCGATCTGGTGGGGACCAACACCGTTGCGCTCGATTCCGAACTGAAGAAGCTCTCGCTTTCGCATAGGGGAACGGATCCCGTCAACGAAAGCGAGGTCCTCTCGATGGTTTCCCGCACGGCGGAAGTCAAGCCGTGGGAGTTCGTCGATGCCTATTCGGGCCGCAACGTGACGAGATGCGTCCATCTTCTCAATCGGATGCAGAAGACGTCCCCCTACGGGCTGCTCGCCATGTGCGTGACGCGTATCCGTGAGCTTATCTCGGTTAAGTCTCTCTGTCGTCGCGGCGAGCAGGCATCGTTGCCCAAGACGCTTGGCATGCCCGACTGGCGCGTCAAGAACCTTCGTCGCGCCGCTCAAGGCTTCTCCACTGAGGAATTGGTAGAGGCTCTTCGCCTTGCGCGCGATACTGAGCAGAAGATGAAGTCGTCGTCTGATGCCGAGGGCGCTTTCATGGCCTGGGTCCTTCAGACGTGCCCAAGGAAACGTCGCTGAACAGGATCGCTTCTGGTTTCAGCTCGATATCGTTTCCAGTAGAAAAAGAGCCGCATCGAAACGATGCGGCTCTTGTAAATGTATGTCGGCGAAAGACCTGAAGTGGTTACTCCGCAGATTCCTCGGCCGCTTCCGCTTCGGCGGCAGCGGCAGCAGCAGCTTCTGCCTCAGCCTTCTTCTTCGCAGCGGCCTTTTCTGCCTTCAGGGCCTTTTCGCGGCGGATGGCCTTCTCTGCGGAAGCAGCAGCCATGGCCTCCTTGCGAGCAGCCTTAGCGGCAGCCTTCTTGTTGCCGGTGGCAGCGGGAACCTTCTTCTCGCGAGGAACGTAAGCGGCGATGTCCTCGGCGGTGACGACGGTGTTGGCGAGCTTCATGA
This sequence comes from uncultured Eggerthella sp., assembly GCA_959607715.1. Taxonomy (GTDB): domain Bacteria; phylum Actinomycetota; class Coriobacteriia; order Coriobacteriales; family Eggerthellaceae; genus Anaerotardibacter. Next base: position 14,406 of record CAUHNN010000007.1, on the reverse strand, counting down.
CGCCGCTCTTGCGGTTAGCGGCCTGGTTCTTGTGGATGATGCCCTTGCTTGCAGCGCGGTCGAGAAGACGGCAGGCATGGAGAGCGGTCGCGTATGCGCGGGCGCCGTCCTTGGCCTCGACGGCCTCGCGGACTGCGCGAACTGCGGTCTTGAGCTCAGAACGCACGGCGCGATTGCGCAGACGTGCCTTTTCGTTGGTGAGGATGCGCTTCTTCTGGGACTTGATGTTTGCCATGTTCTACCTTTCGTATCGCTATCTAGGCATTCGTTGTCAGGACAACGCGCACGATATCGAGGGAGACGGCAAGAAGCGAGGTGCAGATGCTGAGACAAGCAAAAGGAATCGAGGAAATTCATTCCTTCGATGCGCGGGAACAGCGGGATTTTCTGTTCCAGGTGACCTTTTGGTCGCTCAGCGAGACGTATTCATCTCTGCAGCCACGTCTGCGATTCGTCAACTTTCAATCGTTGCGCGAACGTTTCGCTGAAAACACAATGAAGTAATATAGCAGAAGACTTCCCGCTGCGCTAGGGGTTTCGAAGGCGTTTCGGTGTTTTTTTTTCGCGTCAAGGCAGAGGGGTGATTTTTGGGGCTCACGTGAATTGCGCAGATTAACGATACAATAGCTGAATGCAGTGGAGGCGCCTTGATTGAAAGAAAGCCGTTTCCCTGTCGCCTTATGAATGAACGCATGACTCCTCGAAAAGAAAGAGCCCATGATCAACGATCCTACGCATATCAGGAATTTCTCCATCATCGCCCATATCGACCATGGCAAATCTACGCTTTCCGACCGCATTCTTGAAATGACGGAGACGGTTTCCAAGCGCGATATGAAAGAGCAGCTTCTCGACTCCATGGATATCGAGCGCGAGCGCGGCATCACGATTAAAAGCCAGGCGGTTCGCGTCGACTATCGCGCCGATGACGGCGAGCTGTATCACCTCAACCTCATCGACACGCCGGGCCACGTTGACTTCACCTACGAGGTTTCCCGCTCTCTGGCCGCTTGCGAAGGGGCCGTGCTGGTTGTGGACGCGACGCAGGGGATCGAGGCGCAGACGGTCGCCAATGCGATGATGGCCATGAACGCCAACCTTGAGATCGTTCCCTTGATCAACAAGATCGACCTTCCCGCTGCCGAACCTGAGCGCGTCAGGCAGGAGATCGAGGACGGTCTCGCCATCCCCGCAGACGATGCGGTCTTGGCAAGCGGCAAAACCGGCGAAGGCGTTCATGATCTTCTTGAATCTATCGTCTACAACGTGCCACATCCCGTCGGCGACCCCGATGCGCCCCTGTCGGCCCTCATCTTCGACTCGTATTTCGATGCGTACCGCGGCGTGGTCGCCCTTGTTCGCATCATCGATGGATCCCTTAAGAAGGGTCAGGTTATCCGCATGATGGCCACCGACGTGAAAACGCCGGTCGAGGAAGTGGGTGTTCGTCGCCCAACCGAGGTCCCCGTCGACGAATTGACGGTGGGCGAGGTGGGGTACCTCGTCACGGGCCTCAAGGATCCTTCTCAGGTGAAGGTGGGCGACACCATCACGCTTGCCAAGGGAGGGTGCACCGAGCCTCTTCCGGGATATCGCGATGTCAAGCCGATGGTCTTCACCGGCTTGTTCCCGATCGACGGCGACCAGTACGAGGACCTCAAGGATGCGCTTGAGAAGCTTTCCCTCAACGATCCTGCGCTCATCTATGAGGCGGAGACGAGTCACGCGCTCGGCTTCGGCTTCCGCGTAGGTTTCCTTGGCTTGCTCCACATGGAGGTCATCAAGGAGCGGCTCGAGCGCGAATTCAATCTCGATCTTCTTGCGACGGCACCGTCGGTCGAGTATCACGTCTTCAAGACCGACGGCGAGATGCTTTCCCTCCATTCGCCTCAAGATATGCCCGATGCGAGCGAAATCGACCACATCGAAGAACCGTATCTGAAGGCGAAGATCCTCATTCCGCCGGATTACGTCGGCGCGGTCATGGACTTGACCGTTGCGCGCCGCGGCGAGTTCAAGACCATGAACTACCTGAATACGACGACGGTCGAGATGCTCTGGGAGATGCCCTTGTCGGAGTTGATCATGGATTATTTCGATCAGCTCAAAAGCCGCACGAAGGGCTATGCATCGCTCGATTACGATTTCGATGAATACAAGCCCTCCAAGCTCGTTAAGCTCGACATCCTTCTTTCGGGAAAACCCATCGATGCCCTTTCCTTCATCGTCCATACCGACAAGGCCTATGATCGCGGTCGCATCCTGACCGAGAAGCTCAAGGACATCATTCCACGTCAGATGTTCGAGGTTCCCATTCAGGCGGCAGTCGGTTCGCGCGTCCTGTCCCGTCAAACCGTTCGCGCCATGCGCAAGGACGTCCTGGCCAAGTGCTACGGCGGCGATATCTCGCGTAAGCGTAAGCTTCTTGAGAAGCAGAAGAAGGGCAAGAAGCGCATGAAGAGCATCGGCAACGTCGAGGTTCCCCAGGAAGCCTTCATGGCCATACTCAAGGTCGACGAATAGGAGGTTGCGCATGGCTGCCAAGGACCGCGAATCATACGATTGGCTCAATGATCCCTTCGACGAGAAGAAGGCCGCTGCGGAACGCGAAGCGGCGCGCATGTCTGCTGGGCCTAAGGTCGCTTTGGGGTGTGGCTGTTTGTTGACGCTCATCGTGGTAGTGGGCGTGAGCCTCTACGTGTTCGCCTCGCTCGCTTCGGTGATGGGTTCGTAGCACGATGGATACGATGCGGTTGTTCGAAGGGCGCAGGATCATCCTCGCGCCGATGGCCGGCGTGAGCGATGAGGTCTTCCGGGAGCTGTGCGTCGAACAGGGCGCTCAGCTTACCTATACGGAAATGGTCTCCGCCAAGGCGCTGAGCTATGCCAACGAGAAGACGGCTCACCTTCTCGATCTTTCTCCTGTCGAGAAGCAGGTTTCCGTTCAGATCTTCGGGCATGAGCCCGATACCATGGCCGAACAGGCGAAATGGATCGAGGATGCCCTTGGTGATCGTTTGTTCTCCATCGACATCAACATGGGCTGTCCTGCGCGTAAGATCGCGGGCAAGGGCGATGGGTCGGCCCTGATGCGCGATCCGTCTCTGGCCTCGACGATCATCTCCCAGGTATCCGATGCTGTTTCCCGCCCGGTGACGGTCAAGTTCCGCCGCGGGTTCAACGAGGGCGACGAAACCGCCGTCGATTTCGCGAAGATGGCAGAGGCGTCGGGCGCCAGCGCCGTTGCCGTTCACGGACGCTATGCGATGCAGTTCTACCGTGGATCTGCCGATTGGGACGTTATCGCGCGTGTCAAACAGGCGCTCTCCATTCCCGTCGTCGGCAATGGAGACGTGGTGGATGGCCAATCGGCGTGTCGCCTCGTCGAGCAGACGGCCTGCGATGCGGTCATGGTCGGAAGAGGCGCCCAGGGAAACCCCTGGGTGTTCCGGGACATTTCCGAGCGCTTCGCCGGTCGACCGGGGTTCGCCGGCCCCACGCCGGCTGAGAAGATGGCGATGGCCACCCGCCATGCACGCCTTCTTTCCGAGAGGACGGGAAAGAATATCGTGCGCATGAGGAAGCATGCCATGTGGTACGTCGCTGGAATGAAAGACGCCGCTGCGGCTCGTCGCGAGATCAACTACGCCGTCACCTTCGAGGATTTCGCTCGCATCTTCGAGGACGTGCGCATTCGTACCGAGAAAGCGTTCGGCTGATGGAGTGGGATCCTTATCGCGCCCTGTATCTCCATGTCCCGTTCTGCAAGAAGCGCTGCTTGTACTGCGATTTCGCAACGCAGGCGATCGATCGAGACGACAGTGCCCTCGACGTCTTCACTGACGATATGGTTCTTGCCCTTCGCCGTGCATCTCGCGAGGAGCTGCTCGGGGCCATCGAGACGGTCTACATCGGAGGCGGCACCCCGAGCTATCTTGGTGCTCGCCGTCTTGCCGACCTCATCTACGCGCTCTCGCTCTCCATGCATTTAACCCCGGAAGTCGAGTGCACGCTCGAGATGAATCCCGAGAGCGTCACGCTTCCGCTCGTCAAAGACCTCTTCGCCCTTGGCGTCACGCGCGTCTCCATGGGCGTGCAGAGCTTCAACGATGATCTTCTCGTGCGCCTCGGTCGCGTTCACAGCGCGAATCAGGCGCGTCGCGCACTCGATGCCGTGCAGTATCGATTCGACAACGTCTCGATCGACTTGATGTGCGGGCTTCCTGGCCAAACCACCGAGCTGTTCCTCGAGAGCGTCGATGAGGCCATCGCGCGAGGCGTGAAGCACGTGAGCGTCTATCCCCTCATGGTCGAAGAGGGAACACCGCTTGACGCCATGGTGAGACGGGGCGAGATCGAAATCGACGAGGATGCCGGCGCGGAGCACATGGAAGCTGCAGCACGGCGCCTCGAGGATGCTGGCATGCACCGCTATGAAGTCGCCAGCTATGCCTACCCGGGCTATGAATCCCGGCACAATACCGCGTATTGGACCGGCATTCCCTACCTGGGTCTTGGAAAGGGGGCCGTCACGATGCGCCAAAACGACCTCTGCCGCGAACGAATCGAGGACGGTCAGGTTCTGGAATCGCTCGATCCGTTCCAGAGGGCGGCCGAGGATTTGATGCTCGCCATGAGGATGAGCAGGGGAGTATCGGATGAGGATCTCGAGATCGCGTCCATCCTCTTGCCCGCAGCCTCCGCCGCCTTCGCCTCTTTGCGAGACGAAGGTCTCGTCGCGCACGATGAGGGACGCTGGCGGCCCACTAAGACAGGATGGCTTTTCGGCAATCGCCTCTATGGGCGTCTTCTCGATCTGGCCCCTTAATTCCTCCTTGGAATACCGCCTTTGCCGCGCCGTCGTTACAGTCGGGTAATGGATTAGCACTCTCGTTGCGTCACTGCTAAAATGCATCACTGCATACGAATGTCCGCGACAGCGCCAAGGGGGTGTGATAATGCTTTCAGATCGAAGGAAACTCGTTCTCAAAGCCTTGATCGAGGAGTATATATCCTGCGCTTCCCCGATCGGATCGCGTCGTCTCGTCGAGCGCTACAATCTCGGCATCAGCTCGGCCACGGTCAGAAGCGAGCTGTCGCTTCTCGAGGAAATGGGCTTACTTGCTCAGCCTCACACTTCCGCGGGTCGCGTGCCCACCGATTACGGGTATCGTGCGTTCGTGGACGATCTTCTCGCGAAAGAGGATTTCCTCGATGCTGATGACGCTGCGCTCAATGAAGCGCGTGATGCAGCCGGTGACCTCGATGACCTCATGGATAAAACATCGCAGGCGCTTGCTCGCTTGACTGACTGCTTGACCGTTCTTCTTCCCCCGCGCTGCCTTACCGTCGAGATTCGCATGGTCAACCTCGTTCGGCTCTCCGAACGTCGTCTTCTTGTCGTCGTCGTCGCCGACGATGGGCAGGTCTACGATCGCCAGATCGAGCCCCCTTTCTCTTGTAGCGAAGAAGATGTCGAGCGCACCCAGGAGCTTCTTACGTCGGCTCTCGTCGGGCGGAGCATCTCGGTAAGCCCCGAGCAGGATCCCCCTTCGTTCTCGACGGGTTCCGATCCCTTGCTGCGCTTAGTGATCGAAGAGATCCATTTCTGTCTTCGAGAGCGGAACAACATCCGAGCCCATCCGCTCGGGATGTCCCATCTTCTCGATAAGCCGGAATTCGCCGATTCGTCGTGTCTTTCGCCGGTGCTCGAGGAGCTCGAGGGCGATACGCTGCTCATGAGGGTCTTCGATGATGCCATGGCATCCGACGAACCCCTTGTGCGCATCGGCCACGAGAACGACTCGGCTGCGCTTGATCGCGTCTCCCTCGTTGCGAATCGTTTCGGTTCGGGGGACAGCGGCGGGATCATCGTCATCGTCGGCCCAACGCGCATGAATTACTCGCGTGTCATTAAGGCGGTTCGCGCCGCTCGGAATATCCTTAAAGATCTGTAAGAGGCGAAAGGGAGATATCACTTTCATGGCTAAAGATTTGTACGAAATCCTCGGTGTCGATAAAACCGCGAGCGACGACGAGATCAAGAAGGCGTTTCGAAAGAAGGCGCGTCAGCTTCATCCTGACGTGAACAAAGAACCTGATGCCGAAGATCGCTTCAAGGAGCTCAACGAGGCTTACGACATCTTGAGCGATTCGGCCAAGCGTGCCCAATATGATCGTTTCGGTACCATTCCGGGCGCTGCGGGCGGCGGATCCCAGTACGTCGATCTTGAAGATCTGTTCGGCGGTGGCTTCGGCATGGGCGATATCTTCAGCTCCTTCTTCGGCGGATCGGGCCGCACCAATATGCGCAAGGAGGGGCGTGATATGGGCGTCGGACTTCGCATCACGCTTGAGGAAGCGGCAGCCGGGGTCCATAAGGAGATCGTCTACGACCGTTTGGCCCCTTGTCCCGACTGCGATGGGACGGGCCTTGCCGAGGACGGGCATGAGGTCACGTGCCCTGACTGCAACGGACAGGGCCGCGTTGTCACGGTCCAGCATACGTTCCTGGGCGACATGCAGTCCGCCTCGACGTGCGTTCGCTGCATGGGCTCGGGCAAGATCATCGACAACCCCTGCCCTGAATGCGAAGGTCAAGGGCGCGTCCCCGACCGTCAGCGCATCTCGGTCGATATCCCTGCGGGCATTCAGGACAATCAGCAGCTTCGTCTGTCAGGCTTCGGGGAGGCCGGTATTCGCGGGGCGGCAGCAGGCGATCTCATCGTCACGTGCCGTATCGAGGAGCACGAGTTCTTCGAGCGTCAAGGCGACGATCTCCATTGCTCGGCGGCCATCAGCATGGTGCAAGCCGCTCTCGGCTGCGAGATCGAGATCGCCGGTATCTTCAAGGACGAGAAGGTCAAGGTCGCCATTCCTGAAGGATGCCAGTACGGTCAGACCGTTCGCGTCAAGGGCTTCGGCATGCCGAAGTTCCGCAGCGAATCCCGTGGTGATCTGCGCGTGCACGTCGAGGTGAAAATCCCAACGCGCGTTTCGAAGGCAGAGCGCGAGCTTCTCGAAAAGCTCGCCGAAGAAATGGGGGAGGGCGTTTCCGACCCGCGCGGTCCGCTGCAGCGCCTTCGTGACGCCTTCAACGTCAAGTAGGTTGCGCTAATGTCCCTTCCTCACGTTTTCCTCGACGAGCAGGTCATTGCTCACGAATCCGACGTGGTTTTTCAGCTGCGTCTCTCGGGCGACGACGCTAAGCACCTGCGGGTGTTGCGCATAGCGCCCGGCGAGCATCTTGCCGTCGTTGATGGCGCCCAGGATTACTTCGAGTGCGAAGTCGTCTCTTTCGACGCCGATGGATGCTTCGTTTCCATTTCCTCTCATCTCGATTCGCCTGTGCGCCCTCAGGTGGTTCTCGTGCAGGGGCTGGCGAAGGGCGAGAAAATGGATTCCGTTGTCCGCCATGCGACGGAGGTGGGCGTAAGCGGGATTATCCCCCTGGCTTGCTCGCGTTCCATCGTCAAGCTCGATGCGAAGAAGTCTCGCAACCGCTGCGACAGGTGGAAGGCCATCGCCAAAAGCGCCTCGATGCAGTCGGGTCGTTCGTCGGTACCTGAGATCTTCCCGGTTATGGGGGTTTCCGAAGCGGCTGCCATCGCCTCGGACTCCACCGCCGTCATCGTCTGCTGGGAGGAGACGGGTCTTTCCGAGGCTCTGCCGGCTGCCCTGAGCGAAGCGCTCGCGACCTCTTCGTGCAGCGCCCGCGACGCGCGCATCTTCGTCGTCGTGGGACCTGAAGGCGGTCTAACCGCCGAAGAAGTCGGTGCGTTTCTCGATCACGCCCGCTTCGGGCGTGCGGTGACCCTTGGACCGACGATACTTCGCACCGAAACGGCGGGCGTCGTTGCGCCGGCGCTCGTTCTGTACGAACTCGAGGAGCATGCATGAGGGTCTCGATCGTGAATCTCGGCTGCAAAGTCAACCGAGTCGAATCCGATTCCATCGCGTTGTTCTATGAGCGAAGCGGCGATAAGTTGAGTGACGTCGAACATGCCGATCTCGTGGTGGTGAACACCTGCACCGTCACGGGGGAGGCTGAGAAGAAGACTCGTAAAACGATACGACGGGTTTTGCGCAGCAACGAATCGGCACGCGTCGTCGTTACCGGTTGCGCATCAGCGATAGATCCCGGGTTCTTTTCCGCTCTTTCGTCACGAATCTCGGTCGTCGATAAAGTCGACCTCATGGAAGAATGCGAATCCCTTGGGGCCTCGTCGCACGATGATCTCGTGCGTGTCGGTGAGCGCTTCCCGAGTCGCGTCGCGGTCAAGATCCAAGATGGGTGCAACCATGCTTGCACGTACTGCATCGTTCACGTTGCCCGCGGCCGCGCTCGATCCCGAGAATATGCTCAAGTTGAGCAGGAGATTATGGGCCTCGCGAAAGCAGGCGCTAAGGAGATCGTGCTGGCCGGTATCGATCTCGGCTCGTATCGCGGAGAGGTCGACGGGGAGACATTCAGGCTCGGAGGTCTTGTCTCGCGAGTGTTGGTGCGCCTGGAATCGGAGGGATATCCCGAGGTTCGGTTGCGCATCTCCTCCATCGAGCCCCGCTCCATCGACGAGGACTTCATTTCGGTCCTTGCCTCGTCGAACGGGCGCGTGTGCCGTCATCTTCACATACCGCTTCAGTCCGGCTCCGATCGCATCCTCGCCGATATGCATCGACCCTATACGTCTCAAGGTTACCTTGCTCTCGTGAGGAGAATTCGCGAAGCATGCCCGTGGCTCTCCCTTACGACTGACGTGATCGTCGGATTCCCAGGGGAAACCGACGAAGATTTCGAGGACACGCTTCGCGTATGTCGGCAGGCGGGGTTTTCGAAGATCCATGTGTTCCGTTACTCTCCTCGCGCTTCAACGCCTGCCGCTCAACGTGATGATCAGATCGATCCTGCAACGAAAGAGGCCCGCGCCCGCATGCTGCTGGCTCTTTCCGATGAGCTTCGCCACTCGTTCGCGCTCACGCGGCTGGGATTCTGCGAGCAGCTTGTCTCTGAGCAGGACGGCTGGGCGATGAGCGAATCGTATTATCGCGTTCGCATATCCGAGGATCGCTTTCCCTCCGGCGAAGGAACCGCTTGTTTGCGGTCGCTTGAAGCCGATGGTTCGTTTACCATCTGAAGTAACTGCTCAATCGGGGCGGCTCATAACCGCTTCACGCACGGAAGGATGGAGATCAGGCCATGAACGAGCTCGACTCTCTCACGCTCACTATTCCTGGCGATGTTTCAACGGCTGCCCTCGTTGGGAGCCAAGATGAATTTCTTCATTTGATCGAAGACTCGTTTTCGGCGCGCATCACCCTTCGAGGCGATCAGATCAAGCTTCAGGGCGATCCGCTTGAACTTCAGTCCCTGACCACGTTGTTTTCCGCTTTGATCAAGACGCTTCAAACGGGCGACATCCTGACGCGTGACGACGTATCGCGGCTTCTTTCGCTGCTCAAGACCGGCGAGTTGGCTCCCGCTCCCATGAAAAGCAGCGTCATCCTGACGCATCGAGGCCGCGCGATCAGGCCGAAGACGCCCACCCAGAAGCACTACGTCGACGCCATCGCAAAGAACACCATCACGTTCGGTATCGGTCCTGCGGGTACCGGTAAAACGTACCTCGCCATGGCAATGGCGGTTTCCGCCCTCACTGAAAAGCGCGTCAACCGCATCGTGCTCACCCGTCCGGTCGTCGAAGCCGGAGAGAACCTCGGGTTTCTTCCTGGCACTCTTACCGAGAAGATCGATCCCTACATTCGCCCTCTCTATGATGCTCTGTTCGAGATGATGGATGGCGTGAGGGCTCAGCGCTATCTCGATGAGGGCACGATCGAGATAGCTCCGTTGGCGTTCATGCGCGGTCGTACGCTCAACAACGCCTTTATCGTTCTCGACGAGGCGCAGAACACGACCCCTCAACAGATGAAGATGTTCTTAACCCGTCTCGGGCTCGGCTCGAAAATGGTTGTTACCGGCGACATCACCCAAACCGATCTCCCTAAAGGCATTTCCGGCCTCAAAACCGTGCGCCAAGTGCTGGGAGAACTCGACGACATCGCGTTTTGTGAATTCAAGAGCACCGATGTTGTCCGCCACTCCCTCGTTGCCAAGATCGTTTCCGCTTATGCCCGTGCCGAGGAGATGAACTTGAGGCTATAGCCTATCTTGCGCTTTTGTAACCTCCTCATCTTGCTCGATACGAAAATGCCCAGTCGAATCGACTGGGCATTTTTTTCGTTGCGCTGGGATTCAAGGCGTTGCGAGAGCTATTTCTCGTCTCGCCGCAGATTGATGTAGTCGATGAGTTCACCGCGTTTTCTGATCTGGGTCTTGTCGTAGATGTGGCGAATATGGGTATTGACCGTATGGGGGGATATGACCAGCTTCTCAGCGATCGCGTTCGCGGTTTTGCCGCGCGCGATGAGCCTGAGGATTTCCCCTTCGCGTTCCGATAGACCGAATTCCTTGATCATTTCGCGACAGACGACGTCGACTTCCATAGGAGCCGCCGGGGCTGTCGTGAGTTCGACGATCTGCTGCTCGCGTTTGCTTGTCGGCACGAGGATGATGGCAAGCAGGCAAATGAAAACGAGGGCTGTCTCAGGTGTGATGTTGGCCGAAACGTCAGGATACGCTTCGTAGTTAAGGGCCCAGCCATTGCCAAACGCGATACCGAGTCGGATGGGCACGACAGCAAGAGCGAAGGTAAGTGCCGGCGGGAAATACCCTTTCTGCATGAGCGATCCAAAGTACATGATCAACGAAAGCTCAAGCAGGGACGATACGCAGGTCGCGAGCAAAAACGATGCGAAGTTCCATTGAGTATCGGAAAGGAACAATGCATAGGCGACGATGGTGAGCACGATGAGATAGGGGGAGCAGGTCGAAGAGCGTTTTCTTCTTCGGCACTGCAGCAAGCGCGGACACCGTGATGATGATGCCGGCGCCGACGATTGTCCCGATGGTGAAAGACTGCTCACCGGTCGGGAAGGGCTCCCACGGGATGATCGCGACGAGGAAGTAGCAGGCGGTGCTCGTCACGAATGCGATGAGGCACACCGTGAGGATGTTTCTGCTCACTTTCTCCATGGCCGTGTGGGGGAGGAGCTGAGGATAGTTTTCGGCGACGGAGCGATTCTGCACGACAAGGATGATGCCCGAAGCGGCAACGAGAAGGGCAGGGAAGAATGGGGCGATGACGGGCGGGAGCATCGTCCCGAAGACGAGGTTCATGAGCATCGTGCAGCCGAAGACGGCTCCGATGTGGATGACGGAGAATTTGGCCTTCGCGCGGACCAGATACTCTCCCCAGAGTACCCACATAACGCCTTCCACGGCACCAGCCACGAAAGAAATGGCGAGGCCGACTAATTTAGAGGAGAAGAGGAACGGCGAGTAGGTTACGAGCAGCGTGAGGACAACGAGAATGGCCGTGGTCGCATAGGGAAGGGCGGTGCGATTCGAGAGATGGCGCTTTCTCCCAAGGATCGCGGCGACGAGCCCGATACCGATCGAGGTCCCGATAAGGTTGATGAGCCACAGACTTGTCACGTTGAAGCTCAGCAACGCCGTGAAGAAGAACGAATTGGGCTCGAACCAAAGCACGTAGTGATAAGTAAGTAATAGTGAGAAGCCTAAGTATTTCACTACCGGATTCGAGTTGTCCGACTTGGCTATGATGCGTTCGGCTAAGTGAGTAGTGGAAGAGGCCTCCACCTCATGTTCGCCGGCATGATCGATCGCACGCTCTTCGGCTTCCTTCATGTCCCCTCCTGACATTCGCGATCCCCATCAGCTGTTATTGTCAGTATAAGCAAGCATCTCACGACATAAAACAAGGGCATCACTAATTGTTAAGTATCTGTTCCATGATCTAAATCTCGGCATGTCCCCAATTATCCCTGAAACGTTCATTCATTGTGTAAAAGCGATGAACACGTTCACGAATTTTCCGATCATCTAACCGTCAACCCATCCATCTCATCGGACTCATCCGCACGGGTGATACAGGGGAAATGGTGATGAAGTGGATGGATTGGAGGATTGGACGGAGGACAAGGGAGAAAGGAACCAACATGTCTATCCTGGCTAAGAGCAAGGGCGAGGTGACTTACAAAGACATCTCGACCGCTCACAAGTGGGCGCTCATCATCTTGATTTCGATGGGCTCATCGATCATCTACGCGCCTATGTATCTGAAGGGTGTTTTCTACGATCCGTTGATGCAGGCCCTCGGCTGCACCAACGCCGACCTTGGCCTCATGGTTTCGGCTTACGGTCTCGCTGCGATGATCTGCTACCTGCCTTCTGGCATCGTCGCTGACAAGTTCCGCATGCGCACGCTTGCATGGGTCGGCTTCGTCACCACCGCAGTGCTCGTCTTGGTCTACGCAACGCTGCCTTCCATCGAGATCTGCTTCGCGCTGTTCGTCGCCATGGGCGTTACCTCCATCCTTATCTGGTGGGGCACCCGCTTCAAGGTCGTTCGTCTGTGCTGCGAAGAAGAAGAGTACGCTTCCAAGATCGGCGTCAGCTACTCCATCTACGGCGTCACCGGCCTCGTTCTCGGCCTCGTCAACGCCGCCATCATCGCGTACTTCTCTCAGGTCGCCGGCGCTGCCGTCGGTGTTCAGGCAATGCTCATCTTCCTGGGTGTCGTCATCGCCATCCTCGGCGTCATCGCTTACTTCCTGATCCCCGACTTCAAGGGCGAGATCAACAAGGAAGCCAAGCTCTTCAGCCTCTCCGAGGCCATCGAAGCTTTCAAACATCCTGGCGTTATCTGGGCTTGCATCGCTTACTTCTGCGTCTACGCTGTCTACCAGGGCGCAACCTACACCACCCCGTACCTGACCCAGTGCTTCGGCGCTGACGTCAACCTCGTCAACATCGTCGGCGTCATCCGTACCTACGGTATCGGCCTGCTCGCCGGTCCGGTCGTCGGCTTCATCGCCACGAAGCTCAAGAGCCCCTCGAAGACCATCGCTGGATGCTTCATCCTCTCCATCGCGGTTCTCCTCGGCTTCATGGTCTACCCGCAGAGCCCTGACGGCGCGATCATCGCTTCTGTCCTGGTCGTCGTCTTCGGCTTCACCACCTACGGCGCCTTCTCCATCGGCTCCTCGCCCCTCTCTGAGGTGAAGATCCCCATGCGCATCTTCGGCACCGCTGCTGGCCTGCTCTCCGTCATCGGCTTCCTGCCCGACGTCTTCATCCACACCTGGTACGGCTCCATGATCGACGCTCAGGGCACCGCAGCCTTCGGCACCATCTTCGGAATCGAGATCGCCTTCGCTGCAGTCGGCATCCTCTGCCTGGTCATGCTTCTCCGCACCATCAAGAAGCACTACGGCACCAATACGCCCGCCGAGCAGGTCGAGGCTTCCGATAACTAAGCCTCACTACGGCTCGCACGATCGAGCGTAAGGCACCACGGGGGTGCGGCGAGAAAAGCCGCACCCCCCACTCAAAGGGGAGGGGAAACGTATGAACAAGCTGGATGTACTGAATCTGATCAGCCCTCAGATGAAGGAAATCCTCGCTATGGAGGACCAGCTCGGCGGAGATGCTAACGACACGAGCTGCGGCTTCGAGCAGATGCGCGAGAACTATGTCGCTGGGCGTCGTTACTGGGTCCAGGGCGGGCCTGAGATGGCTGAAACGCTTGATCGGGAGCTTGCTGGACCGCACGGTTCTTTTAAGGTTCGCTTCTATTACCCCACCGAGGAGGCGAAGGCCGCCTACGAATCCCATGCAGGACTTCTTCCCGCAATCGTCTACGTGCATGGAGGTGGCTTCGTTCTGGGCAACCTCGATACGCACGACCGCATCTGCCGTGTGCTTGCCCATGATGCAGATGCAATCGTGATGGCCGTCGATTACCACCTCTCCCCGGAAGCGAAGTACCCTTCCGCGGTTGAGGAAGTGGCCTTCGCCCTTGAGCATCTTCACAATCACGGAGATTACTATGGGGTGGACGGCGATCGCCTCGCCATGGCGGGCGACTCCGGTGGGGCTCATCTGAACCTCGCATCCACGCTGTACCTTCGCGAGGAGAATGGCGACGCTTCATTTGTGAAGTGCCTCTTGCTCTATTACGGATGGTTCGGCCTGCAGGATTCCGCCTCGATGCGTTTGCTCGGAGGACCCTGGGACGGTCTTACCGAAGAGGATTGGCAGTATTATCTAAAGCTCTACGCGGAAGATCCTGCCAAGCTTGCCTCCGAGCGATACGCCAACCTTTTCCTGAATGACCTTTCGCGCGATATGCCGGCTTGCTACATCGCCGCAGCCGAGTTCGATCCGCTCAAGGACGACTCGAGGTGCCTTGCCGAGATCTGCAAGCAGTACGGCGTTCCCTGCGAGTACGAGGTCTTCAAAGGCACGATACACGCCTTCCTGCA
>CAUHNN010000006.1 GCA_959607715.1 uncultured Eggerthella sp. | reverse complement strand
GGATTGTCGCGGATACGGATCAGGTTGTTAAGACGCGGTGGTTTTGACGCTTACGGATGAAATGCGGCTGCGCACTACTTCAAACGAACGAACTTGCGCTTGCCCACCTGAATGACGGCATCGCTGAGCTGCTCGGGGGCGACATTGTAGCTCTTAGGCGCGAGCGCCTCGCCGTTGATCTTCACGCCGCCCTGATCGATCATGCGGCGAGCATCGCCCGTGGAATTGGTCAGCCCCGCATCGCTGATGAGCTTGGCGACATAGACCAACCCCTCTTCATTGGGAGTCAAATCTGCAGCGAATTCGGGGATGTCCTCGGGGATGTCGTGCTGCTTGAACAGGCGATCGAAGGCCGCCTCGGCTTCTTCCGCCGCCGCCTGATCGTAGTATGCGGCGACGATGTTCTTCGCCAGATCGCGCTTGACGCGATTGGGGTGGAGCTCATCGTTGGCAAGACCCGCCTCAATGGCGTCGATCTGAGCAACGGGAAGGGTCGAAGCCAGGCGATAGTACTTGACCATCAGATCGTCGGGGATGGACATGACCTTGCCGAACATATCGGAAGGTTCGTCGGCCAAGCCGATGTAGTTGCCATAGCTCTTGGACATCTTCTTCACGCCATCGGTGCCTTCGAGCAGGGGAAGCGTCAAGCACACCTGCGGCTCCATGCCCATCTTTTCCATCAGCTCGCGACCAGCAAGCAGATTGAAGAGCTGATCGGTACCGCCGAGCTCAACGTCCGCCTCGATGACGACCGAGTCATAGGCCTGCATGATCGGATAGAGGAACTCATGGAGGCTGATGGACTGGTTCGAGGTATAGCGGTTATGGAAGTCATCGCGCTCGAGAATGCGCGCCACCGTGAAATTGGAAGCGATCTTGAGAAGATCCTCCATGCCGAGGGAAAGGATCCACTCGGAGTTGTAGCGCAGGGTGGTTTTCTCGGGATCGAGGATCTTGAATGCCTGGTCGACGTACGTCTGGGCGTTTTCCTTGATCTGATCGCGCGTAAGCTGAGGACGCGTCGTGTTGCGACCGGAAGGATCGCCGATCAAAGCAGTCCCATCGCCGATGATGAGCGTCACCTGATGGCCGAGATCCTGGAACGCGCGGAGCTTGCGAAGCGGAACGGCATGGCCAAGATGGATGTCGGGAGCGGTCGGATCGACGCCGAGCTTGATGTTCAAGGGCTTACCGCGCTTGAGCTTTTCAAGCAATGCGGCCTCGGGCACGATCTGCGCGGCGCCCGATTGAATGATATGGAACTGCTCTTCAGGTGAAATCATGTTTCCTCTTTCCGATGTTTCGCAGAGATTCTAGCACACAGACGATGCGCGGCCGCTAGCTCACGCCGCGGAACAGGTGGCCCGAAGTCGCTCCTTCGGCCTTCGACACGTGATCACCCGATTTCAGGGCGATGTCGCGCGCACGAACCGCACGGGCAACCTTCTTCGTCGTTTCCGCAACGTTCATCATGGTCGCATCAACCATGAACGCCGAGACGCCCGCGGCGATCAGCTCGGGGGCAAGGTGGGCGATGTCGAGCGGAACCGCGTTGTAAAGATGACTGCGTCCCAAAGAATCGGTGACGACGGGCATTTCGTAGCCCTTGCGATCCTTCAGGAAATGGGGGCTCTTGCGGCGTGCGCAGCGCGGGCAGTCTTGATTGCAGGGGCCCTGGCTCATGAGAAGGCAATGCTCGGTCACCATGAGCTCGGTCTGCCCCATGATGGTAAGCCCAAGTGGAACGGGGGTCACTTCGCCGAGTTCCTCTATCTGAACCAAAGAAAGCTCGGGGGAAAGCCATATGCGCTCCGCGCCGAGATCGTAGGCGACCTGAAGATCGAGGCGATTCGTGACCGGGACATGCGGGCCGATCTCGATCTGGGCGCCGAGGTCCTTTGCGTGAAGCGCCTGGCCAAGGTTCTCGATCATGACGGGCTTGTCGGGACGCACGCGCTTCCAGATGTCGAATGCGCCGCGGCGCTCAGCGTCGTCAGCGCGCGACACGACCGGCATGACGGGGATGCATTGCTTCGGATAGCCCGCCTGCTCCGACGTTCCCGACGCCTGACCGGCGATCACGGCTTCGCCGCGACGGTAATGCGTCACGGGAACGTAGATGAAATCGGCGCCGGCCTTCTTGGCGGCGCGGGCACACGCAGGGTTGGTCGCAAGAACACCGACCTTGCACGATCCCTTGCGCACATGGGAGGCGTAGGAGCGAGCGGGGATGCGCTCGAGCACACGAGCGCGATACGGAGCGAGAATGAGCCCCTCGAGCTCAGAAGCTGCTCGGGAGCGCAGTTTATGGAGGGCGGAGAACCCGATGCCGACGCCCTCGTCAAGCTCCACATCGAGAGACGCGAGGGAAAACGGCGTCTGGCCCATGCGGTCGATATGATCGCTGACCTCTTCGACGGAAACCGCCTTGGTGCGCGCCGGCTCGACCTCTACTCCTTCCACATGGACGGAAAGCCCCGTTGCGGGGTGAGTGAACTCAAGGAAGGCGGGAGCACCGATGGAAAGCTTCACACTGCCCTCGATGACCACGACGGGCAAACGGTCATCGTCGACGAAAGCGGCTTCGGCATTGCGGACGCGGAAGACGCGATCGCCCTTGCCGACGGCGCGATCGAGGGAAAGGACAACGTGCCCGGCGCGATCGACCTTGAAGGAATCGAGCGTATGGACGAAGTGACCGCGGTTGGTCCAGAACTCGATGACGTCGCCTTCGTGGAGCTCCGACTCCGCATCGATCGCGACAACGCCGTCCTTGGCGCGATCGATGCGGCCAACGAAGACGCCGCGGTTGTTGGGGCGGCCGTAGCTCATGATCTCGTTGCCGCGATCGCCGGTAAGGTAGGCCGTCGTGAATCCACGGGAAAACGCCTCGGAGAGAACCTGCTTTTCAGCGGAGGTCGCGCGGGGATTAGGGGTGCCGTCGGACAGATAGCGCTCGTCAGCTGCATCAACGGTCGTCTCATCGTCGGCGGCAAGCCCGCTGCCCGCCGCTTGGCGCGAAAGAACGCGATCGAGCACCGCGCGGTAGACCCCCACGACCGCCTGAACGTACTCGGGCGACTTCATGCGCCCCTCGATCTTGAGCGACGCAGCGCCAGCGTCGACGAGTTCGGGCACCAAGTCGATCGTGCAAAGGTCTTTCGGCGAAAGCAGATGCTCACCCGGGGCCTCAAGGCTTTTGCGCAGTGCGCGGTTGTGAAGCTCATACGGCAGGCGACACGCCTGGGCGCATCGACCGCGATTGGCCGAACGGCCGCCGACGAGTGACGACATGAAGCACTGGCCGGAATAGCAGACGCACAGGGCGCCATGGGCGAAAATCTCGATCTCCACGCCAAGATCGCGCGCCACCGATGAAAGATGGGAAACCTCGGCGAGCGAAAGCTCACGGGCGAGCGTGATGCGTTCAACGCCGAGAGCAACCGCAGCCTGAAGCGATTCGTCGTCATGGATGTTCATCTGCGTCGACGCATGAATTTCCACACCAGGTATCGTGCGCACGAGTTCCACCGCCATGCCGGGGTCCTGGACGATGAAGGCGTTCACGCCGGCGCGGTAAGCCTGACGAGCCATTTCAAGGGCGTCGGGAACCTCGGAGGGAAGCACCACGGTGTTAAGCGCGAGATAGATCTTCACTCCCCTGACGTGAGCATAATCGCACGCCAAGGCAAGATCCTCCAACGAGAAATTGTCAGCGCCTCTGCGCGCATTGAAGTGGCCGGCGCCGAGGTAGACCGCATCGGCCCCCGCCCGTACCGCCGCATGGAGACAGGCCATGTTGCCCGCCGGAGCCAGAAGCTCGACTGCCGCTTGATCTTCCGCCATCTTCTTCCTTCCTGGAACGAACAAGGCGGCCATCACGTGTGATGACCGCCGAAAAGAACTCGTCTATCCACCAAACGGGTGGTTGGCCCGTCAACTAGGCCTGCTTGGCCTTCTCATCTGCTTCCTGCAGATCCTTCATGCCGGCATCGTAGTGTTTCTGGATCTCGGCAAGGCGCTTGTCGTAATCAGCGTAATCGGCGCTTCCGCTCTCGGGAGCCTTCATGTCCTCATAGAGCGCCACGTAGTCCTTGAGGGCCGTCTGAAGCTCCTTTGCGCCGCTGACGTACTTGACATGGACGTCTTTCAGCGCATCAGGGGCACTCAACGCCTCAAGATCAGACACGCACGTGTCGACTGCGGAAAGATCGGAGGAAAGCGAAATGACCTCGCCGTCCTTGACCGCCTGGGAAAAGTCCGTCATCTCAGTCGAGAGCGTTCCCATGATCGTACCGACCGACGACATGTACTTGCGGTTCTGCGCCTGTGCGTCGTCTTGCTTGTTGTCGGAGCAGCCGACCAGGGCCGCTAAACACGCCAGGCACAGAACGAACGCGGCTAGTATCTTTATCTTCTTCATGGGGTCCTTTCCCCTCGCTGGTTTACGTCACTGGGAAGAATCGGTTTGACGCTGAATGCCTATCAGGTCGTCGGCTCGGGCTCAGGTTCGGGTTCGGGTTCGGGTTCGGGTTCAGGATCGGTCGTGCCGCCGCCCGTTCCGCCGCCGGAGCCGCTGCCGCCCGTTCCGCCGCCAGAGCCACCCCCGCCGGTCGCGCCGCCGCCCGTTCCTCCGCCGCCGGTCGCGCCTCCGGTGGTGTCGCCAGTGGTGGGTTCGTCCGAATCGCCATCGTCGTCATCGCTGGTGGAAGGCTTTGCCGCTTCGCCTTCATGCTCCGGAGCTTCATCCTCCACGCCGGTACCGCCGGTTCCGAGACCGATGTCGGTCTTGTCGTACTGAAGCGTTTCATCGCTCGTCGGGAACTGCTCGATCGGCTCGCCGGAAAGGTAGTCGCTAACGAAGTCGCCGAACACGCTGTCCGCAGCGACATAGGACGGCATGGTCACCTCTTCGCGGCCGCCGATCCAGATGGCGACGGAAATCTGGGGAGTGATGCCGCAGAACCACTTGTCGCGCCACGCCTCGGACGTACCGGTTTTGCCGGCGACGGGCTGACCGCTCGAGAGGGCGGCGCCACGACCGGTGCCGCTGGTGACGACGCCCTTCATCACCTCGGTGGCCGCCTGGGTAAGCGCGGTGTCGAGCGTCTTTTCCCCGGTGGTATCCGCCTTGAAGATGGTGATGCCGGCGGAGTCCTTGATCTCCTGGATGCACGTCGCCTCTCGCTTGGTGCCGCCGTTGGCGATGGTCGCGTAGGCCTGGGCCATCTCGCGTACCGTGACCTCTTCGGAGCCGAGCGTGATCGACGGATAGGCGTCCAGATCGGACTCGATGCCGCAATCGTGGGCCATGTCGACGACCTTGCTTGCACCGACCTCGTTGACCAACTGGGCGAAACCGGTGTTGGACGAAACGGCGAAGGCGCTTGCCAAGCTACGCGTGCCGTAGTCGGCGCCGCCGTAGTTCTCCACTTCCCATCCGTCGAGATTGACGTGGGACGAGCAGTTGAGGTTGGTCTGCGGGGAAATGCCGTCGTTCAGGGCGGCAAGGAGAGTGAACGTCTTGAACGAAGAGCCCGGCTGGCGCTGCGCCTGGGTAGCCAGGTTGAATTCGTTCTTCTCGTAATCGCGACCGCCGATAAGCGCCTTTATGAAGCCGGTGTCGGGATCGACCGCAACGAGAGCCAGCTCAAGGTTGTCGGAAAGGCCGGAGAGCTTCTTGTCTGCCGCCTTTTCCGCCGCCTTCTGCGCGTCAACATCGAGGGTGGTTATGACCGAAAGGCCGCCTTTGAAGACCTCGTCTGCGGAATAGTCTTTCAGAAGCGTTTCTCGCACGTAACTAGTGAAGTACTTGTATTGGTACATGCCGTCCGTGGATTCGGGGCGCGTTACGTCGAGATTGAGGTCCTCCGCCTGAGCGGCATCATGCTCTTCCTGAGAGATGACGCCGTTGCTGAGCATGCGATCGAGAACGAGGTTGCGTCGCTCGATGCAGTTTTCGGGATTGTCAATCGGATTGTTGTAGCTTGGGGCCTGAGGTATGCCGATCAGGGCCGCAGCCTGGGCGATAGTGAGATCCTTGGCACTCTTCGAATAGTACAGGCGCGATGCAGCCTCGATGCCGTAGGCACCTTGGCCGTAGTTAATGGTGTTGAGGTACATCTGAAGGATCTCGTCCTTCGAGTACATCGTCTCAAGCTGAATGGCAATGTAGGCCTCGCGCACCTTACGTTTGAGGGTCGACTCCTGCGCCTCATCGGCGAGGATGGTGTTGCGGACGAATTGCTGGGTGATGGTGGAAGCGCCTTCATGCCCGGTTCCGGTCACGTTGACCCAAACTGCGCGGGCGATGCCCATCAAGTCGACGCCGTTATGCTGGTAGAATCGCTCGTCCTCAGTGGCGACCGTGCCACCGGTGACGTGCGTTCCCATTTCCGAAAGATCGATCGGCTCGCGATTCTCCAAATAGAATTCAGCGAGAAGCGTTTTGCCGTCGTTGGCGTACACCTTCGTCTTCTCGGCCGCGTTATACGCCGAAGCGTCTTTGTAGTCGGGCAGGTCCTGCAGCCAAACGGCGCACAGGCCGAAGCAACCGATGCAGCAAACAGCCAGAACCGCTGCGACGATGCCGCCGACGAGGCCTATTCTGAGACCTGCCTTCTCTCGACGCGCAGCATGCTTGCTTTTTCTCGCTCGTGAAGCCATCGTACCTCCATTGGATAAACTTCACGACATTCTATCACGTGAGCAGCTCACGTTTCCAAACTGCACACTCCCCCTTCATATGGGGCGTTTCTCCTCTTCGCAACGGCTCCTCTCAAGGAAAAAGGGGTTCGGGGAATAACCCCCGAACCCCTTCGGCTGACGTGATGGGTCGCGCCGCGGGCAGCAGACCTACGCGAGCAAGGCCTCGTCCGCCGCCAGGCCTTCGGAGGCGAGCTTCATCTGGGTGCGCACCGCCTCGTGGCCCGTGCCGCCGTACGTCGTGCGAGCGGCGACGATGCTCGGCAGGTCGAGACACTCGGTGATGTCCGCCTCGAACAGAGGGCTTTCAGCCTGGAAATCCTCGAGGGTCAGGTCGTCCAGATCGCATCCGCGCTTATCGCACAGGAGGACCAGATGGCCGACGACTTCGTGGGCCTTGCGGAACGGCAGGCCCTTCTTCGCCAGGTAGTCGGCCACATCCGTCGCGGCGAGGTAGCCCTTCTTCGCCTGGGCGGCCATAGCCTCCTCGTTGACCTTCATGGTCTCGACCATGCCCTCCATGCAGCGCAGGCAGTCGTAGAGGGTCTTGGCCGCGTCGATGACGCCTTCCTTGTCTTCCTGCAGATCCTTGTTGTAGGCAAGGGGAAGAGACTTCATGGTCACCAAAAGCGCGACGAGATCGCCGATAACGCGACCGGACTTGCCGCGGATAAGCTCGGCGAAATCAGGGTTCTTCTTCTGCGGCATGATCGACGAGCCGGTCGAGAACGCATCGGAGAGGGTGATGAAGCCGAATTCGGACGTGGACCACAGGATGATCTCCTCGCACAAGCGAGAAAGATGGATCATCGACACGCTGCAGGCGTAGTCGAGATCGAGCAGGAAGTCGCGATCGGACACGGCATCGAGGGAATTCGGCGTGGCGCGATCGAACCCGAGCTCAGCGGTGGTCGCTTCGCGATCGAGCGGATAGGTGGTTCCGGCGAGCGCCGCGGAGCCGAGCGGGTTCACGTCGGCGGCCTCGTAGGCGGCGCGCAAGCGCTTGAAGTCGCGCGCGAACATCCAGTAATAGGCCATGAAATGGTGGGAAAGGAGAACGGGCTGGGCATGCTGCATATGGGTGTAGCCCGGCAAGATCACGTCGAAGTTCTTCTCGGCAGCCTCAATCAAAACGCGGCGGAAAGACACGTTGGCCTGAAGCAGCTCACGCGCAAGTTCCTTGGCGTAGAGGCGCGTGTCGGTCACGACCTGGTCGTTGCGGGAGCGACCGGTATGCAGGCGAGCGCCGGCATCGCCGATGTTGCGGGTCAGCTCGGCCTCGATGGACATGTGGATGTCCTCGTCGTTGATGTCGAAGGCGAAGTCGTCGGCATCGATGCGCTTCTCGATCTCGTCGAGGCCCGCGACGATCTGCGCTGCATCTTCTTGGGAGATGATGCCCTGGGCGGCGAGCATGCGCGCATGAGCGCGGGATCCCGCAATGTCCTGACGGTACATCGCCTTGTCCACGGGCAGCGAAGCGCCGAATTCCTGCGTGAATTCGCTCACGCCCGTTTCAAATCGTCCAGACCACAATGCCATGCGTTTGCTCCTTATCAACGCGTTCTTCTGCATCTACACGGCCCCGCCCTTTTGGAGATGGGGCCGATTCACTCTGGCAATCATAGCAAACCGGGGCGCAACCTTTAACGCAACGCGCACCCGCAACATCCCATAAAAAGCAAAGGGGGCTGGAAACCCCGTTTCCAGCCCCGCTGCCCAAGTAGGTTCGTCGACTCCGCGTGCATGCGGCCGGCGACGGGCCCCTTTATCGCTTCAGCTTGGGTTATTCGACGTTCTCGCCGTCGGTCACGCCCATTTCGCGACGGTTCTTCGCCCACACCTTGGTGGAAAGGCCGTACAGGTCGATGAAGCCCTTTGCCGCCTTGTGGTTGAAGGTGTCGGCCGCGTCGTAAGTGGCCAGACCGTAATCGTAGAGGGAGAAGTCGCTCCTACGGCCGGTGATGGTGCAGCTGCCCTTGTAAAGCTTCAAACGCACGACGCCGGTAACGCACTGCTGGGTGGTCGCCATGAAGGAGTCGATGGCGTGCTTGAGCGGCGAGAACCACTGGCCGTTGTAGACCATGGTCGCCCAGTCGTGCTCGAGGTGCATCTTGTAGCGAAGGACCTCGCGCTCGAGGCACATGTCCTCAAGGCCGCGATGAGCGACGATGAGAGCAAGCGCGCCGGGAGCCTCGTAGCATTCACGGCTCTTCACGCCGATCATGCGATTCTCGATCATGTCGATGCGGCCGAAGCCGTTGGCGCCGGCGAGCTCGTTCATCTTCGCGATGATCTCGAGGTAACTCATCTCAGCGCCGTCGATGGCGACGGGCAGGCCGCCCTTGAACTCGATCTCGATCTCGGTTGCCTGCTCGGGGGCTTTCTCGGGATCGGTGGTCATAGTGTAGATGTCGAGCGGAGGACGATTCATCGGATCCTCGAGAACGCCGCATTCGATGGCGCGACCCCACAGGTTGTCGTCGATGGAGTACGGCTTAGACTTGGTGGTGGGAACGGTCACGCCGTGGGCTTCGGCCCAGTCCATTTCCTCCTGGCGAGTATGCATATCCCACTCACGGACCGGGGCGATGATCTCGATCGTCGGATCGAGCGCCTGGATGGAAGTCTCGAAGCGGACCTGGTCGTTGCCCTTGCCGGTGCAGCCGTGAGCGATGTACTTGGCGCCGAACTTATGGGCAGCGTCGACGAGGTACTTGGAGATCAGCGGACGGGACAGGGCGGAAACGAGCGGGTACTTGCCCTCGAAGTTCGCGTTGGCGAACAGAGCCTTGGACAGGTAGTCGGCCGCGAAGTCTTCGCGCATGTCGGCGACGATGCAATCGATGGCGCCCGTTTCGAGTGCGCGCTGGCGGACGGCCTCAAGGCCCTCATGCTCCTGACCGACCTCGCCGACGACGGCGATGACGTCGAGACCCTTCTCGTCCTGCAGCCATTTGATGCAGACGGACGTATCGAGTCCGCCCGAGTACGCGAGTATGCACTTATCCTTTGCCATCGTGTTTCAACCCTTTCGTTCGATGGTTCTTCTACTTGATCGATGCCCTTCTTCCGGAAAGCCCGGAAAAGGACCGTATTCCCTAGGAGCGCGCCGCGGAAAGAAGGTCGGGCAGCGCGTTGATCAGCGTGTCGATTTCCTTGCGCGTGATAACGAGCGGCGGAAGGAAGCGCAGCGTATGGGGGCCGGTCGCATTGAGCAGGAAGCCAGCTTCAAGGCCGCGATCGACGATGGCGCGGGCGTCGATGCCCTCTTCGAGATCGGCGCCGATCATGAGACCCATGCCGCGGACCTCGGTGATTCCCTCGATGCCCGAAAGCGCCTCGCCGAAGTAATCGCCGAGCTCTTCGACGTCTTCGGCGAACGAGCCGCGGGAAAGCGTGGCGAGCGTGGCGTGGGCGGCCGCCATGGCAAGATTACTGCCGCCGAACGTCGAACCGTGGTCTCCCGGCTCGAAAGCCTCCGCGACCTCGATGCGCGCAGCGCACGCACCCATCGGGAAGCCGGAAGCGATGCCCTTGGCCATGGTGATGATGTCGGGAGTGATGCCCATGTTCTGGAAGGCGAAGGGGAACTCTCCGCAGCGATAGAAGCCGGACTGGACTTCATCGACGATGAGCAGGATGCCGTTCTTGCGGGCGAACTGAGCGACTTCATAGAGCGTATCGGCATCCCAGGGATAGACGCCTGCCTCCCCTTGGACGGGCTCGATCATGAGGGCGCACACTTCGCCGACATGCTCGAAGAACGTCTGATGAAGCGCATTGAGGTCGTTCATCGGGACGTGGAGGAACCCTTCAGGCAGAGGCTGGAAAGCCTCCTGCTTGGCAGGCTGAGCCGTCGCAGCAAGCGTTGCGAGCGTGCGGCCATGGAAACTGTGGTCGAGGGTGATGATGGTCTGTCCGCCCGAGCCTTCCTTCTTGGAATAGAGTCGAGCGAGTTTGATGGCGCATTCGTTGGCCTCGGCGCCGGAGTTGGCGAAGAAGACCGGCCACGGCGCGCGGAAGAACTTCGGCACGCAGGTGTTGAGCAAGTCGGAGATGATCTTCGCGACTTCGCCGCGCTGCTCGATGTAGTAGTAATTGCTCACGTGAATCAGGCGGGAGACCTGGTCCTGAACGGCCGCGACGACAGCCGGATGGCAATGGCCGAGGCTGTCCGCGCCGATGCCGCCGATGAAGTCGAGGTAGGTCTTGCCCTCGTCATCGGTCACCTGCATGCCCGATCCTTCGACCAGCAGCACAGGCTTACGAGCGAACGTGTGCATCACGTAATGTTCGTCAAGTTTCTTAGCTTCTTCGAAACCCATGGTGTTCCTTTCCTTGCGAAGATCGATCGGAAAGTCGCTTTCCGCGCTCGACCATCGGAATATTGTACTTGTTGCGCGCCCGTTTCCCAAAGGCGCCCTGCGAGTTTCTACAAGTTCTCGCTCAAACGCGATGCGAGGATCCCCAAGGGGCGCATGTCCTCCTTGGAAACGACGGCGGCATCGTCGTAGATCAACGTGCCGGAACCGGCGGAAGTCAAAAGCTCGACGAGAATGGAATGGGGCTTGGTCCCGTTGACGATATGGGCGCGCGGAACGCCTCCCTCCAGGGCGCCGACGCACGACTGGAGCTTCGGGATCATGCCGCTGCTCACCTTTCCGCCGGCGAGCATGGCGCGCACTTCGCCGAGGGTCATCTGCGAAACGAGGCTGTCCTTGTCGGAGAAATCCTCGTAGAAGCCGTCGACGTCGGTGAGGAAGATGATCTTGTGGGCACCGATGGCACTTGCGATGGCGCAGGCCGCCACATCGGCGTTGATGTTGTAGGAGCCGTCGTCGGTCCCCTTGCCGACCGAGGCGATGATCGGCACGTAATCGGCGGCGATGAGCGCGTTGATGTAGGCCGGGTTCACCTCGACGACGCGGCCTACGCGGCCAAGGACTGCATCGGCCTGCTCGGCGATGATGGTGCCCGCATCCGTTCCGTTGACGCCGACGGCGAGGTTGCCGTGCTCGTTCATGGCCAAGACGAGTTCTTCGTTCACCTTGCCGATGAGGGTCATCTTGACGACGTCCATGGCCTCGTCGGTCGTGACGCGCTGGCCGTTTTTGAACTCGACGTCGATGCCGAAGCGACCCATGTTCTCGGTAATCTCCTTACCGCCGCCGTGAACGATGACGGGATTCACGCCCATGATCTTGAGCATGACGATGTCGCTCATCACGGCGTTGCGCAGCTCGGGATCGACCATCGCGGCACCGCCGTACTTGATCAGGATGGTCTTGCCCGTGGCGTTCTTGATCCAGGGGAACGCCTCGATGAGGACTTCGGCGGTATGGGAAGAGGTCATCTTCCGGTCTTTAGCGTATTTCATGAACGGTAATCTCCATTGATTGAAACGTATTCGTGCGAGAAATCGCAGGTCCACACCGTAGTTGAAGCGCAGCCTGCCCCAAGATCGGCCTCGAGAAGGATCTCAGAGGCCCCGAATCGTCGCAAGGCCTCCTCCTCGTCGAAGGGAACGGGCAGTCCTGCCCTCAAAACGGGCATTCCCATGATGTCGATGTCCACGTTCTCTTGGGAGAATCGAGCCCCCGAGCGTCCCAACGCCCCAGCGATGCGGCCCCAATTCGCGTCACGGCCGTAGATGGCCGTTTTCACGAGCGGGGAATTGGCCACGGTGCGCGCCGCGGCGTCGGCGTCGGCGTCGGTCGCGGCACCGCGCACGACGACCGTGACGAGCTTGGTTGCCCCTTCGCCGTCGCTCGCCATCTCGCGGGCGAGGTGCTGGGTAACGGCACCGAGAGCAGCACGGAATTCCTCGTAGGCGATCGAGCCTTCGGCCACCATCGGGGCCCCTTGAGGGGCTGCGGCGCCCGAAGCGAAAAGGATGCACGTGTCGTTGGTGGAGGTGTCGCCGTCGACCGTCACCTTGTTGAAGCTCGCGTTCACCGCTTCGGAAAGCGCACGATGGAGCAGCGGGGCGGGCAGCGGGGCGTCGGTGGTGAGAACCGCGATCATCGTCGCCATGTTGGGCATGATCATGCCTGAGCCCTTTGCCATGCCGCCGACCGTGAAAGTGCAGCCCTCGTAAGCGGGATCGGCGGAGACGAAGGAGACCGCGGCCTCCTTGGGATGGGTATCGGTGGTCATGATGGCGCGAGCGGCCGTGTGCCCGGTCGCTTCGCCCATGGCCTCGATCGCGGCAGGGACGCCCGTTTCGAACGGCGTGGTGTCGAGCTGTTGGCCGATAACGCCGGTCGAGGCGACCAGGACGTCTTCGGGAACGCAGCCGACGTGCGACGCCACGATGTCGGCCGTGCGGCGGGCTGCGTCGAGGCCGACCGCACCCGTCGCCGCGTTGGCGATGCCGGAATTGATTACCATGGCGCGCGCGAATCCGTAGCCCACGCCGTCGAGATGCTCGCGCGAGACGATGACCGGCGCGGCGCAGAAAACGTTAGTGGTGAAGACGCCGGCGACGGGGCACAGCTCGTCAGCTTCGACGAGCGCCATGTCGAGACGAGAGGGATCGTCGCGGAACCCGGCATGGACGCCGGCCGCACGAAACCCCTGAGCGGACGAGACGCCACCGCCTTCGATGGTGTTCAGGTTCGCAGTATTCATGATGTTCACTCCTATGAGGGATTGGCGACAGTGCAAAGAGCCGCGGACTCATCGAGGCCGCAGACGATGTTGGCGCACTGGACGGCCTGGCCGGCAGCGCCTTTGACGATGTTGTCGATGGTGCAGGTGGCGATGACCGAACCGGTGGGCTCGTGGTAGACGACGCCGACGTGCGCGCGGTTGGTGCCCACGACCGACGAGGTCTTGGGCTGATTGCCCAAGGGGAGCACCTGCACGAACGGCGAATCGGCGTACGCCTCAAGGTATCGTCGGTGGATCGACTCGGCGGTTTCACGCGAACGGGCGTCTTCGGTCAATCGGACGGTAACCGTAGAAAGAAGGCCGCGCGAAGCGGGCGCTAGATGAGGCGTGAAGACCAAGCGCCCAGGAATGCCGAGGATCTGCTCTATCTCGGGAGTATGGCGATGGTTTCCGACGCCGTAAGCCTCCAGATTCTCGTTAGCGGAAACGAAGTGGGTACGTGCCGTGGCGCTTCGCCCCGCACCGGAAACGCCCGAGATGGCGTCGGCGACGACGATGCCCTCGGAAAGCGCGATGACGGGCGCTGCGGCAAGGGACGTGGCCGTCGGGTAGCAGCCGGCGCACGCGACGAGCACGGCTTCGCCGGACAGACGACGGGAAGCGGCAGCCAGCAGACCGGCGCGCTCAAGTTCAGGCTGGCCGAACGCCGCATCGGCAAGAAGGTCGGGCGAGGTGTGCTCGACGCCGTACCACTTCTCGTACGTAGCGCGATCGCGCAAGCGATAATCGGCGGAAAGATCGATGACCGTAACGCCTGAGGCGAGAAGCGCCGGAGCGGACTTCATGGCGACAGTGTGGGGCGTGGCCAGGAAAACCACGTCGCATTCGAAAAGAGCGGGGTCGTCGTGGCGGGAGAAGGAAAGATCCGTCAGCCCCGCGAAAGCCGGGTAGACCTCGGAAAGGGCAACGCCGGCATCTGAATTGGACGTGATGACGCGAAGACCGAAATCGGGATGGCGCAGCAGTATCCGCACCAGCTCTGCACCCGCGTAACCTGCCGCACCTACGATGCCCGCCTTCAACATTGCCGCCGCGCCTTCTTCCGATCTAATCGCCCCGCCCGCAAGGGCGAAGTTCTTTTTTTGAACAACCTGTACTACAGGCTTTCCAGATTACCCCAAATAAGGCGCGAATATAACCCGCTTTCATGCATTAAACAGCCAGAAGACGAAAAGCGGCCGCCAAGATGGGCCGCTTTTCGAAAATCCCCCCTCTTAGGAGCGTTTCCCCCTCGGTGTTTACCCCTTCACGAAGTCGCGGATGCAGCGCTCTATGCCGACGACGCAGGCCTGAAGCGTCTCATTGACCGGCGTGGGGACGCCGTGCCTCCTGCCCTGCTCGACGACCGCGCCGTTGATAACGCCCACCTCGGTGGGTCGGTGCTTTTCGAGGCTCTGCAGGATCGAGGGCTTAAAATCGTAGGGCAAGCCCGCGCGCGCAAGCTCGAGAACGTCTGCCGGGTCGTCGTAGGTGAGCTTCACGCCCGCCGCTCGGGCAACGTCCATGCCTTCCTTGACTGCGGCCTTCGCCGTCGCGACGAGTTTTTCCTCTTCGTACATCGGGCCGTAGGACAGATGCGTGATGCCGCAGACGGCGCCCGTGGCGACATTGACCAGAAGCTTATCCCAGATCACGCCCATGATGTTGTCGGAAACGATGCAGCGCATGCCCGCCTCCTCGAACGCGGCGCCGATGGCGCGGATGCGCTCGGTCACGCTGCCGTCGAGCTCCCCGATGAATGTATCCTTGCCGGGAATGGTAGCCTGAACGCGACCGGGCTCCAGCAACATGCCGCCGATATAGGTCTTGCCCCCTATGACGTGCTCGGCGCCGACGCACGAGCACAACACGCCTTCCGCGCCGAGTCCGTTCTGCAGCGACATCACCGTCGTTTCGGCGCCGACGAGCTCGCGGCCTTCTTCCATGGTTTTGGCGGTGTCGAACGCCTTGCACAAGACGATGACCAGATCGCACACGCCGATGCCGTCTGGCGTGGTATGACCGGAAACCCTCACGGTCTCCTCGCCTGTAGGGGTTACCATGACCAGGCCGTTTTCGTTGGTGGCGCTCATGTGCGGCGCACGACCCACGAAATGGACCTCGTTGCCGGCTTTCGCCAGCGCGCCGCCGATGGTGCTGCCCAGCGAGCCAGCGCCCAAAATGCATACCTTCATGGCTCTATCCCCCTCTTGTTCACTTCGACGATCAGACCGAACGGGGTCTCGAGCCGGTTGTTCGGCTTGCCTTCAGCCTGCTTCACGCCAGGCTGGGCGCACACCGCCTCGAAGTCGCGCACCTTCACCGCCACATGCTCGACGCATGGAACCGCCATGTTACTCGCCCTCGACTTCGAAGAACTTCAAGATATGCGTCGCGACGCACACCACCGTTCCCTCCTGATTGGTGATGACGACGTCGGCGAAGGTCTTCATCGCCTGCTCGTCGACCTCCTTCACCGTATACGTGGCGGTCAGCGTATCGCCGAAGTACACCGGAGCGGTGAAGCGCAGATGGTCGTAACCATACGATGCGCTCGGAATGGGAGACTCGTACTTCTGCTGGATGAGCGTCGAAGCGGTGCTTCCGAAGGCGAAGGTGAGCACTCCGTGCACGATCCTCGTTCCATACTTGGTCGTCTTCATGAACGCCTCGTTGAAGTGCATTTGGCTGTAGTCCCCGGTGATTCCGCCGAACTGGTACACGTCGGATTCGCTCACCGTCTTAGTGAACGAGCAGCTGTTTCCCACCTCGAGGGGCAACTTCGTCATTGGGCTCTCCTCTCCTTCGCGATGCCGGCAACGTTGCCGCCATCGAATTCCATCCCCCGTCTTGCGACTAATCCGAGCCTACCGCGCATCCCTGGGTGCGTCCAAAGAGAAAAACGTATAGCCGACCTGGCGATCCATGAACAAAACTGATAGATTCATCTGAAGCGGTGACGGACCCTGCGCCGGCGCAAGCGCGTGGCCCGCCCTTCGAAAAGGAACGTCCCATGAATCTTGCCCAGCTTTCGTATTTCGCCCACTTGGCCAAAGTCCAGCACTACACAAAGGCCGCCCGCGAGCTGAATATCACCCAGCCCGCACTCTCCCACTCCATCTCGTCACTCGAAAGCGAGCTCGGCTGCCAGCTCTTCCGCAAGGAAGGGCGCAACGTCCGCCTTACTGAAGACGGCCACGCTTTCCAGGGCTACGTCGAGCGCGGGCTAGCTGAAATCGAGCAGGGCGTGAGCGAGATCAAGCGACGTCAGGGCATGGTTTCCGGCATCGTCGAGGTGGGCGCCATCGGCACCGTGCGATCGCTCTACCTGCCATCCGCCATGAAAGCCTACCGGGACGAGAACGGTCCTTTGGTCGAATTCCGCATCACCCAAGGCGAGACGGCCTCGCTGAGGGACAAGCTCGAGCAGGGAACGTGCGATCTCGTCATCACGGGCCCGATCAACCGGCCGGGCGTCGCCTGCACCACCCTGTTCCATCAGCGACTCGTCGTCGCCGTGAACAGAGACCATCCCCTCGCCTCCCTCGATCGCGTGCGCTACGACAACCTCATCGGGCACACCGTCATCACCTATCGCCGCGGCATCACCTGCGGGGAAGTGCTCGAGGCGTTCCTCGAGGAAACGAACGCGCCGCTCGACAGGCTCACGCTGGTGCGAAACTACGAAGACGAGGTGATCCTCGGGGGACTCGCCGTCCACGAGTCGGCCGTCGCCCTGACGATGCTCACCTCCAACCTCCTGCCCGACCCGTCCCTCGTCGTCTTGCCGCTCGACGTCGAAGGGTCGCAGGACTTCTACCCCGTCTCCCTTTCCTACCTCTCCCGTGCACCCCATTCTCCGGCGGTGACGTCGTTCATCGACTTCCTTTCGCACTTCGAGGCGCCGCCCTACGTGCGCGACGACTTCCCGGCAAACGCGTAAGGGAGGCGCGGCCACGATGGCTTGCGGCGTATAATGGGCGCGAGCTGTTTTCGCTCATCACCGCATAATCGCGCCGCGCGAACGCGGCGCTCATCGAGGGGGCATTCATGAAAGACGGGTTCATCGCCGTTGCAGCTGCGACACCGACGGTCGTCGTCGCCGATTGCGAGGCCAACGCCGCTGCGATCATCGCCGCCGTCAACGACGCGGCGGGGCGGGGTGCGAAGGTCATCGCCTTGCCGGAACTCTGCGTCACCGGCTACACCTGCTCGGACCTCTTCTGGCAAAAGAAGCTCCTCGACGATGCGTACAGCGCGCTTGAGCGCATCGCCCGCGAAACGAAGTCCCTCGACGCGCTTATCTTCGTCGGACTTCCGCTGCGCGCCCACGGCAAGCTCTACAACGTGGCTGCAGCCTGCGCCCACGGACGGGTGATCGGCTTCGTGCCGAAGCAAAACCTCCCGGCCTACAACGAGTTCTACGAGACCCGCCATTTCACGCCCGGGGAAGGCGACATAGGCACCGTCGTCTTCGCAGGCGAGGAAGTTCCCTTCGGGCAGAATCTCCTCTTCGCCTGCGAGTCGCTGCCCGATCTCGTCGTTGCCGCGGAGATCTGCGAGGATCTATGGGTGCCGGCGCCGCCGAGCACGCAGCATGCCCTGGCCGGGGCCACCCTCGTGTGCAACCTTTCAGCAAGCGATGAGATGGTCGGCAAGAGCGATTACCGACGCTCGCTCGTGGCGGGCCAATCCGCCCGCCTCGTGTGCGCTTACCTCTACGCCACGGCCGGCGAGGGAGAATCGACCACTGACTTGGTTTTCGGCGGACAGAACATGATCGCCGAAAACGGATCGGTGCTCGCAGAATCGACGCCCTTTGCCAATGGAGCGATCGTGGCCGACATCGACGTCGAGCGCCTCGCCGGGGAGCGACGCCGCTTGACCACCTACCCGGCAGCCGACGACGAGGGGTACCGCACCGTTTCCTTCAGCCTCCGCGTCGAGGACACGGCCCTTTCGCGCGTCTTCGACGCTGACCCCTTCGTCCCCGCCGACGAATCGACGCTCGCCGCACGCTGCGACGAGATCCTCTCCATTCAGACGCTCGGCCTTAAGAAGCGCCTGGCCCACACGCATGCGACATCCGCCGTCGTGGGCATCTCCGGCGGCCTGGACTCGACGCTGGCCCTGCTCGTGACCGCGCGCGCCTTCGATGCGCTCGGCCTCGACAGATCGGGCATCGTCGCCATCACCATGCCGGGCTTCGGCACCACCGATCGCACCTACACCAACGCCACGGAAATGGTCCGCCGCCTGGGAGCGACGCTTGAGGAAATCCCCATCGGCGAAGCCGTACTTCAGCATTTCTCCGATATCGGGCACGACCCCTCTTGCCACGACGTCACCTACGAGAACAGCCAAGCCCGCGAGCGCACCCAGATCCTCATGGACCGCGCCAACCAAACCGGCGGGCTCGTCGTGGGAACAGGCGACCTTTCCGAACTCGCCCTGGGCTGGGCCACGTACAACGGCGATCACATGTCCATGTACGCCGTCAACTCGTCGGTCCCCAAGACGCTCGTGCGCCATCTAGTCCGCTTCTGCGCCGACACGTGCGGCGACGAGCGCCTCGCCGCTGTGCTGCTCGACGTCCTCGACACCCCGGTGAGCCCCGAGCTCCTTCCGCCCGAAAACGGAGCCATCGCGCAGAAAACAGAAGACCTCGTCGGACCCTACGAGCTCCACGATTTCTTCCTTTACCAGATGATGCGCTTCGGCTTCCGCCCCTCGAAGATCTTCCGCATCGCGCGCATCGCCTTCGCAAAGCGCTACGACGACGAGACCATCCTGAAATGGCTCCGCACGTTCTACCGCCGCTTCTTCGCTCAGCAGTTCAAGCGCTCCTGCCTACCCGACGGACCGAAGATCGGCAGCATCGCCGTTTCGCCGCGCGGCGATCTGCGCATGCCCTCCGATGCGTGCGCCCGATCCTGGCTGGCCGAGATCGACGGGCTCTCGACCTCCCGATAATCAACGAACCGACCACTGCGAAGCCAACCGTCCGACCGCAACGAAAGCGCCCCGGCGTCTCCTGGCCGCATCACGGCCGGAAACGTCGGGGCGCATCTTTTCCGCAACGCCTCGCAAGGCAGCGAGGCCTGAACGAGCGAACCGTTAGCGAATCTCGAAACGCCCAGGCTTGCGCTTGATTGGACGGGCTTCCATGGCGGGATAACCCAGGATGATGCCGCCGACCAGCGCCCCGTGATCGGGGGCGAATCGATCATGAAGCGCATCCCCGGCGCGGCACACCGCTTCCACCCAGCACGAACCCAGACCCTCGGCGTACGCCATGAGGCACATGTTCTCCATCGCGGCGGACACGCTCTCTATGCAGCTCGGCAGCATTTCCTCGCTGTAGTTCGGCTTGTTCAGAAACGCGAGCGCGATCGTGCTCGCGCCGCCCATGGCGCGCATGAACTCCATCGTCTCCTCGACGATCTCGGGGTTGTTCGCAAAGCGCTCCTCGAGACGCTTGCGCTCGGAAAACGCCGTCGTCCCCAGCTCGGAGAAGAGGAACGACAGATCCTCCTTCTTGGTCAGCACGACAAAATACCACGGCTGTAGATTCTGCCCCGAAGGAGCCCACATAGCAGCCTCGACCAGACGATCGATCACCTCGCGAGGTACCGGCTCATCGGTGAACTTGCGAATACTCCGACGCCCCTTGATAGCTTCCATCAACTCCATGGCTTCCCCTTTTCTCCTCGTGCCCCTCTTCGGAACACCCCGTTGATATGTGCCCGCGCCCACTGCGCGATGGCCTACAGAAACGAATCGAGCCGCTCGAGAAGCGCCTTCGGCGCTTCTTCGGGGACGAAATGCCCGCATGGCACGCTTGCCCCCTGCACGTCGTCGCAAAAGCGACCCCACTTCTCAAGCGGGTCGAAGAACTTTTCCACCAAACCGTATTCGCCCCACACCAGAAGCGTCGGCGCCTTGATGGTAGTGCCTGCGGCAAGGTCGAGCGCATCGAGCTTGCGGTCGATCGACTCCCCGGCACGGTACTCTTCGCAAATGGCGTGGATGCAAGCCACGTCGTAATGACGCAGGTACTCGTCGTACACCTCAGCGGGGAACACGTCTGCCGAGGTGTCGTTTTCCGAATTGTAGCGACCGATGTGAAGCGCATTGCGGAAATACATCTTGCGACTCGACACGATGAGATCTTCAGGGAACGGGGCATCCTGGGTAAGCAGGTACCAGTGGAACAGAGCCTTGGCGAACTCGGCCGAGCTCAAGTCGTACATGTCGAAGGTGGAAACGACGTCGAGCAAAACGAGCTTGTCGACGACTTCGGGATGATCGAGCGCCATGCGGTAGGCCACGCGCGCACCCCGATCATGCCCCATAACCGAAAAGCGGTCGAACCCGAGCTCGCGCATCACCGCAATGCAATCGCGCGCCATGACGCGCTTGGAGTAATTGGAATGATTCGGCGCCCCTTGAGGCTTGTCGCTATCGCCGTAACCGCGCAGATCGCAGGCGACCACCGTGAATCGGGACGCCAGATCGTCGACGACCTTATGCCACATGAGATACGTTTCAGGATGTCCGTGAAGCAAGAGAAGCGGCTCCCCCTTGCCCATGACAACCGCGTGGATGGCGCAGCCGCCGTCCCCCTCGATAATGCGATGGATAGCGCCGTCGAACATGATGCCCCCTCGGTCCCCGGCTTTTCATCATGTCTCGATTATACCCAGACGCCCCTCGGAGCGAACGCGTTCATCGAATCATGCAGCCTATCAATGAACGAGCGCCCTAACCGTTGTCGCAATGAATGGATGCCTATCGGATTCGAATGACCGCGCCGCAGAATCGCTTTGCCTCCATCCGTATAATTTCACTATGAACGTGTTCGCGCCAACCACGGTGCGCATCCACGCAGAAAGGTACGCGCCTATGCACTTCTCCATCGACGACAGTCTCTGCGCACTCGATGTCCATGCTGTGCCGTGCGGGCGAGACCTCGCCGTCGTGGTAAGCGGCGGGTGTGCACCCCATGTCGGCTGCACCGTTTTGGCTGTCCCCCATCCAGCCCTTTCCGGCAAGGGGGTCGGCGCCACGGTTTCGCGCCTGAACCGACCCGAACATCGCGACGACGCCTTCGCTTCTCGCATCGCAAAGCGGACCGCCAAGACGCTCGGGTGCACCGTCTCCTGCACCTGCGGAATCCACATCGACGCAGCAACACTGCAGGATATCGAGCACATCGTTGCGCTTGCAGACGTCGTCGTCGATGAGATCTTGGCTCGAATCCCGACCGAAACGGAAAAGCGGTAATCGAGCCGTCAAGGCATCACGCCATCACGAGCAAGACTCAACAGAGAGGAGAACCCATGAGCACACCCATCCACGACCTTCGCTCGGCCCTCGATTTCCTAAAGGAAATCCCCGGTCAACTCGTCGAAACCGACGTCGAAGCCGACCCCGAAGCCGAGCTTTGCGGCGTATATCGCCACGTCGGCGCCGGCGGAACGGTCCAGCGCCCCACCAAAGAGGGC
The DNA here is from genome assembly GCA_959607715.1 of uncultured Eggerthella sp. Taxonomy (GTDB): domain Bacteria; phylum Actinomycetota; class Coriobacteriia; order Coriobacteriales; family Eggerthellaceae; genus Anaerotardibacter. Next base: position 75,711 of record CAUHNN010000006.1, on the reverse strand, counting down.
CCCGCCATGATCTTCAACTCCATCAAGGGCCATCCCGGCGCCCGCGTCGCCATCGGGCTTTTGGCCAATCGCGAGCGCGTGGCCAAGATGCTCGACGCAGATCCGCGCCGACTCGGCTTCCTCCTCAACGACGCCGTGCTCAACCCCATCGAACCCATCGAAGTGAGAGAAGATCAGGCGCCGTGCCATGAGGTGGTCCACCTCGCAAGCGAAGAAGGCTTCGATGTTCGCAAGCTCGTTCCCGCCCCCACCAACACGCCAGAAGACGCCGGCCCCTACATCACGCTCGGCCTGTGCTACGCTTCCGATCCGGAAACCCACATCTCAGACGTCACCATCCATCGCCTTTGCCTGCAAAGCGCCGACGAGATCTCGATCTACATGGTGCCGGGCGCGCGCCACATCGGGGCCTTCTATGAAAAGGCCGAGAAGCTCGGCAAGCCCCTGCCCATCTCGATCAGCATCGGCGTCGATCCCGCCATCGAACTGGCAACCTGCTTCGAGCCGCCCACGACGCCGCTTGGGTACGACGAGCTCAACGTCGCTGGGGCCCTCAGGGGAGAGCCCGTTCACATGGCGAAGTGCCTGACCATCGACGAGCGCTGCATCGCCCATGCGGAATACGTCATCGAAGGCGAGCTGCTTCCAGGCAAACGCGTCGAAGAAGACCAAAACACCCATACGGGCAAAGCCATGCCCGAATTCCCCGGCTACACCGGGCCCGCGAACCCGAGCCTGCCCATCATCAAGGTGAAAGCGGTCACGACCCGCACGAACCCCATCATGCAAACCTGCATCGGGCCCTCCGAAGAGCACGTGAGCATGGCGGGCATCCCGACCGAGGCGAGCATCATCCAGATGATCGAGCGCGCAATGCCCGGACGCTTGAAGAACGTCTACTGCGCAAGCCCCGGCGGCGGTAAATTCATGGCCGTCCTCCAAGTGAAGAAAAGCGCCCCGAGCGACGAAGGCCGCCAACGCCAGATGGCTTTGCTAGCCTTCTCGTCGTTTAGCGAGCTGAAGCATATCTTCCTCGTCGACGAAGACGTCGATCCCTTCGACATGAACGACGTCCTGTGGGCAATGAACACGCGCTTCCAAGGGGATGCCGACATCATCACCATCCCTGGCGTAAGGACCCATCCGCTCGATCCGTCCAACGATCCCACGATGTCGCCGAGCATCCGCGACCACGGCATCGCTTGCAAGACGATCTTCGACTGCACGGTTCCCTACGACCAGAAGGACCGCTTTGTCCGCTGTCAGTTCAAGGACGTCGATCCTCGCCACTGGCTTCCCGATTTCGAGTAGGACCGACCGATGGAGCGCCTGACCGTCGGCATCAGCGGAGCATCCGGTACGCCTTTGGCATGCCGATTCGTTCAGCAGCTAAAAGAGCACACCGATCTCGAGATCCACCTGATCGCAACCGAAAGCGCACGCCTGACGGCAAGCTATGAAGCCCCCCAAGCGTTCGCGGCGATGCTCGATGCCGTCGACTGCGTGCACGACAACGAGGCGATGGGGTCCCAGGTGGCAAGCGGCACCTTCCGCACGCGCGGAATGGTCGTCATACCCTGCAGTATGAAGACGGTGGCGGGCATCGCCACCGGCTACAGCGACAACCTGCTGCTGCGCGCCGCCGACGTCACCATCAAGGAGCAGCGGCCCCTTGTCCTGGCGACGAGGGAAACGCCCGTTAGCCCTCTTCACCTGAAGAACATGGTGACCCTCGCCGCCCTACCCCACGTCACGCTCATGCCCCCGATGATGACCTACTACCATCACCCCACAACCATCGAGGACATGGAAGACCAGATCATCGGCAAGATCTTCGAACGATTCGGGCTCGACTATCCGCCTTTCAGTCGCTGGGGAGAATAAAAACTCACGCCAACGCAATCGACACCGCAAGAAAGCCTCCGTTTCCAAGAAAGAGACGGAGGCTTTCTCTTTGCCCCGCGCCCAGACGCGCACCTAAATCACGGCCTTTTAAAGGAGGGGCGCCCCTGCGCATAGACCGCTAAAAACGACCCACAAAAAAGGATCCCGCACGGCGTGCACCATGCGGGATCCTGTGGTGAGCGTTCCTTTAAGGGAATCACTCGGAAGATTCAGAGGTAAAGTGCTTTACTTCTCTTCTTCCTTGAGCTGACCTGCCTTAGCAGCCTCGACTCGGATTCGGAGTGCCTCGAGCTGACGCTCGGTCTCCTCGTCCTCGATGCGCTGCAGCTCCTTGTTGTAGGCGTAATCCTCGCGGATCTTGTCGTTGTCGGAGATGAGCAGGTAGAGAGCGATTGCGGCCACGAAGCCGACGCCACCGCCGCGGGCAACGATGAAGCCGGCGATCATGCCCGTCATGCCCTTGTCGAGATCGTCGCGGGCAAGACCGAAGGCGATCTGAGCGCAGAGCCAACCCTGGATCAGGAGGACGACGACGAGCAGAGCAGCGGATGCGGCAAGCGAAGCCTCATAGAGCGGGTAAACGAACAGGCCGATGACGGTGAAGAGCAGGTTGGTGCCGGAGCCGTCGTAGATGGAGTCCATGCCCTGGCGACCGGACTGCTTATAGCGAGCGTAGGTAGCGACGCAGTACGGGGCGGACAGAGGACCAGCGAGTGCCGGGTACGGTGCGAACAGACCGAGCATTGCGTTACGGATACCGCAGATGACGTTGGTGCGGTTCGGGTCGAACTCGATGTACTCGTCGTCACGAGATGCCTGCAGACCGAGCTGCTGAACGGTGACGAAGTCGCCGTAGGCGATAACCCATGCGACGACCGCGTAGGGCAGAGCCTGAATCCACACGCCAGGATCGGTCGCAAAGCCGATGAACAGCGGGGACACGGTCATGAACAGACCCATGAAGTCGGGAACCTTGATGATCTCGCCAGAGAAGTTGAAGTTGAACTCGCCGGCAGCTCCACCGAGGACGAGCAGTGCGATGACAGCCCACAGGAAGCTGTAGTTACCAAGGATGGCGACGAAGCGGTTGGAGTCCATGTACTTGCGGACGCGCTTGGAGAACATCAGCAGGAAGACGACGACGAGACCACCGAGGCAGCCAACGGTAACGGTGTCGACTGCGCCGCCCTGGGTGAGGCGGACGGCAACGGCGTTGACGCCGGCGCCCATAACGATACCGGCCTTGATGGCGGGCGGTACGAGCGTGTTGAGCTTCTTAGACAAGCCTGTGGCGCCCAAGATGATGAACATCGCCGCAAGCTCGAGCTCAATTGCCGTCAGCATCTGCAATCGAGCTACTCCAGGATCAAGCGATTCAAGGAATGTGATGATAATCGCCATTGCAGGAGTAATCCAACCGCAAATCGACGGCTCACCGAGCAGCCAGTTCAAGGTGTACATTGCGGTTTCGAAAACGACCAGAGCCCACGCAACCTCGGGCGACAAGCCCAGCGTGGAGATGAGAACCGCGAGAGCGCCGTACGAAGTACAGGCGTTCATCAAACCGGTGACGACCTCAGGGGGTGAGATCTTGAAGTGAATGAACGGCAAACGAATACGGAATAGGCCTACCTTCCAGCAGGGTTGAATACCGCCGTATTCACGCTTCAGCATAGCCATGCTTAGCCCCTCTCTCCTTTGATGCGGTCAAAGCCGCATCTGCGAAATTTGACCATCTTTCCTCCTTTTATCCCATGCCCCGGCTCCCTCCATGCACGTGAAAGAAGCCGTTGCACTTCGACCGAAAGAACAACCGGGAGATTTCCGCTTCACTTGGCATCCACCCTCCGAGTAAGGGTGAAGTGCAAAGCCAAACCGAAATCGCTTTTCACTGTTCTTCCGATAGGAAAGATCTGGTCCTTACCTATCGGGATGACTTTCCATCCGGCAGTTCCCCTTGAGCAGCCGAGCGGAGACAGTGGTCAACCCGAAGACGATTGTTTACCAGCCGTCATTTTCGGTCTAATTCATTTTGAACGTGTTCTAAATAGATAAGGAAAATATCATTCGCGCGCACTATAGAAACGCGCTTATTGATAGCCTTTGACCGATATTTCGAGGATAAACGGGCTTTTTTTCTTCCCGATTCGTTCGCTTCATGAAAAAGCAAGCTTTTTTCCATAGAACGTACTGATATATAGAGTTTGTTTCTCCTCCGTAATCTATCGGTTCGACGCGAGAAGGCCCCAGAGGGCACCTACGTCACCCATCCGCCCACGGAATGGTTTCTTGACGGTCTTTGCCCCCTCCCGTACCTTCTATTGAAATTCTTATTTTGGGGATTGCAGCTCAAAATCGAGCTGACGAACGCTGAGAGGGACCGCAAGGCATGGCTTTCGTAGCTCACTGGGGCATTCCCGCCCGATGAGAATGCGCATCAATCCCGGAACCGAAAGAAAAGGAGCAACGTACGACATGATCGCCTTAACCACTGCGCAAATCATCTCGATCGTCATTTTCGTCGTCGTGATGGCGTTCATCATCTCCGAGAAGGTGCACCGCACCACCGCAGCGCTCGCAGGCGCCGTGGCGCTGATCCTCACCGGAATCATCAGCTTCGACACCGGCGTAAGCCACATCGACTTCGGTACGCTCGGCGTTCTCGTCGGCATGATGATCTTCGTCGCCGTCGTCAAGAACTCGGGTATCTTCGAGTACCTCGCCATCAGGGCGGCGAAGATCGCCAAGGGCAACCCCTGGATGATCATGGTTCTCTTCTGCCTGATCACCGCGGTGCTCTCCGCGTTCCTCGACAACGTGACCACCGTCCTGCTCATCGGCCCGGTCACCTACACCGTCTGCAAGATGCTCGAGATTTCCCCGGTGCCGTTCTTCATCACCGAGATCGTCGCCTCGAACGTCGGCGGCACGGCCACCCTCATCGGCGACCCGCCCAACATCATGATCGGTTCCGCCACCGGACTGACCTTCTTCGACTTCCTTGCCGTAGACGGTCCCGCCGTTCTCGTCATCCTCGCCGTATGCATGGCCCTCTTCTATTTCATGTACGGCCGCAAAATGGGCGTTTCGGCTGGACGCCAGCAATCCATTCTCGGCCTTCATGCCCATGAGGCCATCAAGAACCCCGCCCTCTTCAAGAAGAGCATCGTTATGACCCTGCTCGTCGCGCTCGCCTTCGTCCTTCACGGCGCGTTCCACATCGAGCCGAGTGTTGTCGCCCTTGCCGCGGCGGCTATCATGCTCATCATCGGCAAAGCCGACGTCGAGCACACCCTCCTCGATGTCGAGTGGGCTACCATCGGCTTCTTCGCCGGCCTGTTCGTCGTCGTCGGCGGTTTGGCGGAAACCGGCGTCATCGAGATGATGGCCTATGCCCTGATCGACCTGACCGGCGGCGACATGATGATCACCATCATCGTGCTCGTCTGGGCTTCCGCCATCATCTCGTCGTTCCTCGACAACATCCCGCTCGTCGCAACGCTCATCCCGATCATCCAGACCATGGCAACCACCGGCATCGACGTCATGCCCTTGTGGTGGGCCGTCTCGCTCGGCGCCTGCATCGGCGGCATCGGCACGCTCATCGGCGCATCGGCCAACGTCGTGCTCGCCGGCATCTCGGGCAGGTACGGCCATCCGATCTCCTTCATCGAGTACACGAAAGTCGGTTTCCCGCTGATGATCCTGTTCACCGCGATCTCCTGCGTGTACCTGGTTCTCCGTTTCTGCGTCTTCGCGTAACAAGACAGCAGGCCACCGCCCTCATTGAAGAGCGCCTTGCCTCCTAAGGGAGGCGAGGCGCTCTTTCGTTTCGCCCCCTCGGCTCGCCTCGCAACACCCCTGGGGTCGAATGCGCCCCCGTAAAACCGTTTCATTGAAACAGGCTATCAATCCGCGCCGAACGAAAATTAAATAGACCGCCTGATCGTTGAACGTGTTATTGACAGTGAAAACGGCGTATTTTAGTTTTTCGTTAGGTGGACATTCACTGCATCATGGGAGGCGCGAACCTTCCTTTTTTATGCGCGTGAACGTCTTAAGCTCGGGAATGGCATGGCGCCATCCCTCGGACAGTGGCTTCCCGCGCCTTGCTCGCGGGAAAGTAAGGAGCGTGATGCACATGCCCGAATTTACGACCCCGCAGATTATCTCCATAGTGATCTTCATCGTCGTATTCGCGCTGATCATCTCAGAGAAGATACACCGAACGACCGCCGCGCTCGCCGGCGCCGTGGTGTTAATCCTCACCGGCATCGTCTCGTTCGATGTCGGCATGGAGCACATCGACTTCGGAACGCTCGGCGTTCTCGCCGGTATGATGATCTTCGTCGCCGTGGTAAAGCAATCGGGTATCTTCGAGTACCTTGCTATCAGGACGGCGAAGATCGCTAAGGGCAACCCCTGGATGATCATGGTTCTCTTCTGCCTGATCACCGCGGTGCTCTCCGCGTTCCTCGACAACGTGACCACCGTCCTGCTCATCGGCCCGGTCACCTTCACCGTCTGCAAGATGCTCGAAATGAGCCCCGTCCCGTTCTTCATCGTCGAGATCATGGCGTCGAACATCGGCGGCACGGCCACCCTCATCGGCGACCCGCCCAACATCATGATCGGCATGCAAGCTAACCTCTCGTTCCTCGACTTCATCGTCTACAACGGACCGGCGGTTCTGGTCGTCATGCTTGCCGCCATAGCGATGTTCTACGTCCTCTACGGCAAAAACCTCTCCGCCTCTTCCGAAAAGCAGGCTTCGATCATGACCCTTCACGCTCATGAGGCCATCCAGGACAAGAAGCTCTTCAACAAGAGCGTCGTCATGATCGTCCTCGTAGCGCTCGCATTCATGCTGCACAGCGTCATCGGGGTCGAGCCGAGCGTCGTCGCGCTCACCGCCGCCGCCATCATGCTCATCATCAGCTCGGCCGACGTCGAGCATGTCCTTCTCGACGTCGAATGGGCGACGATCGGATTCTTCGCCGGCCTGTTCATCGTCGTCGGCGGCCTGTCGGAAACCGGCGTCATCGAGATGATGGCGAACGGCCTTATCGCGATCACCGGCGGCGACATGATGATCACCATCATCGTGCTCGTCTGGGCATCCGCCATCATCTCGTCGTTCCTCGACAACATCCCGATGGTGGCCACGCTTATCCCGATCATCCTCGCCATGGAGTCGACCGGCATCGACGTCATGCCGTATTGGTGGGCCATTTCGCTGGGCGCCTGCATCGGCGGCATCGGCACGCTCATCGGCGCATCGGCCAACGTCGTGCTCTCGGGCATGTCGGGCAAGTACGGCTACCCCATCACCTTCATGGATTACACGAAGGTCGCCTTCCCGATGATGCTCGTCTTCACCGCGATCTCCTGCGTGTACCTGGTTCTGCGCTTCTGTGTCTTCGTCTAAGCACGGGCCTTGCTTTCCCGAAAAAGGGCCGCTTCCTCACGGAGGCAGCCCTTTTTCGTTTCCGTGGCACCGAGCGGTATTTCGCCCGGCATCAGCCGTCATCGTGTAGCATGGGGAGCATCACTACGAAAGGACACCACTATGAGCAATGAAGGCAAGCGCGTACGCGCCCATTACACCGGAACCTTCGACGACGGCACCGTTTTCGATTCCTCCGTCGAGCGCGGCGAGCCCCTTGAATTCGTCTGCATGGCAGGCCAGATGATCCCCGGCTTCGACGCCGCGGTCAACGAAATGGAAGTCGGCGAGACGAAGAAGGTCCACCTTCCCGCAAGCGAAGCATACGGCGAGCGCGACGAAGCGCTCGTGCAGTCCGTGCCAACGGCCAACGTGCCCGGCGCAGACGAGCTTCCCGTCGGCCAGACCGTCTACCTGCAAGGCCCCGGCGGCCAGCCCCTGCCCGCGCTCGTCGTCGAGGTGAACGACCAGTACGTCGTGTTCGACCTCAACCACGAGATGGCCGGCAAGGACCTCAACTTCGAGATCACCTTGGTGGAGATCGTCGACTAGCGAGCAAACGAAAAGCAGAGGGGCATGCCTCTCTGCTTCCCTGTCGCAAAAAAACAAAGGATCGGGCTCTCGGCCCGATCCTTTGTTTTTTTGCCTCTTAGCTCTTCTTGCCGTACATCGTCATCTGGGAAACGTTGAACAGCTCGCCGTCGGACAGACGGAACTGCTCGACCTTCCACTGGGAGATGCGCCCGCCGGCACGGATGGGTGTCGCCACCGTCTCGACGGTATCGCCGGCCTTGACCGGCAGAAGATGGGTGCTGCTCACCTCGACGCCGAGGAAGAACATCTTGTCGCTGTCGTAATGCTCGGTACAGCACTGGCTCGCCGCATTTTCCGCAAGCGCGGCGCTGATACCGCCATGGAGAACCCCATGGGGCTGAAGCATGTCTTCGGTCACCAGCATGCGCGTCACGTACCGATCGGGAGTGCTCTCGCACGTTTCGATTCCCAGGATGTCGGAAAGGGCCATAGGAAATCTCCTTTTCGCCGGCGTCGCGCAGAAGACGAACTGCCCCAAACGCGACGATTCGTATCGTTTACCCTCGAATTATCTCACGAGCGCAGAACGCCGTGGAGCGGGGAACCGACGAAACGCCGGCGATGGGGAATTTAGGGGCGAACCGAAAGATCAGCGCTCGAACGTGCGCTTCGCAGCTTCAATGAGCTCGGAGCCTTCCTTGCGGATCTCCTCCACCTTGCGCTTACCCTCCTCGAGTTCACGCACTCCCTCTTCCCGAGCACCCTCGAGAAGGCGCTCGCTGCGCTCGAGAGGAAGCTCATCAGGATCGTCGGGATGAGGGTGGTTGTCGAAATAACCCGTCTGACCGCGCACATTCCAAGCGCAAACGGCATAGGCGAGGGCGACGAGAACCGACGTGAAGGCCGCCGGATCGTATTTCCCCATCGACCAGGCGCTCGCAACGGCCCACGAGCTCATGAGCGCATTGACGAAGACCGCCCAGAAAAAGAGCGTGATCTTGCGGGGGTTGTGAGCGCCCCATAGACCGGACAGCGCGACGACGAGGTTGATGACGCCGCTCGTGATAGTCGTCGCGCCGACGCGCACGTCGGGAAGAAGCTTGGCGAAGTCGAAGATCCCCACCGAGGACAAGGTGAACAAACCGGCACCGACGACGATCTCGAGAGCGGCGAACGCCACGAGGAAAAGGCACAGGACGCGGGTGCGCTGCTGCCAGATGGTGTAGGGGGTGCCGTCGGCGGAAAGCCGCGGCTTCTTGGGCTTTTTCACGGTTTGCGCTTCGGTCATACGGAACGATCCTCTCTTGCTCATCAGCAAGCCGTACCCTAGCACAGACCCCCTGCTCACACGTGAGCAGGGGGTCTTTGTTTGGAAAGCGATACGATCGCGCCGCCAAAGGGCGCCTTATCCGCTGCATAGGCCGCGCGAAGCGGCAAGGGGAGCCTATCCGCGCACTTCGGCTCCGGTTGCCCCGCATACCTTCTTGATCAGGCGCGCATGCTGTTTGTCCACTTCTTCGGTGGTGAGCGTGCGGTCGGCCGCGCGATAGGTCAGCGCATAGGCCATGGACTTCTTGCCCTCACCGAGGCGCTCTTCGTCGCGATACACGTCGAACAGCGACGCATCGGAAAGGAGCTTACCGCCCGCAGAGGACATGCAGCGCGAAAGCTGCTCGTGCGTCACCGCTTCGTCGACCACGAAGGCGACGTCCATCGTCACCGCCGGGAAGACCGGGACATCCACGTAATCGCGGGCGGGACGAGCGGCCTTGAACAGCGCATCGAGATCGAGCTCGAAGGCGACGATGGGAGCCTCCGCCTCGAACTGCTCGGCGGCAAGTGGATGGATCTCGCCGAGCCAACCGAGCACGGTACCGCCGGACAGAACCTCCGCCGCGCGGCCGGGCTGCAGATGGGGAGCCGCCTGCGCATCGAGGGCCTTGAAGCGCAGCTTGGGAATGGCAAGCTCGCGGGCGAGGTTCTCGACGACGCCCTTGCCGTCGAAGAAGTCGAAGGCGACCGGTGCGCGATTCCATGCGACATCACCCATGGCGCCGGCCATGACGGCGGCCAGGCGCTGACGCTCCTTGGGGCTCTTGCGGCCCTCGGCCCCGAAGAAGACGACGCCGGTTTCGTAGAGCTGGACATTGCGCACGCCGCGAGCCTGGTTGTACGCCACGCTGCGCAGAAGACCCGGGATGATGGACTGGCGCATAACCGACTGCTCGGCGTTAAGCGGGTTGAGCAGCTCAACGGCCACGCCAAGGCCCTCAGTCGGAAGGCGAAGCTGCTCGAGCTCGCGGGGATCGGCGAACGAATACGTCATGGTCTCATTGAGGCCGCAGGCGCGCATGGTGTCGTTGACCTTGCCCATGAGGCGCTGCTCTTCGCTGCGCGTGCCGCGACGCTCGCGGCCACCGGGCAAGGTGGAGGGAATGCGGTCCATGCCGTAGAGGCGCAAGACCTCTTCGTACAGATCGATCTCGCGCTCGAGGTCGGGGCGGAACGTGGGGGCCACGACGGAAAGCTCGTCTGCGCCCTCCTCGCCGGAAACGGAGCAACCGAGGCGCCCGAGGACGTCGACGATGAAGTCACGCGGAATGGCGTCGCCCATCATCTGCTGGAAACGCGGGATGCGGAAGGCGAGCTCCACCGGCTCGGTCTTCTTCTCCCACACGTCGATGACGCCCGCCTCGTTGCCGGAAGCGGCGACGACCGTGCCGCCCGAAACGGCGGCGATGAGAGCGGCGGCGGCGGCGGAGCGCTCAACCATGCCGTTGTCGTCGACGCCGCGCTCGTAGCGCATAGAGCTTTCGGAGATAAGGCCGAGGTTGCGGCTTGTGCGGCTCGTGCGACCAGCCTCGAATGCGGCCGCCTCGAGCAGGATGGAAGTAGTCTGCTCGGTTACCTCGGTGTCGAGGCCGCCCATGACGCCAGCCAACGCGACGGCGCCGCGCTCAGGCGTGGAGATCACGGTCATGTCGGGCGTGAGCGCGCGCTTCTCTCCGTCGAGAGTGACGAGCTCTTCTCCTTCCTCAGCGCCGCGCACGACGATGTGGGCTTTGCCGGAAGCATCGAGGAGCTTATCGAGATCGAACGCGTGAAGCGGCTGGCCGAAGAGGAACAGGATGTAGTTCGTCACGTCGACGATGTTGTTGATGGAGCGCTGGCCGATGGCGGCAAGGCGCTCGACCATCCAATCGGGCGAAGGGCCGACCTTGCAGCCGCGGATGATGCGGGCGGTGTAGCGCGGGCAGCGCTCGGCGTCGGCGATCTCGATGCTCACGACGTCGTCGAGCGCCGGAGCCTGGGCGTCGAGCGAAAGATCGGCGGCCATCTCATCGAGCGGGTTCTTCACGGGGGAAGCGTACATGGCGCCCATCTCGCGGGCCATGCCCACCATGGAGAGGCAGTCGGGGCGATTCGGCGTGATCTCGAGGTCGAGCACGGTATCGGCCATCTTCAGATAATCGGCGATCGGCTGGCCGGTCGGTGCATCGTCGGGAAGGACCCAGATGCCCTCGTGGTCGTTGCCTATGCCCAGTTCGCGCTGGGAGCAGCACATGCCGCAGCTCACGATGCCGCGCAGTTTGGACTTCTTGATCTTGAAGTCGCCCGGCAAAACCGCGCCGATCGTGGCGACGGGGACTTTGATGCCGGCGGCGATGTTCGGCGCCCCGCACACGATCTGGACTGGCTCGCCTTGCCCCACATCGACCGTCGTCACATGCATGTGGTCGCTGTCGGGATGGTCTTCGCAGGTAAGGACATGCCCGACGACGACGCCCGAGAAGGCATCGCCGATGCGCTCGACGCCTTCAACGCCGGTGCCCGTCAAATCGAGGCGATCGCACAGCGCGTCGATGTCCTCGGGGACGTCGACGTATTCATTGAGCCATTTAAGGGAAACTTTCATGCTGGTCTCTTTCCTTTTCTTCGTTGGTTCCGTGTCGTTCGATGCGCTGCGCGCTAGAACTGGCGCAGGAACCTCATGTCGCCCTCGAGCAGCATGCGCAGATCGGGAACGTTGTACTTAAGGCACGCCACGCGCTCGACGCCGACGCCGAACGCGAAGCCGGAATACACCTCGGGGTCGATGCCGCTCATCTCGAGAACATTCGGATCGACCATGCCGCATCCGAGAATCTCGAGCCAACCGGTGCCCTTGCACATGCGGCAGCGCTCGCCGTCATGCGTATGGCCCGTGCCCCCGCAAACGCCACAGCTCACGTCGGCTTCAGCGGACGGCTCGGTGAAGGGGAAGAAGTGCGCACGGAAGCGCGTCTTGCGCTCGGGGCCGAACATCTGCTTGCAGAAGTACTCGAGGGTGCCCTTCAGGTCGCCGAACGTGATGTTCTTGTCGACCACGAGGCCCTCGCACTGGGTGAACTGCGGCAAATGGGAAGGATCGGCGACGTCACGACGGTAGACCTTGCCCGGCGCGATGATGTAGATGGGCAGATCCTGATCCTCCATCACGTGCACCTGCACGCCGGAGGTTTGGGTGCGCAGCAAGACATCCGATTCGCCGCGGACGGCCGACTCGTCGCCCGAAAGGTCACGCACGTAGAAGGTGTCCTGCATGGAACGGCTCGGATGGTCGGCCGGGGCGTTGAGCGCCGTGAAGTTGTACCAGTCGGTCTCCACCTCGGGACCGGTCGCCACGGTATAGCCCAAACCGAGGAAGATCTCGGAGATCTCGTCGCTGATGGCGTTGATCAGATGGCGTGTTCCCATCTGCTGAGCGCGACCGGGAAGCGTGATGTCGACCACGTCCGCCTTCATGCGCTCCTCGAGCTCGTTGCGACCCAGTTCGGCCTTCTTCGCCTCGAGCGCGGCCTCGATTTCGTTGCGGGCGGCGTTGACCGCCTTGCCGACCTCGGCTCGATGCTCCTTCTCGATCTGCCCCATAGCGCGCAGATACCCGGTCAACGTGCCTGATTTGCCGACTACCTCGATGCGAAGCTTCTCGAGCGTTTCGCTGTCGGCTGCCTCGCCGATGGATCGCAGCGCATCGGCATGGAGGGTCTTGATGTCGTCGATCACTGACATTCCGTGCAACCTTTCCTTATCCATGCGGGAGCTGATTCCCCGCAAACCAAAAAAGAGCCCTTCTCGTCCTGTCGATCCAAGGACGAGAAGGGCTCTCGCGGTACCACCCTGGTTGACGTCGCTTCGCCTTGATGGGCGGCAGCGAGCATCCACTCGTTCGCTCTGTGACGGGAGCGCCCGCCAGGACTAGCAGCATCCATGGAGTCGGGCCTTGCCCGCTTCCATCCTGCGTTCACCCTGGTGCTGGTGAAGGGAATCGTGCTCTTCGACGGAGAGGTCCTTCCAGCCATCGGAACATCCGAAGGGGCCCTTCTCTGGTCACCGCGATCGCGAGCACGCTGTCTTCGTCATCGCATGTAATTGGTCAGTATAGCGCAGTACGCCCGACGCAGCACCGATCCTTCCGAATAAACCCACACGCCCGAAGCGCCCCTTCGCTTACTGCGCCGAAGCGAGCTCGCGCACATGAGCGCTCACGCGATCGAGCGCCTCTGCGGCGATGACGATGTCGCGCGCCTCGGCCTGGGGATCGAGCTCCTCGTTCTTGCGAGGACGACGCGATAAGACGCGCTGGAGCTCCGCCGAGGCGGCCTTGACCGAGCGCTTCTCGTTTCGGTCGAGCTGCTTGCCCGCCTTCGCGAGGGCGGATTCGACCTGCTGGAGCAGATCTTGGGCATTCCTGCGCACCTCCATCGTCGCACGGCGAAGCTCGTCGACGGCGGCGTATTCCTCGGCGTCGGCGACCGCCTTCTCGATCTCCTCGTCGCTCATGCGATCGGAGTCGTCGATCACGATCGACTGTTGCTTGCCCGTGTCGAGATCCTTCGCCGAAACGGTGAGGATGCCGTTGGCGTCGATGTCGAACGTGACCTCGATCTGGGGAACGCCCGCAGGCGCGCGTTTGATCCCCTTGAGGCGAAACGTTCCGATGGCCTTGTTGTCGGCGGCCATGGGCCGCTCGCCCTGGAGCACCTTGATCTCAACGCTCGTCTGGAACGGAGCGGCCGTGCTGAACACCTGGGAATAGTGGACGGGCAGCGTCGAGTTGCGCTCGACGAGCCGTGTCGCGACTCCGCCAACCGTCTCGATTGCAAGGGAAAGCGGCGTCACGTCGAGCAGAAGAAGGCTGTTCGCAGCGACGATGCCCGCCTTGGATCCGGCGAGCGTATTGCCCTGAACGGCGGCGCCGCTCGCCACGCACTCGTCGGGGTTGATCGAGGAAGAGGGTTCCTTGCCCGTCAGCGCGCGCACCTTTTCCTGCACGGAGGGAATGCGCGTCGAGCCCCCGACGAGCAGGACGCATCCCAACTCGGAAGCGGCGATGCCGGCATCATCGAGCGCCATGCGCACCGGCCCGGCCGTGCGCTCCACCAAATCGTAGGTCATGCGCTCGAACTCGCCGCGCGTAAGCGTCATGTCGATATGAAGCGGGCCTTCGGGTCCCTGGGAGATGAAGGGGAGGTTGATCTGCGTCGACGTCATCGACGACAGCTCCTTCTTCGCGCGCTCGGCGGCCTCGGTGATGCGCTGGAGCGCTTGGGGGTTGCGCCTGAGGTCTTCGCCGTGAAGGGAGCGAAACTCCTCGGCGATATGCTCGACGATGCGCGCATCGAAGTCGTCGCCGCCGAGATGGTTGTCGCCCGACGTCGCCAAAACCTCGATAACGTCCCCGCCGATCTCGATCACCGACACATCGAACGTGCCGCCGCCGAGGTCGTAGACCATCACCTTCTGGGCGTCCACGTTGTCCAAACCGTATGCGAGCGCGGCGCTTGTCGGCTCGTTGATGATGCGCAAGACGTTCAGGCCGGCGATACGACCCGCATCCTTGGTCGCCTGGCGCTGGGAATCGTCGAAGTAGGCGGGAACCGTGATGACCGCGTCAACGACCTCCATGCCCAGGAAAGCCTCGGCATCGCGGCGCAGCTTACGCAGGATCATCGCGGAAAGCTCCTGGGCGGTGAAGCCCTTCCCGTCGACGGTGGTCTTCCACGTGGATCCCATATGGCGCTTCACCGAAGAGAAGGTCCGCTCAGGATTAAGGGCCGCCTGACGAAGAGCGACGCTGCCCACCAAACGCTCCCCGTCTTTGGAAAACGCCACCACGCTCGGCGTCGTGCGCTCCCCTTCCGCATTCGGGATGATGGTGACCTGGCCGCCTTCCATAGCCGCCACGCAGCTGTTCGTCGTGCCGAGGTCGATGCCGATCGTTGCCGCCATGACTCCTCCTTTTCCCGCGCAAAGCGCGAATGCCTGTGAAAAAACGCAGGGCAGCGGCAAAGCCGCGGCGCCCCGATCGATCAGCAGAAGCTAATGCAAGCGGACTGGGCCAGGCACAGGCCGCAGCAGAGATACCCGGGATCGACCGCGCCGACGGTGAACCCGCGCGCCTGACCCTCTTCCCGGTAGGCCGACCCCGCCTGCTGGAACATCATTAGGACTTGACGGTACTCCGTCTTGGAAGGATCGAGCTTGACGGCCCTTCGAATATGCTCGAGCGCCGAGAGGGAATTGCCCGCGCCGTCGTTTGCCAACGCGCTCAGGTAATACCAACGCGCATCGCGGCCCGTGCTGGTGACCGTGCCCAAGATGTCGACAGCCTGCGCGAAACGCTGGGCGTTGATGGCGTCGATGGCCTGCCTAATGAGCGGGGAATCGGAGGCGGATGCCTCGGGACGGGGAATGGAAGAGGAGCCGGCCTGGCCGAAGCCGAACAGGTCGTCGAGGTCGATCGTCGTCCAGCCATAAGGGTTGCCCTCGGTGCTGTAGCCCGTCTGCTGGGAACCGCCGGTTCGGGACGGGCCAGCGGGTCCCTGCGATGACGAGCCGGGCTGACCGCCCTTCGCACGACGGTCGCTTGCCGCGTACTTTTCCGGATTGAGGATGCGATCGTATGCCTCGTTCACTTCGTTCATGCGCTCGGCGGCGGCCGGGTTGTTCGGATTCAGGTCGGGGTGGTTTTCTCGGGCCTTCTTGCGATAGGCCTTCTTGACCTCATCCGTCGAAGCGCCTCTCTCAACGCCGAGCACTTCGTAGGGGTCTCTAACCATGCGCCTTCCCATCCTCTTTCTTCTGCTTGTACCGTTGCCACACGCCCGCGTAAAGGACGCTCCTCATCACATGGACATCGCGTTCGAGCGGCAGGCGCTCGAACGACTCGGTCATGTTCGCCGCGAGTAATTCGAGATTCTCGTCCATCGCGCGCTCATCGACATCACGTGCGGCGAAGGGGTTGTAGCTTCCGGACTCACGATCTTCCTCCAAGTCCATCGCGGCATCCATCACGTAGACGAATTTGCCCAGACGGGCACCAAAACGCCGCAATTCCGTTGCCCAGAAGTCATCTTCGACGGCGAAAAGGTCGCCGAGCATCAATCCGAATCGATTGGCGGCCGCATCGGGGGAAGAGATGCGGCTCTCCTCGAGTTCGTGGACATCGGCCATCGCCCGCTCGACGATCGCGCACATTTCCGGGCGAAGGCGAGCCGCCGTGCGATAGGCGCCGGAAAGCGCCAGCGAAACGCCGCGCGCCCGCTTCGACGCATCGTCGCGCCAATCGTCGAGGCACTTGTGGTAGACGAGCGCAACGCTCAAATCGGCCGCGTAGTCGGTGAAGGGCGTGCGAACGTAGCGCTGCGGGGCAAGGGGATGAACCGGGCAGCGCGCCTGGCCGCCGGCCTCCTCGGGTTCGTAGAGGGACCCCAGAAGAAGAGCGAGAAACGCCATGTCGTACGAAACGCCGATACGGCTCATCTGGCCGTATCGGGCCTTGAGCGATCGGCATACCCCGCAATAGACGCTGCGGTAGCGGGCCTTCTCTTCGTCATCGAGACTTTCGAGATTGGGCAGGATGTAGCCGAACACGACCCGCGCCTACAGATCGAAAGAGCGGTAAAAACAGCTCGTCTGACCGGTGTGGCAAGCCGGGCCCGAAGGACGCACGAGTGCGAGGAGGGTATCGGCGTCGCAGTCATAGCGAAGCTCCACCAACTGCTGGATATTGCCCGACTCCTCGCCTTTGCGCCACAGCTTCTTGCGACTGCGCGACCAGAACCAGGTGGTCTTCTGCTCGACGCTCAGGCGAAGGGACTCTTCGTTCATCCACGCCATCATAAGGACCTCGCGCGTCTCGCAGTCCTGCACGATGCACGCGACGAGCCCCTTCTCGTTGAAGGCGACGTCGCCAAGGTCGAGCTCATCGCGCTCGATATCGATATCCGACATAATCCATCCCTTCGCGTTTCCAGCCATTTCAACGATGTTACCCGTCATGCGCCGATCCAGGCTGCGCGATAACGCCCAACCGCGTAAACTGCAGAATCACCCCGCAGGCCGAAGCACTCGGCACGATCATCCCCCGACGCGTAAAAACGCACCGCGACCGAGATGGACGCAGCGCGCTACAGGCGAACGGCGACGCCTTGAGAGCGCAGGTACTCCTTCACCTCGCGAATGGTCAATTCGCCGAAATGGAACACGCTCGCCGCAAGGACCGCATCGGCTTCGCCCTCGATGATGCCCTCGGCGAAATGCTCGAGCTTGCCGACTCCCCCCGATGCGATGACGGGGATGTTGACCGCACGAGCGACGGCGCGCGTCAGCGCAATGTCGAAACCGTCCTTGCTTCCGTCGCGGTCCATGCTCGTCAAAAGGATCTCGCCCGCGCCTCGTCGGGCCGCTTCACGCGCCCACTCGACCGCGTCGAGCCCGGTGTTGGTGCGTCCGCCGGCCACATAGACTTCCCACTTGTTGGGGTTGCCCGGCACCTGCTTGGCGTCGATGGCGCACAGGATCGCCTGGGTGCCGAAGGCGCGTGCCGCTTCGGTGATGAGCGACGGGTCCTTGACCGCGGCGGAGTTGACCGACACCTTGTCGGCACCGGCGGCGATCATCTCCCTGATATCGGCGACGCTGCGGAATCCCCCGCCGACGCAATACGGAAGATGGAGCTCCTCGCTTGCGCGGCTCGCCATCTCGATCGTCGTCGAGCGCCCCTCGTGGGTCGCGGTGATGTCGAGGAACACGACCTCGTCGGCACGCTGCTCGTCGTAGCGCTGGGCCAATTCGATGGGGTCGCCCGCATCGCGCAGGTTGACGAAGTTGACCCCCTTCACCACGCGCCCGTCCTTGACGTCCATGCAGGGGATGACTCGTTTGGTGAGCATGATCTCGATCGCTCCTTCCCTACCGAAGCGGCTAACCGCGCGTCTGCGCGCAGCGCTCGAGCGCGGCTTCGACGTCGAGGGTCCCCTCGTACACAGCGCGACCGGCGATCATGCCCTCGATGCACGCGCTGATCCGGCTGAGTCGCTCGACATCGGAAAGATCGGCCACGCCGCCCGATGCGATGACGGGATGGCCGAATACCTCGGCCATGCGGGCATAGGCGTCGGCGTCGATGCCGGTCTGCATGCCGTCGCGGGAGATGTCGGTGTAGACCATATGGCGATACCCCAGATCGGCCATCTCGCGGGCAAGCTTTTCGGCGCTCACCCCCGATCCCTTCTCCCACCCTGCGACGGCGACCTCGCCGTCACGGGCGTCGATGCCGGCAGCAAGCAAATCGCCGTAGCGCTCGATTGCCTCGCGCGCGAACGCGGGATTCTTCACGAGCGCCGTCCCGAGAACGATGCGCGATGCCCCCGCCTCGGCCCAATCGGCGATCGCCTCCATACTGCGCACGCCACCGCCCACCTCGACCTTGAGGGAGGTCTCCATCACGATGCGGCGCACCTGGTCGCGGTTCTCCTGGATACCGCTGCGAGCGCCATTCAGGTCGACGACGTGGATCCACCGAGCGCCCATGCGCTCGAAAGCGCGCGCCTGTTCGACCGGGTCGTCGTTGTACACGGTGACGGCATCGTAGTCGCCTTTCGCCAGACGCACGGCCTTGCCGTCGAGGATGTCGATCGCGGGGAGCAATTCCATGGGTATGCCTCTCTGTCGCTGCGGCCGCCCACGAGGCGGCCATCGTTGTTCTTGCGGGATTATCGGCCTTCGACGATGCGCAGGAAGTTCTTCAACAGCTTCGCTCCCGCATCGGAGGATTTCTCGGGGTGGAACTGGACGCCGAAAGCGGTGCCCTTCTGCACCACGCAGGGAAACGTGGTCGAATGGGTGGTGGTGGCCACCGTGAACGGGGTTTCGGGAGCGATGAAACTATGGGTGAAGTAGAAGTACTCCCCCGGATCGATTCCCTCGAGAAGAGGGCAGGCGGTATCCGCCGAAAACTCGATGGAGTTCCAGCCCACATGGGGGACCTTGAACGGCTCATTCATCGCGTTTTCCGAAGGCATGCGCACGACCGTGCCCGGAAGCACACCGAGCCCCTGGGGAAGATCCTTCGCATCACTCGCCCCTTCGACGCCCTGCTCGAACAGAAGGTGCTCGCCGAGGCAGATGCCGAGAAACGGCTTGCCCGCATCGATGGCGGCGCGGATCGCTTCACGCTGACCGGTCTTGGCCATCGTGTCCGCGGCGTCGGTGAACGCCCCCACGCCCGGCAAGACGATGGCGTCGGCGCGTGCGATGATCGCCGGATCATCGGTGATGAGCGCATCCCCGCCTGCGGCGGCAAGACCGCGCTCGACGCTTTTGAGGTTGCCTTTGCAGTAGTCTACGACGGCGATCATAGGCTTCCCTTCGTGCTCGGGAGGGCTCCGCCAAGGCGCTCGTTGCATTCAAGCGCCTCGCACAGGGCGCGTCCAACGGCCTTGAAGCACGCTTCGATGATGTGGTGGGCGTTTTCCCCGGCGATCAAACGAACGTGGAGCGTCACCTGGGCGTTGGTGGCGAAGGCGATGAAGAACTCCTTGGCAAGCGACGCCTCGAAGGTTCCGAGCATCACCGGCGGGAGGTCGACATCCCAGTGGAGCTGGCCGCGGCCCGAAAGATCGAGCGCAGCGAGAACGAGTGTCTCGTCCATGGGCAACAAGCGCTGGCCGAAACGATTCACACCGCGTTTTTCGCCCATCGCCTCGAGGAAAGCGCGACCGAGCACGATGCCCACGTCCTCGACCGTGTGGTGGGCGTCGACGTCGATGTCGCCGGAAGCCTTCACATCTAGGTCGAAAAGGCCATGGCGGCCAAACGCGTCGAGCATATGGTCGAAAAACGGCACGCCGGTATCAACGGCGACTTCACCCGACCCGTCGATGTCGACGGAAAGGGCGATGTCGGTTTCCTTGGTGGTGCGCGAAAGCTGCGCGGTTCTTTTCCGTTCGCTCATCGTCTACGCTCCTGTTCCGTTCAGAATGGCCGAAAGGGCCTCGATGAACCTGTCGTTCTCCTCGGGAGAGCCGACCGAGATGCGCAGGCAGCCCTCCAAACCAGCCGCACGAGAGAAGTCGCGCACAAGGACACCTCGCTCATAGAGGCTTTCCCACACGCTGCTTGCCTCGGGAATGCGGGCCAAAAGGTAGTTGGCCGCGGAATCGTGCACCTCGACCCCCGGCAGCGAACGCAAGCGGGCAGCCAGGCGATCCCGCTCCTCGACGATGAGCGCGATGCCGGGTGCGAACAGGTCGCGGTTGCGGCACACCGCGCAGCCGATGGCTTGGGAAACGGCGTCGACCGAATAAGGCTGGCGAACCTTGATGAGCTCGCGGATGACGCGCTCGGAACCGAGGAGGTAGCCCAAGCGCACGCCCGCCAGGCTGTAAGCCTTCGAGAAGGTGCGCAGGATCAGCAGGTTCTCGAAGCGCTCGAGACAGTCGACCATGGTGACGCCCGCGAACTCGAAGTACGCCTCATCGACGACGACGAGGGCATCGGTCGCTTCGAGCAGTCGACGGAGAAACTCCCTCCCGGCCAAATCGCCCGTGGGGTTGTTGGGGCTCGTGATGATGAGGTAGTCGACGTCGCCAGTGCCAACACGCGTAAGGACGGCCTCTTCGTCGATCGTGCAATCGGCGCGTCTGGCGATGTTGACCGTGGTCGTTCCCGTCAAGCGCGCATTCGCCTCGTAGACCGAGAAGGTGGGCGGCACGTTCAGAAACGTCCTGCCGGGGCCTCCCCAGGCGAGCGCAATATCGAACAGAAGCTCGTCGCCGCCGTTGCCGATGAGCACGTTTTCACGCGCAAGGCCGTTCTCCTGCGCGATAAGGTCGCGCAGCTCGTTGGCAAGCGGGTCGGGATAGCGGTTGAAAGCCAGGGAGCGAACGGCGCGCTCGATTTCATCGAGGACGAGAGCGGGAACGTTTTCGGGATTCTCGTTGGCCGACATGAGGGCATCGGCCGGCAGATACTTCGGATCGTAGGGCTCGATCCCCTCCAAGGCAGGCTGCGAGGAACGTACGCTTCGCATCGATCACTTCGCCCCCGTTGCGCCAGATCGGGCCTCGCCCTTGGCAGCGAAAGCGCGCTCGACGAGCTCACGGCGAAGGCGCACGCTTTGGGCGTGGGCCCACAGTCCCTCGTGATCGGCAAGCGTGATGATTGCCTCCGAATCGCGGATGAGGGCAGCGGGCGAATACTGGATAACGCTCGACTTCTTCACGAACTCGTCGACCGAAAGCGGGCTGGAGAAGCGCGCCGTTCCCCCGGTGGGAAGCGTGTGGTTCGGACCCGCGACGTAGTCGCCGACGGCTTCGGGGGTCCACTCGCCCATGAAGATGGCACCCGCGTGGCGGATCGACCCCAAGAGGTCCATGGCGTCGGGAAGGTGCAGCTCGAGGTGCTCGGGGGCGATCACGTTCACCGTGTCGATGGCGCTTGCCCTGTCGGGACAGACGATGACGAGGCCCTTGTCGCTTAAGGACGCCGTGGTGATCTCGGCGCGCGTGGAGCCATCCATGTGGCGAGCGATGGCCGCCTCCACCTCGTCGGCATACGAGGCGGAGAAGGTGACGAGATAGCAGCTTGCAAGCGGATCGTGCTCGGCCTGGGCCATGAGGTCGATGGCGACCAGCTCAGGGGCGGCCGTCTCGTCTGCGACGACGCACACCTCGGAAGGACCGGCGATCATGTCGATGCCCACGTCGCCCGAGACGAGCTTCTTCGCTGCAGCGACGAAGGCGTTGCCCGGGCCGGTGATCTTGTCGACGGGCTCGATCGACTCGGTACCGTAGGCAAGCGCGCCGATAGCCTGGGCACCGCCGACAGCGTAGATCTCGGTGACGCCCGCAACGCGGCAGGCCTCGATGATGGCGGGGTCGAGCGTGCCGTCCTTGGTCGGCGGCGTCACGCACACGATGCGCTCAACGCCTGCGACGCTTGCGGGAACGGCGTTCATCAGCACCGATGAAGGATAGAGCGCGCGTCCACCGGGCACGTAGATGCCGACGGAATCGAGCGGGGTGACCTTCGCGCCGACGAGCGCGCCGTCTTCGCGCAGGGTAAACCAGCCCTGCTGCTTCTGGCGCTCGTGGAAATCGCGGATCTGCTCGGCGGCGCGGTTGATGGCGGCGGCGACCTTCGGATCGACGCGAGAGAGCGCTTCGTCGATAGCGGCATCGGACACGCGGAACTCCTCGATCTCGACGCCGTCGAAGCGCGCCGTGTATTCGCGAAGGGCCTCGTCGCCGCGCTCCCTGACGTCGGCGACGATGGACGTCGCGGCGGCGAGGGCCCCGGCGTTGAAGGCGCCGGGGCGCTCGAGCATGTCTTTATCGAACGCCTGACCGGGGGCCAACTCTATTCTTCTCATGGCTAGTTCTCCTTAGCGTTTGCGTAAAGCGCGTCGGCCAGGGCGGCCACGCGGGGATTGGTTCGATACGAGCAGGGGTTGGCGAAGAAGCGCGCCGTCGATGCGAGCACGTCGTCGACCACCACCAGGTTGTTCTCACGCAGCGTCGTTCCCGTCGCCGTGATGTCGACGATGCGCTCGGCCATGCCCGTAATGGGGGCAAGCTCGATGTTGCCATGGAGCTTGACGATCTGGACCGGCATGCCGATCTTCGCGTAATACGCACGCGTGATGTTGGGGTATTTCGTGGCCACGCGAATAGCGCCGAGCTTGCGATAGCGCTCCTCGACCGCTTCGGTGGTCCCCGCCGATTCCGCGACGACGAAACGGCACCCGCCGAAAGCGAGATCGACGAGCTCGACGACATCGGGATCGGCCTCGATCAGGGAATCCTCGCCGCAGATACCGCAGTCGGCGGCGCCGAGCGCAACGAAGACGGGGGCGTCGGTCGGGCGGACGATCAGGTACTCGACATCCCCGTTGCGCAGCATGAGCGTGCGACCCGCATCGGCGAGGCCGTCCACGTCGAGGCCGGCGCCTTCGAGCGCAGCGATGGCGTCGTCTTTCAAAGAGCCCTTCGGAACCGCGATGCGCAGCGGACGCACGCCTTCCCCTTCGTCCGCCTCAAGGGACGAGGTGAGCGCGGCCATGACCTGCTCGAGGTAGAACGCGAATCCAGCCGCCGGGACGTCGGCGGCGCCGTAGGAGGCAAGCAGGTTGTCATAGCGCCCGCCGCCGCCCAAGGGCGCCCCCAACCCGGGAGCGTATGCCTCGAAAACGAGGCCGGTGTAATAGTCAAAGGAGCTCATGACCGAGAAGTCGATCAGCAGACGGTTCTCGAGGCCCTGATCGGATAGGGCGTTGTAAACGGCCTCGAGTTCATCAACGGCTTCGACGCAGCCAAGCGGCTCGAGAAGCGCGCGCACATCGGAAAGGGCCGCGCGGCCACCGCGCAGACGCGGCAACTCGAAAATGGCCTCGGCCACCGAAGCATCGACCGCACCGGGGTCGAATATGGCCGGATCGGTCAGAGCGAAGGAAAGAACCGCGTCACCACCGCGCGGAGGACGCGAGCAGGCAGCGTCGACGAGTTCTCCCAGGTAGACGAAGTTGGAAGTGTGGTAGGCCTCGAGAACGGCGGACTGCCACTGGGCCGAAGCGCCACTGGCATCAAGCAGGCCGCGCAAGACGCCCGCCGAGCCCAGCGCAATAGTGAACGAGGTCAAACCGCATTCTTCGAGAGCACGCGCGAAAAGCGCCACGAGCTCGACGTCGGCCTGCTCGGCCGGGGCGCCGATGCATTCGGCACCGCACTGGGTCAATTCACGCGCAGCAGCCTCGGCCGATTTCTCGCGGAAAACACGCTGCGTATAGCGCAGCCGCAGCGGCTCGGCGACGGTTTCGGCGCGCGTTGCGCACATGCGGGCGATCTGTATGGTCACGTCGGGGCGCATCGCCAGCAGATCGCCGTGGGAATCGAAGAACTTGAAGGGAGCTTCGGGAACATGGCCGCCCGCCTCCATTACGTCGAGGACTTCAAGCGTCGGGGTTTCGACGGGACGATAACCCCGCTCCGCGAAACAGCGGCGCACCCGAGCCGTGAGCTCTTCGCGAACGAGAGCCTCTTCGCTCATCACGTCGCGAAAGCCGATTGGTGTGACGTAGTTCATGTGCCTTCTTCCCGCCCGCACCGCGCATGCGATGCCGGCCATTCGATCACGATCGGCGTAGCGAAGATCGAGAATCCGCAACGCCAGCCCAGTGCTTTTTTACCACCTTGAGCCATCTGCGGCAACGAGGCCCGACGCAAGAACCTTTTACCGCAGAGGCCGCACCCTCGTGGTGAGATACTTTAGCACAGTAGAGCGATAAAGCGATTAGTATTTCAGCGTTTCTTCACGAAAACGGCCGAGCCCGCGCAAAACGCCTTGATCAGCAGGAAAAGACTACCATCGCGCAACGCCTATAACACGTTCAGCGTATAATGAATGCTACACACAGGAGCCTGAGGGGGCGATCATATGGGGTTCAAGAACATCCTCGTGCCGTATGACGATTCCGAGCATGCCCAGCATGCTCTCGGCGAGGCACTGACGCTGGCGCAAGACGCGCCCGACGCCGTCATCCATGTGGTAAAGGTGGCCGCTCCGCCGCAAGACCTCGTCTACAGCAGCATCAACCAAACTGGATTCGGCATGGGCGTCTCGACCGTTTCGCAAGCCGATTTCGCAACGCTCGTCGAGCAGCGCAACGAAGCGGACGACGAAGAGCTTCAAAGCAACATCGCTTCGCTCGTCGAGAACTTCAACGGCGAGCTGACCGCTGAAGTGGTCTTCGGCATCTACACCATCGAGACCATCATCGACGCCGCGAAGCACTACGATTGCGACGTCATCGTCATGGGATCGCGCGGACTCGGTGCGATCCGCGGCGCTATCGGATCAGTGAGCTACGGCGTGCTTCGCGAAGCGGAGATCCCTGTTCTCGTCGTGAAGTAGCGACGCTGCCCCACCGATTCGATCGGCACAGGACGGCCAACCCGCCGCAAAGGAGCCTCCTTCCCGCAGGGCGAACCACAGCCCGTACGGAAGGAGGCTTTCTTACGCTGCACGGTATTGCGGACGAGTTCGCGACGAAGGCAATCCCTCTGCTACGCGACAGGCAAGCGGAACCGCAGCGGCAACGCCGCGGGCGGGCCACCGTCCCCCAGGCGCCCTCCAGCGATGCACTAGGCGAGCCACACCTGCAGGGTGGGCAGCCAACCGCACACGAAAACGATCAGGATCAAGGCCGGCACACCGTACTTCACCCAAAGGCGAGCCCATGCGGGGAAATTCACGCCCTTGCCGCGATCGGCCTCCTCGATGAACTTGGCCCATCCCCAACCGCGCTTCGTCGTGCAGAACAAAACGAACAGCAAGCAGCCGATAGGCAGGATGTTGTTGGAAAGAACGAAGTCCTCGAGCGACTGAACGTCGCCGATACCGGGGACCATGAAGTCGGCCCACACGTTGTAGCCCAGCACGCAGGGCATGGAGAGCAGCACGAGCAGAGGGGCGTTGATCATGACCGCACGCTTACGCGTGATGCCCCACTCGTCCATGGCGAAACGAAGGATCGCCTCGAACACGGCGATGACCGAAGAAAGGGCGGCCGTCGCCACAAACAGAAAGAACAGCGCTCCCCAAAGCTGCCCAAACGGCATCTGCTCGAACACATGAGGAAGCGTGAGGAACACCAGGCCAGGTCCAGCATCGGGGCTCACCCCGTAGGCAAAGCACGCGGGGAAGATGATCAGGCCCGCCATGATGGCCACGAGGACGTCGAGAAGCGCGATGTTGGCGGCCTCGCCGGTAAGCTTCCTGTCGCGCGTCATGTAGCTACCGAAGATCGACATCGACCCGACGCCGATCGAGAGCATGAACATCGCCTGTCCCATCGCCGCGTACACGATCTGGGCAAAGCTCGCATCGGGATTGTTGAAAAGCTTGTCGAAATCGGGCAGCAGGTAGAACTCGAGGCCCGCCTGACCGCCCGGCAGCAAAAGCGAATTGACGCACAAGGCGATCATGATGACGAACAGCGCCGCCATCATGATCTTCGTGACGCGCTCGACGCCCTTCTGCAGACCGAGGGCGCACACGCCGAAGCCGATCGCCGCGACGAGCAGCATCCACCCCGTCAGCTCGAAGGGGTTTCCGATCATGCCGCCGAACACCGCCGCAACGTCTTCGGTTCCATCGAAAGTCCCCATCGCGGCTTTGACGAAGTACGCGATGGTCCACCCGCACACCACGGTATAGAACATCATGAGCAGATAGCAACCGACCAGGCCAAGCCACTTGAAGCGATGCCATTTCGTCCCGCGCGGCTCGAGGGCCTCGTAGCTGCGCGCGAGCGAACGGTAGCTTGCGCGCCCCACCGCGAACTCCATCACCAGGATAGGCACGCCCAACACAAGAAGGAAGAAGAGGATGAGCAGCACGAACGCCGCGCCGCCGTACTCGCCCGTGATGTAGGGGAAACGCCAGATGTTCCCCAGACCGATCGCGCACCCGGCGCTGATGAGAATGAAGCCGAGGCGATTCGAGAACTTCTCGCGCCCCTCGTCGGTTATCGCTTTTTCTTCTGCCACGTCTTCTCCGATACCTTCTTGATTAACTTCCTGCTGAATGATTGCCGCGCCGTCGCCAGCTCACATCACCGGCATGTCCGCGCCCAGCCGCACGCGGCGGCTAGCCGAGACCGAGCCAGTACTGGATCTTGGGGATCCACCCCATCACGAAAATGACGGCGATGAGCACAGGGACGCCGAACCGCGTCCAATAGTAAAGAGCCTTCGGGAAAGGCATGCCCTCGCCGGCATCGGCCTCCGCCAAGAAGTTCTTCCACCCCCAACCGAAGCGGGTGGTGCAGAACAGGACGAAAACGAGGCCACCGAGCACGAGGATGTTGTTCGAAACGATGAAGTCCTCGACCGACTGGATGTCGCCGATGCCGGGAATCTGAACGCCCGCCCAAACAGAAAGGCCCAAAACGCAGGGCATCGAAAGAAGCGCGAGGAGCGGCGCGTTGACGGCAATGGCGCGCTTGCGCGTGATGTTCCACTCGTCCATCGAGAAACGAAGGATGTTCTCGAACACGGCGATCACCGTCGACAAAGCGGCGAACGCCAGGCACAGGAAGAAGACCGTTCCCCAGAGCTGGCCCAAGGGCATCTGCTCGAAGACGTACGGAAGCGTAAGGAACACCAGGTTGGGGCCAGCGTCGGGCGCGACGTTGTAGGCAAAGCAAGCGGGGAAGATGATCAAGCCGGCCATGATGGCAACGAGCGTGTCGAGCCCGGCGATGCGCACGGCCTCACCGGTGAGCTTACGGTCGCGCCCGATGTAGCTGCCGAAGATCGACATCGAACCGGCACCGATCGAGAGCATGAAGAAAGCCTGCCCCATGGCCGCGTAGAGAACCTCGGTGAAATTCGCGTTCGGGTTGTTGAAGAGCTTGTCGAAGTCGGGCAGCAGGTAGAACTCAAGACCGGCCTCAGCGCCCGGAAGGGTGCAGGCCCACACGCACAAGATGGCCATGAGGACGAACAGCGCCGCCATCATGTACTTGGTGATGCGCTCGACGCCTTTCTGCACGCCAAGAGCGCACACGGCGAAGCCGACCAAGGTGACGAGGAGCATCCAGCCCGTCATCTCGAAGGGGTCCCCCGTCATGGACGAGAACACGGCCGGGATATCGACCGAAGCGTCGTTGAAGGTGCCGGCGCCCATCTTGAAGAGATAAGCGACCATCCAACCGCAAACCGTGGTGTAGAACATCATGAGGATGTAGTTTCCGGCAAGCGTCATCCACTTGAACCAGTGCCATTTCGCGCCTCGCGGCTCAAGCGCATCGAAACTGCGCGCCGTCGAACGGTAGCTCGCGCGGCCCACCGCGAACTCCATGACGAGCACGGGAAGTCCGAGCACGACGAGGAAGAACACGATAAGCAAGATGAACGCGGCCCCACCGTATTCACCTGTGATATAAGGGAAGCGCCAGATGTTCCCCAGGCCGATCGCGCATCCCGCGCTGATGAGCAGAAAGCCCAAACGGGACGAGAATTTTTCGCGCGAATCATCGGTGATCTGCTGTTCCGCAGCCACGGCACCCTCCGAATCTCTTGATGAAGCAAAGCGAAGCGCACGCATCTCGATGCGTCACCCGAAGAAAAGACGGCGCGCGCAACCGAATCAGTATACGACAGGCGCCTGTATCGCGGAATCGCCCCGAAAAGTGTTCGGCGGAAGGGCTACAGCGCCCCTCTTTTCGATAAACTGAGAAGTTCATTGAGGAAGGATCCGGATCACGCCCGGCGACAGAGCTCCCCGAGCATGCCGCGGGCCATAGGCAAAGGAGCGGATACGTGAAAGCACTCGAAGAGCGAATCAGGCGCGACGGCGTCGTAAAGAGCAAAGACGTCCTGAAAGTCGACGTCTTCCTCAACCATCAAATGGACGTCTCCCTCTTCAAGGAGATGGCGAAGGAATGGGGCCGGCTTTTCTCCGATCGTCCCATCAACAAGATCCTCACCATCGAGGCATCCGGCATCGGCATCGCCGCCATCGTCGCCGCCGAACTTGGCGTGCCCGTGGTTTTCGCCAAGAAAAGCCAGTCGATCAACCTCGACGGATCGTCGTGGTGCACCAAGGTCCAATCCTTCACCCACGGCAAGGTCTTCGACGTCATCGTCTCCAAGAAGTTCATCGGACCGGACGACCACGTGCTGCTGATCGACGACTTCATGGCCAACGGATGCGCCATGAACGGGCTGATCGACGTCTGCGAGAAGGCGGGTGCCACGGTCGAGGGCATCGGCATCGCCATCGAGAAGGGATTCCAGGACGGCGGGGATGACCTGCGCAAGCGCGGGTACCGTCTCGAATCTCTGGCCATCGTCGAAGCCATGGACCCCGAAACGGGGGAGATCTCCTTCCGATGAGCCTCTTCAAGAAAACCTCCCCGACGTCGACCGAAACCGACGCAGACACCACCGCGCGCGACCGAGCCGCCGAAAACGCGAACCTCGAGCAGGAGCTCTCGAGCTTCAACGGACGCGTGTCGGTGGCAAAGGCGTTTCCCTACGGCGTTCAGCACGTCTTGGCCATGTTCGTGGCCAACCTGGCGCCCATCGCCATCATCGCCGCGGCCGCTGGGTTCGATAGCACCACTTCCGCCATGCTCGTCCAAAACGCCATGATCATCGCCGCCATCGGCACGGCCATCCAGCTGTTTCCCGTCTGGCGCATAGGCTCGGGGCTGCCCATCGTCATGGGCGTCAGCTTCACCTTCGTCACGGTGCTCTGCGGCATCGCCGCGACCTACGGCTACGGCGCAGTCATCGGCGCGGTCATCGTGGGCGGCGTCGCCGAAGGCCTACTCGGCCTGTTCGCCAAATACTGGCGCCGCTTCATCACCCCCATCGTCTCTGCCGTGGTGGTCACCTCCATCGGCTTCTCGCTACTGTCCGTCGGCGCCGAATCCTTCGGCGGCGGATCAGGCGCCGCCGACTTCGGCTCGGTCGAGAACCTGGTGCTCGGAGCCGTCGCCCTCATTTCCTGCCTGGCGTTCCAAGCCCTGGCGAAGGGCAGCGTCAAGCAGCTTTCGGTCCTCTTCGGCCTCGGGACGGGCTACGTTCTCGCGCTTTGCCTGGGCAAGGTCGACTTCACCGCTTTCCAGAACCTGACCTTCCTTTCCTTCCCCCAGCTGATGCCGTTCGCCCCCGAATTCCACGCCGGAGCCATCGTCTCGGTCGTCCTGCTTTACCTGGTGAGCGCAGCTGAAACCCTCGGCGACACGGCCGCCGTCGCCGCAATCGGCCTGAAGCGCCAGCCTACCGAGAAGGAATTCGCCGGCGCGATCACCGCGGACGGCTTCGTGAGTGCCCTTTCCGGCATCTTCGGATGCTCGCCGCTGACGACCTTCGCCCAAAACATCGGGCTGATCGCCATGACCAAAGTCGTCAACCGCAAGGCCATCGCCTGCGGCGCGGCGGTCCTGGCGCTTGCCGGGTTCGTTCCCGCCATCGGCGCGCTGTTCGGCTCCGTGCCCGACGCCGTTCTAGGAGGCTGCACCATCATGATGTTCGGCAGCATCATCCTAAGCGGATTCCAGATGATCGCGAATGCCGGCTTCACGCAGCGCAACATCACCATCGCCGCCGTCTCCCTCGCCGTCGGCATCGGGTTCACCCAGGTCGGCGACATCTTCGTGAACTTCCCCGTCCTGCTCCAGGATATCTTCGTGGGCAACAGCGTCGCCCTCACCTTCCTCACCGCCGTCATCCTGAGCTTCGCGCTGCCCAAGGATGCCGCAGTCGAGGGCCCCTTCGTCATCGAAGAGGACGGCCACGCCCACCTGGAATAACGCTTCGCCCCAATCGTAGGGAAACAACCGAAGCCGATGCGCGTCGAGGCCCCGTTAAGCGTTGATCTCGCGAAGGAAGTCGTCACCGTAGCGCTCAAGCTTGCGGGCCCCTACCCCGGAAACGTCGAGAAGCGCCTCTCGGCTCCGTGGGCGCGCCAAACACATGCCCCGAAGCGTCGCGTCGGAGAAGACCATGTAAGGAGCGACGGATGCCTCGGCGGCCAAACGCTTGCGCAGAGCGCGCAGCCGCTCGAAGAGCTCGGCATCGTCCCCATCGAGCCCCTGCGCTGCCCTCGATAGAGCCGAGGGCGATCCCGATGAACCGAACGGCGACCCCTTCGCCCCGGGAAGCCTCGTCACCTTCTCGGCGGGCCTCTTCATGGAAAGGGAGAACCCCGGCGTCGCCGCCTCGCGGGCACGGGGCCCCAGCCCCACAAGCGGGAAACGGCCCTCGCTGATGGTCAGGTACCCCTCGGAGGCCAAGATCTCGACGACCTCCTTTATGCGCGCCACCGATTCGTCGGGCAACGCCGCGTAGCACTTCATCTTATCCAGGTCGAATTCGCGGACGCGCTGGTTGTTCGCGCCGTGGAGCACGTCGGCCACCATCGATTTGCCGAACTGGCCGCGCATTTCCTGAACGCAGCGCATCACGCAACGGGCACACGCGGTGACGTCGATGGACGAGAACCCGCCTTCGCAGTTCGAGCACGCGCCGCAATCGGCGGCCGCCTCGTCGCCGAAATACTCGAGGATATGGCGGCGAAGGCAGCGCGTGGTCAAGCAGTATCCCGTCATCGCCGCGAGCAAACGACGTTGCGAGGCGCGGACGACCTCGCGTTCTTCGGGCGAAAGGGTCTCGTTTTCCAACTCCTGCTCGATGAAGAAGCGGCACGTGCCGATATCGCCGTCATTCCACAGAAGCAGGCATTCGGACGCTTCACCGTCGCGCCCCGCACGCCCCGCTTCCTGGTAATACGCCTCAAGCGAGGCGGGCATGTTGTGGTGGATGACGTAGCGCACGTTCGACTTGTCGATCCCCATGCCGAACGCATTGGTGGCCACCATGACGAGAGCGTCGTCATTGACGAAATCCTCCTGCGCACGCGTTCTTTCCTCGACGGAAAGCCCCGCATGGTAGCGTACGGCGGCGAGGCCCGCATCGCACAGGGACTCGTGAACCTTCTCCACGTCCTTACGCGTCGAACAGTAGACGATGCCCGCATCCCTATCGTGATCGCGCACGTAGGAAAGGATGCGCACGAGCTTGCGCTTCCCCGCCAGCTGCTCGACGTCGAAATGAAGGTTCGGGCGATCGAAGCCCGTGGTGATCCGCACCGGATCATGAAGGCCGAGCAGGCAGGCGATGTCGTCGCGCACCTTTGCGGTCGCCGTGGCGGTGAGCGCGACCACCACCGGACGATGGGGCAACTGCCCGATGAAATCGCCGACCCCCAGATACGACGGCCTGAAATCCTGGCCCCACTGCGATACGCAATGGGCCTCGTCCACCGCAAGAAGGGGGATATGCGCCTGCGATGCGAAGGAGATGAAGCGCGGATCGCTCAAACGCTCGGGAGCCACGTACATCACGTCGTAGGAGCCCGCAAGCGCACGGCGCATCACGGTCGCCTGCTGCCCCGGCGTCAACGTCGAGTTGAGGTACGAACCGCGTATGCCGGCGTCGAGCAACGAGCGCACCTGGTCGCCCATCAGGGAAACGAGAGGGGAAACGACCAGCGTGAGGCCTTCCATGACCACGGCCGGGATCTGATAGCAGATGGATTTCCCGGCGCCCGTGGGCATCACGCCGACGCAATCGCGCCCCGCCAGTACGGCGCGCACCAGATCTTCCTGACCCGATCGAAACGACGCATAACCGAAATGACGCTCAAGCGCCGCACGCGCTTCGTCCATCAAGCCGGCATCCGCAGACGGTTCCTCCATACCAGGCGCACCCTTCCTTCCCATTAAAAAGGCGCCCGTGCGGCACGAAGCCGCCGACGGGCGCCGAACAAAAGCATCGGCGCGTCGCAAACGCCGAAGAAACCCCTACGAGAGCCTTTTAGCCAGAAGCTCGTTGATGACCTTGGGGTTGCCCTGGCCCTTCATCTCCTTCATGCACTGACCCACGAAAAAGCCCAGAAGACCGGTCTTGCCGCCCTTGTACTGCTCCACCTTATCGGGGAAAGCGGCCAGGACGCCGTCGACGACGGCCTCGATGGCGCCGGTGTCGGAGACCTGCTTCATGCCGCGCTCCTCGATCACAGCGGCAGGATCCTTGTCCTCATCGAGCACAGCGGCGAAGACTTCCTTGGCCTGCTTGGAGGAAATGGCGTCTTCGGCGAGCAGCTTGATCAGCTCGACCGCGCGTGCGGGGGTCAACGGCGTTTCCGCCATGTCCGACACGCCGGTGGCGTTGGCGTAGGCCGCCACATCGTTGATCACGAGGTTGGCAAGGGGTTTCGCCAGCTTCACGTCGTCGGCGGCCGCCATGCACGCCTCGAAGAAGTTCGAGGTGGAGCGATGCTCGACCAGGTGGCGCGCATCGTAGGCGGACAAGCCGAACTCGGATTCGAAGCGCTTGGCCTTCTGATCGGGAAGCTCGGGAAGCTTGGCGCGAACACCTTCGATGAACTCATCGGACAGATCGTAAGGAGCCAAATCGGGCTCGGGGAACAAGCGGTAGTCGTCAGCGGTCTCCTTGACGCGCATGACGATGGTGCGCTTGGCGCTCGGATCCCAGTGGCGAGTCTCCTGGTAGATGATGCCGCCCTCCTCCAGGACCTCGGCCTGACGGCAGATCTCGTAAGCCAGGCCGTCGTGGAGGTTCTTGAAGGAGTTCATGTTCTTCAGCTCGGTCTTGGTGCCCAGCTCCTTGGAGCCACGGCGACGAAGCGACACGTTGCCGTCGCAGCGCAGCGAGCCCTCCTCCATCGAACAGTCGGAAATTCCGATGGCCAGGTAGATCTGGCGCAGCTTCTGCATGAACAGGCGCGCCTCTTCGGGCGTGCGAAGATCGGGTTGGGTGACCAGCTCGATCAGCGGGGTGCCGGCACGGTTGTAGTCGACCAACGAATGCGTTGCGCCCGCGATGCGGCCTTCGCCGCCGCCGACGTGGATCATCTTGCCGGCGTCTTCCTCCATATGGATGCGCTCGATACCCACATGGGCCACGTATCCCTCTTCGGTGCGGACGACGTTGACTGCCGTGGATCCCTCTTCGCCGCGCTCGCCGGGCTTCAGGTCGCCCAGATCGATGCGCTCGCGGGCTGCCGGCCCGTCGACGTCGAGATCGAGGTGACCACGCATGCAGAAGGCGATCGGGCCCTGCGTGGTCTGGAAGTTCTTCGACATATCGGGGTACATGTAGTTCTTGCGATAGAACATCGAGCGCTTCTCGATATCGCAGTTGGTCGCGAGGCCGGCAAGAACGATGGATTCGATGGCGGCCTTGTTGGGCACGGGCAACGCGCCGGGAAGACCCAGGCACACCGGGCAGGTATGGGTATTGGGCTCAGCGCCGAACTCGAGCTTGCAGCTGCAGAACATCTTCGTCTCGAGCGTGGTCAGCTCGGCGTGGACCTCAAGGCCGATGACCGCTTCCCAATCCTGGAGAACCTCTTCGAGCTTCTTCATTTAGGCACCTACCTTTCCGTCGGCGAATGCAGGCGCAACGGGCGCCGGTCCGTACACCGTCTCCAGAGCCGCGGCCACGCGCAGCATGTTCTCGTCCTTGAACGCCGGACTGATCAGCTGGACGCCCACCGGCAATCCCGAATCGGCGCCGAGGCCGACCGGCATGCTCATGCCGCCGTTGCCGGCGATGTTGATCGAGATGGTGAACATATCGGACAGGTACATGGACGTGGGGTCGGCCATCTCGCCGAACTTGAATGCCGTGCGCGGGCTGACGGGGGCCACGATGCAGTCGACCTTCTCGTAGGCCTTCACGTAATCCTGGGTGATCAGCGTGCGGACCTGCTGAGCAGGGTAGTAATACTTCTCGTAGACGCCGGCGGACAGCAGGTAGCTGCCGAGCATGATGCGACGACGGGCCTCGGGGCCGAAGCCGCCAGAGCGGGACGCCTCGTACTGGCCGCCGAGGTCTTTATGACCAGGGTCGCAGTAGCCGTAGCGCACCGAGTCGAAGCGAGCCAGGTTCGAGAACGCCTCGCAGGGACCGAGAACGTAATAGGCGCTCATGGCCGCCTGCGCATTGGGGAGCTCGACCTCGACGATCTCGGCGCCGAGGGAGCGCAGATGCTCGATGGCCTCGGTCACCTTCGCGCGGACCTCGGCATCGAGGCCCTCGGCCTCCATGAAGGCGGGGACGACGCCGATACGCATACCGCTCACGCCTTCGGCAAGGTTGACAGTGAAGTCGGTGGAGACCGGCTGGCTTGTGCAGTCAAGAGGATCATGGCCGGCAAGGGCGTTCATGGCGAGCGCCGCGTCCTCGACGCTGCGGGCGAAGGGGCCCACCTGGTCGAGCGAGCTGCCGAAGGCGACGACGCCGTAGCGGGAAACCACGCCGTAGGTGGGCTTCACGGCGACGACGCCGCAGAAGCTGCCGGGCTGACGGATGGATCCGCCCGTGTCGGAACCGAGGGTGAGCGTGGCGAGGCCCGCGGCGACGGCAGCGGCCGAACCGCCCGAAGAGCCGCCCGGAACGCGCTCAAGGTCCCAGGGGTTGAACGTGCGGCCGAATGCGGAGGTCTCCGTGGAGGAACCGAAGGCGAATTCGTCCATGTTCAGCTTGCCAAGCGGGATACCGCCGGCCTGGATGATCTTGTCGACGCAGGTCGCGGTATAGGGGGAAACGTAGTTTTCAAGCATGCGAGAAGAACAGGTGGTGTGCGTTCCCGTCATGTTCATGTTGTCCTTGAAAGCCACAGGGACGCCCGCCAGGGGGCCGAGCTTCTCGAGGTCGCCCTCGACAATGGCGGCGTCGATGCGCGCGGCAGCGGCGAGTGCCGCCTCTTCGGTCACCTCGAGGTAGGCATGGACGGCCTGGTCGGCCGACGCGATGCGTCCAAGGGAGTCCTTGGCCACTTCGGTTGCGCTGAAATCGCCGGAGGCCAAACCCTCCTGGATCTCGGCGACGGAGAATTCGGAAAACGCCTTGCTCATTACTGGTCACCTCCACCGAGAATCGCGGGGATGAGGAAGCTGCCGTCCTGCTGCTTGGGCGCGTTGGACAGGGCCACTTCCTGAGTGAAGCTTTCGCCCTCGACGTCTTCCCTCATGACATTGGAAAGGCTTCCGATCGGATGGAACGTGGGCTCCACTCCATCGAGGTCGTATTCGGTGATGGGCTTCAGGCTCTCGATGATGCTGTTCAGGTCGGCGGTCATCGCCGTGACTTCTTCATCGTTGAGCCCGATGCGGGCGTACGTGGCGATGTCGCGCACGTCCTTTTCAGTGAGATGTTGCGTCATGGACATTCCTTCGTCTTCATACGCGCCCAGCCTGCGCGGCCAAACGCCTCCAGAACGTTC
The DNA here is from genome assembly GCA_959607715.1 of uncultured Eggerthella sp. Taxonomy (GTDB): domain Bacteria; phylum Actinomycetota; class Coriobacteriia; order Coriobacteriales; family Eggerthellaceae; genus Anaerotardibacter. Next base: position 39,677 of record CAUHNN010000006.1, on the reverse strand, counting down.
CCATGATAGCAAATACGCCCCTTGCGCTCGCATCCGCACATAAAGAAGCCGCGAGGGGAAATGAGGGGGATTGCGCACAGAGACGCGTTCTAGCGAACGAGAGGCGCGATGGCACGCGTGATGGCGTCGGACACCGGCGTCGCCTGGGCGGCGTCGTCGATCTCGAGGACCACCTTGCCCACCAGTCCCTCGGCGGTGATTTCCGTGAACAGGACCGTCGGGTCCTCGACGACGCCAGCGAACTCGAGCGCGGTCTCGCGCGCCGTTTTCCGCACCCGATCCGCCACGGCGTCCAGATCACCATGGCCCGTCACCATAAACGGCACGGACAGGCGCTCAACCGGCGGAAGGTGGACCACCGCGTTCTTGGAGATGACCGAATTCGGGATGATCACCGTTTCGCCCAGACGGTTCTTGATGGTCGCATGGCGCCAGGTCACGTCCTGCACCACGCCCTTGCTGGAGCCCACCTGTATGTTGTCGCCAGGCGAGACGATGCGCATGAGCGATATCTGCGTGCCGCCGATGAGGTTGGAAAGCGTGTCCTGGAAACCCAGGGAGATGGCGATGCCGCCGACGCCGAGCGCCGCGATGAGCGCTGACATGTTCACGCCGAAGCAGGCGTCGAGCACGAAGCAGGCTCCGATGCCCCACACGATGCCGCGCACGATGTTCACGAAAATGGAGCTTTGGGGGATCTGGTTGCTATCCTTGCTCATGATATGGCGCAGCCACTTCACCAGAAGATGCGACACCGCCGCCGTGATGGCGACGATGACCACGGCCACGACCACCTTAGCGAGCAGATCACCGCCCGTGATGGCCCTCACAACCTGCTCGGCCTGATCCATCGAACGCTCCTATCTTGCCCGGTGCATCCGCCCGAGAATGCGGGCGGAAACGACGCAAGGCCATCGGCGCCCCGAACCAGGCGCATACGTGTTTGTCGTTTGGTCATCCATTATCCCCGTTCGCAGCAACGACCGGCGAAGGTATCATTGATAATCCAAACCGAACCGAAGCGGAGAGAACATGAACTACAACCTCGTCGAATTCAAGGGAGCCTACGGCACCTCGGCCCAGATCCCCCCGTCGACGCATCCCGAGGTGTCCTTCGTCGGCCGATCGAACGTCGGCAAGTCGTCTTTGATCAACCGCCTCTTCAACCGCAAGAAACTCGCCAAGGTATCGCAGATGCCCGGCAAAACGAGCACCATCAACTTCTTCGTCACCGACGAAATCCACTTCGTCGACCTGCCCGGCTACGGCTACGCCAAAGTCGCGAAGTCGGAAAAGGCCCGCTGGGCAGAGATGATCGACGGGTACTTCGACCAGTACCGCTACTACGCCCTCGTCGTTTCCCTCATCGACATCCGCCACCCCGCCACCAAGCTCGACGAGCAGATGGTCGCGTTCCTTCGCGAATGCCAGCTGCCGTTCATCATCGCGCTCACCAAAGCCGACAAGGTCAGCCGCAGCGCCGCGGCCAAGCAGAAAGCGGCCATCCGCAAGCAGCTCGACCTCCCCTCGGACATCGAGATCGTCGTGTGCTCGTCGGAAAAGGGCACCGGATTCGATGAGCTGCGCCGCCTGATCGAACGCGCCTGCAAGTAAACGAAGACCACCTGCGCTCATCCGCGCGCCCCGAAAGGAACCGAACCACATGGCACTGAACGTGACCCTCTACAGCGACGGCTCGTCCCGCGGCAACCCGGGCCGCGGCGGCTTCGGCACCGTCCTGCATTTCGTCGACCGCAACGGCAAGCTTCATACCCGCGAGCTGTCGCAGGGCTACGTCACCACCACCAACAACCGCATGGAGCTGCTCGGCGTCATCGCCGGGCTCGAGGCGCTCAAAGGCCCGTGCATCGTCGAAGTCCACTCGGATTCCCAGTACGTGGTCAACGCCTTCAACCAGCACTGGATCGACGGCTGGCTCAAGCGCGGATGGAAAAACGCCAAGAAGGAGCCGGTGAAGAACGTCGACCTTTGGAAGAGGCTCCTTCAGGCTATGGAACCCCACAACGTCACCTTCCACTGGGTGAAGGGCCATGCCGGCCACCCCGAAAACGAACGCTGCGACGAACTTGCCACGAGCGCCGCCGACGGAAGCAACCTTTTGGTCGATTTCGGATTCGAGGGATAGCCGCCTGGGCTAGTCCCCCTTCTTCACGCGCGGAATGAAATGGCGCGCCAAGCTCCGCTTTCCGCTTCTTCCCTGGCCCTTCACGAAGGCGAAGCCGATGAGGGAAAACACCGAAGCGCCGATCATGTTGACGAACAGGTCGGCCATGCTGTCGTGGATCCCGATGTCGAGGTAGCCGTCAAGCACGATCACCTCGCCCGACGCAAGCGTGATCTGCGTGGAGGCGATGTCCGTCACGGGAACGACGACGTTGCTGTTGGTGGGGTCGAGCGCAACCGACCCGAACGCCGTTACCCAGGTGTCCTTCTGCATGTCGAAACCAAGGAAGCTGTCCATCGCGTACTCGAACAGCTCCCACAGCGCGCCGACGGACATGGAGAAGCAAAACGCCACCACGGCCATGAACAAAGGCGTCAGATTGAGGCTCGTTGAGTCGCTGCGGTTAAGTATATCGACGAGCGAAAAACCGATGCCCGCAGCAAGGAAACCCCAGAGCGTATGGAGCATGGTATCCCAGTACGGGATCTTCACGTAGAAAGAGCCCATTTCCCCGAGCACTTCAGCGGCGATGATGAAGAAGATGATTATGATCTCGAGAACGTCGGGCAGCTCAACCGACATCTTGCGCTCAATGAAGTCGGGCACGTACAGAAGCGCCGCCACCAAGACGCACAGAAGCGCGTACTCGTAGCGCCCGGCCAACACGCATTCGACGAGCAGGATCACAAGGCCCACACGCGCGATCAGATATACCGCGAAGACGCCCGGCCTTGCCTGGGCGTTCTTGACGATCGACGACACGAAACCGCCGTCCCTCTTCGATCCGGTCCCCATCTGACCTCCCTTTTCCTTGCAACCGATGCGTATGAGAAAAGGGAGGCCGAAGCCTCCCTTCCCGAAAGAACCGACGGTGCGCCCGCTAGATCAGGCGCAGGCGACGGACGCCCTCGATCGCGCGAAGGCTCGCGATGACCTCCTCGGAGGGCTCCTGGTCGAGGTCGATCATGGTATAGGCGTAATTGCCGCGCGCCTTGTTCGAGAGATTGGCGATGTTGACGCTCTCGGCACCCAACACATTGGTGATCTGACCGATCATGTTGGGAACGTTCTTGTGAAGAAGCGAGATGCGCGTCATGCCCTCGGGGCAGACGCCCATGTCGAGCGCGGGATAATTCACAGAGTTGGTGATGTTGCCGTTCTCGAAGTAGTCGGTCATCTCGCGGACGGCCATGATCGCGCAGTTGTCCTCGGCCTCAGCCGTGGATGCGCCCAAGTGGGGCAGGACGACGGCGTTCTTCATCTTCATGACCTCAGGGGTGGCGAAGTCGGTGATGTAGGCCTTCACGCGACCCGAATCGAGGACGACGGAAAGCGCGGCGTTGTCGACCAGGGTGTCACGCGAGAAGTTGAGCAGGACGACGCCCTCCTTCATCATGGAGCACTCGTGCGCGCCGATCATGCCGATGGTGTCCTTGACGGCCGGCACGTGGATGGTGATGTAGTCGCAGGTGCGGAAGATGTCGGCGAGGTCGGTGATGTGGTGAACGGGGCTCGAGATCTTCCATGCGGCGCTGACCGAGACAAAGGGGTCGTAGCCGTAGACGTCCATGCCCAGCTCGACGGCGGCGTTGGCGACTTCGGCTCCAATGGCGCCGAGGCCGATAACACCGAGCTTCTTGCCCTTGATCTCATGACCGGCGAACTTCTTCTTGGCCTTCTCGGCGTCCTTGGCGATGTTGTCGTTGTCGGCGTTCGCACGGCACCACTCGATGCCGCCGAGGATGCCGCGGCTGCCGAGCAGAAGCGACATCAAGACGATCTCCTTGACGGCGTTGGCGTTCGCGCCGGGGGTGTTGAAAACGACGATGCCCTCGTCGGCGCAGCGCTCGAGGGGAATGTTGTTGACGCCCGCACCGGCACGTGCGATTGCGCGCAGGCCTGCGGGGAACTCCATATCGTGCATTGCCGCACTGCGAACCAGAATGCCCTCAGCCTCGTCGAACGAGTCGGTGAGGACGTATTTCTCGGGATCGAGCAGGTCGGTGCCATGGGAAGAGATGTTGTTCAGGCAATGGATGTGCTTCATTGGCTTGCGCTCCTAACGAATTGTGCACACAAAAAAAGATAACGCGCTCCATGATACAAAAAAGCACCCCCGAAGGGATGCTTAAACTCAAATGGTGCGGGTGAAAGGACTTGAACCTTCATGAGCCGGAGCTCATACGGACCTGAACCGTACGCGTCTGCCAATTCCGCCACACCCGCATGTGCAGCAAAAGTGCGAGTGACAGAATAACGCACCTTATCTTCAGTTGCAAGCGCCTTTTTCCTCCGTCGATACACGCGCGATGCCCAGCAGGCCAAACACCCCGATAGAAGACGCGGCCCCATCAGGGTCGATCTATTCAGGTAAATAGAGACACAAGTAAATGACGCTTGCGTGAAAAACTGTTCCTCTCCCTGCAAATATGGCATGATTGGACGTTGGAACATCATGCCGCACAAGGCAAAAGCGATAGGAGTACAGTATGGGGTTTTTCTCGAAGTTCGAACGCCGTATGGAAGACGGCTTCGAAGGAATGGGTGATAAGTTCTTCGACGCCCCCATCAGCCCCGTCCAGATCGCGAAGAAGGCCGAGAAGCAGATGCGCCGCGAGAAGATGGTAGGCGCCGGCAAGGAATTCGCGCCGACCCTCTACACCGTCTTGGTCAACCCCGACGACGACGAGCGTCTTTTCGGGTACTACCCCACGCTTGCCGGGGAAACCGAAACCTACCTGCGCGCCAAGGCCCAGGAAATGGGCCTCGCCATGGATGGGGCGCCCCTCGTGCGCTTCATCGTCGACGACGAGCTGAAGCAGGGCAAGTTCGACATCATCGCCGAGCTTGTCTCCGCCCCCATCATCGAGCAGCTGCGCGAAGAGGAAATGGAACGCTACGGCCTTCAGCCCCACTCCCCGCTTCCCTCCCAGCGCCCCGCGCCGGCGCCGGCCGCTGCTCCCCGTCAGAACGACTACGCCTCGTCCGGCATCGACGTCATGAACGACGAGGTTCCGGCTGCACCGATGCCGCAGGTCGCGCCCGCTCCGCAGACCATGCGCTTCGACGAGCAGCCCTACCCCGCGCCGGCACGCCACGCCAACCAGCAGCAGCCGCGCCTGATCGACCTGACCACTAACCGGTCCTTCCCGCTTGCGCAGGACCGCATCGTGATGGGCCGCGCCCTCTCGAGCGACATCGCCATAGAGGATCTCAACGTGAGCCGCACCCACGCCGAGATCCGCCGTGAATCGGCGGGGGCATGGAGCATCGCCGATCTGGGCTCCACCAACGGCACCCTCGTCAACGGGCGCCACATCGCCTCCATCATGCTCCAGGAAGGCGATCGCGTGACCCTCGGCACCACCACGTTCCTCTTCACCTTCAATTAACATCGAACGAAAAGGGGCCGCGCACGAAAACGCGCGGCCCCTTTCATTACCCGATCGAACCACTCAGATAGGCACCCCGTGATCGACATCATCCTCCTCATAGGCCGACTTCTCTTCGTCGTGCTGCTCTACCTGTTCCTCTTCGCCATCATGAAAACGGGAATCGGCCTGGTCCGCGGCCAGCGACGCAAGGAAAAGGCCTGGACCGTCGCCATCGAGCAGGGTCCCAAGGAGCTGCGCGGCGTCCAGATCGCCGTCCACGGCCCGGTCATCGTCGGCCGCAGCCCGGGAAGCGACATCGTCATCGGGGCCGACTACGTCTCCTCGCGCCATGCGCGCTTCGTGCTGATGGGCCAGAACCTCTTCATCGAGGATCTCGGCTCCACCAACGGCACCGCCGTCAACGGCGTCTACATCTCTGAACCCACCGCGCTCAAGAGCGGCGACAAGATAGCAGTCGGCGACGTGACCATGCGCGTCCGATTCGCCTAAGGAGTCCCAACGTGCCCACGCTTAGCACTTCACACATCAACGAGTCCAGCGAAACCGCCGAACCGCGCCTGTCGCGCGCGGCAAGCTTCTACGGCAGCCGCACCGAAGTAGGACATGTCCGCGAGCACAACGAGGACAGCCTCCTCGTGCTGCCCCCGCTCTTCGCCGTCGCCGATGGCATGGGCGGCCACGAAGCCGGCGAAGTCGCTTCCGAGCTCACCATCAAGACGCTTGCCGAGCTCGCCCCCGCCTCCCTCGACGCCGACGCACTCGAGCGGGCGGTCGTGGCGGCGAACCTCAACGTCATCAAGGCGCCCCACGAGGGCATCGGCCGCGTGGGTATGGGCACGACGCTCACCTGCGCGATGATCGAGAAGGAACGCCTGATCATCGCGCAGGTCGGCGATTCGCGCGCCTACCTTCTTCATCAGGGAACGCTTCAGCAGCTCACGCGCGACCACAGCCTCATGGCCGACATGATCGAAGCGGGCCAGCTCACCGAAGCCGAGGCGCGCGTCCACCCTAACCGGTCGGTCATCACCCGCGCCATCGGGTCGGACCCCCACATGAAACCCGACATCTACGAGCTGAACGTCTCCACCGGAGATCGTATCCTGCTGTGCTCCGACGGCATCTGCACCATGATCGAGGACCACGAGATCGAATCGATCATGGCCCACTCCGCATCCGCTCAGGACTGCGCCGACGCGCTCGTGGAAGCAGCGCTGGCCGCGGGAGGCTACGACAACGCAACGGCCGTCGTCGTCGACGTCGAAGGGTCCCGCGAAGCGCAGGAACGCAAGGCGGCCAAGAAATCGAAGGCCTTCATCGCAACCATCATCGCCGTGGTCCTCGTCGCTTTCGGCCTTGCCGGCTTCGGCGCATGGCAGTACGTCGACCATTCCGCCTACCTCGTCGAGCAAGACGGCAAGGTCGCGGTCTATCGTGGCCTCAACGACCAGATCCTCGGCGTTTCCCTTTCCCATCTCGAGAAGACGACCGACATCGAAGTCGACAAACTGCAGCCCGGGCTGGCCAACCGCATCAAGGAAGGCATGGTCGTGGAAGGCGGCATCGACGGCGTCGATGCCCTGCTCGACGAATACGCAGCGGAAATCGAGCGCAACTCATCCGCCGCGACGGCGACCGACGAACCTGCAGCAAGGAGCTAGGCCATGACGAGACGCAACACCGAGCTGCTGCTCCTGTGCGTAGCGGCCCCTCCGGTAATCCTCCTGTTCGCCATGGTTGCGCTCAACCAAGGAGAGCAGGTCACCCTCGACAACCTCACGGTCCCGCTGAGCATGTTCGCCACGTTCGTCGTGGCCCACCTCGCCATCCGCAAGCTTGCGCCGGGGGCCGACCCCGCGATCCTTCCGATCTCCTTCGCTTTATCGGGCATCGGCATCGCCTTCATCACGCGCCTCGCCCCTGAGCTGGCGATGAAGCAGGTCGGCTGGCTTCTGCTCGGCGTGGCGTTCATGGTAATCGTGCTCGCCTTCGTGAAGAACCTCGAGCGCCTCGCCCAATACAAATACAGCATCATGCTCATCGGCCTGGCCCTTCTGCTCTCGCCGCTGCTCCCGGTCATCGGCAACGAGATCTACGGCAGCCGCATCTGGCTGTCCATCGCAGGATTCTCCTTCCAGCCCGGCGAGATCGCCAAGATCTGCATCGTCGTCTTCCTGGCGGCCTACCTGGCTCAGAACCGCGAGATGCTCTCGGTGTTCACCCACCGCATCGGCCCGATCCGCATACCCGACCCCCGCGCGCTCGTTCCGGTGTTGGTCATGTGGGCGATCGCGCTGATGGTCGTCGCCTTCGAGAAGGACCTCGGCAGCGCGCTCGTGCTCTTCTTCGTCTTCCTGACGATGCTCTACGTCGCCACCGGCAAGAAATCGTACTTCGTGATCGGCCTGGTCCTCATCGCGCTGGGCTTCGTCGCCGCCTACTTCGCGTTCTCCCATGTCCAGATCCGCGTAGAGACGTGGCTCGACCCCTTCGCCGACCCCACCAACACGGGCTATCAGCTCGTTCAATCGATCTTCTCCATCGCCGACGGCGGGCTGTTCGGCGTCGGCATCGGCAACGGCATGGCGGGCCAGATCCCCATCGTCGAATCCGACTTCATATTCTCGGCCATCGCCGAGGAAGCGGGCCTTCTCGGCGCCGCGGGCGTTCTGCTGCTCTACCTGTGCTTCGCCATCCGCGGCATCCTCTCCGCAGCCCGCGCCAAGTCCGACATCAGCTCGTTCATCGCGGTGGGCCTCACCGCCATCATCATCCTCCAGGGCTTCATCATCGTCGGCGGCGTCACACGCTTGATCCCCCTGACGGGCCTGACGCTGCCCTTCGTCAGCCAAGGCGGCTCATCGCTGCTGGCGAGCTTCATCATCATCGGCATGCTCCTGCGCGTCAGCGACCAGGGCACGGGTCTCGGCACTGAAATGGCCTCCGGCACCGGCGCCGTCACCATCAACGGCGCGCTCGGCCGCGTGAGCCTGGGCAAACGCCTCACCAACACGATGATCGCCTTCTCGATCCTGTTCGCCCTCCTGGTAGCGAACCTGACGCTCATCATGGTCATCAAGGCAGACGAATACAAATCGATGCCCATCAACAACCACACGCTCGCCAAGGAAGCGAAGACCGAGCGCGGCTCCATCTCCACCTACGACAACGTCCTGCTCGCTTCGTCAGTCAAGCAGGATGACGGCACGTATAAGCGCGTCTACCCCGCCGGCACGCTCGCCTCGCACGTAGTCGGCTACGCCTCCACCACCTATGGCACCTCGGGAATCGAAGCCGCCTACAACGACACGCTCAAGGGCGAGAGCAACTACGCCTCCTGGATCGACGTGCTCAACTCCTACACCGGGGCAGGTACGGCGGGCAACGATGTCAAGCTCACCATCAACTCATCCATCCAAAAGGCCGCCCAGGATGCCCTCGAGGGCTACTCCGGCGCCTGCGTCGCCATCGACCCGAAGACAGGAGCGGTGCTCGCGCTCGCCTCGTCTCCTACCTACGATGCGGCCGACGTCGAAGACATCCTGAAGAGCGGCGGCGATTCCTCAGCCCTCTACAACCGCGCCACCCAGGCGCTCTATTCGCCGGGTTCGACCTTTAAGATCGTCTCCCTCGAGACAGCCCTCGAAGACGACGTCGCCAGCGAGAAAACCGTTTTCTCGGCGCCTGCCACCCTCGACATCGGCGGCGGCAAGGTGACCAACTTCAACAGCGCCTCCTACGGCGAGATCACGCTCGCGCGCGCAACAGAGCTTTCCGCGAACACCGTGTTCGCCCAGCTCGGCGACAAGATCGGCCCGCAGAAACTCGTCGAATCGTCTGAAGAATACGGCTTCAACAAGGACATCTCCTTCGAGCTTCCCCTGGCGAAGTCGCTCATGCCCGACCCGTCCGAGATGACCGAATGGGAAACCGCCTGGGCCGCAGCGGGCGAACCGGTCGGCGAACACGCCAGCCCCGCGGGTCCGCAGGCAACCGTCCTGCAGATGGCGCTGGTCGGCTGCGCCATCGCCAACAACGGCGATATCATGCAGCCCTACCTGGTAGACAGCGTCTACAACTCCGACGGCAAGAACAGCTACCTCGCCTCTCCGTCTAAAATAGCCAGCGTCTGCTCGAGCTCCGTGGCCAAACGCGTGCGCACCGTCCTCGAGGGCGTCGTGGAAAGCGGCACGGGCACGGCTGCCGCCGTCGACGGCGTGACGATCGCCGGCAAGACGGGCACGGCGGAAACCGGCAAGGAAAAGGATGACCGCTGGTTCGTCGGCATGGGCCCGTCAGACGACTGCTCCATCGTCGTCGCCATCATCCTGGAGGAAGCCGGCGAGACCGTGAGCGGCGGCGCAGCGGGACGTGCTCAGAACGTCCTCGAAACCGCACTTGAAGTGCAAGGGGAATTGTAAGAAACTTTTTCGATTCCTCGTGAACGCGTGGTAACGAAGAGGGGTCGTGAATATTAAGTAGGATATGCTTATGCGATGGTCGTTAAGCATGGATCCAAAGGGAGATAAATCGTGGCTGGAAGCATGATTGGCAGAACCTTCAATAACCGCTACAAGCTAATCGAACGCGTCGGCTTGGGAGGCATGGCAGAGGTCTACCGTGCCGAGGACAAGGTCCTCGGGCGTACGGTAGCCGTCAAGGTCATGCTGCCCCAGTACGCCGCCGACCCCACGTTCACAAAACGTTTCCGTCAGGAAGCGGCATCCGCCGCCAACCTGCAGAGCCCCTACATCGTCAGCATCTACGACTGGGGCCTCGACGGGGAAACCTATTACATCGTCATGGAATTCCTCCGCGGCACCGATCTCAAGACCGCGATCCAGGAACGCGGCGCCATCAATCAACGCAAGGCCGCCGAAATCGGCTCCCAGGTAGCCCAGGCGCTTTCCGTCGCCCACGAAGGCGGCATCATCCACCGCGACATCAAGCCGCAGAACATCATGATCCAGCCCGACGGCAACATCAAGGTCATGGACTTCGGCATCGCGCGTGCCGGCGACGCCGGCCTCTCCCAGACGGCCACCGTCCTCGGCACGGCCCACTACGTCTCCCCCGAGCAGGCGCAGGGCAAGGACCTCACCGGCGCTTCCGACATCTACTCCCTCGGCGTCGTCCTCTACGAAGCCGCGACCGGCAAGCTTCCCTTCGATGGCCAGGATGCCGTAAGCGTCGCAGTCAAGCAGGTCAAGGAACTGCCCGCAGCGCCGAGCACCATCAACCCCAACATCGATCCGAATCTTGAATCCATCATCATGAAGGCGCTCGAAAAGGATCCGGAGCGCCGCTTCAAAGACGCCTCCGAGATGCGTCGCGTCCTGAACGACTTCCTCGCCGGTCGCCCGGTCAACCTTGGCGACGACATCAGCGGCCTCAAGACCCAGGTCATGGGCGGCGTGGCTCCCGTCCAGAACGGCACGGCGGTCATGAGCCCTGTTTCCGGCGGAGCCAACAACGCCGCCACGAGCGTCATGAACGCGCCCCACACCTTCTCTGCCGAAGATGAGGGGGAGGCGAAGAAGAAAAAGAAACGCACTACCACGATCGCCATCGTTGCGGCAGTGGTGGCTGCCATCGCCATCATCGGCGCCGTGCTCGCCCTCACGGGCGGCGATCGCGTCGCCGTACCCGACGTCGCCGGCAAGACCATCGCTGAAGCGCGCACCGAGCTTCAGCAGGCAGGCTTCCAGATCGGAACCGAAACCGAGGTTTACAACTCCGACGTCGAGGCCGGCAAGGTCGTCAGCACCGACCCGCCGGCGGGCAATCTGGCCGCAAAGGGGTCGAGCATCAACATCAGCGTCTCTAAGGGGACCGAGCAGGTAACGGTGCCCGACCTTAAGAACAAGACGGTCGAGGAGGCGCAGAAGGAGCTGACGGCGCTCGGCCTGAGCGCAAGCCAGGGCGATGACGTCTATTCCGACGACGTCGACTCAGGCAAGGTCGCCACCCAGGACACCAAGGCCGGATCCACCGCCAACAAGGGCGACACGGTCACCTTCCACGTTTCCAAGGGCGTCGAGCAGGTCAGCGTGCCCAGCGTCGTAGGCGCTTCCCTTTCCTCTGCCCGCTCCTCCCTCGAGGGCGCAGGCTTCACGGTAAGCGTCTCCTACGACTACAGCGACACCGTGGACAAGGGCAACGTCATCTCCCAGAGCCCCGACGGCGGCTCGGCGAAGAAGGGGTCCCAGGTCAGCATCGTCGTTTCGAACGGCCCCGAGAACACCTCGGTCGACGTGCCCTACGTCGTGGGCATGGACGAAGACTCTGCGGCGCGAGAGCTCGATTCCGCGGGCTTCGTGGTCAACACCGCCTACACGAAGAGCAACACCGTCCCCGCCGGCCAGGTGATCAAGCAAAGCGCCACCTCCGCCAAGAAGGGATCGACCATCACCATCACGATCTCGGAAGGATCGGGCTCCTCTGTGGGTGGGGGCGATTAACCCGCAACGATCGTTTGCCGAATAGCCCGGCCATGATAGAATGGCTGGGCTATTATCTTGCGGCTCTACCCGCAAATACGTCATGCCCCTGTAGCTCAGTGGATAGAGCGTCGGTTTCCTAAACCGTGCGTCGGAGGTTCGAGTCCTCTCAGGGGCGCCACTGAAACACCTGGCCAACGCTTGTCTTGCGTTGGCCTTTTTCTTTTTCAAGGACGCTTTTCACCTTGCGGGGAAAGCGGAGCGAAACGATGCGGGGCCCGCGCCGTCTCCTTCGGCAAGCTTCGCCCCTGGTCGCTGCGCCCCAAAAGACGCGAAGAAGAGGCGACCGACGCAACATCAACGCTGCCTGCCTTTATCTTGATGGAGCAGCATGCGCGTGGTAGCATGGTGTTCGCTGTTTCAGGGCGAGGTGAAATTCCTCACTGGCGGTAACGGATAGCAGGAGCAAACGGCTCCCCTCCGAAGCCCGCGACCCCACGCGATAGAGCAATGGGCTGATCTGGTGCGAATCCAGAGCCAACGGTTAAAGTCCGGATGGAAGAGACAGGAGGCTTCCCTATGTCTGCACGCGCAGAAAAACAGTCCATTTCCCAAAAGAACTCGAACGTCTGGAGCACCAAGCAGCTGGTGACCATGGCCCTCATGTGCGCCATCGCCGTTCTGCTCAGCTTCGTCGAGTTCCCTTTGCTTCCCGGCGTCACGTGGCTTAAGTTCGACGCCTCCATCATGCCCGCCATGGTGGTCGGATTCGCCTTCGGGCCGGGCTCAGGCGTTGCCGTCGGCATCCTGTGCGCCATCATCCACGGCCTGCTGATGGCCGACTTCACGGGTGCGCTCATGAACATCATCGCCACCGTCTGCTTCGTGCTGCCCGCCGGGCTCATCTACCGCGCGAAGCGCACCTACCCTGCCGCAATCGGCGGCTTGGCGCTCAGCGTCGTCGTGGCAACCGCCGGCGCCATCGTGGGCAACCTCATCCTCACCCCGATGTGGCTCGGTGTCCCGATCGATGCCGTCATCGCGATGATCGTCCCCATCCTCATCCCCTTCAACCTTGCCAAGGGCGTGCTCAATTCGGTGCTCACGCTCATCATCTACAAATCGGTCTCCAACCTGATCACCCCTAAGAAAGATCAGAAACAGGGCCGCTAGATGATCTCGTTCGAAGACGCGTCATTCACCTACACCGGCAAAGGATGGGTTCTCTCCAACCTTTCGCTCACCATCGAGAAGGGGCAGTTCGTCTGCGTCCTCGGGGCCAACGGCTCCGGCAAGTCGACGTTCTCGAAGCTCATCAACGCCCTTCTCATCCCCGACGAGGGTCGCGTGAGCGTCGAGGGGCTCTACACCGATGAAGAGGAGAACACCTTCGCCATCCGCAGCACGGCGGGCATGGTGTTCCAGAACCCCGACGATCAGCTCGTGGCGAGCCTCGTCGAAAACGACGTCGCCTTCGGACCGGAAAACCTCAGCGTCCCCACCGAGGAGCTGCACGAGCGCGTGGAAACCGCGCTCGCCCGCGTCGGGCTGAAGAACTACGGCAAACGAGAGACGACCGCGCTGTCCGGCGGACAGAAGCAGCGCGTCGCCATCGCGGGAGTCCTCGCCATGGAACCCGACATCCTCATCCTCGACGAAGCATCGGCTATGCTCGACCCGCGCGGTCGACGCGGGCTGATGCGCGTCTGCAAGGATCTTCACGCTCAGGGAATGACGATCGTGATGATCACCCACTTCATGGAGGAAGCAGCCGAGGCCGATCGCGTCATCGTGCTCGACAAGGGCTCGTGCGTCCTCGACGGCGCACCCGAGGACGTCCTTGTGAAAGACGACGTCCTCAATAAGCTCAACCTGGCCGTTCCCTTCGCCACCGAAATGGCCCGTCTTCTGAAGAAGCGGGGCATCGACGTAGGCTCCCCCATCGAAACCGGCGCGCTGAAGGAGGCATTGTGTCGATCGTATTCGAGCAAGTAAGCTTCAGCTACCAGCCGCTCACCAAACGACAGCGCAAAGCGGGCGAAAAGCAGCGCTATGCGCTCAAGAACATCTCGTTCGAGCTGCACGACAAGGAATTCCTCGCCATCGCCGGCCATACCGGATCGGGGAAATCCACTCTCGTTCAGCACCTCAACGGGCTCGAGAACCCCACCGAAGGGCGCGTTTTGTGGCGCGACGAGGATGTTGCTCAGCGCTCCGTCGCGACGCGCGCGCGTGAAGACATCGGCGTCGTGTTCCAATATCCCGAGCATCAGCTCTTCGCCGCGACCGTCTACGAGGACGTCGCCTTCGGCCCACGCAACCTCGGACTTGGGCAAGACGACGTCGACGCCCGCGTGAAAGAAGCGATCGCGTCGGTTCATCTCGATTTCGACGAGCTGAAGGACCGATCCCCCTTCGAGTTGTCCGGCGGTCAGCAGAGACGCGTCGCATTCGCCGGCGTGCTCGCCATGCGACCGAGCGTCCTCGTGCTCGACGAGCCGGTCGCCGGCCTCGACCCCGCATCCCGCAACGACTTCCTCGCCTTCATCGACAACCTTCATAAGGAACGCGACCTCACCGTGGTGATGGTTTCCCACAACATGAACGACATCGCGCGCCTCGCCGATCGCATGATCGTCATGCACGAAGGCGAGATCGCCCATATCGGCACCCCGGAGGACATCTTCGTCAACCATGCCGCCGAGATCCGTGAAATCGGCCTGGGCATTCCCCATGCGCAGCGCCTCGCGAATGAACTGCGCGAAATGGGCCTGCCCCTCGAAAAGAAGCTTTACCTGCCCGAAACCCTGGCAGACGAACTTGCGCTCCTTCTGCAGAAGGAGGCGTAGGTAATGGGACTCCAGGCTATCTTCGGGCGCTACATCGCCCGCGACTCCATCGTCCACCGCATGGATCCGCGCGCTAAGCTGCTGCTTTCACTGCTCTTCATGGTGTTGGTCTTCGCCGCAGGCTCCTACGTCTCCCTTGCCGTGGCCGCCGCTTTCACCTTCGCCATGTTCGCCTTCGCGCGCATCTCCGTGAAACAGGCGTTCATCTCGATCGCCCCCTTGGCGATCCTGGTCATCTTCACCGCCCTGCTCAACGTCTTCTTCGTGCAAGGCGGCGATGTCTACTTCCAGTTCTGGATCATCTGCATCAGCCAGCAGGGCCTTACCCAGGCGCTGTTCATCGCCATCAGGCTGACCATGCTCCTCCTTGGCGTCAGCCTTCTCACGCTCGCCACCACCACGCTCGATTTGACCGACGCCTTCGAGAGCCTCCTTGGCCCCTTTAAGCGCTTCGGCCTGCCAGCCCACGAGCTGTCGATGATGATGGGCATCGCGCTGCGCTTCCTTCCGCAGTTCGCCCTCGAGCTGCGGACCGTCTACCGTGCGCAAATCAGCCGCGGCGCGAAGTTCAACAATGGCTTCAGAGGATCGATAGCCATGATGACCTCGCTCATCGTCCCTCTGTTCACCAGCGCGTTTCGCCATGCGGAAACCTTGTCGCTCGGCATGGACGCGCGTTGCTACCACGGCGGCGAGGGCCGTACGCGCCTAAGGGAACTGAAGTACCACCCGCGCGATCTCGGTGGGTTGATCTACCTCCTCGTCGGCTGCGCCTGCGTCGTCGCTACCGACCTCGCGCTTACCTTCCTCACTCCCCTCGTGTAACGAAATGCGCCCTCGATGCGGGCGCCTGTCTGAAAGGAAACGCCATGGATGAGCTCATCGATTACCTCACCTCGGTGCCCGCCTGGTACCTGGCCACCACCGAAGGCGACCAGCCTCACGTCAGGCCGTTTTCCTTCGCCATGCGCGAAGGCGATACCCTGTGGTTCTGCACGGCCACGAACAAAGATGTTTACGAGCAGCTCGTTGCAAACCCCAAGTTCGAGCTTTCCGCCTGGAAGCCGGGTCACGGCTGGGTCATCCTGACCGGCGTGGCGAGCATGGTCGACACGGCCGGCGACGACGTACGCAAGGCTGGCTACGAGCACATGACCGCCCTCGGCGAAACCTACGAAGACTGCGACGATCCCCGCCTGACCTTCTTCTCCCTGAAGCAAGGCGTCGCCAAGATCGCCGACATCGACGGCAGCGAACGCGAGATCGTCCTGTAAGGAGCTCGCGAGAAACACCAGCCCGTCACCCGAGCGAACGAGAACGAGGGTCCTGCTTCTCTTAGCGGAAGCAGGACCCTCGTCGTTTCAGCGTTTCGACAGGCGACGTCGCAGGCTACATCAAGGAGAGCTGATCGACCAGACGACGAGCGGCATCGCGCACTGAAAGGCCGTCGATGTCGATCGTGAGGTCGGCGTACTTGTCGTACAGGGGGCTGCGCTCTTCGTACAGATCGGCCAGGCTCATGCCCATGCCGTTCTTCATGACGACGCCTCGTTCGTGCAAGCCGCCCAGACGGCTTTCGAGCTCCTCGTAGGAAACCTTCAAGTACACGACGGTGCCGATGGAGGAAAGATGGCGCATGGCCTCATCGGAATAGACTGCCGAACCACCCGTAGCGATGACGGCATGCGTGGCGGACAGGGTGCACAAAACCTCGTTCTCGACTTCGATGAAGCCATCGGGGCCGCAGGCATCGATGATCTTCTGAAGCGTCTTGTCGAGCTTTCCCTGGATCAGCAGATCCGCGTCGATGAATTCATAGCCGAGGATCTTAGCCAAAACGACGCCGAGAGTAGACTTTCCCGCACCTGGCATGCCGATCAGGACGACGTTTTCGGTCTTATCAGTCATTCGATCCATCCTTTTCCCATTTCTTGCGACCGCTAGCAACTATAGCACGTTTCGCAGCGAGCCTCGGGCCCACCACCTCGTTGATGAGCACCGCTCCGAAGATGAGGGCGAAGCCCGCCACCAGCCGCACCGTCATCACCTCGCCGTAGAGGAGGATCGAGAAGCCCACGCCGAAAACCGATTCGAGGCTCAAAAGAAGCGCTGCCTGGGCGGGCGGCACGTAGGCGAGGGCCACGTTCTGGATGCCGAAGGCGACAACCGAAGCGAACACGGCGAGGAACAGGATCTGAGCGAAGATCTCGGGCGGGATCTGGGAAAGCGCCGGCATCGTTTCGGTGGTTGCGCCCACGATCACGCCGAGCGAGCCCTCGACGAGGAACTGCACGACCGTCAGCACCAGCACATCGTGGCGCAGGGCGAATCGCGAGACGAAGACGATATGGACGGCGAAGAAGAACGCGCAGACAAGCGTCAACCCCTCGCCCAAACCGAACGAAAGCGTCTCCCCTGATCCACCGACCGAGACGAGCCAGATGCCGCCGATCGCCACCACTGCAGCGAAGACGTTGCACAGCTGCGGGCGCTTCTTGCCCACCACCCACCAGGCGAAGGGGACGATGACGCAGTACGTCGCCGTAAGAAACGCATTGATGCCGGGCGTGGTGTAGACCAAGCCGAGCGTCTGCGTCCAGAACCCCATGAAATCAAGCACGCCCAGGACGGCGCCGGCGCCAAGCAGCCGCCACGAAAGGTGGCGGCGCACCCGCCTGAGCAAAACGACGAAAAGGATCACCGCCGCAATGAGGAAGCGGATGCCCAGAAGACTCGCCGGGGGAACGACCGCGATCACGTCTTTCATGACCACGAAGCTGAATCCCCAGATAGCCGTAGCGACGACGACGAGGGCCTTGTATACGCCCGTAGGTATGGAATCGAGAGAAGTCATAGCTGCGTATTATACAAAAGCCGCGCCTGCTCGCCTACGGGCACGCACTTAACGGGCACCGCCGCCACCGCCGCCGAACCCGCCGCCACCGCCGACGGAGAAGCCACCGCCGAATCCGTCGCCGCTCGACGACGAGCCCTCGAGGGCGGAAGCCACGGATGATACGGCGTCGTCGACGGCGAGGCCGAGCGAAGAAGCCACATCGGGAATGCTCGCCGACGAATCCATCGCCATCCACACCCACCAGGGCGCCACGGAAACGGGCAAACCATCGTCCTCGAAGCCGGAAACGACGGCTGGCTCGGCTCGGCGCAACTCGTCCATCGCCTGCTTCGCCACGCCGAAGAGGTACGCGTAGACCATGAACTCGCCCCACACCCGGTAATCCGTCGGGGGACGTTCGTCGAGGGACGAGAAGTGGGTTAGCCACCGCTTAAGGGCCTCGCAACGCGCGTTGGCGTCGGCCCCCCTTTGCGTGCGACGATCCATGAAGCGCGAAACGACGATGAGCACGAGGCACGTCACGATAGCGGGGACCATCATGAGCGGATTCGAGAAGAACGCTGAAATCAAAAGCATGGCGGCGAACAGAAGGACCGCGACGGTCACCATGCGGTACTTCTTGGTCGTCGAATAGCCCTCGAAATACTCGCCCACGTTGACGCGCGCGCTCACAAGACCCTGCCACTTCTCCATCGCGTCTGAGAACGCCTCGGGGTCGCGCTCGGCGCGCTCCTGCATGTCCCCCACCCACAGAGCGTCTTCGCCCTGCGCGAGCGTATCGAAAAGGATGTCGAGAGCCGCCCGATCCACTTCGCTGTTAAGGGCGGTCACAACGCCGGCAACGCGCTTGATGAGGTAGTCGTCACCGCCGTCGGGCCGCGCGGCGCGCTCTATCTTCAGCGCCCCTTCGTTGGCCAAGTGAAGCAACGTCGCAGTGAAATCAGCGGGGTCGTGAGCGTCGAAGCGCACAAGGCGCCCCACCACCGCCGGATGCTCGCCCGGAACGGGGACATCGCGCCAGTACTCTTCGGTCACAGTCGGCTTGAGCTCCTTGCCGAAGCGGCGGAAGGAAACGAATGCCCACACGATGAGCGCAGCGCACACCACGAAGGCGAAGGCCGTGGAAACAAGCGAGGCGAAACGCTCCTCGTTGGCGCGATCCGCCCATTTCTGCTCCTCGGCGGCGATTTCGTCAAGGCGGAATTCGGAGGGATGCGCAATGGGCGAAGAAGCCGACACGCCCGTCATCCATTCCGACGGAAACGCGATGCGCGCCTCGGCGTACTGACCGGAGGCCACCTTCGGAAGAACATAGATCACGACCCCGTCTTCGCCGATCGACAACTGGCCGTCGAGCGGCCCGTGTCCCCATGCCCGCACGTTGTCTCCGGCGAGGACGGACGACCCTGCCGCAACAGGAAGCTCGATCGAGCAGGTAACGTCTTGCGTGTCCACTTCCCAGCCGCTGCCGACGAACTGCCAGTACAGCTCGGCGACGTCGGCGTAGACCTCGACCGCGTTATCGACCGTGTAGGAAAGCTCGACGCTCACGGATTCGTCCGACCACGGAGAAAAGACGTACACGGCATTCTTGCCCGCATCGAAGGAATAGGCCGCGCTCGATGGACCGCCGTCTTCGCGCCACGCAAGATCGAAAGGGACCGCCGGCAAGGAAGACCAGGAGCCGCCCTGCGCCGCAGAGACACGCACGCCGTCGATGGACAGGGACGCGTGCGACGGCAAACTATCGAATTCCCACCACACCGCAGAAAAATCCCCGTTGAAGTCGAACGTGCGCTTCTCGGTGACGACGAGATCGCCGCCGTCGCTCACGCGCGCCTCTATCGCGTCGGCCGTGACGTCGTAGGACTTCGCATAGGCCGTTTGGGGGAACAGCGCCAGCGCCCACGCGCAAACAAGCGCGAAAAGAGCGAGCGCAAACGCGGTTTGAGCGCGAAAGAACGGACGATTCGTGTCTTTTTCGATGATTGCGTGGTTTCGCACGTCTCTTCTCCTTGCAAGAAAAGGGTGAGCGGGTTATCATTTCAATTCGCATCACACGGAGAGCTGACCGAGAGGCCGAAGGTGCTCGCCTGCTAAGCGAGTATACGCCAAAAGCGTATCTGGGGTTCGAATCCCCAGCTCTCCGCCATCTGCGCCCACCGCGATCCGACCGCTCGCCTGGTCGGATCGCTTTTTTGTTTTCTTGAAGCTGGCGTAAGGAAGGATTTTCCATGGCAGATCGTCTCGACCATGACGCATCGCCATCGAACGACGCCTCCCCTTCCCGAAGCGGTCGGCTGAGGCTGCGCCAGATCATCATGCAGCCCACGATGCTCACCCCGCTCGTTCTCGCGATGGGCTTCATCGGCGCAAGCCTTCGCTACGCGCTCGAGATCCTCATCCCCTCCAACGGCGGATTCCCCTTCGCCACGCTCATCGTCAACGTGATCGGCTGCTTCCTGCTCGAGATCATCAACCATTTCGTCGGACGACGGCTCCATCTGCCCGCACCCTTGGTGAAATCCCTCGGCCTCGGACTCGTCGGCGCCTTCACCACGCTCTCGGCGCTCTCGACCGAGAACCTCGGGTTTCTGCTCGAAGGGAACTACGGGCTCTCTGCGCTCTACCTCGCGCTCACCATCTTCACCACGTTCGCGGCTTCGCTCGCCGGACGCAGCGCGGCGCAGGGCCTTGCCGTCATGCGCGTAGCGCGCATGAGAAGGCGTCGCGAAGAAAAGAGGCGCCCATGAGCTTGGCAGCGTTTCTCGCCGTCGGCGTCGGGGGCGCGCTCGGCGCGCTGTGCCGCAGCAAGGCCACGACCTACTTGAAATCCCATACCACGCAGGCCTTCCCTTGGCCAACGCTCGCGATCAACGTGGCTTCCTGCACGGCGGCAGGTGCGCTGCTCTTCTTCCAGCTCCAGCTAGGCGAGATAACCTACCTCGCCCTCACGATGGGATTCCTGGGAGGGTTCTCGACGTTATCCACCATGAACTACGAAGCGGTCGAACTCCTCTTTTCCGGCAAGCGCCTCATGTGCGCATCTTACCTGGGGATTTCCTATCTCACGACGCTCGGGGCGGCAGCGGCGGGATTCGCCCTCGCCTCCCTTGCGTAAAGGATCCCCTCACTAGCAGACGAGCTTCGATTCCTCGACCCTGTCGACGTACCACTTGAGCAGGCGCATGAGCGGTTTGCGCAGCGCCAACCCCAGCAGCAAGAACGGCACGACGAAGAGCAAAAGCTCCCCGAGCTCGATCCAGAAATCACCCTGATAGACCCCCATCATCGCCGCGCGCATGGCGTTAATCACATGCGCCGCGGGAAGGAAGGGGCTCAGTACCTGGAAGAATTCAGGCAGGATCGGCAAGGGGAAGCTGCCGCCGCCCGACGTCACCTGGATGATGAGCAAAAACACCGCGATCGCCTTGCCCAAATTGGCGAAAGAAACCACCAACGTATAGCAGATGAACACGAATACCTGACCGGCGGCCCAGAAGCACAGAAGGTAGAGCAAAGGGTCGCTCACCTGCACGCCCAGGAAGAACATGTTGCCCAGAGCCATGATGGTGGTCTGCACAAACGACGCGAGCGAGAATATGCCGAAGCGCCCTAAGAACAACTGATAGAGCTTCCAGTCGCCCAGCTCATCGCGTTGCGAATGAGACACCTGCACACGAATGGCCACGACGAGCAGAAGGGAGCCGATCCACAGGCCGAGAGTCGCGTACAGAGGCGCCATCTGGGAACCGAAGTTGTCGGCAGGGAAGATCGCCTGCCTGTCGAGCTTCACCGGAGCCGCAATGGCCGCTGCGAGGGACTCGGTGTCGGAAGAAAGCACTTCGCGCAAGGCGTCTATGTCGCCGCCGGAAAGCGCAGCATCGATGGAAGCCGCGAGCGAATCGAATTTTTTGGCCGACGCCTCAAGATCGCTCGCTGCCGACGTGAGCTTGCCCTTGGCGCCCTCGAGGCGCTCGCTCAGGGAATCCGCAGAGCCCTGCAGCTGGGAACCTACCGAGGAAAGCTTCTGGGCGCTTGCCAAAAGGTCGCCCGCCATCGTGGCCGTGATCTCAAGCAGCGAATCGAGCTGGGGCTTGATGTCGTTGGTGAAGTCACTCGACAGGTCCTTGACGCTCGATCGGGCATCGGCAACGACGCCCTTCACTTCCTCATGGGCCTCTTGAGTGCTCTTGTTGCCCGACTCCACATCATCAGCGGCCATCCGCAGCGAGGCGGCAAGCTTCTCCTGGGCAGCGATAGAGCCGTCCATTCGGTCGACGAGCGCCTGGATGACCTTCTTATCGGCCTCGCTCACGCCCGAACCGTTGCCGAGCGCGGCGATCTGATCGCGCAGTTTCTTCATCTGCTCGACCTGCGCCTCGACCGAACTCGCCTGCGAACGCAGCGAGGAAACCATCGTCCCCGCCGCCGTGCTCGACGACGAGAAGGCGTCGTCGACCGCCGAGGAAACGCCGTCGTAGCTCGCCGCCGTGTCGGAAAGGGCCGTATCAAGCGCCTCGGACGACTGGCTCACCGCATCGCTGATGGTGGAGATGGAATCGCCCGCCGCGCTGACGGAATCGCCGACTTCGTCGGCGGAAGACTGCGCCTCGCCGATGAGCGCCGCCGAGCTTTCGATGAGGCCCTGCGATGCGTCGATCAGGGCCACATAGCTCGTCATGGCCTTCGCGCCCTGCCTCATCTGGGAGCCGAGGTCCGTCATATGGTCGGCAAGATCGCCCAGCCTTCCCGTCGCGTCCGATTCCTGGGCGTACGTATCGAGCTGAGAGGCGATATTGAGGGCGATTTCCGAAAGCGTTGCCGTGAAAACCGTGTTGACCTGGGCCGACACCTTATCCGCTCCCTGGTCGGTGAGCTTCGGCGCCACCACGTTCTTCTTCTCGTTCGAGTAGTACAGGATCTTGGCGTGCTCCACGTCTTCCGAATAGAAGGTCATCATATCCTTGCTGAAGCTCGGAGGAATGACGACGGCGGCATAGTACTCGCCCGACTCGACACCCCTGATCGCGTCCTCTTCGGTAGTGAACACCCAATCCATCTGATCGTTTTCACGCAGGTTCGCCTCGACCTGCTCGCCGAGGTGGAGCTTGAGCGGCACCAAATCGCTTTGATAGCCTTCGTCGGTGTTCGCGACGGCGACCTTGAGATGATCGGTGTTGTCGAACACATCCCAGCACGCCAGGATGTTGTACCACACGAATATCGACGGCAACAGCACGAGGCCCGCGACGATGATCATCGTGACCATGTTGCTCTTCACGCGCTTCAGGTCGTTGCGAAACAGCGCCCAGATGTTCTTCATCGCTTCAGCCCCCCTTCAGGCGCGCTCGCCGGCGCTTCCTTCGACGAGGGTGCGCCGTCGCGGGCAAGGAACATCTGCCGCAGCTCATCGTCGTCGAGATCGGAAAGCGACAGCTCATGCTCCAGGCGATCGCGCACGTACTCAAGCAGGACCAAGCCCACCAAAACGGCGACGAGCCAGATAAGCCACATGGTCAGGAGGATGACCTTCTCGACGCCGAAGAACATGAGGATGCCCGTGGTCAGAGCCGGGACGATGACGATGATGAACGGCAAGGCCCGCTTCACGCGCGGATACCAATCGAAGAAGCGCGCGATGCGCTGCTGCACCTCTTCGCGGAATTCGTCGCGATCGGAAATCGCCGTGAACAGATGCTTCGTGCGGTAACGGCGCGCAGGCAGCTCAACCTCTTCGCCGTTCAGGATGCCGCTTTGCTTGATCTGCTTGGCGAACATGCGGTTGACGTTGGTCAGGTAGGGGCGCAGGCGCCAACCGATCAGGAAGAACGCGAGGAAGAACAGCGCCAGCATGCCGATGCAGGCGATCCACTGGTACTCGAAGAAGCCGGCGATGGTTTCGCGCAAGGCGTTGATGCCGTAGGTGAAGGGGAACACCGGGTAGATGGCCTGGAAGAAGTCGGGAGTCATCTCGATGGGATACAGGCCCGTCGCGCCGGGGATCTGAACGAAGATGAGGATGATGCACACGCCCTTGCCGATATGCTGGAACAGGACGGAGAGGGCGTATTGGACGCTCAGGTAGGTAAGCGAGCAGAATATCGCCGTCAGATAGAACAGCGGCAGGCTGGCGACCTCCACCCCCAGAACGAGGTTGCCCGTGCAACACACGATCGCCTGCAGCGCCGTCAGCGGAGCCAGGAACAGCCATTTGGCAAGATAGGCTTGGGCGGCGGTCAAGCCCGCCACGCCCTCGGTATCCACTTCCTGGCGCAAGATGACGAGCAGCATGAACACGCCGATCCACAGGGAGATGCTCATGAACAGAGGCGCCATGGCAGAGCCGTAGGCGTTCACCGGATAGAGCTTCTCGGTCTGAAGCTCGGTGGGGGAAAGCATGAAGTCGGCGATCTTCTCGGGATCGATGCCGTCATCGCCGAACAGCTTGGCTAAAGCCCCGGAAGAGCCAAGCGACTCGACGTCGGTGATCGCGGTCTCCAGATCCCCTTCGAAGCCCGCAAGGAGCGTATCGGTCTCATCGAAGGCCGAGGAGGCGGCTCCCAGGGCCTCGATAAGCTGATCGAGAGCGGCGCTCGTGTGGTCGATGAGCAGGAGCTGATTGGACACGGCGCCCGAAAGGGAAGAGGTCGCGGTAGCCAAATCGCTCACGCCGCCGTTGATGGCGGGAAACGTCGTGTCGGCAAGGCTGTCGCGATAGCCGTCGGCGGCGTCGAGAGAGCCCTGCACGGCGGAGTCGACCTTGTCGGTGGCAGAAGCGATATCGCCCGAGGCTGCGGACAGATCGCCGTAAAGCGCCTCGGCGTTGGCAACGGACTGGGAAAGCGTTTCGTTTTGCGCGGTGAGGGAATCGATCGCCTGCTGCGCGGTTGCCTTTTGATCGTCGGGCAGAGCACCGGAATCGACCAAAGATTGGAGAATGGCGATGAGCGCCTTGTTCTGCTCGACCGACGCCTTGCCCGCCGCCACCACTTCGTTCACGGTAGCGCCGGCGCCCACGATGGCATCGTTGGTATTGGCGACCGCCTCGTTGGTCTTCGTCGAGATGGACGAAGTAAGCACCGAGGACTTGTCGAGCGTCACGCCAAGCGACGTGGAGAAGGAGGGAAGCGCATCCTGCGTTTCCTTCATGAGCTTCGCCGACGCATCGAGCTGATCGCTCAGCTTACTCACCCCATCGCGCGTCGTCGCCAGCCCCTCCTTGGCCTCGGTCGCCTTTTGGAACAGGTCCGAGGCGCCGCTCTTCAAGTCGGAAACGGTGCTGCGTGCGTCCGAGATAGACCCCTTCACCTTGGCGAGCTGCACAGCGACGTTGGTCTTCGACGCATCGATGTCGGCCCCGGCTTTATCGAGGGAATCGTTGAGCTGGCCGGCCACGATTCCGCTCACCGTGGAGACGAACATGGAATTGATGGCTTCGTCGAGCGTCGTGGCGCCCGTATCGGTGATCTTCGGCGAAATGGCGCCCGACTTCTCGTTGACGTAGTACTGAAGCTCGGGCTGATGGAAGTCGCCGGTAAGAAGCGTACCCACATCGGAGCTGAAGTCATTCGGGATGATGAAGGCGGCGTAGGCCCTGCCGGAACGGACTTCTTCCATCGCTTGCTCGCGATCCATGAAGTCCCACCCCAGCTGATCGTTGCTCTTCAGCTCATCGACCACTTGATCGCCCAGTTCGAGAGAGCCGATGCCCTCGATAGTGGTGCCGGCGTCTTCGTTCACCACGCATACGCGCAGGTTCTTGGTGTTGTCGTAAGGGTTCCAGAACCCCGCAACGTTAAGCCAGGTGTAGAGCGAAGGAAGCACGATGAGGAAGACGATGACCGTCAACGCAGCCGGCGCCTTCAGAAGGCGCAGGAGGTCGCGCTTAAGCACGCGCAGAACGTTACCCACCTGTCTTCCATCCTTTCCGTGGCCGTGCCGATGATCCGCCCATTCTACCCGTTGGGAAAAGATCGCTCGAGAATCTTCCCATGTGTCCACTTATTCCACAGACGTAGAGAAGCGAAAGCCGCCTCTGCTCGTCTCGCGCCACGCGGCTAAGAACGATCGAAGGAAACCTTCGGGGCCTCGCTTGCAGAAGCGACGGCGTCGAAGCCTGTGCGCTCGCGAAAGCCGAAGGGGCCGGCGACGAGCAGCGCCGGGAACGTCTGGATCGCCGTGTTGTACTTCATGACGGTGTCGTTATAGCTCTGGCGCATATAGCTGATCTTGTCCTCGGTGTCCGACAGCTCGGACTGAAGCTGCTGGAACTGGGCGTTCGCCTTGAGATCGGGATAGGCCTCCGAGACGGCGAAGAGGCTCTTCAACGTGCCGCTGAGAAAGTTCTCGGCGGCCATCTTGTCCTCGGGACCCTGTGCCGAGGCAACGGCGCTGCGGGCGCGGGTCACCTCGTCGAGCGTCGCGTTCTCGTGGGCGGCGTAGCCCTTCACCGTTTCGACGAGGTTGGGAATGAGGTCGAAGCGACGCTGAAGCTGAACCTCCACCTGATCCCACGCGTTGTCGACGCGGTTCCTCAGCGTGACGAGGTTGTTGTACAGCACGACGCAGCCGATCAGGACCGCGACGACGATGACTGCGACGATGATTCCTACCGTAACCATGCGATCACCCTTTCTCGCTTAAGAAGCAGCGCGTTACCATGCCTCGACGACGGCGGCTCCAAGCGGCGCGAACGACGTCACGCGCGACCAGATGCCCGCCTTGTGGGCCTCGACGGAAGCCGCGCAGGCCGCATCGTAAGACGAGAAGGGCACGCATACCGCGCTTCCGCTGCCGCACAGAAGCGCAGCGTCTCCTCCCTCAAGCCCATCGGCGAAAAAAAGCACCTTGCCGATGGCGGGCGTCACGGCGCAGGCCGCGTCGGTCATGTTGTTGTAGAGCTCGACATCGGCGGCATCTGCGGGCGAAAGAAGCGCAGCGAGGCGCTCTTCGTCGAGCGTCACCGGGGCAGCGTCGAAGGCAGCGTAGGCTTCCTTGGTAGAAACCCCCTGGTCGGGACGGAGCAGGAGGACGAAGCCCTTGCGCGGGGCAAGCGTCGCCTCAAGCACCTCGCCCTTGCCCGAAAGCCGCGCGCAGCCGCCGTAAAGGAAGAAGGACACGTCGGCGCCGAGCTCGGAAGCGACGGCAAGAACGCGCGGGTCGGTCGGCTCGACACCCCACAGCACAGCCGCGCCCAGAAGAGCGGCGGCAGCGTCGGAGGAGCCGCCGCCGAGGCCGGCCTCGGCGGGGATCATCTTGGTGAGCGACATCTGAATGGTCTCATCGGCATCGCGACCGAGGGCTTCGTAGAGGCGCGCAACCGCACGATAGGCGATGTTTTCCTCGCTCGGCACCGAAAGCGCGTCGATGCCCCCCAGCGTTTCGCAAGACAACGTGAGCACAAGCCCCTCGCCGCTGCCCTCGTCGTCGAAACGGCGCATGGTGAGCGAATCGTGAAGCGCAAGGGCGTGGATGATGGTGTCGACGCGGTGGAACCCGTCGTCGAGCGCCTCCCCCACGGCCAGCACCATGTTCACCTTCGCCGGAGCGATCAGCTTTACCAGATTCTTCATAGTCGTCCTTCGCTTCTCGTGTCGAATCGTATCGGTTCGTTTTCTCTTCACAGTCTATTCCCGTGCGCGGTCATCCGCCTCGAGCGCGGCGCGGCGTTCACGCTCTTGTTGCTTTCGCGCCTTGTTGCGCGCCCGCTTATCGCGGAAGAACGTGCGCAGGATTTCGGCGCATTCGTCTTCGCGCACGCCTGGCACCACCTCAAAGGCGTGGTTCAAGCGGGGGTCTTCGTGGATGCGGTAGAGCGACCCCAGTGCGCCGGCCTTGGGGTCGGCGGCCCCGTAGACGCAGCGGTCGACGCGCGCCTGGTGCATAAGCCCCGCGCACATCACGCACGGCTCGAGCGTGACGTAGACCGTGCAGCCCGACAGGCGCCACACGCCAAGCGCCGCGGCCGCCTGCTTCATCGCCAGGAACTCCGCATGGCCCGCTGGATCGGCGTCGGTTTCGCGACGGTTGCACGCCGACGCGATGACGCGCCCACCGTAGACCACCACGGCGCCGATGGGAACCTCGTCGAGCTCGGCGGCGCGACGAGCCTGCTCCAGGGCTTGCGCCATGAAGGCGCGGTCTTGGTCTATGGTTTCGTCGTCGGGCATACTTTGCCTTTCAATATGCTATCCTTGTCCCTACCAAAACGGAGGAATGGCAGAGCGGTTGAATGCGGCGGTCTTGAAAACCGTTGTGCCGCAAGGCACCGTGGGTTCGAATCCTACTTCCTCCGCCAGGCATGCACCAGCCCCGTCGATACGGCCCACGCCGCGTCGGCGGGGCTTTTCGCATCACGGGAAGCCTTACGAGAAGAAGCGCTCGCTCACGTAGGAAATCGGCATGTCGATGCCGAACCACAACCGCTCGGAAATGGCCGCCTGCTGAATAAACATACCCACGCCGTCCACGACCTGGTTCCCCTTCGAGCGAGCCAGGGAAATGAGTTCCGTTTCGCGCGGCACGTACACCATGTCGGCAACGATGAGACCCGGAACCAGCATGTCCTCGCTCACAAGGCAGCCAGGCATGTCATGGGTGCCGACGTTCGTCGCGTTCACGAGCAAAGCGCTCGATTCGATCGACGCGCGCAGAAGATCGCCGTCGGCCAGATCGTGCAGGACCGCTTCGCAGGAGGTGGATTCGTTCACGCGCTCGACAAGCTCGCGTGCGCCGGAGAGGTATTCGTCGTCGCGGTTGAAAACCTCGATGCGCGCGACACCATCGAGGGCCGCTTGGACGATGACGGCGGACGCCGCGCCACCGCCGCCCAAAACGGTGATCTGCTTCTCGCGGATGTTGATCCCCTCCATAACGAGCGTGCGCATGAACGCCGCGCCGTCGATGTTGTCCCCCAAGGAACGTCCACCCTGGATGGCGACCGTGTTGACCGCGCCCATCAACTCGGCGGCATAGGAGATCTCGTCGAGGTAGGGAACTATGCGCTTCTTATAGGGTGCCGTCACGTTGTAACCGACGAATCCCAGGGCCTCCATACCGCGCACCGCACGTTCCAGGTCGTCATCGGAAACGTTGCAGGCGACGTAGGCGTAATTGCAGCCGAGCTCGGAAAACACGGCGTTGTGGATCTCCGGCGAGCTCGAGCGAGCGACAGGGGATCCGATCAGGCCCACCAAACGCGTCGACCCGTTGATAGAAGAGCAGGTTCCCATGAAGACCTTCCTCAAAACACCTCGAAAGAAACGCGACGACGCGCTTGCGCGCTCATCGGCCGCCTTGAAATCATGCAATCAAGCCATGACTGTATAGTTTAGCGCCTTGCCCACCGCGGCGAAAGAAGGCGCTGCGGCGATGGCGCGCAGCCCTCGCCTAAAGGGATTCCTCAAGCAATGCGGCCTCTTCCAGCCACTGCTCTTCGAGCTCGGCCAAGCGCGTTTCCTTTTCCTGGATGGCCGCCTGCGCTTCGCCGAGGGCCTGGTAGTCGTACGGATCAACCGCAAGCAACGCTTCCTTCGCCTCGTCGACCTTGCCGCGCGCCGTGTTCATCTTGCGCTCAAGCGACGCCACGCGCTTCTTGATCTCGCGGATTTCCGCAGCGGATGGACCCGCCGTGGGGCTTTTCTCCGCGGGCGAAGAGCCCTTCGAAGGCGCGCCCGACGCCCGCCGGTGCTCGTTGAGCAGCTCGAGGTATTCATCGACGCCTCGCGGCACGTGCACGAGGGCTCCCCCGACAAGGGCGAACTGGTCGTCGGTCACGCGCTCGGTCAGGTAACGATCGTGGCTCACCACGATAAGCGTCCCCGGCCAGGCGTCGAGCAGGTTCTCCATGGCGACGAGCATATCGGTGTCGAGGTCGTTGCTCGGCTCGTCGAGGATGAGGACGTTGGGGGAATCGAGCAGGATCAGCATGAGCTGCAAGCGGCGCTTCTGCCCGCCCGAAAGCGACCCCACAGGCATGGAAAGGTGGGCGTTGGTGAAGCCGAGCCGCTCAAGCAGCTGTGCGGGCGTGACCTCCTTGCCGTCGATCAGGTAGCGCGTCTTGTAGCGGCCGAGCACTTCCCTCACGCGATCGCGGGAAAGAGCTTCCAGCTCCTCGAGCTTCTGGGAAAGGAAGGCGAACTTCACCGTCTTGCCGATCTTCACCCGACCTCTCTGAGGCGCGAGCACGCCGCGCACCAGATCGAGCAAGGTCGACTTACCCGCCCCGTTGGCTCCGAGCAGCGCATAGCGATCCCCCGGGCCGATCATCCACGTGACGCCATCGAGCACCGTGCGCTCGCCGTAGGAGAAGCTCACGTTCTCCACGCTGACGCATTGCTTGCCCAAACGAGAGATCGCCACGCGCTTCAGCTCGACCGAATCGCGCAACGGGGGCTCTTCGGCGATGAGGGCGCGCGCCGCCTCGACGTGGAAGCGCGGCTTGCTCGAGCGGGCGCGCGCCCCGCGCGAGAGCCACGCAAGCTCGCGGCGCATGAGGTTTTGGCGCTTCTGTTCGGCGAGCTGCGCCTGGCGCTGGCGCTCGACGCGCTGAAGGACGTAAGCCGAATAGCCGCCTTCGAACGGGTCGACGATGCCGTCGTGCACTTCCCACATGCGCAGGCAGACCTCATCGAGGAACCAGCGGTCGTGCGTGACGACCACGAGCGCGCCTGTGCGCTTCGCGAAGCGCTTCTTCAAGTGGCGCGCGAGCCAGTCGATCGCCACGACGTCGAGATGGTTGGTGGGTTCGTCGAGGAGGACCACATCGGCGTCTTGCGCCAACACGCGCGCCAGGTCGACGCGGCGGCGCTGACCGCCGGAAAGCGTGCCTACGGGGGCGTCCCACGAGACGTCGCCGATCAACCCGTCGACGATGTCGCGGATCCGGGCGTCGGAGGCCCATACGTAGTCGGGCACATCCCCCACCACGCTGTAGCCGACCGTCCAGTCGTCGCCAAGGCCGTCGGCTTGGCGCAGCGTCGCGAAGCGCACGCCGCCCGTTCGCAGCACGCGCCCCTCATCAGGTTCGACGCTGCCGTCGAATAAACCGAGAAGCGACGACTTGCCGTCGCCGTTCCTTCCGACCACGCCGATGCAATCTCCATCGTCAACGCCGATGGAGAGGGATTCGAAGATGGTCTTGGTGGGATATTCCAGATGAACGCTTTCGCAGCCGAACAGGAAAGCCATTGAAGCGCCGCTCCTCATGATCGTGAAAATGACTGTTAGCCAGTCTAGCGCACCATCAGGTAACGCTGCATCGCCATTGACCCCCGATTGGCCAGACCTGCGCACCATTGGCCATGATGACTTGCTATAGTTCAACCCATGAACGCATGGAGAGACAACATAGGCATCGTCTTGATGAACTCGGGCTCTCCCGCATCGCCCGACCCACGGGACATCCGCCCCTACCTCATCGAATTCCTCTCCGACAAGCGCATCGTCGACCTTCCTTCCGTAGTGTGGCAGCCCATTCTCCGCGGCATCGTCTCGCGAACGAGGCCGAAGAAAACCGCCCCGCGCTATCGGAGCATCTGGACGCCCGAGGGATCCCCGCTGATCGTCACCTCTCTCGCTCAGCGCGATGCCCTCAACGAACGCTTCCTTTCCAAGGAAAGTCCCTTCAGGGCGGAAATCGCCATGCGCTACGGCGCCCCTTCGGTCGATGACGCCATCGACAGGCTTATGGAGAAAGGGTTCACGCGCATCGCATGCCTGCCACTGTTCCCCCAGACGTCCTTCTGCACCACCGCATCGTGTCTCGACGCCTTCGGGGCGGCCATGGAGCGTCATCCCGACGCCTCTAACGCGGGAGCGCTTCCCGGATACGCCGAAGATGCCGGCTACCTAGGAGCCCTTGCCGCCTCCATCCGCCAAGCATGGGACTTCGCGCCGGGCGACAAGCTCCTGCTCACCTTCCACTCCATCCCCCTTTCCTATACGGAGAAGGGAGATACCTACGCCGATGAGGTGCAGCGCGGTATGGCCCGACTCGCGCAGATGCTCGAGCTGGACCGAGAAGATTGGGCGATCGCC
Source organism: uncultured Eggerthella sp. (assembly GCA_959607715.1). GTDB lineage: Bacteria > Actinomycetota > Coriobacteriia > Coriobacteriales > Eggerthellaceae > Anaerotardibacter. The sequence continues at coordinate 7,911 of CAUHNN010000006.1, read as the reverse complement.
TACCATTCACGCTTCGACGAATCGCGCGCATGGTTGAGCCCTTCGCCCGAGACGGTGATCGACGCGTGGGCCGCACAGGGGGTGCGCAACGTCGTGGTGGCGGCGCCGGGCTTCTCAGCCGATTGCCTGGAATCCCTCTACGACCTCGATGTCGTGCTGCGAGAGCGCTTCATGAACGCGGCGCGCAGCCCCGAAGCGAGCTTCGTCTACGTATCGGCACTCGGAGCACGCCCCGACCACATCGACGCGCTCGAGCAGATCATCCACAGCGGCTTTCCCGCAAGTTGCAACTACCGCCGCTAGAAAAGCTCTCTCGGTGATCGCAAGCGCACAGGTGGGCTTGCGATTCTCCTTCTCCATCCCCCGCCAAGAATCCAGTCACCCCCCCATCGTCTCCCGCAAACACCTTCGACAACGCGCTTTCAGGCACAAGAAAGGGCCAGTCTAACGACTGGCCCTTGATCCACTCGATGAAGCAGACGAACGCTTGGTGGGCGCTTCCTACTTGATGACGAGAACGGGAACGGGAGACTCGCGCAGAACCGCGTAGCTGACCGAACCGAGCACACCGCGAATAGCGCCCAAACCACGGGAGCCCATGACGATGAGGTCGGCCTTTTCCTTTTCGGCATAAGAAAGGATGTCGGCTGCCGGGGTGTATCCGGGAACGATCTCGATCGCGGCGCGATCGCCCAAGGAATCCAGGACATCGCCGATGCCTTCCTTGACGCGTTCGGTTTCCTCGTCGATGGTCTTGTTGTACAGGTCCATGATGTCTTCGACGGACAGTAGATACTGCTGGGGATCAAACGAAGCGCTGTTGAAGTTAGCCGGGAGCTGGGCGTTGGGGTGCGTGGTGACGAATACCAAATGAAGCTTGGCATCCTCTACACCTTCGACGAGCTCCCTTGCCTTCTTGACGGCGGCAAGCGCGTGATCGGATCCATCATAGGCGACGACGACGTTCTTGAATGCCATGATTACCCCTCCTTGAATCGTAGCTGCCAGCGCTGAAGATTCCCTCGATCAACGCGTGGCTTTCTGTTACCACCATAGCATGATACGCAGCCCCCGAACAGGTTTTTTACCCTCACGATACGCAGCGCGGCAAAAATATGAACATGTCCACGCCCAGAAGGAAACAAGCCCGGCCGAAAGCGATCCGACCGGACTTGGAGGTTCCCGACTCAAAGGCCACAGAAGGGATGACCGATGGGCAAAACGAAGGGATGCGACCAGGCTTAAAAGCCCTCGATCCAAAGGACCTCTACGATAGGAACGCCCCTTTGCTTTCGATGGGAGGCAACGAAAGCTCCAGGTCGCGATCGACCATGATGGAGCGCAAGTACGTCTCGATCGCGCAATCGAGCTCGTAGTCGAGATCGATCTTGCCGTCGAAGACGCACCAGTAGAACAGAAGGCCCGTCGAAGCGGCGGCGATGCGCAGCAGGGCTTCGTCGGTATCGACATCGGGAAGGATGTAGCCGGTTCGCTTGCCTTCCTCGAGGTTGTTGCGAACAAGCGCGATGATGAAATCATCGGACTGATCGCGATGCATGAAGTCGAAGAACGGGTTGTGGTTCGACGCATACAGGCCGGAGACGAACTCGAGGCCCATGTCCTTGCAGTATTTCACATAGTAGCGGTAGATAAGAAGGCAGCGCTCGACGCAGTTGTACCTCTCGGCTTCTTCGCGCGCCTGATCGAGATAGGGTTTAAAGGCATACTTGAGATAGTAAGAAATCAAGTCTTCCTTGCCGCTGAACAAATTGTAGAAGCTTCCGGTGGAAAGACCCGCCTCGTCGCAGATGTTGCGAACGGTGAGCTGCTTCATGCCGTCTCGGTTAACGAGCTTGATAGCGGCCTTGAGAAGTTTTTCCCGCGTGATCTGGGCCCGGGTTTCGTGGACCGAGACGTACTGGTTTCTCCTAATCATCGAGCCCTCTTTTCCATCCGTTTGCATTCCGATTACGACAATGCAAACAGTACCGAAATTCTTTCAGAAAGTCTGCATTATACAGGTTCATTGAAAAATGAACACGTTATGAACATGTTTTATCTACCGGTGACGACCACGCGATCTACGAACGGGTGACGCGGGCCCCTTGAGGCGTATCCTCGATGCGGAAGCCGAGCGCGGAAAGCCCGTCGCGCACCTGATCGGCCAGAGAGAAATCGCGCTCCTTGCGCGCCTGAGCGCGGCGCTCGAGAAGGGCCTCGATGGCCTCTTCCTCGTCCGAGCCTTCGTAGGAAGCGAGCTCGCCCGCAAGGGAAATGACTTCACTCGAGCACGACTCGCTCGAGCAGGAACCGGCGTCGAGATCGATGCCGAGCACGCGCAGAAGCTCCTTTACCTCTTCGGCGCCGGCACGCACCCCTTCGGCTTGACGACAACACACGCACCCATCACCGAGCAAGGTATTCGCCTCGCTGACGAAGGAGAAAATCGCGCCGAGGGCGCCAGCGGTGTTGAAATCGTCGTCCATCGCCTCGATGAACGACGTGCGCATGGCCCCACGGGCGGAGGCATACGCCTCGGCCTCGAACGAGGTCGGCTCATCGGAGGCATTGTCGCAGGCCCATTCCGTATTGCCGGCGAAGTTGGCCAAACGCTGCAACGCGCTCTGGGCTTCACCCAGGCGCTCGTCGGAGAAGTCGAGCGGGCTGCGATAGTGGGTCTGAAGCATAAGCATGCGAAGCACGCGCGGATCGGTCGTTTTCAGCACGTCGCGCAGAAGCAGGAAGTTGCCCAACGATTTGGACATCTTCTCGTGATTGATCTGGAGCATGCCGCCGTGCATCCAGTAGTTCGCGAAGGTGCATCCGCACGCCGCCTCCGACTGCGCTCGCTCGTTTTCATGATGAGGGAAGGCGAGATCGGCACCGCCGCCATGGATGTCGAACGGGAGGTGAAGGTACTTCTCGGACATGGCCGAGCACTCGATATGCCAACCGGGACGGCCCTGCCCCCAGGGGGAATCCCATGAAGGCTCGCCCGGCTTCGCGGCCTTCCACAGCGCGAAGTCGAGGGGGTCGCGCTTGCGATCCTCCAGTCCCTGGCCGTCAGCGCGCAGCTCGCGATGACCCGACTCCATCTCATCGACGTTGCGATGGGAAAGCTGGCCGTACTTCTCGTAGGAACGCACGGCGAAGTACACGTCGCCGTCGACTTCATAGGCATGGCCCTTATCGATCAAGCGGCTGACGAGCACGATCATGGCGTCGATTTCCTCGGTGGCGCGAGGGCGGATATCGGGATCCATCACGCCGGCCTCGCGCATATCGGCGATGAAGGCCTCGGCGTATTCGGAGGCCACCTCGGCGGCGCTGCGCCCCTCTTCGATGGACTTATTGATGATCTTGTCGTCGACGTCGGTGATGTTCTGGACGAACGTCACGTCGTAGCCGCGCCATATGAGGTAGCGGCGGATGGTGTCGAACGAGATGAACGTGCGGGCGTTGCCGATGTGGATGTAGTTGTACACGGTCGGGCCGCAGACGTACATGCCCACCTTGCCCTCGGCGTTGGGGACGAAGGGGCGCTTCTCGTGGGCCATGGTGTCGTAGATCTTGATCATCTATTCTCCTTGTTGCTTCAGCTTGCGAACGAGCGCGACGGCCTGGGCCGAAATGCCCTCTTCGCGCCCCTCGAAGCCCAGATGCTCGGTTGTGGTCGCCTTCACGCCGATGGCGTCGACGTCGATGCCGCAGGCGGCGGCGAGGTTTTCACGCATGCGATCGCGATAGGGCGACAGCTTGGGGGCCTGGGCCGCGACGACGCAGTCGATATCGACGATGTCGTAGCCCTTCTCGCGAACGAGATCGGCCACGGCAGCGAGCAGCTTGAGCGAATCAGCCCCGGCATAGGCCGGATCGGTGTCGGGGAAGAGTTTGCCGATGTCTCCCCCGCGCACCGCGCCCAAAAGCGCGTCGGACACCGCATGCGCCAGCACGTCGGCATCCGAGTGACCGTCGAGCCCCTGATGATGAGGGATGTCGACTCCGCCGAGGATGAGCTTGCGGTCAGCGGCGAAAGCGTGGACGTCGCAGCCGAGACCGATCTTCATCACGGGGAAGGCGGCAGGCGTCGCGGTATCGAGCGTCATTCTTCGTCCTCTCGGCGCATCTCGAGCGCTGCACGCACGGCAGCCGAGATAAGCAGGTAGTCTTCGGGAACGGTGAGCTTGATGTTGTCGCGCTTGCCCTCGACCATGATCACCCGTCCGCCCAAACGCTCGATGAGCGACGAGTCGTCCGTTCCGACGAACCCGTCGGAGAGGGCCGAAGCGTGGGCGCGACGGTAGATCCCCGCGCGGAAAACCTGCGGGGTCTGGGCGTTCCAGAACACGGAGCGGTCGGGTGTTCCCACGACCACGCCATTCTCGACCACCTTCAGGGTGTCGATGGAGGGGTGACCGACAAGGGCCCCGTCGCAGTCGATGTTGCCCTTCACGGTGTTGATGACGTGCTCGACGAGCTCCTTGGTGACGAGCGGTCGCGCGCCGTCGTGGAGCAGGACGTATTCGTATTCTTCAGGAACCAGCTCAAGCCCGGCAAAGGCCGATTCCTGGCGAATGGAGCCGGCGGGGGCCATAACGATGGGCGTCACGAAAGGATAGGGATCGATCGCGCGCGAAAGGTACTCGCTCGTGCGCTCTTCCGGGCAGACGACGACGATGAGGCCCACGTCGGCCACAGCATCGAAGACTTCCGCGGAACGCGTGAGGATGGGCTTGCCGGCGATTTCCACCAGCTGCTTGCCGCCTTCCCTTCCGAAGCGCTCACCGCTTCCGCCCGCCAAAATGATGACGGCGGTCTTGGGGTTCTTGCCGACGACGCCCTCAAGGCGGTGTTCGTTTCTCAAGGCGTCGAATCTCACGTCGTCGAACATGGACATGGCCTGTTCGAGCACGGACGGGACATTGACGGGGTCGATCATCTTCTCGCTCATGCGCTTCTCCCTCAAAACACCGTGCGCGCGGTCCCCCCACGCGCACGGTGAATCGGATGTGCTAGTCAGCTGCTTGCCCGCCCGAAGGGGATCCCCCGCGAGAGGAAAGACCTGCGTGGCCGAGATCGTAACCGGCCAGGAGCAATTCAGCTTCGGCAGCTATGGTATCACGCTTGCGCGGCGCCGGGATAGAACCCGTGCCCTGCGAGAAGACGAGATGATCGCCGTCGAGGTCGACGTCGATGACCGAACCGCTCGTCCACTTGCCCTCGAGGATCTGCTCGGAGATGGGATCCTCGATCAAACGCTGGATAGCGCGGCGCAACGGGCGGGCTCCGAAGGCGAGGTCGGTGCCTTCCTTCGCGACGAAGCGGCTTGCCTCGGGCGTCAGGTTGATCGTCATGTTCTGCTCGATCAGGCGCTCGCGGAGGTCGGCCACCATGAGATCGACGATCTGGACGATCTCATCTTCAGTCAGGGACTTGAAGACGATGATCTCGTCGACGCGGTTGAGGAACTCGGGGCGGAAGAGCTTCTTCATCTCGCTCATGACGCGCGTCTTCATTTCCTTGTCGTCCATGCCGCCCTTGGCGTTCGACGAGAAGCCGAGCGGGGACGTCGCCGTGATCTCGCGGGCACCGACGTTCGAGGTCATGATGATCACCGTGTTGCGGAAGTCGACGACGCGACCCTGGGAGTCGGTCAGGCGGCCTTCCTCGAGGATCTGCAGCAAAATGTTGAAGACATCCGGATGGGCCTTCTCGATCTCGTCGAACAGGACGACCGAGTAAGGGCGCTGGCGCACGGCAGTGGTCAGCTGACCGCCCTCGTCGTAGCCGACGTAGCCCGGAGGCGAACCGACCAAACGGGAAACCGAGTGCTTCTCCATGTACTCGGACATGTCGAAGGAGATAAGGGCGCTTTCGGAATTGAACAGGAATTCAGCAAGCGCCTTGGACAGCTCGGTCTTGCCCACGCCCGAAGGCCCGAGGAAGATGAACGAGCCGGCGGGGCGCTTGGGGTCCTTCAACCCCGAACGGCTGCGGCGGATGGCCTTGGAAAGCGCGGTGACGGCCTCATTCTGACCGATGATGCGCTCATGAAGAACCGACTCCATGCGCAGAAGCTTCTCGGTTTCCGCCTCGGTGAGGCTTGAGACGGGCACGCCGGTAGTCATAGAAACGACATCGGCGACGTCTTCCACCTCGACCTCGTTGATGGCCTTGTTGGCCTTTTCTTCCCAATCCTTCTGGGCGGCGGCGCGCTGGTCTTCGAGGCGCTTCTCCTCGTCGCGCATGGCGGCGGCGCGCTCGAAGTCCTGGCTCGACACGGCCGATTCCTTCGCCGCGCGCAGCTTGCGCAGATCGTCGTCGATCTTCTGGATCTCTTCGGGAAGGACCATGTTGCGAATGCGCATACGCGCGCCGGCTTCGTCCAGGACGTCGATGGCCTTATCGGGAAGGAAGCGATCCTGGATGTAGCGATCGGCCAAGTTGACGGCCGCCTGAATGGCCTCGTCGGTGAAATGGACATGGTGGTGCTGCTCGTAGCGATCGCGCAGGCCCTCGAGGATGCGAACGGCCTGTTCCTCGCTCGGCTCCTTCACCAACACCGTCTGGAAACGACGCTCGAAGGCGGAGTCCTTTTCAAGGTGCTTGCGGTATTCGTCGAGCGTCGTGGCGCCGATGATCTGGATCTCGCCGCGCGACAGAGGCGGCTTCAGGATGGCGGCGGCGTCGATGGAGCCTTCGGCTGCGCCCGCGCCGATCAGGGTGTGCAGCTCGTCGATGAACAGGAGGATATCGCCTGCCTGCTCCACTTCCTTGATGCACTTCTTCAAGCGCTCTTCGAATTCGCCGCGGTATTTCGCGCCGGCGACGAGAGCCGACACGTCGAGGGTGACGACGCGCAAGTTGCGCAGGATGTCGGGGACCTGGTTGGCGACGATGAGCTGGGCCAGACCCTCGACGATGGCCGTCTTGCCGACGCCCGGCTCACCGATGAGCAACGGATTATTCTTCTGGCGGCGCGAAAGGATCTGCATGACGCGCTCGATCTCGCCGGCACGGCCGATCACGGGGTCGAGTTCGCCCTTGCTGGCCTTCTTCGTAAGGTCGGTGCCGAATTCCTTCAGGATGCTGTCCGAAGACGACGCAGCGGGATCGAAGTTGGACCCCGCGAACACGGCGGACTGGCCCACCATGTCGTTGAGGGCCGCGCGGATATCGTCGCCGGATACGCCTTTGCGCGCCAGCACGTCGATCGCCGTGCCTTCGCCTTCGCGTACTATCCCGAGCAGAAGATGCTCGGTCGAGATGTAGCTCTTGCCCATCTGCATGGCCTCGCGCAGCGCATTCTCGAGGACGCGCTTGACGCGAGGGGTGAAGCTCAGATGACCGGAAACGTCCGTGTTCTCGTCGATATGGACGACTTCGCGCACGCTCTGGGCCGTTTCGTCATAGGTGAGCCCCAGTTGAGCCAGCGCCTGAGCGGCCAGGCCGTCTTGCTCCTTCATCAAAGCCAGGAGCACATGCTCGGTGCCCACGTACGGCTGATGGAGCATGCGAGCCTCTTCCTGGGCGAGCACCAGCACCTTGCGGGCCTTGTCGGTGAATTTGTCGAATGACATGGTAGCCTCGATTCTCGCGGCATAGTTCATCGGTATCCGCCTAATCCTAGCACTCATGCTTAGAGAGTGCTAAGGATCACCCGCATGTTACGGTACCGACATAAAATCACCGCTAGAAATAGCAAAGGGTCCCGCAGGGCCCCGAGCGCTAGTTTGCTTCAGGTCGCATGTGCGGGAGCGGGCCGGCCCAGTGGGCCGCCCGGTCCCTGGCTATGCGCCCGGGAGGGCGCGTGCTGCTTTTCCCGGCAGAAAAGCAAAGGGCCCCGCAGGGCCCCAATGAACTGCCTCCCATTTCTTGGACACGGAAATAGAAGTCCGAGGAATGGGAGGC
>CAUHNN010000005.1 GCA_959607715.1 uncultured Eggerthella sp. | reverse complement strand
ACTTCGGGAGGCGTCCAATTCTATAGCGGATACGCTCTACTTTTGACGCTTACGGGACGCCAGGGAAGGATCTGGAACGTCGAGGCCTCGGGATAGGCGAGCATGTCCGATTCACTGTCGAGCGCGAAGCCGCGCACGCAGCTCCCGTCGAAGCCCATGCCCTCTTCGAAGGCGTTTTCAAGCTCGCTCGGGATAACGGCGAAGGACTTCATGCGGCCGAGCACGTCGCAGAACCAGAAACGCACAAAGTGGACATCGCGGCTTTTCACGGTTTTCAGCACGAAATCCTGATCAGGGCTGCTTGCCATGGCACATCCTTTCTTCTTGTATTCGCCCATTATAACGAGCGTCATGTTGCAACCATGTTTCAGATAATGGTAAGCGGAGAAGTCGGCGGCTGCGCCAGAAAAGAAGACGAACGGAGTCATCTCGGAAAAAAGGCCGGCGCCCCGAAGGACGCCGGCCGATCGAATCGTGGAAGGCGGGAACGCTATGCGTTACTTCTTCTTGTCGATGCGGCGCACGGCAACATCGCACGAGCTTTGAATCACCTGGACGATGACGATCAGGATGACGATGGTCGCGATCATGATCTCGGCCATGTAGCGCTGATAGCCGTAACGGATGGCGATATCGCCCAAGCCGCCGGCGCCGACGGTGCCCGCCATCGCCGAGTAACCGAGTAGGGTGATGAGCGTGATGGAGAAGCCGCGCACCAACGAAGGAAGGCTTTCCCAGAGATAGACCTTGACGACGATCTGCCAGGTCGAAGCACCGAAGCTTTGGGCGGCCTCGACGAGACCGGCATCGACCTCGGCCAGGCTCTGCTCGACAAGACGAGCCACAAAAGGAGCCGCGGCCACCACGAGGGGAACGATAGCGCCGGGAACGCCCAGGGAAGTGCCCACGACAAGGCGCGTGAACGGAATGAGCGCGACGAGGAGGATGATGAACGGGATGGAGCGCCCAATGTTGACTATCCACCCGAGGACGGCGTTGAACGCGCGATGGGGCACCAGCCCCTTCTTCGGGTCGGTCAAGACGAGAAGAACGCCAAGCGGCACACCGAGCACGTAGGCGAACGCCGTCGAGACCAGGCTCATGACGATCGTGTCCCACGTCCCCATCGCCAAGAGCTCTCCGTATTCAGCGAGAAACGTTTGAAGGAATTCCACTTCTTACAACCTCTTCTCCAGCAGCTTGCGAGCAACCTCGCTCTGCGGGTTGGCGAAGACCTCCTCGGTCTTGCCCTTCTCGACGATGCGACCATGGTCGATGACGACGACGTTATCGCAGATCAGTTCAGCAACGGTAAGTGAATGGGTGATGACCACGAGGGTGACGCCGAGCTCGGCGTTGATATCCTTGAGCAGCTTGAGGATGGAATGCGTCGTCATGGAGTCGAGCGCGCTCGTGGCCTCGTCGCACAACATGATCTTGGGGTTGTTCACCAAAGCGCGAGCGATAGCGACGCGCTGCTGCTGGCCACCGGAAAGCTGGCTTGGGTACTTCTCGCATTTATCGGACAAGCCGACCATCTCGAGCAGCTCGCGGGCGCGCGCCTCGGCCTTCGCCTTGTCGATATGGCGAAGCTCAAGCGGGAACATGACGTTGCTCAACACCGTACGCTGCTGGAACAGGCTGAAGTTCTGGAAGATCATGCCGACCGAGCTGCGGAAATCGAGCAGCTCCCTGCCCTTCAAGCCCGTGATGTCCCGCCCGTCGATGGTGATGATCCCGGAAGTGGGGCGCTCGAGCAGGTTCAGGCAGCGGACGAGCGTCGATTTACCCGCGCCGGATTGACCGATGATTCCGAAGATGGACCCGTCCTCGATCGTGAGGTTGATGTCCTGGAGGGCAACGTGGGACTCGCCGGGAGCCACCTCGTACACCTTTCCCAGGTCCGTAATCTGAATCATAGTTTCATTTCCTCATTCTTGTTTAATCACACAGGTAACTAACTTTACCCCAACAGGATATGACCTTCAAGGAAACCGCCGCGGCTATTCCGCGGGCGCCAAATGATAGCCCGCCGCGTCGCGATCGAAGCCGCCGCTCAAGTACGGATCGCCATCGATGAAGTACTGCGGCCATCGATAGCGGAAGAACCCGCATTCGCGCTCGCGCCGCACCAGGGAGGCGCGGTCGAGCACGGGATCGGAGCTCGACTGGCAATACAGCTCAACCGAGCCGTCGTAGACGACCCTCTTGCCCGCAGCGCCCACCTTTAGGCAGAAGTCGACGCCTGCGTCGCATACGACGAATCGCTCGTCGAAGCCGCCGACTTCGTCGAAGGCGCTCCGGCGGACAAGGGCGGCCGAGCACGAGACGGCCGAGAGGTTCTGGACGCATGAGAATCGGCCGAAGTAGCCTGCATCGCTGCGCGGCGAACCGAGACCGATGTCCACGGCGAATCCTTGGGATCCCACCATCATGCCCGCATGACGAATCAGGTCGTCGGAGGACAGGAGCTTCGCACCTACGATGCCGACCCCTTCGCTCGAACAGCGAGAAAAAAGAAGAGCGACCGATTCCGGGTCGGGCAGCTCGACATCGTCGTCGAGGAACAACACGTACTCCGACGACGTCTGGCGGGCCCCGGCGTTGCGCAAAGCGGCTGCGCTCGATGCGCCCTCGGCCGAACACGCCGAAAGGGAGATCCCGGCATCGCGTGCAACGGAACAGGATTCAAGTGAGCCGAGATCGTCGTCGCGAGCGCCGGCGACGACGATCTCGCCGGCCAGCAACGGACGCTGGGAAAGGATCGAGGCAAGGCACCCATCGAGCATCGCGCAATCGCCCGAATAGGAGACGACGATCGCAAGACTCGCTTGCGACAAGTCCCTGCGATAGCGCACACGATAAAAGCGCCCAGCGACCTCGGAGAGCACCGTCGCCTCCTCGCCGATGCGCCGCAGATGGTTCGCTACGGCCTTGCGTCCTCCGCGGAACGCCTCCTCTTCGCGCCTCACGCGGATACCCTGCGCCTCTTCCGAAATGCTCGATGCATCCTGCACGTGGTAGAGCACGCGGTCGATGCGCTCGATGCGCTCGGCGCGCTCGGAGACCTTGAAGAAGAGATCGTATTCGAACGCCTCTGTCGCGAAACCCTCCCCCTCGGCGACGGCGTCGATGACGCGACGGGAGATGAACGCGACCGGACCGAGGTAGTCGTACGACATGAGCAGCTCGGGGGAGAAGACGGGCTTGAACGAAGGAGCGTAGAAGCCCATCTCGCGCCCAAACGAATCGTGATTCGCGTACACCAGATCGCATGGAGCGACGTCGTGGCCCTCGCCTAGCCCCGCCTGGACCTTCGCTTCGCTGACGCATCGGACGTACTCGAACAGCGCTTCGGGCGCGAGGATGACGCTTGGATCGACGATCGCGATCACGTCGCCCTTCGACTGGAGCACGCCGGTCAAGCGCGCCGCCGCCTGGCCCAAGCCCTCCTCGGCAACGATATGGACGAGCCGAGCGTCATCTTCCCACTCGTGAACGGCGGGAAGATAGGAAAAGCCCTGCGCCGCCACGTCAACGACGACGAGCTCGAACGCCTCGTAGGTCTGCTGGCGAATCGCCCTCAGCGAAGCGGAAAGATACGGCTCGTCTCCGGCGAAGACGGGCATGACGAGGCTGATCGTCGGCCGGCACGGCAAATCAGCGCGACGCTGAAGGGCAAGCCCGGCGAGCGTTTCGCAGTGATGCAGATACCACCGCTCGTAGTTATCATCATGGGCGGCATCGCCAAGGCACTGGGTCGCCATGTCGGCCAAGGGGGCGTATGTCTCGTCGCAGAACACGGCGAATCCCCCTTTGACGAGACCCGCCATGTCGGTGGCCATGACGCAGAAATCCTTCGCTTCGGCGCTGACGCGCACCGAGAAGCCCACGTGAAGGCGCTCTTCGTCCCCGAAGCGAGCCGCACACACCACCTCATCGAGGAGAGGGTAGACCGGGAGCTCGAGCAGCCTGCCGTCGAGGTCGATGAAGTCGACCCCCACGTCGGCATCGACCACATTGGGCATGTCGACGAGCATCTTCACGACGATCTCGTCGCCGTCGGGCACCGCATCGGTGAGAAAGATGCTCATGCGGTCGACCGAATACTCGCGCTCGATGTCGAAGATCTGAGAGGTCAATTCGGTATGGACGATGGCGTTGATGCGCGTTCGCCACTTCATCATGTTCAGCTCGACGGTCAACCGGGCCTGGGACAGAGGGATATCGCCTTCGGCGCGCTCGACGAAGAAAAGATCGATCTCACGCACACTGAGGCGGGGCACCACCACGACGTAGTTCGCCTGCGACGAGGCCTCGAGGGGCCTGAACGGGAACAGGTGAGAGGGGATTTCCATCCCATCCTTCAGACGCGCGGTCAAGAATACCTCGGCATCGGGGCGCAGGCGATCAAGGGCCATCTGAAGATAGACCTTGCCGTCAGCGTGGCTCATACTTTCCAAACGAACGTTCAAACTCATCACTTGTCTTGCATCGGCTTAAGGGCGAAAAACGAACTATCCGGATCGAGGTTGGGGTTGTAGAACGCATCCCCTTCCTCGAACACGCGTGGCCAACGGGCCTGGAGAAGCGCCTCCTCGCGGCGGATCTCGATGCGTCGCGTGCGCGACATCACCGTGACGCGAGAGATGCTATGGAAGCGGCTGAGGCACACGTGAGGGGTGAAGACCGTGAAATAGCCCTTCTCCCGCGCACGCAGGCACAAATCGACGTCGGCGTAGAACAGGGAGAAGGACTCGTCGAAGCCGCCCACCTCATCGAGGACGCTGCGCCGCACCATCATGCAATCGCCGGTGACGGCGGAAACGTTCTGCGCGACCGATGCACGGTCGAGATAGCCATGCCACGAGGAGTCCATATGGCGGAACAGGGGCGTGACGACGCGCGACCCCCCCACGACGATGCCGGCGTGCTCGATGGTCCCGTCGACGAACAGCTGCTTGGGTCCGACGACGCCCACGTCGTCGGACTGGAAGTAGCCGAGAAACACCTCGAGGGCCTCAGGCGTGGTGATGCGGGTGTCGTCGTTGAGGAAGAGGAGAAACTCCCCCTGGGTCCGCGAAGCGGCGAAGTTGGCCATCTTGGCGCGATCGGCTTCGCCTTCCCATGTCAGAACCGAAAGGTTCTCGTAACGCCCCTCGAGTCCAGACGCGCGCGAAGCGCCCGAGGTGCACGCCTCGACTACGACGACCTCGAAATCGCGGTAGGAAACCATGCCGTAGAGCGCACGGATGCAGGTGCCGAGCAAAGCGCAGTCGCCCGAGAGCGCGAGCACGACGATGACCACGTGGGGAGCATCGACGAGCACGTGGCGCACGCGATAATGATCGGGCTGGTCGGTGGCGAGGACCTCCGCATGAATACCCTTGCGCTTGCAGTGGGCGACGAGCGCCTTGCGCCCCATCTCCTGATCGTGGCCTGAGCACAGGGCCCCGAAGGCTTCCTCGGTCGCAAAGCGGCGATGGCACAGCACGCGGGGCACGTGGACGACGCGGCGCGCCTTCTCGGTCACGCGAAGAATGAAGTCGTAGCCCGCTTGCCCCAAGGGAGCGAAAGCGAGCGGGAACATATCGCCGAGCAGGCTCGAACGAACCACGAGAAGATCGCGGATGTAGTTGTACGAGCGCAGAAGCTCCGGTGAGAACGCTGGGCGCAGAATCGGATGGAGATGGGTCCCCTCGGCGTCCACCGTGTCGACATCCGAATAGAAGACGTCGGAATCGCTGAAGATGTTCAGCTCCTTGACGCACGAGAAGAGCATATCGGGAGACAACATGCTGCACGGTGCCACGATGACGACGAAATCGCCTTCCGCCGCCCCCATACCGACGTTGAAGGCATCGTCGATCGAATTGCCCGGATCGACCTCGATGGCGTAGACCCGCTCGTCTCCCAGGGATTCCTTGATCGACGAAACGAGATCGTGGTCCCCCATCATGTCGACCAGGATCAGCTCCCATCGCCCGTAGCTCTGCTGGGCGATGGAGGTGGTGAAATCATAGACATGATGGAAGGGCACGTCTGAGAGGACGCACACGAAGCTGAACAGCGGCTCGTTCGCAAAACGCGTCGAGGCCTGCTCGAGCAGGGTCGGGAGATCGGCGCGGTGCTGCTTGACGTACCACTCGTGGTACGACGGATCATCGTAGGCGCTCGTCGTGCGTTCGATGAAGCGGCGGGAAAGATCCTCGAGCGTCCGCGTGCCGAGCATGGCGAAGCCGGGGGCAACCGTGCCGGCGGCATCGGTCGCGCACAGGCACAGCCGCGGATTCGCCCCCGACACGACGAAAGAGATCGTCATCCGTCGACGAGTCGAGGAGATGCCGTCGCCCATGGTGGTCACAAGCTCAGTGACCACCGTCGGCTCGAGGTCGATGCGGTTTCCGCGCGCATCGAGGAAGTCGAACTCGACGGAAGATTCCTTACGGTAGGGCATCTCGACCGAAGCGGACACGAGGACGTCGTCCCCCCGATCGATGACGGAAAGGAAGCTCACGTGGATTCGGTCGTGGATGTAATGCTCATCAAGGCGCTCGATAGCCTCCCCGGTCACGGCGGAGGTGTACTCGCCGGCGAACGCCATGAAGTTCGTCGTGCGAACATCGAGGGTCTTGCGGCACGATGCGACCACGGATCCCTCGTCGTCGACAGCGCGGAATTCAAGTTCCCAGCGCTTCACCTCGAGCCAGGGAAGCACGACGATGATCTGCCGAGGCTCGCCAACCGAGCGGGAACGCACGTCGAGCGCGGCGCCGGAAAACGAGGATACGCCCGAGAGAACGCGCTGGAGAGCCAGCTTGTCCGAAACATCGCAGTAGGGAAACGTCGCTGAAGGGATGCGCACGCCGGCGTCGGTGGATGCGCTCAGCATGACCGGAGAGCAGCCGTCGTAGCCTGTGATCTCGGAAAGGACGTAGGCCTTGTCGCCGCATCGCCTCACGGTCTTGAATGAAACGTTCATGTCTGATCCCCTATCCCGCGAAACGCGACGCTCCAAGCGCCGCTGCACACACTTTAGCGAAAGAGGGAGTGCTCAGACGCCAAAAACGACCAAAGCACAGAAGATGATCAGTCGTGCGCCTCAAGGAAGATCTTGCGCGTGACGAAGTTCCACACGGCGACGATGAAGGTGACCACGATCTTGGAGAGGCGGTAGTCGATGAAAAGCTGGTCGGTCATCAACCACATGAAGACGTCGTTGATGACGAGGCCTATCACCGAAAGGGCCACGAAGATGATGAACTCGCGGCGCCGGCTCATGTCGTCTTTCCGCTTGAACACGTAGCGCATCGAAGCCACGTAATTGAAGATGACCGACACGATGAAGGAAATCGTGGTACTGGCAAGGTACGGAACGCCGAACGCCTCGGTCAGGAGGATCATCAACCCGTAGTCGATGATGAACGCGAGGACGCCGACGATCCCGAATTTCATGAACTGAGCGATGAGTTTCTTCACCACGCATCTCCTTCGCCGAAAGAAAAAGGCCCTGCCAGAGCAGGACCTTGCGAATCGTGGTGCCCCCAACGGGACTCGAACCCGTGTTTCAGCCTTGAAAGGGCCGCGTCCTAACCGCTAGACGATGGGGACGGTTAGCACTGTAAAAAATCAGCTTGGATATTATTTCAAAACTTCTTCCATTTAGCAAGGATCTTTTTCCGCACTTTTTCTTTGCCCCTATCGCTCCCAGAATAATGCCCTTGAACGAAAGCCGATTCCCGCACATGAGAATGGGGGTATCGTACTTGCGTAAGGATGAACCCATCGGTAAGGACATCATGAGAATCGCGGTGGCAAGCAACGGGTTAGACGTATGCAGTCATTTCAGCTGCTGTACGAATTTCAACTATTACAAGATCGAATACGGCCAGCTTGTCGATTCCCGCAACCTCCCCAGCCAGGGCCATCTATGCGGCTCGCAGGCCAACTTCCTTCGACAGATCGGCGTCAAGGTGCTGATCTGCGCGAACATTTCCCCCAAAGACGTCGCGAGCATGGAAGAAGCCGGGATAGCCGTGGTTCACCACGCCGGCGGCAGGGCCATCGAGGCGGCCCAGGCCTACGTCGAAGAACACCAAGGGGAGCTCGTCGGCGTCTCCTGACCACTCCCCTACCACGGGGCAGAGCCGTCGGCGAAATCGCGCTCCGTGGCAAGATCGATCCCCGCTTCGCGGAAAAGGGCGGCGACCATCCCATCGCCCGCGACAAGCGCGCCGGAGAAGGTCCCGTCGTAGACCTGCCCCACACCGCACGAGGGGCTTTTCGCCTTCAAGATGGCCCGGTTGCACCCCTCTGCACGCTTGAGCGCGCGCAATGCCCCCGCCTCGAAAGCTTCCGTGTGGTCGATCCCCTCGCTGTCGAGGACGCGCCGGCATCCCCGCTCCTCAACGATCTCGCAGGGAGGATGAGGCACGCTCATGCCGCCAAGAACCTCAGGGCAGATCCGCACGACCTCGGCATCGAGCGACTCAAGATACCTCATCACCTGTTCGGAAGGCTTCGATTTCCCGTCGTAGCGACACGCCACGCCGAGCAAGCACGAGCTAACCGCGATCTTCATCGACTCCTCCTTCCCGAAAGCCTCGAGAAACGATGGCGTAAAACAAAATGACCGCCAGCCAATGCTGACGGTCATCCGTGTTAATGGTGGAGCATAGGGGGATCGAACCCCTGACCTCATGGCTGCCAGCCATGCGCTCTCCCAGCTGAGCTAATGCCCCGAAGTGCGAGAATTAGAATACCTCTGGACCCTCACACCGTCAAGCGAAAAAATCGAAAAAGTGATTTTTTTCGCAGAGGCCCCGTTACACGATGGGCACCGGGGTTCCCTGGCCCTCGATCTTGACCGAGGCGTAGAACGTGGATCGGTCGAAAACCTCGCGGATGGAATGCTTGTCCTCGATGAACGGCAGGTCGACGAATTCGCGCGCCGATGCGACCAAGTCGCTGCAATCGACGAAATGGTCCTTCTCGTTCAGCTCGTTGGTGTTTTGAGCGCGCCAGTAGATATCGTTGGCGTCGGTCAGGTAGTAGGTGTTCGCGTCGTACTGCAGGTACGCCGAATGGGCCCCCATCAAATAGTGGATCAACTCATCGACGTTCTTCACGTCGAGCGCTTCGTCCGATTGCCTTCCCATAGCCTCTCCTCTTCTCCTCTTAGGGCCATGACCCTTTGATGATATACGAATGACGCGCACGAGACATAACCCTTGCGTAACAAAGATCGTCGACCCCCGAGCACGCTCCCTAGTTCTTGCGCGAGGGATCCTTACGGCGCACACGCAGGATATCGTGGGGAGCGAGCCTGTATGGGCAGGTAAACGAGAACTCCCCCATCGCACGGCTCGCCACAGACGATGGGACCTCTTCCCCATCGAACACCTCGGCCAAATCGGCGACGACGATGCGCCTTACCTCCCGATGGGGGCTGAGCACCTCGAGCTCGTCTCCGGCGTAGAAACGGTTGCGGCAGCGGCAGCGGATCCGGTAGCCGCCTTCGGCGAGCTCTTCCGCGTGGAGGACCTCTCCCGCCCAGTCGTAGCGCTGAACGTATACGTCCGCATCGATGCTCTGCTCGGCATCACCGAAGTAGAATCCCGTCGAGTACGGACGATGAGACATCGTCTCGAGTTCGCCTGCCCACGAAGAGGGATCCTCGCCGTCGAGCACATGGCGATAGGCGTTGACGACCGTCGCGACGTAGAAAGCCTTCTTCACACGTCCCTCGATCTTGATGGAATCGACGCCCGCTTCGACGAGAGCATCAAGGTGAGCAAGCATGTTGAGGTCCTTCGAGTTGAAAACATACGATCCCCCCTCGTCCTGCTCGAGAGAAAACTCCTCGTCAGGGCGCGAGGACTCGCGCAGGGAATACTCCCACCGGCACGGCTGGGTGCAGTGGCCCTTGTTGGCAGGGCGACCCGTCAGGTAGTCGCTGATCAGGCAGCGCCCCGAAATGGCCATGCACATCGCGCCGTGGACGAAGACCTCGATCTCGACATCGTCCGGCAGCGTCGCGCGCAGCGCCGCGATCTCGTCGCACGACATCTCGCGAGCGCACACGATGCGGCGCGCCCCGAGTGAGCACCACGCCAGCGCGGCTTCGGCGTTGGAAACCGAAGCCTGGGTGGATACGTGAAGGGCGAGGGCGGGAGCATGGCGCGAAATGACGGCCATGACCCCCAGATCGCTCACGATCGCCGCGTCGACGCCGGCATCCTGCATAGCGCGCGCGTAGCGCGGCAGATCCTCGAGATCGCCATCGTGGGCATAGGCGTTGCACGTCACGTAGACGCGAACCCCTGCATCATGGGCCATGCGAACGGCGCGAGGAAGCTCGTCGAGCGCGAAGTTGGCCGCCCGCGCACGCAAACCGAACTTGTCGCAGGACAGGTAGACCGCATCAGCGCCGAAATGGATCGCGTAGAAAAGCTGCTCCCACCCTCCGGCGGGAGCAAGCAGTTCGGGCTTTGTCCTTTTTCCCATAGTCACCTCAGGATCAACCGAGGCGAGAAGAGGCGTTCGCTCCTTTGACGAGGCGGTTCATGAAGGCCATGGCCTCCCCCACCGTGGAAAGCGAGACCGAGACCTTCTCGTTGGTATCGCGACGCTTCACCTCGACCTTGCCTTCGGCGACGCCGCGCTTGCCCACGACCACCTGAACCGGCCAGCCGATCAAGTCGGCATCGGCGAACTTGACGCCGGCGCGTTCGTCGCGATCGTCGAGCGCGACCTCGAAGCCCTGCTCGGCAAGATCGTGCGCAAGGCGCTCGGCGACCGGGAACACCACGTCATCGCCTACCGTCAAGGGAATGACGCACACATGGGCAGGCGCAACGGAAACGGGCCAGATGATACCGTTCTCGTCGTTGTGCTGCTCGACGATGGCGGCCATGGTGCGCGTCACGCCCACGCCGTAGCAACCCATGAGGAAGTTCTGATCGACGCCGTTCTCGTCGGAATAGACAGCGCCCATCGCCTTGGAGTACTTATCGCCGAGTTGGAACACCTGGGAAACCTCGATGCCGCGCGCGCCCTCGAGCGTCGCGCCGCACTTCGGGCAGGCATCGCCGGGAGCGACCAGGGAAAGGTCGGCCCACCTGTCGACGACGAAATCCTCGCCGTGCTTGGCGCCGACGAAATGGAACCCGTCCTCATTGGCGCCGACGACCCAGCGCTCGATGGGCTTGAGGCTCTCGTCGGCGACGACCTCGACCCCTTCAGGAAGGCCCTTCGGGCCGATCGAGCCCTTGTGGAGGCCGGCGTCGAGCATCTCATCGTCGTCGAGCAGGGTGAAGCCCTCGATCTCACGCTCGGCCTTGAGCTCGTTAAGTTCGTGGTCTCCGGGAATGAACAGGGCGACGATGCGGCCCTCGGCGTCCTTGCCGACCATCGCCTTCACCGTCGCCGATTCCTCGATCCCGAGGAATTCCGCCAGCGAGGCTATCGTGGCGACGCCGGGCGTGGCGATCTTCTCGCAAGCAGCGACGAGATGCTCGGTCGGATGGGGAAGGCACGCGCCGGCCTCGGTGTTCGCTGCGTAGTCGCACGACGGGCAGTAGACCAATTCCGCCTCGCCCGCTTCAGCCAACGCATGGAACTCACAGGTCACGCTGCCGCCGATCTGCCCCGAATCGGCCTCGACCGGACGATAATCGAGCCCCGTGCGTTCGCAGATGCGCCCGTAGGCGGCGTACATCTCGTCGTAAGTCTTCTGAAGCGACTCCTGGTCGGAGTGGAAGCTGTAGGCGTCCTTCATGATGAACTCGCGGCTGCGCAGAAGGCCGAAGCGCGGACGGATCTCGTCGCGGAACTTCGATTGGATCTGATAGAGCGTCAGGGGAAGCTGACGATACGAGCGCAGCTCGCTGCGGACGATGGAGGTGATGAGCTCCTCGTGGGTAGGACCGAGGCAGAAACCGCGGCCATGACGGTCCTCAAGGCGCATGAGCTCGGGGCCGTAGTCGTTCCAGCGGCCGCTTTCATGCCACAACTCGCCGGGCTGAAGCGCCGGCATGAGCATCTCGCGCGCACCGGTCGCGTCCATTTCCTCGCGAACGATGTTCTCGATCTTGGCGAGGACCCTCATGCCCAGCGGCAAGAAGGAGTAGACGCCGGACGTGACCTTGCGGATCATGCCCGCGCGAACGAGCAGGCGGTGGCTTGCGATCTCCGCATCGGCGGGATCTTCTTTCAACGTGGGAGCGTACTGCTCACTCAAACGCATGACTTCCATCACATTTTTCCTATCTCTTCCATAAGCACATCAACGATAGCCGCCTCATCGACCTTTCGCAAGGTCTTGCCATGGGCGAAGACCACGCCCGACCCGTTTCCGCACGCAACGCCGATATCGGCATCGGCGGCTTCGCCCGGACCGTTGACGACGCACCCCATCACCGCGACTTGCAACGGGCGGTGAACATCCTTCAGCCGTTCCTCGACTTCCTTGGCCAGGGATATCAAATCGACCTGGCAGCGCCCGCATGTCGGGCAGCTCACAAGCTCGGGATCGCGGCGGCGAAGCCCCAACGCGGAAAGGAGCGCCCAGCAGGCCCGAATCTCCTCGAGGGGATCATCGGTCAGGGAGATCCTCATCGTGTCGCCGATCCCCTCTTCGAGAAGGACCCCCAAGCCGCTTGCGGACTTGATCAACCCCTGGAACAGTGTGCCCGCCTCGGTCACGCCGATGTGGAGGGGTACCTGGGGAATGCGACGCGACAGCAGACGATACGTCTCGATGGTGGTGACGACGTCGTGGGCCTTGGCGGAGACCACCACATCCTCGAATCCCTGTTCGAAGCAGAACTCGACGTACGATTGCGCCGACAGGGCCAGCTTCTCGGGGAGCGTCAGGTCGTCGCGCGCGGCAAGGGAGGCGTCCAAGGAACCGGCATTCACGCCGATGCGGATGGGGATACGGCAAGAACGCGCCTGCTCGAGCACGGGAACCGTCGCCTCGAGCCCCCCGATGTTGCCGGGATTGATCCGCAGCTTGGCCGCCCCGCACTGGGCGGCGGCTATGGCGAGCTCGGCGCTGAAGTGGATGTCGGCGATGACCGGCAGGCACGACGCCTCGCAAATCCGGGAAAACGAGGCGATATCCTTCTTGTGGGGCAAGGCGATGCGCACCAGCTCGCAGCCCGCCTGCGCAAGGGCGTCGATCTGGGCGATGTTGCCCTCGACGTCGGAGAGGGGAAGGTTGAGCATCGACTGAACGACGCAGGGAGCGCCCCCGCCGATAGCGACGTCGCCCACCATAACGCG
This sequence comes from uncultured Eggerthella sp., assembly GCA_959607715.1. GTDB lineage: Bacteria > Actinomycetota > Coriobacteriia > Coriobacteriales > Eggerthellaceae > Anaerotardibacter. The sequence goes on along the minus strand of CAUHNN010000005.1, from coordinate 90,162 downwards.
GCGCGTTTTCTCATGCGGCTTCACGGATTCCATGGCCTACCCCCAATTCCCGAAGATGAACCGCTGCACGTCTTGGTTAAGCATAACGAAGAAGAAGCCCAAGAACAGCACCATGCCGGCCGTCGTGAGGTAACCGAGGGCACGCGCCGAGACGATGCGCCGCGACACCTTCTGGAAAAGCTCCACCACAAGGCGCCCACCGTCGAGCGGGGGGATGGGAAGGAGATTCATCAGCCCGAGAGAAGCGGAGATGACCGCCGAGAAGAACAGGGTGTTCTGCAGACCGGCCTCGATGGCGTCTTTCGACATGACGGCGATACCGACGATTGAAGTCGACTGGGAAACGGTCTCGGCGGCAGTGGCCGGATTGAACAGGCCCGCGATGGCAACGAAGACCATGCCAAGGTAGTTGAACCCGGCGACGACGGCGTCGATAGGCGAGGCGTTGTAGTGGAACACCTCACCGGTCTGGGCATTCTGAAGATCGAGCCCCATCACCGAATAGACGAGGATGAAGGCGACGATCACCCACGCGAGGTTCATGAGCGGTCCCGCGGCGAGAATGACGCAGCGCTTCCAAAACGGCAACGCGCTGTACTGACGGGACCCTTCGCTTCGGAAAAAGGAGTCGATGTCCGCAATCGGGCGAGGCTCCCCCTCCCCGTGCCCCTGGCCGCAGGGGGTGCGGTAGACATTGATCTTGTCCTTGCGGCGGGGACGAACGATAGATCCCCAATCGGAAAGCTCCTCGAGAAGATCGAAGGCCTCGTCGTCCGAAAGGAACAGGTCGTAGGCCGCATCCTCCATAACCACCTCGCCCTTGCGGTACACATAGGCGAGCATGCGCTTGAGGTGCGGGGAGCCGCTCGGCGGGAGCATGCCGCATACGTTCGCATAGCCGCCTAGGGGAACTGCCGTCACCCCGAAGCGCGTTTCGCCGACCCGCACGCCGACGGAAGGGCCGGGCAGTCCGATCATGAATTCCGTGACACGAACCCCGAATGCGCGCGCGGCGAGATAATGGCCCCCCTCGTGGATGAAGACGAGGAAACCGAGCAGAAACGCCGTCGCTATGATCATGATGAGAATATCCATGGCCGCAATTATACGGGCAGAACGACGAAGCGGCCCCGAAGCGCCGCAACGCAGCAGAATAACTCCAACAGCGTACCCTGCCCGTTTCGCCTAACGCGACGAAACCCAGCGAGAGGCGCGCGAGCGTGCCCATCTGTCGAGCTCGATGAGCTGATCGAAGCACTCCACGCCCTGTACCCCGCGCCGTTCGTGTTCGTCCATGACCGCCTCGACGCAACGGGCGATGTCGAGGTAGGAGCACGCTTCGCCCAAGAAGGAGGCGACGGCGACTTCGTTGGCAGCGTTCATGACGCACGGCAGGGTACCCCCCACCGTACCGGCGTGGTAGGCCAAAGAAAGTGCGCAGAACGTATCGGTGTCGGGCGCCGCGAAGTCGAGCGAACCAAGCGTCCTGAAATCAAGGGGCTCGACAGGGGCGTCCCAGCGCTCGGGGTAGCTCAGCGCGAACTGGATGGGAATGCGCATATCGGTCGTACCCAGATGGGCCTTGACGCTGCCGTCGGTGAACTCGACCATCGAATGGATCGCGCTTTGGCGCTGAACGACCACTTCGATACGATCGTAGGGCATCGAGAAGAGATGATGGGCCTCGATGACCTCCAGGCCCTTGTTCATCAGGGTGGACGAGTCGATGGTGATCTTCGGGCCCATGTTCCACGTCGGATGAGCCAGGGCCTGCGCCGGCGTGATCGTCTCGAGATCCTGGGGCTTCATGCCGAAAAACGGGCCGCCGGAAGCGGTCACCCACAGCTTCGCCACTTCCTTGGAAGACTCGCCGAGAAGGCACTGGTAGATGGCACCGTGCTCGGAATCGATGGGCATGAGCCTACCGGGCTGCGACGCATAGGGCATGATGAGCTCACCACCCACGACGAGCGACTCCTTGTTCGCGAGGGCCAGCGTCTTGCCCGCCTCAACGGCGGCCAGGCTCACGCGCAGACCGACGGCGCCCACCAGGGAATTGACCACCACGTCGACGTCTTCCAGGGCGCAGAGACCGGCCGCGGCGTCGTCGCCGACCGCAAGGCCGTCGATCGCCAGCTCCTCGAGAGCGGAAGAGACCTCGGCAGACGCGCCCTCGAGCGTCGCGAGCGCGAGATGCCCCACGCCGAATTCCCGCGCCTGATCAAGCAGATCGGAAGCGCGCGAGCCCGCAGCGAGGGCGACGACCTCGATGCGATCGGGGTGACGGCGGGCAACGTCGAGCGTCTGAACGCCGATGGAGCCCGTCGAGCCGAGAACGGCGATGCGCCGAGAAGAAGAAGCACTGCTACCAGACATAAGGAACACATCCTCCCAAGATAAGCATGAGCGAGCCGGTCAGCGTGACGAGGAACTGGGAATCGCACCGATCGAGCAGGCCGCCATGGCCGGGCATGATGGTCCCCGAATCCTTGAAGCCGGAGTTGCGCTTGATGCGACTTTCAACCAAATCGCCCAAGACGCCGGAAAGACCGTTGAGGAAACCGAAGGCGAGAGCAAGCGGCAGGCTCATCTCCACTCCCGGGATGAGGGCGAGCACGCACCAGCACCCCATCGCGCACAAAAGACCGGCGATGAATCCCTCCCAGCTCTTCTTGGGCGAGATATGGGGCGCGAGCTTATGCTTGCCGATGGCCGAGCCGACCAGGTAGGCGCAAGCGTCGTTCGCCCAGACGCTCGCGAACAAGACGAGAACGAGGACGCCTCCCCAGTAGTCAGGCAGCGAGGCGCGCAGCATCATCGCCGTCGACATGACGAAGCCGGTGTAGACCGCACCGAACAGGCTGACGGCGACGTCGCTGATGCGGGCAGGCTGCCAAAAGACGTACCAGACCAGCAAAACGAGGACGAACGCCGACAGGACGACGGCAAGGCCCGCCAATCCGAAGATCCACATGGTCAAGGGGAACAGGGCCGCGGCGCAGATGCCGAGAACCTCGTTGGGCAACTTAGCGTCGGAGCGAAGCATGTAGTAGAACTCACCGGCGCATATCGCGCTCAACAGCGAGAGATAGAGCGCCGAAGTGACCTCGGAAGCGAGGATGCACACGACGGTCAAAGCGACGTAGACGGTTCCCGTGATCGTGCGGATCGCAAGATTGGAAGGATGGCGCACCCTGCTGGGGATCCTGTCGACCGCAGCGCGCTTGACGCGGGCGATGCGCGCATCGTCGTCGCCTGCGCCGTCATCGTGAGGACCGTGAACGAAGCGCTCCTCGGGGTCGTCGTTGAACGACTTGCGTACTCGAACTTTCGACACCGACTACACCGCCCCGAAGCGACGATCACGGCTCTGGTACTCCAAAAGCGCCTTGAGGAAGTCGTAGCGATCGAAATCGGGCCACAGCACGTCGGTGCAGACGAATTCGGCATAGGCGATCTGCCACAAAAGGAAATTCGACACGCGCATCTCCCCCGACGTGCGAATGAGCAGCTCGGGATCGGGAATATCCGCGGTATAGAGACCGCGCTCGAAAAACTCCTCGCTTATTTCCGGAATTCGACCCGTTTCCTTGGTCTCCGAAACCGCCTGATGCACACAGGCCTCGACCGCATGGAGAATTTCCTGGCGGGCACCGTAGTTCACGGCGACGAGCAGGGTCATGCCGGTGTTGTCACGAGTCCGCTCCCACGCTTCGGCGAAAGCGGCCCGCGTCTCCTTGGGCAGCGCGGAAAGGTCGCCGATGGTCATGACGCGCACGTTTTCCTCGTCGAGCCCATCGACCTCGTCGAGCATCGTCTTGGCGAAAAGATCCATGAGGCCGATGACCTCGTCCTGGGGGCGCTTCCAGTTTTCGGTGGAGAACGAGTAGATGGTCAGGTAGTCGACACCGACGTCGTTCGCGCACCTGATGGTCTCGCGCACCGCTTCGATGCCGGCGCGATGACCGCGAAGGCGGTTGAGGGCCCTCTTCTTGGCCCATCGCCCGTTGCCGTCCATGATAACGGCGACGTGGCGCGGGATCCTCGCGCAATCCAAGCTCTTAGGATCGAGCCCCGCCGGAGGGTCGGGGAATATGTGCTCAAGCGTCTGGCGCATACCGTTCTCCCTTCGCGCATCACTTGCCGCGACGAAACGCGGACGGCGCACAAGGCGCCGTTCCTGGAAAGCCCCGAAAGGGCGCGTTCTATTCGCTGCCCTAGATGGACATGAGCTCCTTTTCCTTGGAAGCGAGGTGAGCGTCGATGGCCGCAATGGTCTTGTCGGTCATCTTCTGCACCTCGGCTTCAGCACGGCGCTGGTCGTCTTCGGGGAGGTTGTCGTTCTTGACGGACTTCTCGACGGCGGCGTTCGCATCGCGACGGGCGTTGCGGACGGCAACGCGCGCCTCCTCGGCATAGGTGCGGCACTCCTTGACGAATTCCTTGCGGCGCTCCTCGGTCAGGGGCGGGAAGGAAAGGCGGATGACCGAACCGTCGTTGTTGGGGGCAACGCCGAGGTTGGCCTGCTGGATGGCATGGTCGATGGCGCCGAGAGCCGACTTGTCCCAGGGCTCGATGACGAGAGTCTGGGCATCGGGGGTCTTAATCGCGGCCATCTGGTTGATCGGGGTGAGGGTGCCGTAGTACTCGGCCTTCACGCGATCGAGGATCATGGCGTTCGCGCGACCGGTGCGCACGGAGGCGAAGTTGGAAAGAAGCTGATCCTCTGCGCCCTTCATGCGTTCAGAGGCCTTGGTCATGATGTCTTCAATCATCTGCGTTCCTTTCTGCAGCGTCGTTTTGAAATTGACGGGCGAAGCCTACGAGGCCTCGACGGTCGTGCCGATGTTCTCGCCCTTGAGGATGCGCGAGATATTGCCGGGAACCATGAGGTCGAACACGAGGATGGGCAGCTTGTTGTCCATGCACAAAGACGTCGCGGTGGAGTCCATGACGTGAAGCTCGCGCGAAAGAACCTCGAGGTAGCTGATCTTCTCGAAGCGCTTCGCCTCGGGGTGGGTGACCGGGTCGGCGTCGTAGATGCCGTCGACCTTCGTCGCCTTCATGAGGCATTCCGCGTTGATCTCGCATGCGCGAAGAGCGGCCGTGGTGTCGGTGGTGAAGTAGGGATTGCCCGTGCCCGCAGCGAAGATGACGACGTATCCCTTCTCAAGGTGGTGGATCGCACGACGGCGGATGTAGGGCTCGGAGACCTGACGCATCTCGATGGCGCTCATCACGCGCGTAGGAATGTCGTGGCGCTCGAAGGCGTCCTGGAGAGCGAGGGCGTTCATGCAGGTGGCGAGCATGCCGATGTAGTCGGCCTGAGCACGGTCCATACCCTCGGCGGAGCCGGCGAGACCGCGGAAGATGTTGCCGCCGCCTACGGTGACGGCGAGCTCGATGCCGTCGTCGACGATCTCCTTGATCTGAACCGCCAATTCCTCGACTACCTTAGGGTCGATGCCGTATCCGGCCTCACCCATAAGCGCCTCACCGGAGAGCTTCAGCAAGACGCGCTTGTACTTGTAATCTGAGTTCATGGGCATTCCTTCCCTCTATCGATATCTTTGCCATATTACCGTATCTCGAGCCGATGACCGAACATGCTCACGCGACCACATAAAAAAGGACTGCACGCAAACGCATGCAGCCCCTTACGATCATCGTCGCCGGCGAAATCTATTCGTCGTAATCGATGCCGAGCGCTTCTTTCATGTACTCGATCGGCATCGGTTCGCCCGTCCACAGCTCGAAGGCCGCCGAACCCTGGAACAGCATCATCCCCAGGCCGTTCATCGTCTTGCATCCTGCGTCCTTCGCCATCTGGCGCAGGGGCGTCAAGCGAGGAGCGTAGATGATGTCGACGACGTTGAGATCGGGATGGAAATACGAGGAATCGGGCACCACCGACATGCCCTCGAGGGGCTTCATCCCCACGCCCGTGGCGTTGGCGAAAAGATAGCTTTCGGCCATCTCACGACGAAGCGCGTCAAGATCAGCGAGGTCGTAGAGGGTGGCGCGGCACTCGGTGTTGGCGTTGATCTTGGCCACCGTCTCGACGCCACGCTCGTAGAAATCGTCTTTGCGGTTGAAGATGGAAAGCTCCGCCACTCCATCGAGGGCCGCCTGAATCTGAATGGCCGTCCCTGCCCCGCCGCAACCGACGATGGTCATCTTCTTCCCGATCGGATCGATGCCGTTATCGCGCGCCGCCTCCATGAAGCCCACGCCGTCGGTGATGGTTCCCGTCAAATGACCGTTGTCGTTGACGATCGTGTTCACCGCCCCGCACATTTGGGCTGCGGGGGTGAGTTCGTCGAGATACTGTCCGACGATGGTTTTATTGGGCATCGAGACGTTCGATCCGCGCATCTTGAGCGTGCGCAGCGCCTGCACGGCCGCCTCGATCTCGTCTGCCCCGACTTCGAACGCAAGGTACGCGTAGTCGTAGCCGAGCTTAGCGAAAGCGGTATTCTGCATGGCCGGCGAATTCGAATGACGGATCGGGTAGGCCATCAGCCCGATGAGTTCAGTATGTCCAGTAATGCGTTCTGCCATCGTTTTTCCTCCCTGCATGACTCCGGGTCAACGACAGCGCGCCAGGACGCGTGTTCACGAGCGCGCCGCCGCCCTGCAAGCACATTTCGCATCGATACGTCGGAGTGTACCGCCGCCTGGAACAAAGAAACAGTTCAATGTCGATGGGCTTTCCCAAAGCATTTATAACTTCTCAGAATACCCCGATGAACTGGGCAAAAGGAAAGGGCCCGCAAACGCGGGCCCTTCGATGGCCGGCAACGAGAATCGTGTGCCGACAAGGCTAGGAATCGGATCCGAGCTTGATGTCGACCGTCGATTCGGTGCCGTTTCGGTTGTAGGTGACGCTGACCGTGTCACCTACCTTGTGGGAGCGAACGCACATCACCACATCGGAGGCCGAGGAGATATCGGTGTCGCCGATCTTCGTGATGATGTCTCCCGTCTGAAGTCCCGCCTCAGAAGCGGCGGAAGAGGCGCTAACAGCCGTGATGTAGGCGCCCTGATCGACGGGCAAGGCGTAGCGCTGGGCGATCTGGGAGTCGATGGTCGTCGCCGTCACCCCGAGCTGCGCATGGGAAGGCGTCTTGCCGTCGATAATCTGCTGCGCGATGTTCATGGCGTAGTCGACCGGGATGGCGAACCCGACGCCCGAAGAAGTGCCCGAGGAGGAGGCGATGAGGGTATTCACCCCGATGAGCTTCCCGTCGCTGTCGACAAGCGCACCGCCGGAATTGCCGGGGTTGATCGCAGCATCGGTCTGGATCATGTTCGTGTAGACCGCCGTCGATTCACCGGAGTTGAGCTCGGCGGTGGTGCGGCTCGTCGCCGAGACGATGCCCGTCGACACCGACTGCTCAAGACCGAAGGGGCTGCCGACGGCCATGACCCATTCGCCTACCGTCAAATCGTCGGACGAGCCGATCTCGATCGCGGTCAGGTCGGTCGCATCGATCTTGAGAACCGCTAGATCGCTCGATTCATCGGTGCCGACGACGCTTGCCTCGTATTCGGAACCCGCAGCGGTCACCTTAAGCTGATCTGCGCCCTCAATGACATGGTAGTTCGTCAAGATATAGCCATCCGATGAAAGGATGATTCCCGAACCGAGCGACGACTCGGTCAGCTCGTCAGTCGACCGGTTGACCATGCCCATCATCCCCTGGGATGACGAGCTTCGCGTATACACGTCGATGTTGACGACGGAGGGCAGAGCCTTCTGGGAAACCGCCTCGGCCAACGTCGCGTCCTCCCCGCTCACCGTGATGGACGAGCCGCCGCTGCCCCCGAGAACCGTCGACGAGGAACCGCGATCGATAAAGGAATAGGCCGACAATGCAATGGCGCACGCAAGCGCAGCTCCGCAGAACGAGACGAGGAAGACCTTCCACATCGGCGTCTTCTTCGTCTCGTTCTCGGACGGGCGAACCGGAGCAGGGGCGGGGGCTCCAGGCCCCGGGGATGGGGAGGAGGCGGGGCCGCCGGAGGGGATCTGGTCGTTCATGGCAATCTCCAATCGTGTGTATGAAACCATTCGTGCCGAAAGGGCACGTGGCTCACTATAAAAAGAAGGGAGCGGGCTTGAAGCCCGCTCCCTTGGTTGTTATGTTCTCGAAACCAATTCAACAAACCTGACCCACCTTTCGGCGAAGTCAAGCGGGAAAAGGCTACTCAGCAGAAGCCGATCCGTCGGTGGACGTAGAGGTGGAAGGGCTTTCATCGGATGCATCCGTCGTGGAGGAGGAATCGCTTCCGGTCGTCTTCTCGTCGGCGTCATCGTCGGTCTTCTTCGCCGTGGCCTTCACGACCGGCAAGGAAGACACCTCGACCTGATCGCCCAACCAGCTCTTGAACACGACGTCGATGACGCCGCCGTTCTTAAGCGAGGACAGAGCGTCGGTAACCCCCTGCTGAAGCGCCGTGTTCGTCTTCGCCACGGCGATGGAGTACTGAGAAGGATCCTGGAGCAAGGCGATCGGGTAGGCCTCGACATCGGAGACATGCACCACATATTCTCCGATGGTGCTGTCGGCGGCGACGTAATTCACCCCGCCGGTCTTAAGCGCCTCGAACGCAGCGGTGGGATCGGACACCGACTCGAGGCAGGAGGAACCGTAATGGTTCTCGACTTCAAGCGAGCTCATGGAAGACGCCTGAGCAGCGACCTTGAATCCGCCGGAAGCCGTGGGAGCCTGGGCCTCCTGCGTCAGAGAGAACAGCGCAACACCCGAAGAGAAATACGATTCGCTCATCCAGTACGCGGAATTAGAGGCGGTGACGCCCATGACGATATCGACGTTTTCCTGATCGAAAGCGGTATCGACGCTCGTTCCCACGTCGACCAGCTCGAGCTTGAGGCCCATCTGATCGGCAAGCGCCGCCGCGACGTCGACATCGGTGCCGACGATGGTGCCCGACTGCTCAGCCGAATAGGGAGCGTTGGACGCATTCACGCCGACGCGAAGAACACCGGGGGACTTGAGAGCGGAATCGCTGACCGTCTGCTCCTTCTTCTGCGGGGTGTACTCGCTCGAAGCGCAGCCGGCAAGGGCGAAGGCCATGCAGAACGCTACGACTAAACCCATGATGGCAACCGATGCACGTTTCATCGCGTTGATTCCTCTCTCGTTCCGGATCATACATGCCCCTTCCAGCTGACCTGGTCTTTGACCCCACACTCGCGTACCGGGACTAAGCTCCGAACGGAACGCCGCCCTCTCGCCCGCGCGACCCCATGTCGCTCATCCGGGCGGTACGTCTTACCTCTAGGATGCGCCATGCTCGTTTCGGCGAGGCCGATAACTTACGTGGATCCTTTCGACCGCATCTGCCTTGGACTAGGAAAACCCGCAACCACAGACCTGAAAGAAGCATTCCTAGTCTATCAGATACCGTCACACTTTCCTCATTTTCGCCCCAACCGCACACGACGATGCCCTACAGCGTATCGCATGGCGTTTCGCTGCCCGTTCGATCCGAGCGGGAAAATCGGGCCGAAAGACGAAAGAACAGAAGGAAAGGAGGAGGCGTGAGGCTCTCCATCGGAGCTGCGCTAGCGACGCTGGCCGAAAGCATGGCCGAAACGATGTGGCCGGCGCGCTGCGCCGTATGCGACAAGCCGGGGCAGGTGATCTGCGAAAGATGCCTGCTGACCCTTCCCTACATCGATCGACTGAAGGCATGCCCCGCGTGCGGAGCCGCCTTCGGCATCACCGTCTGCACCGAATGCAACTCAGCGACGCTTGCCTGGAGAGAACTCGACTCCTTCGGGATCGACGCCTGCGCAAGCGCGACGCGGCTCACAGAAAAAACAAGAAGGATCATCGTGACGTACAAGGACAAGGGCGAGATGCGGCTCGCCGATCCGATAGCCGCCTTGATGGCTCGGGCGCTGCCGCGCGCATGGCGCTCCGGCACGCTCGTCCCCATCCCCGCCAGACGCGACGCGCGCGAAGAGAGGGGGTTCGACCACATCGAGACACTCTCCAGGGCCATCGGAATCGCCACCGAGCTGCCGCCCGAAAACCTTCTTGCGGCCAACAGAAGGAAAGACCAGCGCTCCCTCGAGGCGAAGCAGCGCTCGCGCAACGCGAAAGCCGCCTTCTCGCTCGCCTCGCCTTCGCGCATACCGAAGGAGGTGATCATCGTCGACGATGTGTTCACGACCGGCGCGACCCTGCGCGGAGCGGCTCAGGTGTTGCGGGAGGCGGGGGCGGAAACGGTACGCGCACTCGTGTTCGCCCGCGCGTGAAAACGAGCGGGAAGAACGCTAGATCCTGTCGGCGTCCTTGGCGTTGGCCTGCGCGAACTCCTGAACGTCGACCGAGATGCTGTGCTGGATCGGCTTCCACGAAGCCTTCTTGACCAAAGCGACGAGCGCGATCGGGATATAGGTGATCATGAACAGGGGGAACGTGAACATGTAGAAGATCTTCTTGCCGGGCGCCGCATGGATGTTATCCCACTCGGTGAAGGTGGTGAGAGCGCCGAACATGAACATGAAAAGCGTGAAGTTGAACAGACAGAAGAAAATGGAGGACAGCGACGAGGTGATCATGGTGCCTGTCGACATAGCGCCGGTAAGGCCAAGCACCACGATGATCGCGTTGAACACGATGGTGGTGATGGTCAGGAGCATCGCCGGGCAGATGGTCATGAGCATGTCGTAGCATGCGAAGCGCGCGCCCTTGGGATTGGTGAAGATGCCCTTCAGAAGCTGGGAGCCGTAACCGAAGAAGACCTGGTAAAAACCCTTCGCCCAACGGAAGCGCTGGTTCCACGAGTCCTTGAAGGTGAGCGGCTGCTCGTCGTAGAGCATCGCCGTGGGACAGTAGGCGATGCGCTGGCCTTTGATGATGGTGTTCGTCGAGAACTCGATGTCCTCGGTGAGCAGATGGTATTTCCAGCCGCCCATCTCGTCGATGACCTTCGAGCTGATGAAGAAACCGGTGCCGGAAACGGCGCAGCTCGTTCCCAAGGTCAAGCGCGCCTGGGAAAGGTACTTCGCTTCGCGCATGAACCACACGGCATAGCCGGCGGTGATCCAGTTGGAACCGTAGTTCTTGGAATTGCGGTAGCTCGTCGAGGCGATGGCGCCGTTGTCGTAGACCTTGTTCATCTCGCGGAAGTAGTTCACGTCGAGCACGTTGTCGGCATCGAAGACGAAGTAGGCCTCGTAGCCGTTTTCACGGTAGTGCTCGCGGATGCAGGCGAAACCGTAGTCGAGCGCGTACCCCTTGCCGATCTCCTTGTCGTTGAACCGGGGGAAGACGATCGCCCCCGCTTCCTGCGCCACAGCGGCGGTGTTGTCGGTGCAGTTGTCGGCAACGACGAAGATGTCGATCAGCTCCTGCGGGTAATTCTGCACGCGGATGCTGTGGATGAGGTCGCCGATGACCGCGTTCTCGTTGCGCGCGCAGATGACGGCAGCGTAGCGATGGTTCTTCTTGGCCGTCAATTGGGGCGGCTTCTTCGTCAGCGTCACGAACACGTAGAAGATCTGATAGGCGTAGCAAACGGAAAACGCCACGAAAACGCAGCCGTTGAAAATGTCGACGAACGAAAGCGACGACAAGAACTGATCGAGCACAGGTCCCTCCAAAAACGAACAATCGCCGGAAATACGCCGGCTCTCTTCGCAAGAGGTCGCTCATTCCAGCCTTGAGGATTATAGACGCTCTTGCCGAAGAAGGGCTCGATTGACAGGTTTTTGTTAGCTCGAAAGCCCTCGTGGGCGCGAATGCAGGCGATTCCTCGCCGGGTCTGCATATACTCTCCACACTATCGCGCGCCCCGTACACGGGGAAAGCGGCCGCGACGCGCGGCAAAGAGCCTACGGCATGGTATCCTCGATCCTGACGAAGGAGGTTCGAATGAACTACGATATTAAAGATATCGCCCTCGCGGACGCAGGGCTCGACCGTATCCTCTGGGCGGATCGCGACATGCCCGTGCTCGCATCCATCCGCAAGCGCTTCGCGGAAGAACGCCCGCTCGAAGGCGTGCGCATCGGCGCCTGCCTGCACGTCACCACCGAAACCGCCAACCTCATGCGCACCCTCAAGGACGGCGGCGCCGAGGTGACGCTCTGCGCATCCAACCCGCTTTCCACCCAGGACGACACCGCCGCTGCGCTCGTCAAGCATTTCGGCATCTCCGTCCACGCCATCAAGGGCGAGGACACGCAGACCTACTACCGCCATGTCGACGCGGTGATCGACACCCTTCCCCAGATCACCATGGACGACGGCGCCGACGTCGTCGGTCGCATCCACGATACGCGCACCGACGCGCTTGAGACCATCATCGGCGGCACGGAGGAAACCACCACGGGCGTCGTCCGCCTTGCCGCGATGGCCAAGCAGCATGCGCTGAAGTTCCCGGTCGTCGCCGTCAACGAAGCGAAGACCAAGCATTTCTTCGACAACCGCTACGGAACCGGCCAGTCCACCCTTGACGGCATCATCCGCGCGACCAACCGCCTCCTGGCAGGTCGCACCCTCGTCGTCTCCGGATACGGCTGGTGCGGACGCGGCGTCGCCAACCGCGGCCGGGGAATGGGCGCCCAGGTCATCGTCTGCGAAGTTGACCCGCTCAAGGCCCTTGAGGCCATCATGGACGGCTTCCGCGTCATGCCCGCAGTCGAAGCCGCCAAGGAATGCGACGTCTGGGTCACCGTCACCGGCGACCTCAACGTCATCGATGGCCCCATGTTCGAGAACATGAAGGACGGCGCTATCATCTGCAACTCCGGCCACTTCAATTCCGAGATCAACATCCCTTGGCTCGAAGAGAACGCCGCGTCCCACAAGACGCTCCGTCCCCTGGTCGAGGAATACACGCTCGGCGATGGGCGCACCGTCGTCCTCCTTGCCGACGGACGCCTCGTGAACCTCTCCTGCGCTGAAGGCCATCCGGCATCGGTCATGGACATGAGCTTCGCCAATCAAGCGCTGTGCGCTGAATACATGGTCAAGCACGCCGGCGAGATGGAACCCGACTGCTACGATGTCCCGCGCGACATCGACGACGCCATCGCGCGCCTCAAGCTCGAGACGCTCGGCGCGAAGATCGATACCCTGACCGAGGAGCAGATCGCCTACCTCAACTCATGGGAACTCGGCACTGTCTAAACGAAACCGCGAAAGGACCCGTTGCATTCGGGTCCTTTTCTTGAAGGGGACGAACACAAGGAGGAAACCATGCCCGTCATCAAGGACCGCGAACCCGCAATCATCGAAAACGTCAAAGGCGGTCAGGGTCGCATGCACCGCGATTCCCTGCTCGTCGACGATCAGCTCGGCGGCATCTGCACCTACGTCGCCCACAACACCGTCGAGCCGCACGCTTCCCTTGGCGTCCACAAGCACGAAGGCGACAGCGAGCTGTATTTCATCACCGCCGGGTCGGGCCTCTACGTCGAAGACGGCGTTGAATACGCCGTCGAAAAGGGAGATGTGCTCTACTGCCCCGACGGCAGCTCGCACGGCATTTCCAACCCCAACGACGAGGCGCTCTCGTTCGTCGCCGTCATTCAGAAGAGCAAGTAGCCACCACCCCGCAAGTCCTTCGGCCCTCCCCGCTTAAGCAGGCAGGGAGGGCCGAACGCGTAAGGAGCCCCATGAACATAGAAGAACTGTCGCAGCGCCAGAAAGAAGCCGCCCTCACGATCCTCGAGTACGCCGACCTCGAACCGAGCGACGAGAACATCAAGCGCTACCTCGACTGGGAGATCATCTCCTTCACCGAAGACGAACGCGGCCATTACTGCTGGTACATGGACGACAACGGAAACGAGATCTGCCTTCACGTCGAGACGCTCGAAGAAATCGAGACAGAAGACTTCGAATAGGAAGCCCGGCTCACTGGCCGTCAGCGCAAAATGCAACTTCCTTCCTTACGGGCGCATCGGAAACGACAAGCGAGAAATAAGTCGAAGCATAGCCCTCGCCCCCGGAGGATCCATTGACGTTCGAAGCGAACGGGGCGTCACGGAATTCACCATTGCGCCTCCTTCACACGATGCCGCCGCAGAAACGCATCATGCAAAGGAAGGGAAATAGCACCCTCAAAAAAGAAAATGGCCAACGCAAAAACAAGCGTTGGCCAGGTGTTTTAATGGTGCCGGCAACAGGAATCGAACCCGCAACCCACTGATTACAAATCAGTTGCGCTACCGTTGCGCCATGCCGGCGAAGTCATCTTATTATGCCACAGGCAAGCAACGCGACAGAAGAAAAAACACCTCGCGCAACCCATGCCCGTCCCTATCGAAGCACGCCCGTTCCGTCGAAAGCGGGAACGAAGCTTTCCTCGGCAGCTCCCCCCTCCTGCCAGAAGTAGTCCTCGAAGCCGAGGAAATCGGCATAATCGAGCACGCGTTCGTAATTCTCCCTCGAAACGCGACCTTGCAGCCCGTAGCGAGCAAGGTCGCCGCTAAGCGGGGTGTACTGGCTCATGATGCTGAGCCTCATCTTTTCACGCAGGGGCAAAAGGGCATCCAGGGCCCTTAGGGAAGCCTCGATGCGGCCGGGCAAAACAAGATGGCGAACGATCACCCCGCGAAGGAGCATCCCCTCGCCATCCTCTTCCCAGGCGGGAACCTGCCTGATCATTTCCTCAAGCGCCTTCTTGGCGACCGCGGGGTAGTCGGCCGCACGGGAAAGCAAGTGAGCCTCGGCGGGATCGACGTACTTGAAGTCCGCCAGATAGACGTCCACAAGCCCATCGAACAGCCGCAGGGTCGAAATCGCCTCGTAGCTCGACGTATTGAACACGACCGGGATGCGCAGTTTCCCGGTTTCCCTCAAACGGCGAAGAGAAGCCGCTATCGTCGGGGCATAGTGAGACGGCGTCACGAGGTTGATATTCGCAGCGCCTTCGCTATCCTGCAGGCGCAAAAGCACCTCATCAAGGCTCCCATCGGGAACGTCTACGCCCGCGCCCTTCGTCAAGTCCTTGTTTTGACAATAGACGCACCCTAACGGGCAGGAGGAAAAGAAGACCGCTCCGCTGCCGCGATCGCCCACGAGAGGCGGCTCTTCCCACCAATGAAGAGCGGCCCGTCCTATCCGAACGGTCGCTCCCGCACCGCACACGCCGAGCTTCCCGTTGTTCCGATCGACGCCGCACGCCCGAGGGCACAGGCAACACGACGAATAAAGCTCCTGCCCATCGAAATCCATCGAGAGAACCTAATTGGCCGAGAAGCTGAATCCCGCGATCGGATTGCCGTGGTCATGATCGTGACCGCACGAGCATTCATGACCGTCCTCGTGATCGTGGCCGCACGAGCATTCATGCCCCTGCTCGTAAGCGCCTTCCGCACGAGACCAATCAAGTCCATGGCGCACCCCCGCCTCATCATCCTCGAAAGCGAGACGAAGAGCAGCGGGGGCATACGCAACGCCGCCGACCATAGCGAGAAGCTCCATCAGGCGGAAAGCGGATTCGGCCTGAGGCATGATCATGTCGCCGTCGTCGACCGAAGAAAGCGCTGCGGCGAGCTCGCCCATCATGTGCTCGAGACGATAGTCTCCTTCGTAGCTTTCCTCCACCAACGCATCGAAGAACAGCTCTTGATCATCGGTAAGCATTCCCATGGCCTGGAAGAACTCGCGAAGATCCTCAAGGTCGACGCAAGATTCGCTTCGAACGAGGGCGGAATACCCCTCGACGATGCCGACGAGGGCGGCGGCGGATTGGAAGGTGGCAGCGACTTTCGCAGCTTGACCCGCTCCAGGCTTGCCCACCCAAAACACCGTGCGCGCAAAAGCCTCGAGCAGCGGACGAGCCGATGCGAAGGCGTCCTTCTCGGCACCGGCAAGGATGCCGAGCGAAGAAGGGTTCGAGAAGGTGCCCGACGGGCAGGCTGCGCCGCGCACGACGAGCGGGGCATCGACGGCATTGCATCCGTAGCTGCTCGCGATGGCGTAGAGCTCGCGGGCGAACGTGACGGTGGAGGGGCTCAGATCGATGAAGAGCGTGCCCTCCCCCGATCCTTGGAGGATGCCGTCGCTTCCATAGTAGGCTTCTTCAAGTGAGGGGATGTTGGTGAAATACGTGAGGACCGCATCCGCCGATGCCGGGCTGGGAGCCTTTGCCAAGCCGGCCTGCTCAAGGGCGCGCGACACGGGAGAGGCGATCTCTTCCGCCCCGACGAACGCAAATGAAGCGATTTTCTTTCCTGCCATTGCTACCACTCCTCATCGATGCGCGCGCCGAGCGCGCCCTCGCTTCGCACAACGCCCAGTGCCTATCGTGCACTGGGCGCCCAATCGTTACCCGTTTTCGAATCGGACCTATTTCGCGCCGCGCACCTTGCTGGCGATACGATCAGCGACGGAAAGATCCTCACGGCGATCCTGCCCCCAGAAAACCACAGCCACCATATCAGGGCCGACGTGGCTGCCGATCACCGGGCCGATGGAGGACTCGAGGATCATGACCGACTCGTCGGACTTGGAGATCAAATCCATCAGGCGCTTAGCATCCTTCGGACAGTCTGCGTTGCCGATCACCACGTTCTGACCAGGAGCATCCGAGCTTCTGCGCTTCAAGTAATAATCGACAAGCGATTTCAAACCCTTCTTGCGGCCGCGGGCCACTCCCGTCAACGCGAGCTTGCCGTCGGCGGCGATGCCGAGCAGGGGCTTCACGTCGAGCTTCGCCCCCGCATAAGCGACCGAAGAGGGAATGCGCCCACCGCGCTTGAGCGCCTCGAGGTCGTCGACCATGAACTGAGCATCGACGAAGAAGCGCGCTTCTTCGGCCCATTCGGCGAGCTCATCGGCGCTCAAGCCCTTTTCCCTCTGGCGAAGAGCCTCGTAGACCATGAACCCTTCGGCGACCGAAGCGATCTTGGTGTCGACAAGGCGGATATCGAGGTCGGGAATCTCCTGCTTCAGCTGATCGAAGACGAGCTGGGTCGTCTCGAAGGTTCCGGAAAGCCCACTTGAAAAGCCCAGATACACCGCCGGCTTACCCTGCTCATGGGCCCACAGGAACGCCTCGCGGATGGAAGGCAGGGGGATCTGGGCCGTGTGGGGCTCGGAGCCGTTGCGCATCGCGTCGTAGAAATCGTGCGCGCTGCGCGTGCGGTACAGATCGTCGAAGCGCTCGCCGCCTTCATCGAAGTAGGGGAACTCGAGCACGTAAACGCCGTCGCGGGCTACCACTTCGTAGGGAAGATCGCAGCAGGAGTCGAGGATGAGGTTGCAGTTCAATTCCATAGGGGGCCTTTCTGGCTAGAAGGACGTCAGCTCGAAACGACGAGCGAGGAGAGGCTCTTGGTGATCTTCCGGGGAAGGGGGTTCTCGCATTCGTAGGCGATACCGATCGCAGGGCCGACATGAAGACCGATCACCGGACTGACGGGCAGAACCTCGACCGTGCGGCCGAGCAACGGCTCGATCGTCTCGCGCGCCCACGTGACAGCGGGAAGCCTATCGCCGATGTAATGTACCATGACGTTCTTCAAGCCACCCGCCGAAGCTATGTCTTCTTCAAGCAGAGAGCATATCTTTTCGAGCGCCTTCTTGCGCGTCCTGACTTTCGCGCTCACCTCAGGAGTGCCGTCGACGACCGTCAAAACGGGACAGATCTTGACCAGATTGCCCACGAGCGCCGCCGCGCCGCCGATACGGCCGCCCTTACGGAGGAATGTCAGCGATTCAGGGGTGAACAGGAAGCGACTCGATGCCATGGCCTTCGTCGTGGCGTCAACAACCTCATCAAGAGAAGCGCCCGCACGAGCCGCACGAGCCGCCTCAAGCACCGGGAACGCCTCATCGAAACCGCACGACTGGGAATCGATCATGGCGTAAGAGAAGTCGATGTTGCGCGATTTGACGGCACGAGCTGCCCGCAACGCGCCTTCGTACGTACCGGAAAGGCCCGAGGAGATCCAGATCCCAACGAGCTGGTCGCCTTCGCGGGCGATGCTCTCGAAAAGGGCTTCGAGTTTATCCTGGGCAGGCTGGCTCGAAGTGGGGGGATTGTCCGCCATCGCGCCGATGCGCGTATAGAACTCGTCGACGTCCATGGTGGCGTCTTCATGCTCCACTCCCCCTTCATTCAGGTAGAGCGAGACGATTTCCACGCCTTCGCGGGCCGCGACCTCGACGCTCAGCGAGGTCACCGAATCCGTTACGATCCGAATCATCCAGTATTCCTTCCTGCGACCTACGCCAATCCCAGCAAGCGGGAAACCAAATCGCGACGACGGTAGAACAGCGAGCACTCGAGGCCTACCGGGTACGAATGGGGATTGACGATGCGTTTCTGGCTTTCATCGAGCAGTTCAAGCTGCTCTCGACACCGCGCCTGGGCGACAAGGGCATCGCGCTGCTCGGCAGGCAAAACCACTTCCCCACCACGAGCAAGAGGCTCGAGCAAGGTGATGAAGCGCTTGCCCGAGAGGTCCTTCTGGCGAAGCTCGTCAGCGGGATCGATGATGCGCTCGCACTCGACCGGATAGGTCACGTCCACCACCATGTCGCCGGCAAGCGTCCCCGATTCATTGAAGTAGCGGCGCACATCCAAAACGCCCGGGACCGTCTGCTTCGACGACTGCCCCGTCACCTTCACGCATGGCTGCCATTCGCCGCCCTTGACGCGCTTGGCCGCGAGCTTGTACACGCCCCCGAGGGCCGGCTGATCGTAGGCCGTGGCAAGCTTCGTCCCTACGCCCCAAGCAGCGACCTGCGCCCCGGAATCGCGAATGGACTTGATCGAATACTCGTCGAGATCGTTGGAAAGGACGACCCCCGTGTCGACAAGGCCCGCCTCATCGAGCATACGGCGCGCCTCCTTGGCCCGCCACGCCAAGTCGCCCGAATCGATGCGGACGCCGGTCAAGCGCTCTCCGCGGGCCTTCATCTCCAGACCGACGGTGATGGCGTTCTTCAGGCCTTGCGTGATGTCGTACGTATCGACGAGGAGCACGCAGTTGGTCGGGAACTCGCGCGCATAGGCACGAAACGCCTCGAGCTCGTCATCGAACGCCATGACCCAGGCATGGGCATGGGTCCCCGATACCGGCAAACCGAACAGGCGGCCGGCAAGGACATTCGACGTCGAAGAGCAACCCCCTACCACACAGGCACGCGCAGCGCGCAATCCGCCCGATTCACCCTGGGCGCGGCGAAGGCCGAATTCGGCGACGGGAGCGCCGGCCTCGAGGCAGATACGAGCCGCCTTCGTTGCGGCGAGCGTCTCGAAGTTGACACAATTGAGGATCTGGGTCTCGAGCAGCTGACACTGGAGAATGGGACCCGTCACCCGAACGAGGGGGTCGTTGGGGAACACCACCGTGCCCTCTCGCACCGCTTCGATGTCGACCGTGAGCTCAAGCGTGCGCAGATACTCGAGAAAAGCCGGATCGAACAGCGGAGCGCCATCGGGAGCCGGCACGGTCGAGAGATACGCGATGCTCTCGTCGGAGAAAGAGAAGTTCTCGATCACTTCGGCCACATGGTCGAGACCGCTCGCGATCGCGAAGCCGCCCTTGAACGGGGTCTCGCGGAAGAAGACGTGGAAGCAGCCCTCTTCATCGAGTTTCCCGCACGACCAATACCCCTGGGCCATCGTCAGCTGGTACAGGTCGGTCAGCAATGCATAGTCGTCGTTATTCATGGGACTGATCCCCTCCTGCGGGCCTCCGGCGCCGGCGGCGGGGCTTGCGATGCGCCGTCTCGCCCTTGCCCTCTGCTTGCGGTCGATTCGCCTGACCTTGAGGCTTATTCGGATCGTTGCGCACGCCCGAGGATTTTTGCCCGGGCCTGCGCTGGCTGCGCTGCTTGCCCTGAGAGCGAGACTGCTCGGGTGCGGCCTTAGCTGCGCCTTGCTGCTCTGCGCCGCCTTGCTTGCCGGAGGACTTGGAGCGGCTGCGGCGGGGCTTGCGCGAAGAGCGTCCCTGCTCGGACGCCTTCGACGAAGGCCTGCTCTCCTTCTTGCCGTCCTTTTCGGAGGATGCCTGGCCAGTGCGCTTGTCCTGGCCAGAAGACTCAGAAGAGCGATCCGCCGAGGAGCGACGGCGGCGGCGGGGCTTGCGATGCGAACGATCCTCCTTCTCTTCGGAAGGATGGGGGCGGCGCGCCTTGGGGTCAGCGAGCTTCTCGTTGCCCGTGAACGTGGAGACCTCGAAGATCGACGAGGTGGTGAACCCTTCGAGCGGATCGCTCGAAGCGTACTTCTCGAATACCTCGGCGCTCACGCTGTTGGGGCGCCTCCCCTCGCCGACGACGTCCATCTCCTCGAGGGGGATCTGGATCGTCCGGCCATCGGGAAGCTGAAGCGACACGCGCTCAAGCGGCACGTTCACCTCCGAGACGCGCGCGACGCCGTCGGGGATCTCAATCTTGGCTCCGTGCTTGGGCGCGCGGGCGTTCACTTCTTTGTAAGCCTCGTATTCGTAGCGCAAGCAGCACATCAAACGCCCACAGCACCCCGAGATCTTCTGAGGGTTGAGCGAGAGATTCTGCTCCTTGGCCATGCGAATGGACACGGGGGAGAATTCCCCGCCGAGGCGCTTGCAGCACAGCTCCTGGCCGCAATGGCCAAGACCGCCGACGATGCGGGCGCCATCGCGCACGCCGATCTGCCGCATGTCGATGCGCACGTGAAAATGACTCGCCAGGCGGCGCACAAGATCGCGGAAATCGACGCGCTCCTCGGCCTCGAAATAGAACACCGCCTTGTCTCCGTCGAAAAGGAACTCGACCATGACCGGACGCATCTGATCGCTCGTCTCGGCGGCGAGTTCCTTGAAGACCGAAAGGGCTTCCTCCCCTTGCTGCGACAACTCGGCGGCGCGCAGGTTGTCCGCTTCATCGGCTATGCGGACAACCGGTTTCAAGGGGGACTTGAGATTGGCGACCAGCTCGTCGCTCACCTCGAGAATATCCGACGTGGCGCATCCGTACTCGATGCCGCGCTCCGTCTTGACGATGACGTTGTCATCTTTATGAACGTCGTTACCGTTCGGATCGAACCAAAGGACCTTGGTTCCGACCTGAAGTTTAACGGGGGCAACCCGAACCATGTAAAACCTCTCTTATCGAAAACAGAAGCGCGTCAATGCACGTTTCTGGGGAAACATTATAGCGAAGCGCCTCATCGGTTCGGTACGCTTCACGCAACGCGAAGACAACGCCCTCGACGCTCGCATGCGCCGCTGCATCGTTGAGAGCGGGCAAGGCGTCGGTGTTGACGACGAGGGACGAAGAGCCGTTCACGATCATCAACACGTCGCGCAACCACGAGCGGATGATCGACGTCATGGTGGTCAGCGACTCGCGCGTCGCCTTCGCAAGGGCGCGCTTGTGGCGAAGCTCGATCTGCTTGAGAGCCGAGCTCGTCAAGAAATCGGCCGATTCCTCAAGCTCGGCGCTCTGCCGCGTGCGGACGTTATCGAGCGGGGCCTTCGAGCGCTCGATCAGCTCGGCCGCGAAATCGAGGACGTCCCGCTCGTCGGCAAGCGCCAATCGGGACAGGATCTCGAGCACGCGCGCACGGAATTCGGCCCGCTCCGCGCTTTTCACGAACGACAAAGCCCGCGACAGAGAGCCGTCGCAGGCCTCGATCGCGATACGCGCGCGCTCAGGAGCGACGCCCGTGCGCTGCGCAAGGATAGCAGCGGCCTCGGCAGACGGGATGTGACGAAACGGCACCACCTGGCAGCGGGACACGATGGTGGGCAGCACGCCTTCGCGCGTACGGGCGAGCAGAAGGAAGGTGACGCCGGGAATGGGCTCTTCAAGGGTCTTCAAGAACGCGTTTGCCGGCTGGATCCCCAGCAGATCGACGCGATCGAGGACGTAGACCTTGGAGCGGGAACGAATGGGAGCGAGCGCCGCGTCGGCGACGATCTCGCGGATCTGGCTCACCACGTAGCCCTGCGCGCCTTCTGGCGCATAGTAGTGAACGTCGGGGTGGTTGTGGCGCTCAACGCGGCGGCAATCGTCGCACGAGCCGCAACCGCCCTGAGGACAGACGATCGCCTGAGCAAGCGCGTAGGCGGCCTGGGTCTTGCCCGATCCCGCCGGACCGACGAACAGATAGGCATGGCTCACGCGCCCCGATGAGACGCTCGAACGAAGGAAAGAGCGGACGCGCGGCTGGCCGAAGACGCCGTCGAACACATCGGCCATGAAGATCACTCACCGAGGCTGATCTGAGCTTTTTCTCCCGTATCGCGCTCGAGCAGAGCGTCGAAGAAGCCCTCTTTCCACACGGGAGCATCAGGGCCCCACCCGAACACGTCGGCGAGTTCCCTGAAGATAAGGCGCGCCGTTTCGTCCTTGCCGCCCGCCGAGGACACGACGCGAATGCGCGCAGGGTTTTCCGCCGCGATGCGCAGAAATGCACCGTTCACGCGCGCGTGAAAATCGGTGCCCGCCTGCTCGAGGCGATCGGCACCGCTGTGATGGGTCGCACGCTCGAGGCCCTCTTCGACCGGGGCGTCGGAATCGAGCAGGATGGTTCGACAGGGATGCACCCCCTGGCACGCGAACCCGTTGGCTTGACGAACGAACGCTTCGGGCAGACCTCGGCCGGCCACCTGGTAGGCGATCGTCGAATCGTAGAAACGATCGAGCAGAACGACGGCGCCGCGAGCGAGCGCGGGGATGACGACCTCCTTGATGACCTGGGCGCGAGCGGCTTCATAGATCAAAAGCTCAGTCTCATCGGACATCTCGGAATTGCCGGGGTCGAGGACGAGCGCGCGCAGGGCTTCGCCGATCTCGGTGCCGCCGGGCTCGCGCAAGCAGAGAACCTCGTAGCCCAAAGAGCGAAGAGACGTCGCCAAAAACGTTATATGGGTCGTTTTGCCTGCCCCTTCACCGCCTTCGAAGGTAATGAAGATGCCAGGGCCTACCGTATGGTCCTGTTCAGTGGTCACGCTGTTCCTATCGATCGAGGGAATAGATATCGTTGCCGTTCGCATCGACGCCGACGAAGACAGGAAAGTCGACTACCTCGATGCGGCGAAGGGCTTCGGTACCCAAGTCATGATACGCCAAGGTCTCACACGATACCACGCACTTCGCAAGAAACGCGGCAGCGCCGCCGACGGCGACGAAATACACGGCCCCGTTCTCCATGCAGGCGCGGCGAACGTCTTCGCGGCGAGTTCCCTTGCCCACCGTTGCCGCCAAGCCGTGGTTCATGAGATGCGGCGCGGCGAAATCCATGCGAGATGCCGTAGTCGGGCCTATCGCGCCGAAAGGGCGGCCGGATGCTTCCGGCGTCGGACCGGCGTAGAAGATGGTCTGGCCGGAAAGGCCGTAGGGAATGACGGGATCGTCGCCCATCTCCTCGAGCAAACGCGCATGGCCGGCATCGCGAAGCGTGAACAGCGCGCCGCTCAGCAGGCACGACTGCCCCGCCTCGAGGCGCAAGAGCCGATCGCGATCGAGCGGCAACGACAATCTGATGGGTTCTTCGCTCATCGTTGATTCACCCTGCTTTCACCAAGAGGCGTCGTCGAAAGATCGATGGTCGCCCGACGCATAGCGGAGCAGCCCATGTTGACGGCAACGGGAAGAGCCGCGATGTGGCACGGGGCCGTCGCGACGCGCACGCCAAGGGCCGTGGTGCCTCCCCCGAGAGCGCCTGCCCCCAAGCCGGTGGCGTTGATGGCCGCAAGAAGCTCCTCCTCGAAAGCCTGGGCGCGGGGATCGGGATGAGGCTGGTCGAGTGGGCGCATGAGGGCGCGCTTAGCCAACCCCCCCACCTTGTCGAACGTAGCGCCGACGCCGACGCCGACGATGAGGGGAGGACAGGCGTTGGCCGCCTTCTCGCGAACGCAGGAGAGCACGGTCTCGACGACGCCGTCCTTCCCTGCGCTCGGCGTGAGCATGACCACGCGGCTCGCGTTGTCGGAGCCGCCGCCTTTGAGCATGACATGAAGACGGCAGACCCCCGCCTCGGAGACGGGATGGATCTCGCAGA
Organism: uncultured Eggerthella sp.; assembly: GCA_959607715.1. Taxonomy (GTDB): domain Bacteria; phylum Actinomycetota; class Coriobacteriia; order Coriobacteriales; family Eggerthellaceae; genus Anaerotardibacter. The sequence goes on along the minus strand of CAUHNN010000005.1, from coordinate 66,168 downwards.
ACGCCGGGGTGTTGTCTTGGGTGTTCGTCCGGTCGAAAAGAGCATCGACGACGACCGACTTGCGCAAACGCGCATGCTCGTAGGTGTGGGCAACCGCGAAGTCGACCTCCGAGAACACGTCGCCGGGGACGAGCACGTCGGGCCCCACTTCAAGGCAGACCCAAACCGTTCCCGTATCCTGGCAGATCGGGACGGCGTCTTCGTTCGCGATACGCGCGTTGTCCACGAGCTGATCGAGAACGAAGCGGGCGCGCTCGCCCGTCTCCTTCTCGCGCGCCTCGACAAGGCCGGCCAGAACATCGTCGGGCAGGGTCGTGGCTATGCGCGGAATGGCCGAGATGAGGGCTTTGCTCACCTCACGCGGTGTAACCGTCTTCATGTCGCCTCCTCGGGACTACTCGGGAAGAACCTCGAGGCCCTTCTTGACGCTCGCAGCGGATTCCTGAAGAGCGGCGAGCTCTTCGTCGTTGAGATCGAACTCGACGATCTCCTCGACACCGCCCTTGCCCAGGCGCACGGGAATGTTCATGTACAGGTCGTTCAGGCCGTACTGACCGTCGATGTAGGCGCACACGCTCAGGACTTCCCTGGAATCGGTGAGGATAGCCTCGACCATCTTGGCGATGGAGGCGCCCGGAGCGTAGTAAGCCGAGCCCGTCTTCAGGAAGGAAACGACTTCAGCTCCGCCCTTGGTGCAGCGCTTGGTGACCTCGGCGATGTCCTCTTCGCTCATGAGCTCGGTGATGGGAGTGCCCTTGACGGTGGTGAAGCGGGGCCAGCAGACCATGCCCTCACCATGCGCGCCGAGCGCCCATGCGGTGACGTCCGCCGGATCGCAGCCGAGCTTCTCGCAGACGGCGAAGGACAGGCGGGAAGAATCGAGGACGCCGCCCATGCCCATGAGGCGGTTTGCGGGAAGGCCCGACTTCTTGAACGCAAGGTAGGTCATGACGTCGAGAGGGTTGGTGACGCAGATGTAGATGGCGTTGGGGGAAGCGGCCATGGCGGATTCGATGACCGACGACATGATGCCAGAATTGACCCCGAGCAGATCCTCGCGCGTCATGCCGGGCTTGCGGGCGATGCCCGCCGTGATGACGACGATGTCGGAATCGGCCGTGGCTTCGTAGTCGTTGGTTCCCGTCACACTTACCGTGAACTTCTCGACCGAGCGCATATGCATCATGTCGAGCGCTTTACCCTGAGGCAGGCCCTCGGCCACGTCGACGAGAACCACGTCGGCAAGGTTCTTCGATGCGATGATGTGCGCAGCGGTCGCGCCTACGTTGCCTGCACCCACGATGGTGACTTTGCTCATATTCGAACCTCCTGAAGTTCGTACAGGAAAAAGACGCCCCGCAGGATCGCGGAGCGTCTTTCATCTTAACCCTTTTGGAAGTATCCGTGAAAGCGGAGAGCCTTGCGCACGGACAAAAGCAGGGGCTAGCCTTCTTCCTTCTTCTTCGCCGCGGCCTTCTTGGTTCCCTTCTTCGCCGTCGGCGCCTTCTTGGCCGACGCCTTCTGGGCCTTCTTCTCCTTGGCCTCCTCCTTAGCCGGGCAGTTGAAATTGGGGCACAGCTTCCAGGGACCTCGGTTGGTGGTGACGATCACGAGCGGAGCGCCGCACGATTCGCACACCTCTTCGGTGGCCGTCAGAGCGCCGTACTGCGGCAAGGGATAGCCCGTGCCGCAGTCGTCGTAGTTCTCGCAGCGAATGAAGCGCTTGAGCGTACGGGGGTTCTTGTGGGCGATGAGCTTGGCGCTTTTGCCCGCGGCCGCGCACGTCGGGCAGACGCCCACCTCGAGATCGGGCTCCTTGTTCGTCTCGCATTCAGGGTCGATGCAGAGGATGCGCGGCTTGGAGCGGAACGCCGTCACCTTGATCTGAGGCATACCGCACGTCAGGCACTTCTCCTCGAGCGATTCGATCTTGCCCTTCGGCAGAGGGTAGGTAACGTCGCAATCGGGCCATCCCGCGCATCCGATGAACATCGATCGGGTCTTCTGGGAGGAGCGGAGCTGCAGATCCTTGCCGCACTTCGGGCAGGGGCCGACGTAGGCGTCGGCGGCCACGGCGTCGGCCAGGGCGTCCTTCACTTCCTCGGAATGGGGCAGGAGGTTCGCCAGCTGACCGGAGAGCAAGTTGCGAGAATTCATGACCACGTCGGCCTTGGTCTTCTGCCCCTCGGCGATGTTGTCCATTTCCTCTTCGAGCTCGGCGGTCATCTGGGAATGGGTGATGTGGGGCGCGAATTTATCGAGGGCGTCGCACACCGCCATGCCGAGCTGGGACGGCTCGATGGGGTCGTTCTGGATGTACTTGACCGTGTAGAGGCGCTCGATGATGGAGTGGCGCGTCGATTTCGTGCCCAGGCCGAGCTTCTCCATCTCCTGGATGAGCTTGCCCTGGCTGTAGCGAGCCGGCGGCTCGGTCTGCTTCTTGGTGCACGTGGCGCCCCCGAACGCGATCGTCTCGCCTTCGGTCAAGACGGGAAGCTGCTCGTCTTTCTTCAGGCCGTACGGGTAGATGGCGCGGAACCCCGCCTCGACGAGCACGTCGCCCTTCGCGACGAACGGCTCCCCCGCCACATCGAGCGTCACCTTCGTGCCCTCGACGACCGCGGGGGCGGAAAGAGTAGCGAGGAAGCGGCGGACGATGAGGTTGTAGAGCTTGAATTCCGGAGCCGGCAGGTCTTCGGGAGTGGCTGCGGCGGTAGGGTAGATCGGCGGATGGTCGGTCGTCTCCTTCTTGCCGCGCGTCGCCGTAAGCGGGCCTTTGGCAAGCAGCTCTTTGCAATACGGCGCATACGCGGGATTCACCATGATCTTCGTCACCGTTTCCTCGAGATCGAGCGAAGACGGGTACACCGTGTTGTCGACGCGGGGGTAGCTGATATAGCCGTCCATGTAGAGGCTCTCGGCCAAGCGCATGGTGCGCGCCGGCGAAAGCCCCTCGGCCGACGCGGCGGCCATCAGGCTCGTGGTGTTGAACGGAACGGGTGGGGCGACCGTGCGCTTGCGCTTGACGATGGAAGAGACCTGGGCGCTCGACGAACCCTCCACGTTGGCCATCACCCTCTGGGCTTCTTCCTCGCTCTTGAAGCGCGCCGTCACATGGGGGGCGACGAAGGTGTCGGGATCCTGCCCGAAAGCGCCCTTGATGACCCAATAATCCTCGGGGACGAACGCAAGACGCTCACGTTCGCGTGCGACGATGAGGGCAAGCGTCGGGGTCTGAACGCGACCGGATGACCTCACGTTGCCGTATCCGGCGAACTTCACGAGGGTCAGATAACGGGTGAGAACCGCACCCCAGATCAGGTCGATGTCCTGACGGGAAGCGCCTGCACTCGCCAGGTTCACGTCGAGCACGGTCAGGTTATCGAAGGCGTGCGTGATCTCTTCCTTCGTGAAGGCGGAATAGCGCGCGCGGGACACCGGCGCGGTGTCGTTGACTTCCTGGATGCAGGACAGCGCGTCGGAGCCGATGAGCTCTCCCTCGCGGTCGAAGTCGGTCGCGATGACGATGGAGTCCGCCTTCTTCGCGAGGTTTTTGAGGGAACGGATGATGTCCTTTTCCTTAGGGCGCTTCTCGATGGGCGCGTAGACGAGATAAGGCAGGGCTTCCATCTTCCAAGCCTTGAGCTCGACCCCATCTTCGGTGAAGGGCTTTTTCTTTTTGAAGGGAGGACGAGGCAGGTCGGCGGGCAGGTCGGCCTCGAGCACTTCCCCGTCGGCGGTCACGCCGCGCCATCCTCCGCGCTTCTTGTAGACGAGCGCCGTTGCGAAATCGGGCTCGAGAATGTGACCGCGCAGGCCGATGGTGACCCATTCCTCTCCTTTGACGGTGAAACGGTACACCGGCGTCGAATACACTTTATCGGCCTTGGGCTTCGTCGCGCCGAGCAGATCAGCGATCTTCTGAGCCGCATCGTTCTTCTCTGTGACAACCAGCTTCACGCGGTGCCTCCTGTCTTCGCCTTGCGCCCCCTCGCGCAAAACGGCGATATCGCTCACACGAATGACCCCGATCTCGTTCGTTTAACGTGTGCGGGGATAAGCTGCACGCCCCAGGGCATATGCGTGGAGCGAGCGGCAAACATCGTACAGGATACACGAAAGGTTGGAAACGCAGCGCAAACGCATCAAGACGGACGCTCGCTGCGTATCACGGACTCCATGGCCGCAGCGGCGGCGTCGAGCATAGAATCGTCGGGCTCGTGCGTGGTGAGCCGCTGCATCTGCATCCCCGGCCAAAGCACGATGCGCACAAGCGGGTTGTCGGGGCGCGAACCCGCCCATTTGACGGTGATCTCGTAGGACAACCCGGCGATCAGGGGGATGAGGGCGATGCGCACGACGACGAGGAGCGCGAATGAAGCCGCCTGGCCCAAGCCCCATGCGGCGATAAGGGCGTCGAGGGGGACGACGGTGTAGACGAGGATGGCGATCACCATGACCATGATCAGAAACGCCGTGCCGCAGCGCACGTGGAACCGCGGGAACCGACGGGTGTTTTCCGGGGTGAGCGCCAAGCCGTGCTCGTAGCAATGGATGACCTTGTGCTCGGCGCCGTGGTAGCAAAACATGCGCTTGATGTCCTTCATCCGGCCGATCAGCCACACATAGAAGACGAACACCGCGATGCGGACAACGCCATCGACGACGTTCCAGGCAAGCGGGCTGTTCTCGTAGGACCCGACAAGCAGATTCGAGATGAAGGCGGGGGCGAAAACGAAGAGAAACACCCCGAGGGAGATCCCGAGGACGAGGGAAAGGGCCATCTCGCCCTTCCCGAAGGCCGGCTCCTCCCCCGACGAATCGCCGTCTTGTTGCGCCTGGGGCCCACCGTCGGCACAGTCGCCGGAGCCCTGCGACTCGTCATCGGCATACGCGTGGTTCGCGGCTATCTCGAGGGCCTTGAACCCAAGGGCCAGGGAGTCGACGAAGGCAACGCAGCCGCGCACGAGCGGCCACGACAGCCACGCAGGACGGCCCCCCTTCGACGAGAGGGGGTGATCCTCAACGTGCAGATGCCCGTCGGGTTCGCGCACGGCGACGGCCCACGAGCGCGAACCGCGCATCATGACGCCCTCGATAAGGGCCTGGCCCCCGATATGCGTGCGATGGGGGCCGTCTTCGGTGAACGCCCTCTTGACTTCGCCGTCCCGAGTCATCGGTTATCTAGTCCCTCGTCACTTTCGGATAAGGATTTCCGCAGGTCATCTTCCCTTCCGTGCACGCGCCCCGCACGCAAGAAGCCCCCGCATCCATGAAGATATAGGGAGCCGTAGGGCGCACGAGCTCGAGCATGCGATGGGCCAGCTCGCGGATCTCCCACTGAGCGCGGTTGCAGCAACGCAGGCTGAAGAAGTGAAGCAGCTCGCGAATGTTCATCGTGACGACGATCTTCGTCTCCGCGGCGTTCGGGAGAAGATAGCGTGCGTCTTCGGCGGGAACCCCGGCATCGAGGAGCTTGCCGTACGCTTCGACGACCGCATCGATGGCCTCGTCGAAGATGCGCGACGTTTCCTCGCAAGAAGAAACGGAATCGGGCTTCACGACGTCGACGCCGTCGGTGAAGGCGACGTAGCGCTGGGATTGCTGATTGAAGCTCGCAAGGCGATGGCGCACGAGCTGATGGGTCAGGGCGCGCGACACCCCATCGATGGCAAAGGTATAGGAAACGTGCTCGAGCGTGGAGAAGTGGCCGGACTTCATGATGGTGGACAGAACGCTTCTGATGCGCTCTTCGCTCATCGTTTCCTTAAGCTCTTTCGCGCCGATGGGCGCATAGCAAAGACGGGCGGCCGTCGCCACGGCGCGCTCGGGATCCTCGGGGTATTGAAGCAGTTCGACGTTCATGGGTCTCCTTTCTTCTGCAGGTATCATACCGAAAAGGACGCTTAGGGCCCGTACGGGACCGCGACCAAGCTAAATCACCACGCGAACGCAAAAGGGCCCGGCGAACCGGGCCCTGCCAAACGGCGCCTCAACGCTCACAGCTCGATGCGCTCGAACATATCCTTGCCCACGCCGCACAGAGGACAGGTGAAGTCGTCGGGAAGCTCATCGACGTACTCGATATGCCCGCATACCTTGCAGCGCCACGCCACACGTGCAGCCGCCTTGCTCGGAGCAGAAACGGCCGGCCCGTTGTAGCTCGAGGCCTTCGGAGGGGTCGTTCCCCCCTTCACCTCGTGGTAAAAGGCGTAGGTCATCGGCTTTTCCTGACCGAGGGTCTCGCAGGAGACGACTTCGCCGATGAACAGCACATGGCTGCCCACATCGATGCGTTGGGAAACCTTCACCGAGAAATGGGCGCAGACGTGCTCGGTGACGTAGGGCAGCCCCCGCTCGGAAACAGCCGAGGAAACCCCGGCGAACTTGTCGGCGTCCTTGCTGGAGTGGAAGCCGAAGCCCCCGATCAGCTCCATCGTCGCCGACTCGTCGAGGACGCAGACCTCGAACGCTCCTCGCTCGTCGATCACCGACGTCGTGGCGTTTTCCTTGTTGAGGGCGACGCTCACCTGAGCAGGACTGGACGTCACCTGGGCGAACGTATTGACGACGCATCCAGCCTTTCTGCCCTCCGCCTCGGACGAGACGATGTAGAGGCCGTAGCTCAATGCGCGGAATGCAGACTTATCGATCATGGGCTCCCTTTCTCTGGAACATGGTCGGGCTTTCGCTTTCGTAAGCGATTTTCAGGATACCGCCCTCGCCTACCCTGGGCAAACAAATAAAAAAGGGCGCCTTCCTTACGCAAGCGCCCTTCGATCCCGAAAGGATACGACTACTCGGCACTAGCCTCGGTAGCCTCTTCGGAAACAGCTTCCTCGGCAACGGCTTCGGTTGCTTCCTCGGCAGCCTCGGCCTCGGCGGCAGCGGCCTTAGCGGCTTCTGCTTCAGCCTTCTTGGCGAACTCGGCGGCACGGGCAGCCTTAGCGGCGGCCTTGGCCTCGCGCTCGGCCTTCTTAGCGGCCTCGGCGGCCTCGGCGGCAGCAGCGCGCTCTGCCTTCTTAGCGGCCTCGCGGGCGGCAACCGTCTCGGTTGCGGCGCCGAACTTGTTGGCGAAGCGCTGGACGCGTCCACCGGAGTCGATCAGCTTCTGAGTGCCGGTGAAGAAGGGATGGCATGCGTTGCAGATGTCGACGCGGATCTCAGACTTCGTGGAGCGGGTCTGGAAGGTGTTGCCGCAGGTGCAGGTGACCGTGCAGTCAACGTACTCGGGATGGATTTCGTTCTTCATTGGTTCTCCTCACTAAGCCTTGGTTTCCGACCAAGGCGAGACAAGCTTTGCTAGTTTATCACATCGGACGAATATGGGAAGGGCAACGCCTCAGATCACCACAATCCTACTTTCCCTTCACCTGAGAGGGGTGGAACTTGAAGAAGTCGGTGCGGGGAGGAAGCTCGCGAACACGATGACGACCCTCTTCGAGCTCGGCGGCGCCGCAGAGCTCCTCCATGCTGTCGAAATCGTAATTCCAGCTGAAGAACTCGTCGAACTCGAAATTCAGGTAATCGCAGATCTTCTCCGTGCCGGAAGGAACGATCGGATGCATGAGCAGGCACGCGATGCGAAGCAGGTAGAAGGAATCGACGAGCACTTGACGACGGCGCTGGTCGTCCCCTTCGCCCTCCGCTTCGCGGATGCCGCTCGACCAGTACTTGTTCGCGTATCTGATGAACTCGTCCATGAGCGCCATGACGGAGTGGAGATCGACGCGATACATCATCTCCTCGTAGGAGCGCATGGTCGTGCGCGTGCGGGAAAGAACCTCCCGGGAAACGGAGCCCAGGGGCATGTAGCAATCGAAGTTGTTCGCCGCTTCGTAGAGGCAGCTGCGCCCGAGGCGGTTGAAGACCTTCGTCAAAAGCGCGCCCTCTTTAAGGGCAGGATCGGCAACGCGCGGGTCGTCGCGCTTTGCGGGGTCCTGCTCGAAAACCTTCGGCTTGAAGCCGACGGACTTCTGATCGAGGGCGAGCGCCAGGAAATGGGCGCGCAGTTGCTCGGCGGTGTAGTGCTCGAGCAGCTCGTCTGCCGAGGGAGGCTTGACCGCGCCGGAAGAGGACGCCTTCTTGTCGCCGAAAAGAATATGGTGATTGGCGATGAGGCGCGTCTGCTGAAGCTCTCCCTGCGGCGCGTCGGCCTTCGGGTCGTCGCCGTCCTGGAGCGCGGCGAAAAGCGCAGGCTGGGCAACGCCGTAGAAATACAGGTTATCCTGGCCGATGAACTGGTAGACCCTCGCATCGCGATCGCACCAGAAAGAGCGCCACAGGGAGCGCGACAAGCCACGCTCGTCGTTGCGCGCCATGGTGAAGGACAAGGGAGCCCACAGGCTCTCAGGCCAACACCACACCGTCAAACCGTCGATCCCCTCCATCGGGGGAACGGGGACGCCCCAATCGGCGTTGCCGGAAATGCGGAACGGCACGAGCGCCTTGCCCGTGCGGAAACGAATCCCCGCAGCGCTCAGGATCTCGCGCGCGCGATCGCGCTCGGCGACGGTCTCGAACTCGATTTCGAAGCTCTGCTTGCCCTTTTCAGGATCGCGATGGACGTGGGCAGGGAGCTCGGAGGCGATCTTGTCGTATTCCCCCTGGAGCTCGGCTTTGATGTAGATGATGGGAGCGACGAGGAATTCCTCGATGGTCTTGGTGACGATCGGGCGGATCTGCGGATCGTCCTCGAGGGCGCGGGCGTTGTCGCGGACAACCGAGGCGAAGCCCGGCAGGTCGAAATACCAGTTCTTCACTTCGCGCATCTCGGGAACGGTGCCGGACACCGACGAGATCGGCTTGATGAGATCCACCGGGTCGAACTGATGGCCCAGATCGCACTCGTCGGCGTAGGCCTTCTCGCTCTTGCATCCCTGCACGGGGCAATGGCCGACGACCTGACGACCGTTCAGGAACATCTGCTCCTCGACGTCGTAAAACTGCAGCGTGCTCTCGAGGTGAAGATATCCCTTTTCCCTCAAGCGCTCGATGAGGTCGGCGGAGACGACGCGATGCACCTCGCCGCAATGGCCCAGACCGCTGCCCTCATACACGTCGAGGCTGATGTCGTAGGCGTCGAGCGTCGCCTTCTGGCGATCGTGGTTGCGCTTGACGTAGTCCTCGATGGTCCCTTCGAAGGAGCCGGACTCGACCTCCTTGCGGTATCCCTCCTCGATGGGGGAACCGAAGCAGTCGGTTCCCGAAACGAAAATGACGTTATCGGCCCCGATGCGGTCGCGCAGGAAGCGGGCGTAGCAATCGGCGGGGACGAAAACGCCGCCGACATGGCCGAAATGAAGGGCTTTGTTGCCGTACGGCATGCCCGCGGTCACGACGGCGCGTTTGGGCCAGACGATGGCCTCATGTTCAGTGCGCGAATGCGCCATGTTCACTCAACTCCTCAATGGCGTTAGCCAGTTCTTCGCTGTTGATGTCGCTTTTGCCCGAAGCTATCAGGTCGAGCAGCAAGGAAAGATCGTCGGACGATACCGGGGAAAGAGAAACCGACTCGACGGACGAAGCGTCGACGCCGGCGAGCTCGGAGGCGTAATCGAGAGCATCCTGCTCGGTGCCGATGGCGTCGGCCAGCCCGTTGGCGACGGCCTCCTCGCCGGTGAAGGTCATGCCGGTAGCGAGCTTCTCGACATCAGCACGGTCCATGCCACGACCCTCGGAAACGAAATCGAGGAACACCTCGTTGATCGCGTCGACTTGATTCTGATAGTACGCACGCTCTTCCTCAGTGAGGGAGCGCGTTCCGTAGGACGAATCCTTGCTCTCTGACGAGGTGATGTTCTCGATGGAGATACCAAGCATATCGAGCAGTTCGCTGTAATCGGTAAGCTGCAAAGCGGTGCCGATGGCCCCGATGGCGGTCGTCTTCGCGGTGAAGATGTAGTCGGCCTGGCTCGATATCTCGTATGCAGCGCTCGCGTTGATCGAGGCGCTCGACACGACGACGGGCTTACCCGTTTGCTCGCGGAACTGCTTGACGTAGGTGCTCATCTCTTCCCCCGCCGTAGCGGTTCCTCCGCCGGAGTTCACGCGCAGCACCACGGCGACGATGCGAGGATTGTCCGCAGCGAGATCGAGCTGCTCCTTAAGCCCCTCGGGGCTGCAGGTCGATCCGTCGTACTGGATCTCTCCGTCGATATCGATGACGCCGACCGAATCGCTCGTCACCGCGAGAGCGCCCGACGAAGAGCCGACAGCCGACATAAGGGTCGACGAGCAGGACCACAAGCCCCCGATGACAAGGAAGCAGCAGGCGACGGCGACGGCGACGGCGACGATCCATCCGCGACTCTTCTTCGCCGGAGCGTGAGCCTGATAGGGCTCATAGCCGACATCGGTGTCGCGGCGATAGGGAGGCACGGGGCCAGACGACGGCACGGGGCGCCCGTTTTGCTCTTGGGACATGAACCCTCCTCGAGATCGACGGCGCCGAAGCGCCGTGGAAACGTTGCCATTATAGTGCATCGAGAAGCGTCATCGGGGAGGGCCGACCATCCAGATCGACCCTCCCCGACCGAAGCGACGCGCGATGCAGGGGCAGTCGAGCGACGCTAGAACTCTATCGTTGACCCCTCTTCGAAATGACGTCCTTGGGCCTTTTTCGCGGCGCGCAGCAGAAACTCCTCGTTGTTCCTCGTCTGCTGGAGGGACTTGATGAGCGTATCCATCGCACGCTCGATGTTGTTGCGGTTGGAAAGGACGCGGCGGACAGCCCAGATGAGGGGGGCTTCCTGCGGATCGAGCAGAAGATCTTCGCGGCGCGTGCCCGAGGCGATGGGGTCGATAGCCGGGAAGATACGTCGATCGGCAAGGGAGCGATCGAGCTTGACCTCCATATTGCCCGTGCCCTTGAACTCCTCGAAGATGACCTCGTCCATCTTCGAGCCCGTCTCGATCAGGGCCGATGCGAGAATGGTGAGGCTACCCCCGCCCTCGATGTTGCGAGCCGCTCCGAGGAACTTCTTCGGAGGATAGAGGGCGGTCGAGTCGACGCCGCCCGACAGAATGCGGCCCGATGCGGGCTGAGCGAGGTTGTAGGCACGCGCGAGGCGCGTGAGCGAGTCGAGGAGGATAACGACGTCTTCGCCGTTCTCGACAAGGCGTTTTGCGCGCTCGATGACCATTTCGGAGACGGCGATGTGGTTCTCGCACGGCATATCGAAGGTCGAGGAGATGACCTCACCGCGAATAGATCGCTCCATGTCGGTGACTTCCTCGGGTCGCTCGTCGACGAGCAGGCACATCAGGTGAACCTCGGGGTTGTTCGCCGTGATCGAGGCTGCGATGTCTTTCAGTATGGTGGTCTTGCCCGCCTTGGGGGGCGAGACGATCAGGCCGCGCTGCCCCTTGCCGATAGGAGAGCACAGGTCGATCACGCGCGCCGTGATCGAGGAGCGGCCATGCTCGAGCACGAGGCGCTCATCGGGGAACACCGGCGTCAGGTCGGCGAAGCGAACGCGCTTGCCGAGCTGATCGAGCGGCGTGCCGTTGACGGTGTCGATGCGCTGAAGCGCGGCGTATTTCTCGTTGGGGCGCGCCGGGCGCGTCTGCCCCGTCAGGTAATCGCCCTTGCGAAGGCCGTTTTTCCTGATGGCGGAAAGCCCGACGTACACATCGTTTTCCCCGGGAAGGTAACCGCCCGTGCGAAGGAAGCCGTAGCCCTCGGGCAGAACATCGAGGATGCCCTCGATCTCGACGAAGCCCTCGGCCTTCACGCTTGCGGCGAACACCGCCTCGACGAGCTCCGCCTTCTTGAGCCCCTTGACCTCGAGCTCGAGCTGCGCAGCCTTTTCCCTCAACTCAGCGACCTTGAGCTTGGCAAGCTCCTCGCGCGAGGTCTGGGGAACCATCGGCTCATTGCGATGCTGCTGGCGTCGATTGCGATGGTGGCTGTCCTTCTGGAACTTCTGGCCTCCCTGGGCTTTGCCGGAGCGATTGCGCTGAGAGCGCTTCGAACGAGGAGCGCGCTCACGCGGCGCGTCGTCCTGGGACTTGCCGTCCTTTCGGTCGGTCGAGTCGCCCTGCTTCGAATCGTCGTCGGCTTTCGGGGCCTTGGCTCCCTGATCATCGGAAGCCTCCTTGGCCGAAGAGGAGCGACGGAGACGGGTGGCCTTGCCCTCGGATGAAGCGGAATCTCCCTCCGCCCCCTTGGAAGGCGAAGTGGACGCAGAATCTGCGGCGGAATCAGGTTTCGCGGCGGTCTTTTCGGAGGAGCCCTGCGCCTGAGACTCATCCGATGCGGACGTGGCGCGTCGACGGCGGCGCGTCGGCTTCTTCTCCTCGACCTCGGCAGCGCCCTCTGCCTTCGGAGTCGCGCTGCGGGTTCTGCGGGCGCGGGTCTTCTTCTCGGGCGAAGCGGTTGCTTCCTCCGAAGGGGCCCCCGAAACGACGGGGGCCTCGGTTGCCTGGGGCTCGGCGCTCATGCCTTCGCTCATGCGTTCTTAACCTTCTCCCAGTCCTTCATGAAGGCATCGAGGCCGCGGTCGGTCAGGGGATGCTGAACCATCTTCTTCAAGACGGGGAAGGGAACCGTCGCGATGTCGGCGCCCATGAGCGCGCACTGCGTCACATGGTTGGCGCTGCGGACGGACGCGGCGATGATCTCGACCTGCTCGCCGTTGACGGTGTTGGCGGTGAAATCGTAGTTGTTGATCGCGGTCACGATGTTGGCGACCTGATCGAGACCGTCTTCGGAGATGTCGTCGAAGCGCCCGATGAAGGGGCTGATGTAGCGTGCGCCCGCACGAGCGGCGAGGATGGCCTGGGGGACGCTGAAGCACAGCGTCATGTTGACGGGAACGCCCTGATCGGCAAGGGTGCGCGTCGCGGCGAGGCCCTCGACCATCGTCGGAACCTTGACGACGATGTTGGGGGCGATCTCGGCAAGCTTCAGGCCGTCGGCGACGATCTCGTCGCGAGTCATCGCGACGGATTCGGCGGAAACGGGGCAATCGGGCCCGACGATATCGCAGATACGCTTCATGTGGGCATGGAAATCATCGAGCTTTCCACCGATCTTCGCGTACAGGGACGGATTGGTGGTGACGCCCGCCAAAGCGCCCCAGCTTGCCGCTTCCTCGATCTCGGCGAGATCAGCGGTGTCCAAGAAAAACTTCACTTGGTCCTCCTAGAGAGTGCACATAGCAATCCGCGAAACCCCCGCGCAAACGCGACAGGGCTATTCTGGGGAATTCTATTGTGGGGGGATTGTTAAGACGTGATCATAGTAAACAATCGCTCTACGTTGCGCAACCGCGGAAGAACGCGATCTCTCGAGCATAGCCGTCGAGTTCGTTCGGCGTCTCGAGGATGCAGGGAAGCCCCTTCAGGGCAGGATGGAACACGACCCTTGCCAAGGCCTGCGAGCCTATGCGCCCTTCGCCTATGCGGGCATGGCGGTCCTTGCGGGAGCCGCGCTCGTTCAGAGAATCGTTCACGTGCAGGGCGCGCAGGCGAGACAAGCCTATGACGCGGTCGAATTCTTCCAGGACCCCATCGAGATCGGAGGCGATGTCGTAACCGGCATCCCACACGTGGCACGTGTCGAGGCACACGCCTACGTGGTCGTCGAGCTCAACGCGCTCGATGATGGCGGCAAGCTCCTCGAAGCGCGAGCCCACCTCGCTGCCCTTGCCGGCCATGGTCTCGAGCAGAAGCGTCGTGGACTGCTCGGGCGAAAGAACCTCGTTGAGGACCTCGGAGATGAGCTCGATGCCCTTCTCCACCCCTTGGCCGACGTGCGAACCGGGATGGATGTTGAGCAGCTGGCCAGGGGTGTGCTCCATCCGCTCCAAATCGGCAGCGAGCGCCTCGAAGGAAAACGCCCTGACGTGTTCCTTCGCCGCACAGGGATTGACCGTGTACGATCCGTGCGCGACGATCCGAGCGATGCCCGCCTGCTCGGCGAGCTCGCGGTACGCCTGCACGTCGGTGGGATCGACGGGCTTTGCGGATCCACCGCGAGGATTGCGCGTGAAGAACGCGAAGGTGTTCGCATCGATGGAGCGCGCGGCGCGGGCCATGGCCGCATACCCCTTCGCGCTCGAAAGATGGCACCCTATGACAGGGAGGCGCTCGGCGGCGCTCAGGTTATCGGACATCGGTCTTCTCCTTCTTCGCGGTCTCGAGCAGCGAGCGGGCATGGGAAAGGGACGCCTCATCCACGCCTCCGGCGAGCATGCGCGCGATTTCGGCAACGCGCTCCTCCCCCTCGATGGGCCTGACCGTCGTCTCGGGCTCAGCGCAATCACTCTTCTCCACCACGTAATGGGCATCCCCCTTCACGGCAACCTGAGGAAGGTGGGTGACGACGATGACCTGATGCGTGCGGGACAGATCCTCTATCACCTCGCCAAGGGCGAGCGCCGTGTGGCCGCCGACGCCCGCGTCGATTTCATCGAAGACCAGCGTCTCGACGTCGTCGCACGCACCGATGACCACCTTGAGCGCCAGCATCACGCGGCTCACCTCTCCGCCCGATGCGATCCTCGCAAGGCGTTGAGGCTCGGAGGTCTCGCTTGAAGCGAACAGAAGCTCGAACGAGCAGGGACCCCATTCGGTCCACTCCTCGCGAGGCAGCGGCACGAGGTCGCCGGCAAGATGGGCCGAAGCCATCTCGAGACGCGCAAGCTGCTCGGAGACCGCCGAGAGAAAGCGAGGAACCACGCCCTTGCGCGCCTCCAAAAGCTCTGCAGCCGCCTGGGCGAGCTCCCCTTCCGCCCCGTCACGCGCCTCGCGCGCCTGGGCGATGAGCTCGTCGCGCCCCTCGTATTCCTCGAGAGACGAGCGCGCGTCGCGCCGTTTGGCGAACACGTCTTCCATGCGCGGACCGAATCCGCGCATCAGCCTCTGCAGATCGGAGAGACGCTCCTGAGCCGCCTCGAGCTCATCGCGCGGAAAATCGACGCCGTCACGGTACGCGGCAAGCGTCCTTCCCGCATCCTCAACGGTGAAATAGGCTTCACGGATGGCGGAAGTCTCGGCCGAAAGGGAGTCATCGAGGGAGGAGATCCTCTCCAGAGAGGCGAGGGCGGACTCGAGATGCTCGAGCGCACCCGACGAGGAGACGAGCGCGCGTCGCGCCGTTTCCGCCTCGATCGAAAGCGTCTCGGCGTTCTCGAGGCGCCCCATGCTGGAAAGAAGCTGTTCGTATTCCCCTTCCTGGGGGTCGACCGCGTCGATCTGTTCGAGAGCGAAACGCGCGCGATCGAGCTCGACGTCGTCCGCTTCGGCAAGCGACTCGAGATGGGCCAGGCGCGCAGCGGCCGCCTCCGCACGAGCGAGCAGCTCCCGGTAGCGGGCAAGCGGCGCGGACAACTCGTCTGCGCCCCAGCGATCGAGCAGCATGCGCTGATACGATGGAGACAGCAAGCGCTGATGCTCGTGCTGACCGCAGAGGTCGACGCTCTGCCCGATCCCCGCGGACAGCTCCTTGACCGAGGCGATCGACCCGTTGATGGAAACGCGGGGGCGGCTCGACCTGCTCACGCGGCGGCTCACCACCGTCTCGTCATCGCCCTCGCCTCTGAAAAAACGCCCTTCAACGCGCAGCTCCTCGGCGCCCGGCCCGACCATGCCGACATCGCTTCGTTCGCCGATGACGAGCTTCAAGGCGTCGAGGACCGCTGATTTTCCCGCGCCCGACTCCCCCGTCACGACAGTGAGCGACGGGCACGGCGCGAAGGTCGCCTCCTTGATCAGTGCAAGGTCGAGGATGTGGATCTCGTCGATCATGGGCGTCCCTTCATGCGGTGTGCTTTTCGTCGAAGATTCTACGACATGAAGCGCACCGCGAAGGCAAAGCCATGCCCATTCCATCGGAAAAGAAGCCTCAACGAAAAAACGGCGCGAGAAGAAGCGCTCCTGCGAAGCGGGGCTTTCCGCACCGGGTGTTCTATACTTGAGGAAGAAAAGCCTACTGCGAGGAGGGGGGGCACCATGGGCCTGGCCGACACGTCTGCATTGCATGCCTACCCGGCGCTCTCCCGCCTTCCTCGTCATGCGCTCAGGGCGCTCGACGTCCTGGAATGCGCAGGATTCGAAGCATGGCTCGTCGGAGGATGCGTGCGCGACGCCCTCAGGGGCATCATCGCCGAAGATATCGACATAGCGACCGACGCCATCTGGGCCGACGTGCGCGACGCCTTCGCCCTCCAAGGCTATCGAGTATACGAAACGGGCACAGACCACGGAACTGTCACCGTCGTCAAGGACGATGAGGCGTGCGAGATAACCACCTACCGCGTCGAATCGGGATACCGCGACCGACGCCATCCCGATTCGGTCCGCTTCATCTCCGATATCACCGACGACCTGGCGCGACGCGACTTCACGATCAACGCGATCGCCTATCACCCCCGCCGCGGGATCATCGACCCATTCGGCGGCGCAGACGACCTGACCGAAGGCGTCATCCGCTGCGTCGGCGATGCGGACAGGCGGATCGAAGAAGATGCCCTGCGCATCATGCGCGCGATCCGATTCTCCTCCCAACTCGGCTTCAAGCTCGAGGAACGGACCGATCGCGCCGTGCGTTCCCACGCCTCGCTTCTCGGGCAGATCGCAGGCGAGCGGATAAAGAAGGAGCTCGACCTTCTCCTCTGCGGCGAATACGCCGCGAAGGTTCTCATGGGGCATTTCGACGTGATCGAGTCCATCATGCCGGAGCTTTCGGCCATGCGGGGTTTCGACCAGCGCAACCCCTGGCATATCTACGACGTACTCGAGCACACAGCCCACGTCGTCGAGAACGCCCCTGCCCGTCCCCTGACGCGCTGGGCGGCGCTTCTCCACGACTCGGGAAAGCCCGCCTGCTTCTTCATGGACGAAAAAGGGGTCGGGCACATGCCCGGCCACCCTTTGGTGAGCACGGAGCTTCTACGGGGCATCGCAGCGCGATTCCGCTTCCCGCGCCGCTTCACCCAAAGGCTCGACACCCTCATCCGCCTCCACGACGAACATCTCCAGCCGACGCGGCAGTGCGCCCGAAGCCTCTACGCCAAGGTTGGTCACGACGCAGAGCTTTTCCACGACCTGTGCAGCCTCATCCGCGCCGACACCCTTTCGAAGGCGGCATGCAGCCGCGCGAAGCTGCCCATCATCGACGAAGTCGAACGGCTTCTCGACGAAATGGTCGCCGAAGGCGCCTGTCTCTCGCCGGCCGACCTGCCCCTCACGGGACGGGACATCATCGCGCTCGGAGCCGAAGAAGGCCCCTTGGTCGGACTCGTGCTCAACGAGACCTACGCAGCCGTCGCCGCCGAGAAAATCGACGCAAACCGCGATTCATGCATCGCCTTCGCGCGCCAACTCGTTGCGCGTGAACCCTAGCCGCGCAAGGAAAGCTCCCCGCAGGGCGTCGAAGGCAGGCACCACATATGGTTTACCGGGCCGGAGCCCCGACCGAGCCCGCTGCCGGCGCGAAGGGCTCCGTGGAGATAGGCCTTCCCTCGGCGTATGGCGCCCGGAAGGTCCTCTCCCAGGGCCAGGTAAGAGGCGATCGCCGAAGAGAGGGTGCAGCCTGTCCCGTGGGTGTCGCCCGTGTCCACGCGCGGACTCGTGAACCACTCCTCCCTGCCGTCGGAGCACACCAGGACATCGGCCGCCTCTTCCCCTTCGATATGACCGCCCTTCACGAGGACGGCGCGGCATCCTCTCGCTGCGATCTCGGCACCCGCCCTCGCCATATCCCGAAGTGACTCGACCGGGTGCCCGCAGAGCACTTCGGCTTCCGCGATGTTAGGCGTCACCACATCGGAAAGAGGCAGCAGCTCGGAAACGAGCGCCTCGACGGCCGCATCCTCGGAAAGCGAGGCGCCGCTCGTCGCCACCATGACCGGGTCGAGCACCACCCTGCGCGCCCCATGGCGCGCAAGCCCGCGTGCGACGGCGTGAACGGCGCGCGGCGTGGGCAGCATCCCGATCTTCACGGCGTCGGGGCGTATGTCGGAGAACACGCAATCCATCTGCAGCTCTATGAAAGACGGGTCCGTCGCGACGACCCCCTCGACCCCGAGGGTGTTCTGGGCGGTCAGCGCGCAGATGACCGACTCGCCGTAGACGCCGAGCGACGTCATGGTCTTGAGGTCGGCCTGAATGCCGGCACCGCCGCTCGAATCGGACCCCGCGATGGTGAGGGCAGTCCTCATCGAGCGTCCCCCCCTTCACCCATCTCCTCGCCGAGATCGATGACGAGACCGTCCATGATGGTGTTGACCGTGCGCACGGCGCACATCTTCCCGCACATGGTGCACGTGCCCTCGTTCGAAGGAGGGGCGCTTTCGAAGTACGTGCGCGGCTTGACGGGGTCGAGCGCCAAGGAGAACATCTCCTCCCAGTCGACGCGGCGGCGAGCGTCGCTCATGCGGTTGTCGCGCTCGCGGGCATGGGGAATACCCTTCGCGATATCGGCTGCATGGGCAGCGATCTTCGTGGCGACAAGACCCTCTCTCACGTCGGAGACGTCGGGCAAGCGCAGATGCTCTGCGGGCGTGACGTAGCAGAGGAAATCAGCGCCCGAACTTGCGGCGACGGCTCCGCCGATGGCGGCGGTGATGTGATCATAACCCGGCGCGATGTCGGTCACCAACGGTCCGAGCACGTAGAACGGAGCATTGTGGCACAGGCGCTTCTGAAGCTTCATGTTCGCCGCGATCTCGTCGAGGGCCATATGGCCGGGGCCTTCCACCATCACCTGGACGCCGGCATCCCAAGCGCGCTTGGTCAGCTTGCCGATCTCGATCAGCTCGGAGATCTGTCCGGCGTCGGTGGCATCGTAGGTACAGCCAGGGCGCATCGCGTCACCGATGCTGATCGCCACATCATGCTCGTGGAGGATCTCGAGCACCTCATCGTAATATTCGTAGAAGGGGTTTTCCCTGCCCGTCGCCTCCATCCACGCGAAGATAAGCGAGCCACCGCGGCTCACGATGCTCATGAGGCGGCCCGTCTCCTTGAACGATTCGATCGTGCGCCGATTCATGCCGGCGTGGATGGTGACGAAATCGACGCCGTCTTCGGCATGGGCACGCACCACGTCGAGGAAATCCTGGGCGGTAATGCCGATCAAGGGCTTCTCAAGGTATCCGATGGCGTCGTACATCGGCACGGTGCCGACCATCGCCGGCGAACGATCGATCAGCTTTCGGCGGAATTCGCGCGTCTTCCCGTGATTGCTCAGGTCCATGATGGCCTCGGCACCGAGCTCAAGCGCGACGGCGACCTTCTCGAACTCCATCTCCTCGTCCATCAAATCGCCGGAGATGCCCAGGTTGACGTTCACCTTAGTGCGCAACCCTTCGCCCACCCCTTCAGGAGAGAGCGATGCATGGTGGATGTTGGCGGGAATCGCGATGCGACCGCACGCCACCCCCTGCCTGATCTCCTCAGGGCTGCGCCCTTCCTTTTCGGCGACGATCTTCATCTCCGGCGTGATCACTCCGGCACGAGCAGAATCGATCTGCGTCATAGTTCTCCCTTCGCTGGCATTATCCATAGCAGGTTCCTCGGGTCGAAGCCTTCCGCTTCCTCTCAGCCGTCCTCACCGCACGTTCGCGATTCAAGCTCCCCGTATGTTCGAGTATTGTACCCATCCCGCGCACCTCGTCCACAGGGGAATCGCGAACGTGCGCGCCAGGTGCTTTTCTCGGCGAGAGCGGCCTACCTCACATCGAGATCGTACGATGCTCGCGGCAACTGATCCAAGGGGAAGATGACCCAAAGTGAACCGGACTCCAGCGATATGCGGGCAGGGGCGCCGATAAGCTCGTTGGAGATCCCCCATACGGCACGGTTGATGCACGTCGCCCCCTCAAGGGAGTACTCCATCCCCACTTCGGTCACGCCCTGGGCGATATCGCTATGGGACATCACCGAGCAGGTGCCGTAGGCGCCCTTGGAAAAGGAAAGGGACGAAAAGGGGCCGGGGGCGACGAGCGGCGCTATGGCCTCGTCTTCCTCGATCCCCCAGATTCGCGTGCCGCGCGCGGCGCTCTGGATGAGGAGCTGCAGGTTTCCCAACGTATGGTCGAGACGACCCACGAAGGCATCGCACACCACCAGCTCGTCGTAACCCTCCTCAACCGCACGGTTGATCGCCCAATCCATGTCGGTGAAATCCTTATGAGGGTCGAATTGGGCGGTATCGGGATGGTCGGGAACATGACCGAGGGAATCGAAGTCGCCGAACACGGCATCGGGAAGAATCCCTTTCTCGAGCAGCGTGGCATAGCCACCGTCGACCGCGTAGAGAGCATCGAAGGATCCCATCGCAAGCACGGTATCGAGTCCCCCATGATCCGACGGGGCGGCGCCCACCAGCAAACAGCGCTTCATCGTTTCCCCCTTGAACCCACTGCCTTAATTTCTCCTGTCTCACGACATGATACTCGTCGCGCCGGAAAAACGGACTTCATCCGGCTTTTTCGGCGCTCTCCTTCATGCCGACAACACGAAGGCGGCAACGTGAAAACGAGGGAGGGGCGCACCATGGTGCCATCTGCTAGAATAGTCCGCTGAGTGGGCCGGGCAATCGCGCGTGCATACGTGAGGAAAGTCCGGGCTCCAAAGGGCAAGATGCCAGCTAACGGCTGGGCGGGGCGACCCGACGGAAAGTGCCACAGAAAAGAAGACTCCCTCGCCTTATGCGAGAGAAAAGCTGAAACGGTGCGGTAAGAGCGCACCAGCGCGTCGGTAACGGCGCGGCTTGGCAAACCCCATCTGGAGCAAGCGCAAATAGGAACGCTCTACGGCCGCCCTTCCGTGCGTTCGGGTTGCGTGCTTGAGCCTTGCGGTGACGCAAGGTCGAGATAAATGGTTGCCGACCACAGAACCCGGCTTATAGGCCCACTCTTCTCTTTCTCATTCCCTCGCCAACGGCGCATCGCGCCGTCGTTTCCCAAAAACAACGATCCCCCGACCCCCTTCGTATGAAAGGGCGTCGGGGGATACGCGGGTTCTTCGCTTTAAACGCGCAGGGGGCTAGTCCACGTCGTCGAAGGAGAAGGAGTCGTCTGCGTCTCCGTATCCGGAGAAGTCCTTCGATGCCTGGCTCGGCTTCGGCATAGCGGGAGCGGAAACCACCGGCGTGACGGTCGGCGTGGTGTAGGTCGCCACCGACGCGTCCTTCTCTTCCTTCTTCTCGGCGATAGGCGCATCGACGACCGGCTCGACGGAAAGATCATGGGGAGCGATCTCGAGCAGCTCGGCGGGAATCTCGATACCTGCCGTCACTTCGCCACCGATTTCAGCAAGGCGCTGCGTCGCGTTGCCGATGAACTCCTTGAGCATGTCCTGATACTGCTCGCGAACCTGCTCGCGGCTAGAGGAGAGCTCGTTGATGTGGTCGATGACCTTCTGCTTCTCGGCGTTGGCCTTGTCGAGGATGCGCTTGCCCTCTTCTTCGGCGTTGGCGCGCGTCTGCTCGGCATCGGCCTTGGCCTTCGCGACGATTTCGTCGCTCGTGCGCTGAGCAACGATGAGCGCCTGAGCGATCGCGGTATCGTCGGTGCGGCGCTCGCGAAGCTTAGCCTCGAGTTCGGCGATCTTGGCATCCTTCGCGGCAAGCTCGGCGGCATTGTCGGCAGCAGCGACAACCGGAGCCTCGGAGATCACCTCGGTGCGGGCCGCAGGAGCCTCCGCGACCTCGAGGCGAAGGCGCGCGATCTCGTCGTTGAGACCATCGATCTCGGAAGCAACGCGCTCAAGGAACACGTCGACCTCGTCGACGTCGTATCCGCGTCGCTCGATCTTGAAGCTCTGAGTCTGGATGTCTTCGGAAGTAATAGCCATTGAACTCCCCTTATCGTCGATGAGGGCACCTGCCCTTAGATCAATATCGAAACAAATAACCGTACACCGAACTGTAGCACAAGCAATGCGACGATCGGGCTAACGTCCACCATTCCTCCAATCGGGGGAATGAAGCGTCTGAACAGGTCGAGGTAGGGATCGCATATCTTTCCCAACGCGCCGTAAATATCGGAGATGATGGGGCTGCCCAGGGGAAACCACGACATCATGACGTAGACGAAGATGATCAAGCTATACGTGTCGGCGAGCGTGATGATCAGGCTGACGATGCTCATCTGCTTAAGCTCCTTATAGGAAAGCGCCCGTTTAGGTGCGGGCGAAACGGTCAAAGGCCAGGACTACATGATCCCATGCTTCTGCAAGCTATGGTGCTCCTCGAGGGTAAGCTCCCCACCGCAGCGGATCATGAAGGTCTTCTCGGCGATGCACTCGACATGGGCATCGAGCGCAGCGGCCACGCCGAAGGAGAAATCGAGAACGCGCTTCATCAAGTCGGCATCGGTCAAGCGCAAAGACAACACCACGATATCCCCTTCACGCACGGATGGGGCGACCGAGGCGACGTCATCGTAGGACACGGGGCTGACGAGCTTCACATCGCGCGCCGGGGGAACGCTCGAGACGGGAGATGCCGCCGGCGCAGACGCGGGAGCGGCCCCGTCATCGCTCGGCGAGAAAAGAGAATCGAGCCCGGGACTCGTGAGCGGCGCGGAAGATGACTGCGAAAGCGTGCCCGTGGACTGCTTGTACGGGGAGACGAAATCAGAATAGCCCGTAGCAGGAGCATCGAACCCTGCGATGGGGACAGTGGGCTCGTGGCTTTCGGGCGCATCGATCGGAGGAAGGAAAACCGTCGGCTCGTCGATGTTCGACTGCATACGCGCATGCAGCGACGAGCGAATGTCGCTCGAGTTCACCAACCGAGGGGAAGAGGTTCGCGAGGACGAACGGGAGGAGCCATACGACGAAGAGCTCTGCCTGGTCGTGTAGTCGAGGCGATCGTACGGATCGCCGTAGGTATCAGGGTCGTAGCCCAACGATCCGTACGAATCGCCGTAATCGTTGAACCCCTGGTCGTCCGAATAGGGATCGCGCTCATCGTAATACGGGTCATTGCCGCGGGCACGGCCATCGCCGAACCCAAGTCGATCCTTCAAATCACCGAAAAGCTCTCCGGCGGATTTAGAGGGGCGCGGAAAATCCATTGCTTTCGTCCCTTCTGGTCAAACACATGCAAACAAACGAAGAGCGGCCTCTACGCGATTTCAAAGGAATCGTCGAAGATGGCGCGCCCGACGCGAACAATCGTAGAACCCCAACGCACTGCTTCGGGCCAATCCTCGGTCATTCCCATAGAAAGAGCAGACAATGACACGTTTCCATGGCCTTCGGGGAAGAGCCCCGCCAGCTCATCGCCCAAGGACTTCAGCCCAGAGAAGGTGGCGACGATGCAGGCCTCGTCGCCGCGAGGAGCCATCGTCATCAAACCCTCGATGCGGATATGGGACAGACCTTTCGCGCGCTCGAGAACGCCGGCGACCTCGTCAGGGCGAAAGCCGCTTTTGCTTTCCTCTCCCGAGACGTTCACCTCGAGGAGGATACGCTGGACCTTCCCCGCCGCCTGCGCCGCCGCATCGATCTTCGCCAGATGGGCCTCTTTGCAAACCGAATGGATAAGCTCGGCGCAAGCCACGATGTCGGGAATGCGACGCGACTGGATGTTGCCGATGAAATGCCAGTGGACATCGGGGAAGGCCGCATGCTTGCGCATCAATTCGTCGGGGCGGTTCTCGCCGAACGCCTGGGCCCCCGCCTCGATTGCCGAGGCGACCTCGTCGATGTCAACCGTTTTGGAGACAGCCAAAAGAAGAACCTCTTGGGGATCACGGCCTGCCTCTCGACACGTCTCATCGAGAAGCTCCCTGACGTGGGAATAGCGAGTTGCGGTGCTCATTGAGCATGCCTTCTTTCTCTAAAAACCAACGAAGACGTTTCGGGCGAATCCGATCCGGCTATGAAACGCGACAGGCGAAGGCCCCGTGACGCCCCGCGACGCCGTCCTGCGCGCGGAACGAGAAGAACTCGTCGTTGCGGCACACGGTGCAAGCGCCCAGATCGCAGATGCGCTCATCTGCCACCCCTGCGGCCATCAGCTGGTTTTTCAGCGCAGCGAGCAGATCGACATGGGAATCATCGGGAGCGCATACTGGACCGAAACGAGAAACGAAGCGCTCATGAACGTCGGGACCGGTCTCGAAGCATTCGCTTCGGATATGCGGTCCGATGTAGACGTTGTAGCCTCGCGGCGCGCCCTCGCCCAAAGCGCAGGCATCTTCGGAAGAAAGAATCCCAACGGCCTTCGCGGAAATGAGGTTCTCCACTCCCCTCCATCCGGCGTGGACGACGGCGAATCGACCCGTCGGCGAGACGATGATCACGGGAACGCAATCCGCGAAGCACAACAGAGCCGCAACGCGAGATGCGCCCACGACGACGCCGTCGGCTCCCTGCGCCGCATCGTCGGCGACGGCGCGCACATCCTTGGCATCGGAGACGGAAAGGACGCAGTCGCCATGGACCTGCTTGGGAACGATCAAAGGTGCGTCGCCGCACGACAGGGAGGAAAGGACGATCTTGCGATTTTTCTCGACAAGCGCAAGATCGTCGTCGACGTGGGAACCGAGGTTCAATGACGCATACGGACCTGCGCTCACCCCTCCTTGACGTGTCGTGAAGGCGATCCTGACGCCGCATACCTCAAACAACGACTCGTCGGTGTACGCGTCCAAGGACGCAAAACGACCCTTAGTCAACACCGGAAGGGGAAGAGAAAGGGTCGTCATGAGCTACCTCGGTACCGAGACGGTAAAAGCTATTACTGGCGCTTCAGGAAATCGGGGATGTAATCCTCGTCGGCGAAGCGGGGCTCAGAAGAATACGAGGTGCGCTGCGGCTGAGGAGCGGATGCCTGGGGCTTGGTTGCCGTGGAGGTCGAGGCGAACATATTGTCGCGACGGGAGAAGTCCATCGCCGCCTGAGCGTTTGCCTTGAAGCCCGTTGCGATGACGGTGATGCGGATCGTGTCGCCCAGCTCGGGGTCGACGATCTGGCCATAGATGATGTTCGCATTCTCATCGGCAACCGCCTCGACGACGCGAGCCGCCTCATCGACCTCGGAAAGGGCAAGGTCGGGGCCGCCGGCGATGGAGAACAGGATGCGAGACGCACCAGCGATGGAGGTCTCGAGAAGGTTGGAGTTGATAGCCTGCTGGGCGGCGTCGAGCGCGCGGGAATCGCCGTTCGCGATGCCGATGCCCATCATCGCCGTTCCCGCGTCCTTCATGACGGTGCGGATGTCGGCGAAGTCGAGGTTGATCAATCCGGGAATGGTGATCAGGTCCGTGACGCCCTGGATGCCCTGACGGAGGGTATCGTCGGCGATGCGGAACGCATCGAGCATGCTCGTCTTCTTCTCGACGATCTCGAGGAGGCGATCATTGGGAATGACGATCAGGGTGTCGACCTTCTGGGACAGGTAGTCGATGCCCTGTTCGGCCTGGTTGCGACGAAGGCGACCTTCGAAGCTGAACGGCTTCGTCACGATACCGACGGTGAGCGCGCCGATTTCCTCGCGCGCGATCTCCGCGACGACCGGAGCGGCGCCGGTTCCCGTGCCGCCGCCTTCACCTGCGGTAACGAAAACCATATCGGCGTCGGCGAGAGCTTCGCGGATCTCGCCGCGGGATTCCTCAGCCGCCTGGCAGCCAACCTCGGGGTTGGCGCCGGCGCCGAGACCACGCGTGATCTCTTCGCCGATATGGATGGTCTTATCTGCGTCGGAGAGCAAAAGCGCCTGACGGTCGGTATTCACGGCGATGAACTCAACGCCCTTGATGCCGGCTTCCACCATGCGGTTGACGGCGTTCGTGCCGCCGCCGCCTACGCCGACTACCTTGATGACCGCGAGGTTGTCAGAGCCAAGATTCTGTTGCATATTTGCTCGCTTTCGATGTTTATCCAGCGCTCTCCCATGCGAAAACCATCCCGCAGGGGGCATTTCGATCATTTTACACAATGGTTTTTCGTTTGCAAAACCATGATGCCCTCTATCAGGACTTACAGCGAACGCCAAACGGGCTTGTTCACAACACGCACATTAATGTACGAGATCTGATCGGGGTACTTCTCCAGCAGCTCCAGGCACACGCGCTCCTTATCGCGGATATCGGTCGAGTCGCCGAAGGCTATCTCGACGCCGTTATCCAAGGTCAGCGTGGTCGAATCGCTGCTTGCGGCAGACACTCCCTTCACCCGGTCGGCAAGCTCGGTGGTCATGCCGTCGATGATGGACAGCGCATTGTCGACGTTGGCGTTGTTGCAGTACGTCCCCGCCTCGGGAACCGCCCCGTTGGGGATGTCGGTGATGCTCAGCACCTTGTCGGCATCGTCGTAGACCTGCGAAGCGATGCTCTCCCCCTCCTCGCTATCGCGATCAGGGATCTTCATGATCCACATGCCGTCGGATGAAAGAGCCCACTTCTCCTTGGTGTTCGACGTGTCGACGGTCACCTCGACGAGGGCCGCGATCTGGCGTTCGTCGATGGCGAGGTTGAGGGTGTCGGGAAAGACGCGCTCGACCGAAGCGCTCTTGACCCACGGATTCGAGGTCAAGCGCGACGAGATGCCGTTCGCGTCGACGTTAAGCAAGGTCGTCCCCTGGGGAACCGCCGCCAACTCCGTCAATTCCTCGGAAGTGATATGGGAGGCGCCGGAAACCGTCACCTGCCGCACCGCGAAGGTGCTCGAGTTCGCCAAGGCCAAGCCCCCGATGCCCAGCACGCCGATGATCGCCGCTATGACGACGACAACGACGAGAGGACGTCGCGAGCTCTTGCGAGAGCGATAGCGCGAGGCGTTGCGCACGTCGGAGACGCTGACCGACCGCAGGGGTGCGTCGCCCCCCGCAGAAGAGCGCGACGGGACATGGGAAGACGATCCCGCGCGGGAAGAGCGGGATGTCGGCCGAGGAACGGGATCGCTCGCGCGCGAAAGACGCGGCGAGCGGCTAGCGCTCGGACGCCCCTTCACCGTCGCAGGACGCGTCTGCGCCCTGCGCCTGCGAGGACCCGTCCCCGAAGCCGAGGAACTTGACCTCGGTCTGGAGTTCGATGCCATGGAGCCTCCTCACTTCTTCTCGGACCAATGCGATCAAATCGACGACGTCTCGAGCCGTCGCCCCACCGTCGTTGACGATGAAATTAGCGTGCTTAGGGGAAATGCGCGCCCCTCCGCGGGCAACGCCCTTCAAGCCCGCCTCCTCGATGAGCGCCCCCACGTGCACACCCTCGGGATTGCGGAACACGCTGCCGCATGAAGGACAGTTGAGGGGCTGGGAAGCCTTCCTTTTGCGAAGCAGCGTCGTCATGCGCTCGTGGATATTGCCGGAAAACGCACGCTCAAGCTTCAATTCGCATTCGACGATGATCTCGTCGGGCAAGAACGACGAGGATCGATACCCCCATTCGAGATCCGAAGAAAGATACCTGTTCAACCCCCTCGAGGGACGGTACGTCGTCACAGACGAAACGCGGGAGCCGATCCATTCGGTGCGGGTGCCCGCATTCTGGACCAGCGCGCCGCCGACCGTCCCGGGCGTACCCACCGCGAACTCGAGGCCCGAGTAGCCGCGATGGAACACTTCTTGGACAAGGCGCGAAAGCATCGTTCCGGCGCCCACGACGACACTGGATTCCTCGTCGTCGAAACGCCAGGTGCGAAACTCGCCGGCGAGGGCGACGACGATCCCATCGAACCCATCATCGGCGACGAGGAGATTGGACCCCTTGCCCACGGGATACCACTTCAGATGCTCCTTCTCGCAAATGCTCGCGAGGGTTCCCAAGGCCGCGATCGAATTGACCTCGACGTAGGCCTTGGCGGGGCCGCCGATGCGATAGGTCGTATGGCGCGACATCGGCTCATCAAGACGCACCATCCCGTCGAAGCCCTCGTCGAAGCGAAGCAATTCGAGGTCGGACGCGTGACGTGCGGCCATCACTCACGACCTTCCGCGCGCTCCTCGAGAGCGACGACGAGCTCGGGGCCGACCGCGGTGACGTCGCCGGCGCCCATGGTGATGACAAGGTCACCCGGCTCGAGGCGCTCGACGAGGAAGGGGACGAGATCCCTGCGGCTCTCAACGAACGTCAGATCGTTCGGATGCCCCTCATGTTCGACGATGGGCTGCATGAACGTCGCGCCCGTCACGCCCGGGATCGGCGTTTCCCCAGCGGAGTAGACGTCCATGAACACCACCATGTCGGCTTGGTCGAACGCGGAGGCGAATTCTTCTCTCAACACGTCGGTGAACAGACCGACGCGGGAATAACGATGGGGCTGGAACACGACGCAGACGCGCTTGAAATCAAGCGAGCGCGCGGCGGCGATGGTCGCGGCGATCTCGGTGGGATGGTGGGCGTAGTCGTCGAGCACCGTGACGCCATCGACCTTCCCCGTCAGATCGAAACGACGGCGAACGCCGGCAAAACCGGACAGCGCACGCGCCGCCTCATGGGGATCAACGCCGATCTTCCAGAGAAGGGTGAGCACGCCCGCCGCATTGAGGGCGTTGTGGCGTCCGGGATTCTGCTTGAGCGAGCACGCGGCGACGACGCCGTCGGGAAGCTTCACGTCGAACGACGTGGAAACGCCGGAAACCCGGTAGTTGCCCACGACGGTATCGCACGATGCACCGAAGCCGTAGGAAATCACGTTGCGGCCCGTTTTCGACGCAGTGGAAAGCAGGCCCTCGTCGTCGCCGCACACCACGACGCACCCCTCGTCGGGCACCGACGACATGAAGTCGGCGAACAGGCGGTGGATCTCGTCAAGGTCGGAATAGTGATCGAGGTGATCGGCCTCGATGTTGGTCACGAGCACATTCGCCGGATCGAGATAGGTAAACGACTTGTCGCTCTCGTCGGCTTCGACCACGTAGTATTCGCCCGTTCCACTGTGAGCGTTCGAGCCGTAGGCGCGCACGATCCCGCCGATGAGAAACGTCGGATCCTGGCCAAGCGCATCGAGCGCGGAAGCGAGCATGGACGACGTGGTCGTCTTCCCGTGAGTGCCCGCGACGGCAAGCGTCGCGCGCCCCCGACCGAGCTCGGCGAGCATCTTGGCGCGGTGCCATACGGGAATCCCGCGGCGGCGCACCTCCATCAACTCGGGGTTCGTCTCGAGGATAGCGGTCGACACGACCACGACATCGGGATCGGACTCGGCAACGTTCGATGCCTTCTGCCCGATGTAGACGGCGACTCCCGCCTCGCGAAGCTGACGGGTGTAGCGGCTCTCCCGCAAATCGGATCCGGACACGACCATGCCCTGATCGTGGGCAACGAGCGCGATGCCGCTCATGCCGACGCCGCCGATGCCGATGAAATGTATCTTCTTGATGCGATTATCCATAACGGATGGTCCTCCTTGGAATCGCCCTTCATTGTATGACAGCCTTGCAGCGCACGGATACGCGCCCACAACTTCTGCGAAACGCCCCACCCGAAAGCAACGCCGCCCTCCCGAACCTGGCGTCGGAAGGGCGGCGAGATGAAGCGAAGGTCTCCCGAGTCCCTAGTCCTCTTCCCCGCAGCCGGCGACGAGCTCGACGACGTCAGCAAGGCGCGAGGCCGCATCCGCCGTCTCGAAGGTCGCTGCAGCCTGCGCCATCGCAGCGCGCATGTCGGGGCTCGAAAGAAGCTCGAGGACGGCGGCGGAGAACTCGGGGGTCTCGACCTTGTCGTCCTTTACCAACAGCGCCGCACCGCGTTCGACGTATTCGATGGCATTGACCGATTGATGATCGGCCGTCGCATGGGGAAACGGAATGAGCACCGCGGGGATGCGTCGTGCCGAGATCTCGGCAAGGGAAGACGCTCCCGCGCGCGACACCACGAGATCGGTCGCCGCGAGGGTTTCGCCCATATGGTCCTGGTAGCCCATCACGAAATAACGCTTTTCCTCTTCGGGGGTCAAGGCAAGCTGCTCCTTGACGGTGGCAAGCTCCTTCGGTCCGGTGATATGGACGACGTAGAGATCGTCCATGGCCAGAAGGTCGTCTTTCATCGAGGCGATCGCCGTGTTGATGTGACGCGCCCCGAGACTGCCCCCGAACACGAGCAAGACCGTCGCGTCTTCGGGGATACCCAGATAGGCGCGGCCCTCTTCACGGGTCGCCTTGAGCACCGATGAGCGGACGGGATTGCCCGTCACGATCACTTTGGACTGGTCCGCTACGCCCTTGCCTGCCACCTCGTAGGTCAAGGCGACGGCAGCCGCCGATTTGCTGAGGAAGTCGTTGGCCATGCCCATGACCGAGTTCTGCTCGTGGATGATGAGAGGGACTTTCATCGTCTTGGCCGCCCTTCCGACGGGAAGGCAGGCGTACCCTCCGAACACCACCACCGCATCGGGATGGATCTTGGTGAACCAGAGGTTGACCTGCCCGGCCGACTTGCCCAAGCGACGAACGCCCTTGATAAGCGAAAGGGGATGGCTCCTGTCGAAGCCCGAGGCCTCGAAGCCCGTGAACGGCAAGCCGGCGTCCTTGACGAGCGTTGCCTCAACGCCGTCGGGAGTCCCCGCGAAGTACACCTCGTGCCCTCGCTCCTTGAGAACCTCCGACAAGGCCAGGGCGGGATTGATATGGCCGGCCGTGCCACCGCCGGATAGAACTACTCGCATTGCTACCTCCTCAATGAGCGCCGCAGCGCTCGTTTTTCCTCTCCCTATGCGCCTGTGCGCCTAACGCGCCTTCCCCCTCGACGGAAGAACGCGAATGGCGCTCGAGGCACCGTAGGCGCGCCGAGTCGACAGGGACCGGGATCGACCGCGATCTGCCCTCTCGGCACCGCGTTCGGGCGCGTCGCCCCGAGCGGCGCGCGACACCACGCGAAGATTATCCCGCCGTTGACGATACTCCCCTTCGTTGTGGGAGTCGAACGAAATCGCCAGCACCACCCCGACGAGCAGGAGCGACGATATCATCGACGATCCCCCCGAGGAGATGAAAGGCAGGGGCTTGCCCGTGGTAGGAGCGCAGCCCACCACGCACGCGATGTTGAGAAACGCCTGGAATACAAGCATCGCGACCAAGCCCGCGGCCACGAACGAGCCGAGGGGGCTCGTCGCCTTCGAGGCTATGCGCATACCGCCGTAGGCCAAGATGACGAAAGCGACGATGACGCCGGCGCCGCCCACGAAGCCCAGCTCTTCGCAGATGATCGCGAAGATGAAGTCGGTTTCGGCTTCGGGAAGGTACTGCAGCTTCTCGTAGGAATTGCCCACTCCGGTGCCGAAGAATCCGCCCGAGGCGATCGCCTGAAACGAATGGATGAGCTGATAGCCCTTGTCGTCGGGGTCAGACCACGGGTCGAGAAAGATCATGCGGTCGGAGCGGTATCCCGTGGCCACGACCGAGACGACGACGAACAGCACGGCGAAGACGACCATCGCGACGATGATGCTGCGCGGGAGCCCCGCGCAGACGAGAACCGTGAACAAGCCCACGAAGCAGATCATGGTCGTCCCCAGGTCGGACTGCGTCAAGTAGAGGAACAAAAGGGGGACGACGATCAGAAGGCCCACCCTCTTGATCGCGTCGAGAACGTCTATGCGGCCAGTAGCGTACTCCTCGGCGATAAGGGCCATCGCGACGACGAGCGCTATCTTCAAGAACTCCGAGGCCTGAATGCCGACGGGGCCGATTCGAATCCAGCGCGTTGCGCCGAGCGCCTCTGAGCCCACGAGCGGCGTCAAGACGAGCAGCGCTATGCAGACGAAGTAGTACCCCCAACCGATCTTGCCTCGCAAGTTGTTCTGTGTGGCGAAACGGTAGGCCGCCACGGCGGCGAAGGTGCCGGCCACGGCGAAGATGACCTGTTTGAAAGCCTCCTCCGACGAATTCCCTTCCTCGACGAACGAAGCGATCGACGAGGAGGAGTACACCATCACAAGGCCGATAGCCACCAGGAACATCGTCGGAAGGATGACCGCAAGACGGGGAACCATGACCTGAGCGGGGGTGGTTTCAAGAGCGGATCGAGAGGGCGTTTTTCTGCTTTGTTTCGATTCTGTGTTTCGCGCCCGCGCCATCGTGCCCTACGCACCTCGCTTCGATCGCTCTTGCGCGACGAGCGCCTTGAACGTCTCGCCGCGCTCCTCGAAGCAACTGAATTCATCGAAAGAGGCGCACGCCGGGGACAACACGACGATGTCGCCCGAACGCGCCTGGTCGAGGGCGACCTCGAGCGCATCGCGAAGATGCAGGGCGCTGAAGACGGCAAGGTCGTCTGCGCACTCGAATGCGGCAAGGAAACGATCGCGCGACGCACCGAAGCACACCACCGCTTTGCAGTGGGCCCGCGCAGCGTCCACGAGCTCGGAAAGATCGGTTCCCTTGTCATCGCCGCCAAGCAAGACGATGGGGCGATCGGGATCGAATGCCGCCAGGGCCTTCAAGGTCGCATCGACGTTGGTTGCCTTGGAGTCGTTGTAGCAGGCAACGCCGGCGACGCTGCCACACGGCTCGATACGGTGCTCAAGGGGAGCGAACAAGATGAGAGCGCGGCGGATCCCATCGTCGTCAATGCCCAAAGCAACGGCGACAGAGGCGGCCGCGAGCGCATTGGCGGCGTTATGCTCTCCCTTGATCATGAGATCGCGCTCGTCAACGAGATCATGGCGCGCGCCCTTCCACTCGACGACGAGCCTGCCTCCATCGAGGTAGGCGGCGTTTTCCGATCCGCACGCTTCGCGCATGCTCGAGTCCAGCCCGCGCGCGCAGCCGAGCGGCACGTAGGGAAAGGCCCCCTGCTCACGTGCCTCGCGGACAAACGAACGCACCATCTCGTTGGTCGTATCCATCACGACGGCGCAGGATCCATCGCAATTCGCGTAGACCTTGCGCTTCGCGGAAGCGTACGCCTCGAGGCTGCCATGCCATTTGAGATGATCGGGCGTGATGTTGAGAAGAACCGCTACTTCTGGCTTGAATCGACGGGTGGAGGCCAGCTGATACGAGGAGACTTCGGCGACGTAGGTATCGACTTGCCCGGAAGCGACTGCCTCGATGCACGTATCGCCGATATTGCCGACGGCCTTCGCTTGACGCCCATTCGTCGCAAGAATATGCGCCGCAAGGGCGGTCGTGGTGGTTTTGCCGTTCGTGCCGGTGATGGCAATCCACGTCGAATCGGCCGCGCTTTCGCGCCAGGCGAACTCGACCTCGCTGATCACCTCTTCGGAACAGCAGGCGGCGGCACGGTAGAACTCGGAATTCTCGGAGATCCCCGGGCTCGCTATGCACACATCGAAAGCACCGTCGAAGCGATACGTCTCGAACAGCACCGTCGCACCCGCCTGCTCAAGGTCGCGAGCGACGTCGCGAGCCTTGTCGTTGTCGGCGCCGGCCGCGATCGTCAAGGAGTCGACGCGCGACCCGAGCAAACGCGCGCAGTAGCGCCCGACGGCGGCGCCGGATGCGCCGAGGCCGAGCACGAGTACGCGACCGAGCGAAACAGGGGCGGATTTTTTCGTTTCATCGAAGAACTGCATACGCTATCCCATCAACGTCTGAGCGAAGAAGATGCAGAATCCCAGGCCGGCGAGGGCCGCGGAGACGATCCAGAATCGGATGACGACCTTCACTTCGCTCCAACCTTTTTTCTCGAAATGGTGGTGAAGCGGCGCCATGAGGAATAGGCGCTTGCGCGTTTTCTTGAAGTACACGACCTGAAGCATCACCGAAAGGGTCTCGACGATGAACAGCCCACCGATCAGGAGAACGAGGACCTCAGTCTTGGAGACGATGGCAAGGCACCCAAGCGCCGTTCCCAGCGCAAGCGATCCGGTATCGCCCATGAAGATGTCGGCGGGATACGAATTGAACCACAGAAAGCCGATGCAGCATCCTGCGATGGCGGCCGCCACGATGGCGGAATCGAGTGCCCCCACGCGGAACGTGATGGCGGCCATGACGACCATGACGACCATGATCGTGCCGCCGAGCAGCCCGTCGAGGCCGTCGGTGAGGTTGGTGGCGTTGCTCAAGCCCGCCAGAAGAACGTCGGCGAAGATCAGGTAGAGCCACGGAATGGAAAGATCCCCTGTCGGCGTCGCGATCGGGAGGGTGGTGGTCAAAACCCCCAGATCGATCGTGCAGACGAAGGGAATGACGATCGTGGGCTCGACGCCGAGCCAGTTGACCGCCGCCAGAACGAATAGCGTCGCGATCAGGAACTGGCCGACGAGCTTCGCCTTCGGGGTCAAGCCGAGGGATCGCTCATGGACGACCTTCGAGGCATCGTCGAACAGCCCCAGGGCACCCGTCGCCAGAACCGCGCCCATGATCAGCCACGTCTCAGGAACGGGCTCGGCGAGGAAAAACACGACGACGGTGGCCGCGATGAGCATGATAACGCCGCCCATGGTGGGCGTCCCCTGCTTGACCAGGTGGCTCTCGGGACCGTCGGCACGCACCTGCTGGCCGATCAAACGACGGCGCAGGAACCTGATGAAAACCGGCATGAGCGCCATGGTCAGAATCGCGCCGAGGAAGACGGCGAGAAAAACGACGAACGACGGATAGTCGGTAAAGGAAACCATGTTAATCCAACAACCCCTTGGCTATACGATCGAGGCCCATGGAATGGGACGCCTTCACAAGCACCGCATCCCCGGCAACGATCCGCTCTTTCACGTATTCAAGCGCGTCGTCGACCGAGTCGATCGTCGCGATGCGCTCTAAGGGCAGACCCGCCTCGCGGGCGCCGCGCGCGATGATGCGCGCGAGCTCGCCGACGCACACAAGCTCGTCAACGGCGAAGCGCGCAGCATACGATCCGACGAGGAAGTGACCCTCCTCGGCGTAATCCCCCAGCTCACCCATGTCCCCGAGAACGGCGAAGCGCCTGCCCGACACGCTCATGGCGGCGAACGTGGACAGCGATGCCTTCATGGAGTCGGGGCTCGCGTTGTAGGCGTCGTCGACCACGACGACGCCGGCAGCGGAGCACGCCACGTCTTGGCGGCCGCTTTCGGGAAGCGCCGCGGCGAGGGCGTCGACGACGGTGGAGATGTCCATGCCGGCCCTCAGGCCGACCGCTGCAGCTGAGCAGGCATTCGAGACGTTGTGGGCACCGCGCAACCGAAGGGCGCATTCCCGTCTTTCGACAAACCCATCGTCGCCACGGCGATGGCACAGCACGAAGCGAGGGTGACCGCCTTCGTCGAGGACGACGTCTTCCGCCCAGACAGCGCATTCTCGCCCTTCCGGCTCGACGCCGTAGCCATCGAAAAGAACGCATTCCACGTCGGAGCCGTCGATGCCGGAAACCGAGCGCACGAAGGGCGTCATGTCGTCGTCGGCGTTGAGGAAAGCGACCCCCTTCGCGGGAAGGGCCGCGGGAAGCTCCGCTTTCGCCCGCGCGATGCTCTCCCTGCTGCCGAGCAATTCGATATGGCTCACCCCTACGTTGGTGACGATGCCCCAATCGGGCTTCACGAACGAGCAAAGCCCTTCGATCTGGCCACGACCGCGCATCCCCATCTCGACGATGACCATGTCGGTATCCGCCTGGGCAGCGAGCAACGTCCTGGGAACGCCGAGCTCATTGTTCTGATTGGCGCGCGTCGCGACGACGGAGAAGGATGCGGACAGCACATCGCGCACCAGGTTCTTCGTCGTGGTCTTGCCCGTCGAGCCGGTAAGCGCGATAACGCGACCCGAGAGATGCCCCCTCCATCCGC
The DNA here is from genome assembly GCA_959607715.1 of uncultured Eggerthella sp. Lineage (GTDB taxonomy): Bacteria > Actinomycetota > Coriobacteriia > Coriobacteriales > Eggerthellaceae > Anaerotardibacter. The sequence goes on along the minus strand of CAUHNN010000005.1, from coordinate 30,534 downwards.
GCGCAAGCTCGGTTAGGGCATCGAAGGGCGAGGCCACGCGAAGAAGGGCAGCACCCGCATCGTGAACCGCCTCGAGCGTCTTCGCCTCGATATCGCGCGACGAGATGATCGCGTGGGCGCCCGAAGCGAGCGCAGATTCGATGAAATCATGCCCATCGACGCGCTCTCCGGGCAAGGCGAGGTAGACGAAGCCGGGCATCACCTCGCGCGAATCCCACGTGATGCCGCAAGAAACGCGCTTGGACTCGACCGGCTCGACGACGACATCAGCTGAGGCGTATTCGGCAATAAGATCGTAGGCAAGCTCCATACGTTAACCGAACACCTTCTCCAGCTCCTCGGCGGCAACCTCGCGATCATCGAAATGATGCTTTTCGGTGCCGACGATCTGATAATCCTCATGCCCCTTGCCGGCGATCAGGATCGCGTCGCCGGGATTGGCCGCGCGGATGGCGGATGCGATGGCGGCGCGGCGGTCGGCCACGACCTCATAGCGCCCCGTGCCTTCGGTCATGCCATCGACGATATCGTCGATGATGGCCTGGGGATCTTCAGTGCGCGGATTGTCCGAAGTGACCACGGCGTAATCGGCGGCGAGGGCCGCGGCCCCCATGATCGGCCGCTTTCCGGCATCCCTATCGCCTCCGCAGCCGAACACGACGATGGTGCGCCCTTCCCCATCGAGGGCGTCGACCGACGCGATCGCCTTCTCGAGGGCATCGGGAGTGTGGGCATAGTCGACGTAGATGGAAATACCCCCATCATGCTCGGTGCGGACGCGCTGGAGGCGCCCAGGAATGGCCGGAGCATCTTTGAGCGCCTCAACGAGCGACTCGGGGCGATAGCCGAGCTGCAGACCGATGCCGAAGGCGGTCATGACGTTCTCGACGTTGAAGCGCCCGACGAGAGGATAGTTCAGAACGTAGACGTTGCCACGAACCGAGAGCTTGAGCGTGGTGTCGGCGGTGCCGCACTCCACCTCGATGGGATGTATCTGGGCGGAACGATCGAAGCCCGTGGTGATCACGGGATCCTCGTTCGCGCTGCAGCGCTTCAGGAGCTCCTTGCCCCAGACGCTGTCGATGTTGATCACGCGCTTTGCGGGGTAATCGCGAGAGAACAGGCGCGCCTTGGCGGCGAAGTAGGACTCGAAGGTCCTGTGGTAGTCGAGATGGTCCTGCGTCAGGTTCGTGAACGCGGTCACCGCGAAGCTCGTCGCCCACGTGCGATCGAGGTCGAGCGCATGGGAGCTGACCTCCATGGAGACGACTCCGCAGTTCTCGTCCCTCATCTGGGCGAAAAGACGCTGGAGGTCAGGCGACTCGGGCGTGGTATGGGAAGAGGGGAGGCGGGTGCCGTCGATGCTGATGCCCACCGTCCCGATGAGGCCGGTGCGGTTGCCGAGCGTGCGGGCGATGTGGTCGACGAGGTACGTGGTCGTCGTTTTGCCGTTGGTTCCCGTGATCCCAACAAGCGAGAAGGCACGCGACGGGTTGTCGTAGAAGCGCGAAGCAAGGCGGGCCATGGCGCGACGGGAATCCTTGACGATCACCACCGTCATATCGGTGGCGTCGGCGAGGTAGATCTTTCTCTCGGCGACCAAGACGCGCGCGCCTCGATCGATGGCATCCTGGGCAAACGAATGCCCATCCACCTTCAAACCGACGATGCAGCAAAACGCATCGCCTGGGCGCACGGCATCGCTTCTGAAGGCGATGCCCCCCACGGGCTCATCGGCGTTGCCGATGATGGTGCAGTCGATTCCCTCGAACAATTCTCCGCATGTCTTCTGCGTCGTCATGGCAACCTCACTCAATCCTGCGTAATGTTATAGCGGTCAATCGCATAGGCCATTATATCCCGAAACGCCCCTACGGTCTGACGCTCCCCCGGAACGTCGGTGGCCCCCACGAAGCACACAAGATTCGTCGAAGAATCGGGCAGATAGCCGATGAAGGAGATATTGTAGACGCCCTGCTTGTAGCCGCCCTTCTCCGATGCGATCTCGGCAGTGCCCGTTTTGCCGACGATGCGGTACCCGTCGATCTGGGCGTCGGTGGCAGTACCGCGATCGACCGTTGCGGCCATCATCGACTCGAGATCGGTGATGGCGCCTTGGTTGTCGGTTATCTGGGCGGTGGCGTAGGTCGGGTCTTCCTGCTCCGAGGGGACGTCGACCAGGAAATGCGGGGTATTCGCGACGCCGTCGTTGGCCAAAGCGCCGTAGAAGCGCACCATCTCGATCGGCGTCGTCGTCAAGCCCTGGCCGAAACTGATGTTGTAGCCCTGAACGGTAGACCACGTATCCACAGCGCTCAGCGATCCCGCCGCTTCCCCGGGGTAGTCGACCCCCGTCAAAGAAGTGAGCCCGTAGCGCTCGATCGCATCGTGGAGCGATTGGAATGTCAGGTCCTTGGCGATGAGCGAGATGCCGACATTCGAAGAGTCGGCGATGATCGTCGACGCGTCCATATCCATGCTCTCACGGGGATGGGAGTCGGTGATGGTGTACTCGCCGATGGTCAGCTTGGAGGGGCAGTAGTACGAGGAGTCCAGGCTGACCGTTCCCGCCTCGAGGGCGGCGAGCATCGTCACCGGCTTCATGATAGATCCCGGCTCCCACGCCGACGAAATGCCCGAGAGGTTCGTTGCCCCCTCTTTGATCTTGGAAGTGTCGGTCAGATCGAACGTCGGCGAGGAAGCGCATGCGTATATCTCGCCGGTCTGGGAATCCATCAGGATGGCCGATCCACCCTCGCCGTCGACCTCCTTGACGCGAACGGCAAGCGCCTCCTCGAGCTTCTGCTGCATGTCGATATCGATGGAGACGACGATGTCCTTGCCGTCGACGACCTGGGCCGTGACGTGCTCGGTACCGGGTACCGGCACGCCCTCCTTGCTGTACGACGTCGTCTTCTCGCCAGCCGATCCGCCGAGGATGTCATCGTACTTCAGCTCAAGGCCGGTCAAGGCATCACCATCGACGTTGATGAGGCCGATCACCTGGCTTGCCGTCGCTCCGCAGGGATAGACGCGCTTGTTCGTCTTCTCGAAATCGACACCCTCGATGCCGAGTTCCTTGATCTTCTTCATCCCCTCTTCATCGGTCCCCTTGTAGAGATAGATGAAATTGGTGTCGGTCTGGATCTTCTCTTTATAGTCGTCGTACTTCCCGCCGAAGGCGTCGACGAGAGCCTGCGCGAGCGCATCGACCTTGTCGTCGGCCACCATATGGGGGTGGCAGAACACGTTGTAGGCATCGACGGTCGTGGCGAGGATAGTGCCGTTGCGATCGTAAATCGTCCCGCGGCGCGGCTCGATCTCGGTCGTCACCTCGCGAGGATTGCCCCGATCGAGTATCGATTGGGCGTCGATGAACTGGAGCTGCACCAAACGGCACAGCAGCACCACGGCGGACAGGCAGATCAAGACGAGAATGACCCAAACGCGCGTGTTGAGCACCTGCTCGTCGAACGCGAAGAACGGGCGATGGGTCCCCCTGGGACGAGAAGAGGGGCGCTCGGGGCGAGGGGCGGTGCGCCGAGATCCAGGACGATCGGCCATGAAGGCTATCCTTGCGAGGCTAGGCGCTCAGCACCGTCGTGAAACGACAGATGCCCCTCGGAATCCACGACGACAGGATCGACCGCAAGCGTAATCGATTCCGAAGAGGTGGCGGCGACCATGCCGAGCTTATCGGCCTGGGTGCGGACGTTGCCCGGGCTCGAGAGAAGGCTTTCCTGAACGGCGAGCGATTCGCTCGTCGTGCGAGCGTCAGCGATATCGGAGCTGAGATCGGCCGATTGGGAAGCGATGCTGTAAGCGGCCGAGGCGAGGACGACGCGGAGGAACCCCACCACGCAAAACACAACGAGGCAGGCGACGAACACCTTGATGGCGACGATGGCCCCGTCGGAAAGCGGCGGGTTGGCCACATGGCGACGACCGGGAACGACCTCGAAAGCCGGAGATGGATCGGCGTATCGACTCGGCTGAGCCGCGTATGAACGGTCATAGCGATATGCAGGCGCGCCGGCCATTCGCCCACCTCCTTCAATCAGGTTTCTGCTGCGTTGTACGGACGGTCTTGCGAGGGCCCTATGCGTTTTCGTCTAACCGCTCGGCAACGCGAAGCTTCGCGCTCCTCGAGCGGGGATTGCGCTCGATCTCTTCAGCGGACGGAAGCAAGGGTTTGCGCGTAAGGACGTCGAGTATCGGCTTGTTCCCACAGACGCACACGGGAAGATCGGGCGGGCAGGTGCACCCACGCGACATGTCCCGCATGAGGTCCTTGACGATGCGGTCTTCCAACGAGTGGTAGCTGATGACGACGAGACGACCGCCGGGGGCAAGCCAGCGCACAGCGGATGCAAGGCCACGGCGCAGCACGTCAAGCTCCCCATTCACCTCGATGCGCAGCGCCTGGAACGTGCGCTTCGCCGGATGACCACCCGCACGGCGGGCGGAAGCGGGGACGGCTGCTTTGATGATGTCGACGAGCTGCTCGCTCTCGGTTATGGGAGCCTGCGCACGTTCGCGAACGACGAATTCGGCGATGCGGCTCGCCCACTTCTCGTCGGAGTACATACGGATGATCCGAGTGAGATCTGCTGCGGTATAGGTGTTGATGATCTCAGCTGCGGTTAAGGTTTGGTTGCTCGGATCCATCCGCATATCAAGAGGGCCGGTTTCCTTGAAGGAAAAGCCACGAGACGGTGTATCTATCTGCACCGATGAAACGCCAAGATCGAACAGGATCGCGTCGATGGCGGGCACCTGGGCAGACACCAAAAGGGAATCAAGATCCCCGAAGTTCCCGGCAAGCACGTCGATGCGCGGACGGATCTCGTCAGGCAACGCGAAGAGGCGCTCGGTCGCGGCCTTTCGGGCGACGGCGTCCTGGTCGATACCTATCAAATGGCCCGTACGGCCGATAAGCTTGGCAACCTCGAGGGAATGGCCTGCCCCACCCAAGGTTGCGTCGACGTACGTCTTGCCCTCGGAAAGGTTCAGGTTCTCGAGACATTCGGAAAGAAGAACGGGGATATGCCGATATTCGTTTTTCATCGTTCGCACCCTGGATCAGTTGAAAAGGGAAGCAAGATCGGTGTCTTCCACAAATTCGTTCCAGCGCTTCTCATCCCAGATCTCGAAATGATCCGTATCACCCACGATAACCACTTCCTTGTCGAGCGAAGCCACGTCGCGCTGAGCCTGAGACAGGTGGATGCGACCCGAGTTGTCGACTTCGCACTTCTGGACACGCGAGTTCAAGACCTTTCGCTGGGCAACCATCTTGCGGTTGCTCGTCGAATAGCCCCCCTGCGAAGCGAACAGGCTGTCCACCCATGCGGAGAAGGCCTCGGTCTCGAACACGAGCAGGCACTGGTTCGTGGGATCAGGGGTCACCCTGAGATCCTCGGAAAGAACCCGTCGAAAATCAGCGGGAAGCGACAGACGGCCCTTGGCATCCAGCTTGCGGCTGTATTCGCCAAGAAGATCGCTCACGCCTCCTCCTTTCCTAGGGTCTTTCGATTAGCCATTCTATGGCATGGCACCCCACATCGCAACACAAAATGGGATTTCCTCCCACTTTGCCTCCCCTTGCGACCACCTCTCCCACCTCCTTCTACGCAACAGAAAAAAAGAGACACCAGATCTGGTGTCTCTTGATGCAAACGACCCCCACACCATGAATCAAGACCGTGTGGGAGAAAGGGGGAGAAATTATGGCGAAGCCCTCCACAGAAGGCCCGGAAAGAGCGCGAACGTGCGCAAATCGCAAGGAAAGCGACCACGGAGAAAGGGTCGAGGGCATCACGGAGCGGATGGAGCGAAGAAAGTGGGCGAAAGTGGGAAGAACGCAAGAAACGCTCTCAAAGCGTCGTGGCGACGAAGCGGAAGACCCCGGAGAAGGAGGCGGGGCGCCGCAAAAGCTTACTCGTCTTGGCCGGACTCGGCTCCCGAACCCTCCGCCGACGAGGAGCCGGACCCGTCGGCAGACGACGAGCCCGCGTCGGAAGAAGCGCCTTCGCTCGTCGACGATGAAGAAGCGTCATCGACGGGTGCGGCGATATCGCTCACGGAAAGCGAGGCAGGGCGAGAAGAGGAAGCGACGTGGGAGGGAACGGTGGTGATCAAACCGGCGAGGACGGCCAAAGACAAGACGGCGGCCAGGAGAAGAAGGGCAGCGCTTGCCAACATGAAAACGGGACGACGCTTCGGGCCCTTCGTCTCGCTCAGCTCATCTTCCCAGCGAAAGCCGAAATCTCCGTCATTTCCCACCATGCCCTCCTTCCGTTCATTAAAAGGGAGCGCATGCGCCCGCATGCGCCTCACGTGTCGGTATTCTACCCCACGATCGGAGCAGACCGGCGCAAAAGCGCCTGACGAGAAGAAGAAAAGAGGGCATCCATCAGCGAATAGGCGCATTCACGCCACTGCGGGGATGAGCGGCGAGATACTCCTCCCTCATCTGGGCGACCTGAATATGGGTGTAGATCTGCGTCGTCGCGATGTCCGCATGGCCGAGCATCTCCTGGATGGCGCGAAGATCGGCGCCCCCTTCGAGAAGATGGGTCGCGAACGAATGGCGCAGGGTGTGGGGATGAAGATCCTCGATGCCCGCGCGACGACCGGCCGCGACGACGATCGAATGGACGCTTTGCCGCGTCAAGCGCCCTCCGCGCGCATTGAGGAAAACGGCGGGATTCGCCGAGGAATTGCCCTTCGATAGGCTCGGTCGCGCTTCGGCAAGGTAACGCGCAAGGCGCTTAGCGGCTTCGCCCGACAAAGGAACGAGACGCTCCTTGGAGCCCTTGCCCATCACGAGAAGAAAGCCTTCATCGAAATGCACGCGATCGACGTCGAGCCCCACGAGCTCGCTTGCCCGCAGGCCGCAGCCGTAGAGCACCTCGAGTATAGCCGCGTCGCGTATCTCGCGAGGCGTCGTGCACGGCATGCCGTCGAGAAGGCGCGCAACCTCGTCGACCGAGAGAACCGAGGGGAGCGACGGCGCCCGCCGCGGAAGGCGCACCGTTTGCGCGGGATCGTGCGAGCACAGCCCCTCCCTCAGGAGAAAGCGGTGAAATCCCTTCACCGTCGACATGCGCCGCGCCACGGTCGCTTCGGAGCGCTTCTCGTCGATAAGGGACGCTTCGAACGCCACCACATCCTCGCGCGTCACCTCCTCGATCGAGGCGATGGCAAGCTTCTGATCGAGGAATCTCACGTAGATAGCGAGGTCACGACCGTAGGCGTCGATCGTGGCGGGGGAAACGCCCCTCTCCACCACGAGGTAACCGAGATAATCCTGTTCGTGAAACGCGCTCGTCATTGTATGGCCCTACAGGGATCCCACGGCCGCACGATGGTCCGCCGCGGCGGAAACGAAGCCCTTGAACAAGGGATGGGGAGCGGTGGGACGGCTCTTGAACTCGGGGTGGCCCTGGCTCGCGATGAACCACGGGTGGCCCGGCAGCTCAACGACCTCGACCAACCTGCCGTCGGGGGAAAGACCCGAGATGCGCAAGCCCGCCTCGGTCAGCTTCTCACGATACGCGTTGTTCACCTCGTAGCGATGGCGATGGCGCTCGTAGATGACCTCCTCGCCGTACACCTCGTGGGCAAGGGAGCCCTTCTCGAGTTTGCAGGGGTATGCGCCGAGCCTCATCGTTCCGCCCTTCACCTCGACGTCTTCCTGCTCGGGCATGAGATCGATCACCGGATAGGGAGCGCTTTCGTCGAATTCAGCCGAAGTCGCGCCCTCGAGCCCCACGACATCGCGGGCGAATTCGCAGACAGCCGCCTGAAGGCCGAGGCAGATCCCCAAGAACGGGACCCCTCCCTCGCGCGCATAGCGGGCAGCGGCGATCTTGCCCTCGAACGCCCTCTCTCCGAAGCCTCCCGGGATCAGGATACCGTCCATCCCGGACAGAGCGCCCTCGATCGTCTCCGCGCTCAACTCCTCGCCGTCGACGAGGTGAACCTCGACGTGGACGCCGTTGGAGACCCCCGCATGACCGAGCGCCTCGATGACCGAGAGATACGCATCGGGCAGGCTCACGTACTTACCGACGATGGCGATGTCGACCTGGCCTTCGCAGGCATCGGCGGCCGTCACGAACGAACGGAGCGGGGATAGGTCTATCGCGGTGTCCTCGAGCTTCAAGCGATCGAGCACCAGGGAGTCGAAATGCTGGGAGAACAGGTCGAAGGGAACGTGGTAGATCGACGGGGAGTCGACGCACGAAAGCACATGGGACGAGTCGACATCGCAGAACAGGGATATCTTCTCACGCACCTGATCGGAAACCTCATGATCGGAGCGGCATACGATGAAATCGGGCTGGACGCCGAGGGAACGCAGTTCCTTGACGCTATGCTGCGTCGGCTTCGTCTTTACCTCGTGGGCTGCTGCGATATAGGGGACGAGCGTAACGTGGACAAAGCACACGTCGCCTTCGGGACGCTCCTTCTTGAACTGACGGGCGGCCTCGATGAAGGGAAGCGACTCGATGTCGCCGATCGTGCCGCCGATCTCCGATATGACGATGTCGGCGCCCGATTGATCGGCGATGCGGCGCAGACGCTCCTTAATCGCATCGGTAACATGGGGAATCACCTGGACGGTACCGCCGAGGAAATCGCCGCGGCGCTCGCGCGCGATCAAGGTCTTGTAGATGGAACCCTGCGTGAAGTTGGACTCTCGCGAAAGGTTCTCGTCGATGAAGCGCTCGTAATGGCCGAGGTCGAGATCCCCCTCATGGCCATCTTCAGTAACGAAGACCTCGCCGTGCTGGAAAGGGGACATCGTGCCCGGATCGACGTTGAGATACGGATCCATCTTCTGCATGGTCACGCGATAGCCGCGCGCCTTGAGCAGATGGCCGAGGGATGCTGCCGTGATCCCCTTGCCCAACGACGAGACAACGCCGCCTGTAACGAAAATATGCTTAGCCATACGTATTCCGCACCATCCTCGCCGGTATCATTTACAAGGTCTTATTCTACGGTCGAGCGATAATCCACCGTGAGCGTACCCTGAGCTTTAACACGCAGGAAACACGCACCCTTCGCGCATAGGACCACCACGCGAAGGGTGCGGAAAACGGCCCTGCGCCCTCGCTCATGCTCTATACTTGATCAGTCCAAGGCACGAGGAACGAGGAAGGATCCACTATGCGCATCGGGTTCGACAACGACAAGTACATCGCGCTCCAAGCGGAGCACATCCGCAACCGCATCAACCAGTTCGGGGGAAAGCTGTACTTGGAGTTCGGCGGCAAGCTCTTCGACGACTTCCACGCCTCCCGCGTCCTACCCGGCTTCGCGCCCGACAGCAAGATCCGCATGCTCAAGCAGCTCGTCGACGACGTCGAGATCATCGTCGCCATCAACGCCAACGACATCGAGAAGTCGAAGATGCGCGGGGATCTGGGCATCACCTACGACGAAGACGTCCTGCGCCTTCTCGACATCTTCACCTCCATGGGCTTCGCAAGCGCCGGCGTCGTCATCACCCGCTACGAGCACCAGCCTTCCGCACTCGCCTTCCGCAAGCGACTCACCTCACTTGGCATCAAGTCCTACCTTCATTACCCCATCCCCGGGTACCCCTACGACACCTCGCGCATCGTGAGCGAGGAGGGCTACGGCAAGAACGACTACGTCGAGACGTCGCGCTCCCTCGTCGTCGTGACCGGACCGGGGCCGGGCAGCGGCAAGATGGCCACCTGCTTGTCGCAGATGTACCACGAGCATAAGCGCGGCATCGCAGCGGGATACGCGAAATACGAGACCTTCCCCATCTGGAACCTGCCCCTCAAGCATCCCGTCAACATCGCCTACGAGGCCGCGACGGTCGACCTCGACGACGCGAACACCATCGACCCGTTCCATCTCGAGGCCTACGGGGAAACCACCGTCAACTACAACCGCGACGTCGAGATCTTCCCCGTCCTCAAGGCGATGCTCGAGCGCATCCTCGGGGAAAGCCCCTACCAGTCCCCCACCGACATGGGGGTCAACATGGCGGGCAAGGCCATCGTCGACGACGAGGTGGTGCGCGATGCCGCCAAGATGGAGATCGTGCGCCGCTACTTCCAGGCCGCAGTCGATGCACGGCGCCTCGGCACGGGAAGCGAGCACGTGGAGAAGCTCGAGCTGCTGATGAAGCAAGCCGGCGTCGACACGTCGTATTCGCCCGCCCGCAGCGCAGCGCTGCTCAAGGAGGAAACGACCGGAGGCCCCGCTGGGGCGCTCGTCCTGCCCGACGGCTCAGTCGTGACGGGAAAGACGTCGGACCTGCTCGGTGCGGCGTCGTCCCTTCTCATGAATGCACTCAAGGCCGTCGCGGGAGTCGATGACGAGATCTACGTCATAAGCAACGAGGTGATCGAGCCGATCTGCCGCCTGAAGACCAACACCCTGCATGCGAGCAACCCCCGCCTCCACTCCGACGAGACGCTTCTCGCCCTCTCCGTCAGCAGCGCGACCGATCCGCTCGCCAAGCAGCTGATAGACCATGTGGGGGATCTCCACGGCTGCGACGCCTTCTTCAGCGTCATCCTCTCGCCCACCGACGAAACGCTCTACCGCACCCTCGGCATCAACGTGTGCTGCGAACCCAAGTACGAGCAGAGGAAGTTCTACCACCGCTAGGCGTCGGGCCTGAAGTCAGGCGCGCATCCCCCTTACGAGAAGAAGATGTGCGACGAGCGCGTGTAGAACGTCTCCGCCTTGTAGCGCAAAAGGATCGTGGGCTCCTCCCCCGAGCGGACCACCACGCGACGAACGGGACGATCAAAGGGTATGAGCTCGCCGTCGATGAACATCGTCGCCTCGCGATTGGCGCTCGATGGATCCATGAAAGCCTCCACCACATCGGAAGGCCCGGTGACGAGCGCGCGCGAATGGAGCGAATGAGGAGCGATGGGAACGATGATCAGGCCGCTGTAACCGGGAGCGACGAGCGGGCCTCCGGCGGAAAGCGCGTAGGCCGTCGAGCCCGTCGCCGTGGAGATGACCAGGCCGTCCCCTTTCACGTCGGCGACCTTTTCCCCTGCGACCATGTAGCTGCAGTCGATGACGCGTCCCTGGGCGCCGCGGGCGAGGACAATCTCGTTGAGGGCGAAAAACGACGCCGAAGCGCCCTCGAACGACCCTTCCGCGCTCGGGTCGAGATTGACGTCGCCCTCGCAGAAGACGTCGATGCGCAGATTGGTTCGCTGCTCAACGGTCAGCTCACCGGCGAGGGCGGCCGCGACGACGGGGATGATGCCGTCCTCGTTCGAGTTGCACATGAAGCCCAGGTGCCCGAAGTTGACCCCCAGAATGGGAATGCGGCGATACTTCACTTGCGCGGCGGTACGCAGGATCGTGCCGTCTCCACCGAGGACGACCGCGAGATCGAAGCTGTCGATGTCGGTCACCTTGTCCTCGCCCTGAATGGACAGCGACGAGCGGAAGTCATCGGTGTCGTAAGCCTCGAACTCGACGCCCTGGGAGGAGAGGTACACCTCCAGGAGCAGGGCCGACTCGATGGCTTTGGGGTTGTAATTATTGCGAACAATCAGAACACGCATGGAGTTTTCCTTAGTATGGTTCTTTGGAATCTGATCAATTATAGACGCATCGAGAGGACCCATGGCAAACGACTCGACCGCTAGCATCGCGAAGAACACCGGACTCATAACGCTCTGCACGCTCGGATCCCGCGTCACGGGCCTCCTCCGCACCTGGGCAATGGCATTCGCCCTGGGAAACACCATGCTCACCTCGGCCTATCAGATCGCCTACAACATGCCGGCGATGATCTACGAGCTCGCTGCATCGGGCATTCTCGCAACGGCGTTCCTGCCTCTCTACCTTCTCCAAAAGGAAAAACACGGCGACTCCGCCGCCCACAGCTTCGCCTCCAACATCCTCTCGCTCACCATCATCGCCTTGGGCCTCCTCACGCTGGCCTGTTCGTTCTTCTCCCCCGCCGTCATCGAAACGCAGACCTTCACCGTCGGCGACGGCGAATCGAAGGAACTCGCGATCTTCTTCTTCCGCATCTTCGCCATCCAGATCCTGCTCTACGGCGTAGGGGCGGTGATCACCGGTATCCTCAACGCCGAGCGCACCTACCTGATGCCCTCGCTCGCGCCGGTCGTCAACAACATCGTCGTGACCATCGTGATGTTCGGCTTCGTTCCCCTTTCCGCGTGGGACGGCCAGTTCGCGCTTTGGTGGCTCGCCATCGGCACCTCGGTCGGCGTCCTTTTTCAGTTCGGCGTCCAAATCCCCGCCCTCGTCAAACAGGGATTCCGCTACCGCCCCCGCATCGATCTGCGCGACCCCATGATCAAAGAGGCCCTCAAGGTGGCGGCGCCGATGTTCCTCTACATCGCGGGCACGATGATCACCTTCAGCTGCCGCAACGCCTTTTCGCTCGATGCGGCGCCGAACGGCCCTTCGACGCTCAACTACGCCTGGACGTGGTATCAGCTCCCTTACGGCGTCATAGCCGTCTCGCTTTCCACCACTCTGCTCACCGAGCTGTCCGACTGCGCGGCACGGGAAGACTGGTCGGGCTTCCGCGGCTTCGTGCGCTCCGGCCTGCGCTCCACGTTCTTCCTCATCATCCCGCTCGCGCTCCTCGTCGGCGCGCTCGCGCAGCCCCTCATGCAGCTCTTCCAGGCGGGCGCTTTCACCGCCGAAGAAGTCGCCAACGTCGGATCCATCCTTTCGCTCTGGGTCCTCAGCCTGCCGTTCTATGCCGGCTACATGTACATGTACCGCGTCTTCGCCGCGCTGCGAAGCTTCGTGAAGTTCGCGCTCATCGACTTCGCCGTCCGCTTGATCCAGGTCGTTGCGTACTGGCGCCTGTGCCAACCCGACGCCCTCGGCCTAGCGGGCATACCCTTCGCCGACCTCGGCTTCTACGTGGTGATGTTCGTCATCTGCTCCCTCATCGTCCGCGGCAAAGTGGGCAGCTACGGCAACCGGGGCCTGATCGCGATGATCGCGAAGACGAGCGTCGCGAGCCTTGCAGGGGCGGTCGTCGCCTACTTCATCGCCGATGGGCTCACCCGCGCGTTCACCCTCGTTGCGCTCAGCCCCGTAGTCGAGGCTATCGGCATACTGACCGCTGCGGGCATCCTCGGCCTCGTTCTCTCCTTCGGGCTCTGCCGCGTCTTGCGCATCGAGGAGTTCGCCACCCTCTCGCGCCTCGGGACGCGATTCTTCGGAAAGTTCTTCAAGAAGGGGGAGCACGCGGCATAGCAAACAGCCCGCACAACGAAGGAGGCCCGTCCCCGGCCGCCCTCCCCGAACGAGGGAGGTGCCGAGAGCGGGCCTCTTCTGGGCTTCCACGTGTTGACGACGCCTACATGACGGGTCGGCAATAGCCCTCTTCCGTGGTGAGGATGCGAGGGCCTTCTTCGGTGATGGCGATCGTCTTCTCGAAATGGGCCGAAGGCTTGCCGTCGCGAGTGACCACAAGCCATCCATCGCTCATCACGCGTGTCTTATGCGTGCCGATGTTGATCATCGGCTCGATGGCGAGGACCATGCCCGGCTCGAGCTTGATGCCGGAGTGCTTTCGGCCGTAATTCGGGACGTTGGGATCCTCGTGCATATTGCGGCCCACGCCGTGGCCGACGTATTCGCGCACAACGCCGTAACCGGCCTTCTCGGCGATCTGCTGGATGGCATGACCGATGTCGCCAAGGTGGTTTCCCGGACGAGCGGCCTCGATGCCCGCCCACATGCACTCTTCGGTGACGTCGAGCAAACGCTGCTTCTCGGGCGAGATCTTCCCCACCGGAAACGTCCATGCGTTATCGCCGACCCAACCGCCGACGATAGCGCCGGTGTCGATGGAGAGGATGTCGCCTTCCTGGAGGATGACGTTCTTGCTCGGAATACCGTGAACGATCTGCTCGTTGACCGATGCGCAGATCGAGCCGGGGAACCCACCGTATCCCTTGAAGGCGGGGATGCCCCCCTCCATGCGGATCAGCATCTCAGCGATGCGATCGAGCTCGGCCGTCGATACGCCCGGCTTCACGCGCGCGCCGACTTCACGCAATACCTTCGCCGAAAGGCGCCCGGCCTCGGCCATTTCCTCGATTTGCTGAGGGGTCTTCTTGATGATTGCCATGCTAGTACCTTTTCTTTCTCTTACCGAGCCAAGAATACACCTCGCACCGTTCACGATAAAGCGAAATAATCTTGATACGCCGGCAGCGAGTGTCGCTGGGCCTTCTCGAAGGAGGCGATCACGGAGCCGAGAAGCGTACTCGATCCAGCCCTCGAGAACCCTTTGCCCTCGAGGCTCCATTCCTCCGCCTGCCATTCATAGCACGACACAACCACGGAGTAGCGGGAATCGTCATCGAGAGAGGCGAGATCCCCCTGCCCCTCATTGGCCGCGGCGGTGTCCTGCCCGCCTTCTTGCGTTATCGGGCCCGAGGAAAGGATCGCCGAGAGGGATTCGAGGCGATATCCGCCGTCTTTTTCGGGAGCCACCTGCATATGCATGCCGGCAACCACGGGCAACCGATAGGCCGACGAGGAGGACGAGACAAGCGCGGAAACGAAGGATTCCAGCTCTTCGCCGGTCATATCCGCCTTCCACACCGGGGTATCCGCCACCGCATAACGCAAGTCGGAAGCGGTCTGCTCGCCTGAGTAGAGCGGGCAGCGGGCCACCAGAGGCGAAACGATGGCGAAGCGACTCCCCTGGTTTTCTGCGAGGATCTGCGCGATATCGTTCGCGGCGACGTTGCCGCGGCTCGTATCGAAAAGATTGCTCACCCCTTCCGAAAACGAGGCGACGACCTTCCCTTCCCCATCTTGGCTCCTCTTCAACTCGTCGCGCGTCGATGAAAGCGCCGAGGCCTCGTCGATCGACCCGTCGATCATCCCCTTCATGCTCGTGCCCACCGCAAGGGAGGCCGCCTCGCAGGCGAGGTAGGGTCGGATCGCCCCGGCATTCAGGCTCGGCTCGAGGGAAGAAAGGGCATCGGGCAACTCAACGGGATTACCCGCCGAATCCACCACCTCATCCGACCCGGTGAGATCGAAATACGTGCGCTGGGCCTCGTCGCTCATGATGCTCGACAGAACCTCGATCGCCGCCTCGTGGAGTTCCTCGTTCTGGGAGCCCGACGTGTTCACCCCTTCTGACTTGACGTCGCTGACGGCCCCCACGAAAGACGGCTCGACGAACGTCCAGCTGCTCTGGTCCTCCCCGAAGAACGGCAACGCACGCACCGTCATGTTGTGCTCGGAGCCGAATGTCGATGCGCGGCTGTCGGAGACGAACATCATCGCGGCATCGCCCGCGAGAAAGAGACTCTCGGCCTCGTCGGCGGAAAGAGACGCATCCTCCTTCTCGATGACCCCCTCGTCGACAAGGCCCCCGACATAGGCCATCGCACGCCGGAACGACTCTTCGTCGACGTCGACGAGCGCGGCGTTCTCGGGATCGATCACCTTGCCGATCACGTCCTCGGTCGCCGTCACCAGCTCGGCATCGGCAAGACCCCGCATGGTCTCGTAGCACACCTCGGGGTCCTCGAGCCCGGCGACGAAGCCCCTGACCCCCTTCTCATTGAAAGCTTGGCACGCAGCGAGGAATGAAGCCCGATCGACGGGGACCTCCACGTCATAGAGATCGAACAGATAGCTGTTGATCACTATCCCCTCGAATCCTGCGGCCCCTGGAGCGTAGACGATCTTCTCGCCGTTTCCGGGAACTTGGCCCAAGTACTCGCGCGAAACATCTTTGAAGGCATCGACCTCGCCCAAATCGTAGAGCGAGGAAGACAGCTCTTCGGCCGTGGCGCTATTGAAATCCTTGAAGAGCATGACATCGGGAAGGGACCCGTGATTCGCCTGATACGCATATGACTCGAGAGAATCGTCGCCGACGATCCACTCGATGTCGTAGGTCGGGTTGAGAGAATCGATGTAATCGGCGAATCCCGACGAGAGGACCTCGTCGCTCCAGACCGAGACGCTCACATGGGTCTTCTCCGGGGACTCCGTGCACCCAGGCAGGAGAAGCAATGAGCAGGGGAGAAGAAGCGAGAGGAACGCAGCTGCGATCACGCGAAACACCGACACCCTAGCCGTACCCATAAGCCGCTCCCTCCTTCGTCCCCTTCAGTATACGTACTGGTCGAACGCATGCTCCAAAATGCGCAAAAGGCACCGACTCCTGCGCTGCGCAACGCGCAAAGAACCCCCCTTTTGCTACCATGGAAAACACCGTTCAACCAAGGAGAAGCATGGATCAGCGCAGACCACGACACCACCGTCCCCCCAACGGTTCAACCCGCGAGCGGATCGACGGACGGCCCCAGCCGCGTCGGCGGGCAGATCCCACCCGTCAGGCCGCCGTCCAGAACCGTCCCCTGACGCACGCAAACCCGCGTCAGGCCACGGGACGGCAGCGCCGCCCCTCCCACTCCCAAAGAGCAAGGCAGGCGCCCCCGCGCGCTTCACGCCAACGCGAAACCTACGTCGGCAACCGCCCGATGGGCGCTCCCAGGCGCAATCGAAGCAAGCTTCCCTTCGTCATCGGGGGATTCCTCGCGCTAGCCGTCGTCGTCGGCATCGGATGGAACGCCGTCTCGGCCCTTACCGCCCCGACGCCGACCGAGCAGACCGAAGATCTCGCCGTCGCGGACCAGGCCCCGCAGCCCCAAACGCTCACCATCTCCTTCGCGGGAGATTGCACACTCGGCACCGATTCCAGCTTCGATCAAAGCACCAGCTTCAACGCCCGCTACGATTCGGTCGACGATCCCTCGTGGTTCTTCGCCAACGTCGTCGACCTGTTCAACGCCGACGACCTCACCGTGGTCAACATGGAGGGAACGCTGACCGATTCGACCGAGCGAGCCGACAAGACCTTCGCCTTCAAAGGACCCGACGACTACGCCCAGGTCCTGGTCAAAGGAGGAGTTGAAACCTGCTCTCTAGCTAACAACCACTCGCGAGATTACGGGGAGCAGAGCTACACCGACACCATTTCCGCCCTTGAAGCGGCGGGGCTCGGCACGTTCGGATACGACCGCATCGACTACCGCGAAGTGAACGGGGTCAAGGTCGCCCTTATCGGAACCTACGAACTGGCAGAAGGCATCGGAATCAAAGACGAGCTCGAACAGAACATCAAGACAGCCAAGGAGCAGGGGGCGGCCCTCACCATCGTCTACTTCCATTGGGGCAACGAAAAGGAAACCGTTCCCGACGAAACCCAGGTTCAGCTCGGCCATGCCGCCGTCGACGCCGGAGCCGATCTCGTCATCGGATCCCATCCCCACGTCATCCAGGGTTACGAGAAGTACCAGGGGCGCTATATCGTCTACAGTCTGGGCAATTTCTGCTTCGGAGGCAACGCGAACCCCTCCGATACGGACTGCATGATCTTCCAGCAGACCTTCACCGTGACGGGCAGCGACGTCGCAACCGACGACGCCATCGAGGTCATCCCCTGCTCCATCACCTCGAGTTCAAGCGGGAACAACTATCAGCCCACTCCGGCGGAGGGAAGCGAAAAAACGCGGATCGAGGGCAAGATCGAGGAAAGCAACGAATCGATCGCCGTCCTTTCCAAGAACCTGCAGGCAAACAGCCAAAGCGAAAGCGAGGCGTAACGCCAGTCCCATGAGCATAGAAGACCTTCCCCGCACCATCGATATCGCCGAAGACGGCTCATGCGTGCGCATCATCGATCAGACGGCCCTTCCCGCCGCCCTCTCCCTCGTCGAGATCCGTGATTGGAGGGAAATGGTCGAGGCGGTCAAGCGTCTTGAAGTGCGCGGCGCTCCGGCGCTGGGCATAGCGGGAGCAGCCGCCCTTTCCCTCTTCGCGGTCAATGAATACGACGGTCCCGACGACATCGACGTTTTCCTTGATCGCGCCGAAGCGGTCTGCGAAAAGGTCTCAACGGCGCGGCCCACCGCCGTCAACCTCGCCTGGGGAACGCTACGCGCCCTCGAAGCGGCCCGCGCAGCTAAGACCGTCGACGAAGCGCGCACGGCCCTCGCCCGCGAATGCCGTGCGCTGCGGGCCGAAGACGAGGCCTCGTGCCGCGCTATCGGTCAAGCCGGCGCCTCGCTTTTCTCGAAACCCTCCGCACTGCTCACCCACTGCAACGCAGGATCCCTCGCCACCGCCTTCTACGGCACCGCCCTCGGCGTCGTCTACGCCGCCTGGGAACGGGGGCTGGTCACCCGCGTCTTCGCCGACGAAACGCGGCCAGTAGGCCAAGGGGCGCGCCTTACCGCCTGGGAACTCGGCCGCGTCGGCGTGCCCACGACGCTCATCTGCGACAACATGGCCGCCTCGATCATGGCGCAGGGGAAGATCGATGCGGTCGTGGTTGGCGCCGACCGCATCTGCGCCAACGGAGATACCGCAAACAAGATCGGAACGTATGGGCTTGCGATCCTCGCCCACCACCACGGCATCCCTTTCTACGTCGCGGCACCGCGATCGACGTTCGATCCGTTCCTTTCCCACGGCTCCGAGATACCCATCGAGCACCGCAGCCCTTCCGAATTCGGCTATCCCGCCCCCGAAGGCGTCACAATCCACAACCCCGCCTTCGACGTCACACCAGCGAACCTCATCAGCGCCTTCATTACCGACATCGGCGTTTACGAGCCCCACGAGATCGGCCGCCTTTTCTGCGCGACCGGAAAGGATTAACCATGGATTCACCTGTTTGGCTCATCACCGGAGCAAGTCGCGGGTTCGGCAATTCGTTTGCACGCGTCGCGCTGGCAAACGGCTGCCGCGTCGTCGCAACGGCACGCAAGCCCGCCGCCGTCGTCGCATCCCTCGGCGAGCACGATGATCTGCTCCCCGTCGAGCTCGACGTCACCGATACGCAGAGCATCAAGACCGCCGTCGCACAGGCCATCGAAGCCTTTGGCCGCATCGACGTGCTCGTCAACAACGCAGGATTCGGGATCTTCGGGTCTCTCGAAGAGACGACCGACGAAGAGATGCGCGCCATCTACGAAACGAACGTCTTCGGAGCGATGAACGTCACCCGCGCGGTCCTTCCCATCATGCGCGCCCAGGGGTCGGGCCGCATCATCAACATGGGATCGATGGCCAGCTTCGCGTGCGATCCCGGCGGCACCCTCTACGATTCAACGAAATTCGCCATCGCCGGCATGAGCGAAGCGCTCGCGCTCGAGATGAAGCCCTTCGGCATCGAGAGCATGGTGGTCGAACCGGGGATGTTCCGCACCAACTTCTTCGACGGATCATCCATTCGCACGCCGGCCAACCCCCTCGCCGCCTACGACGGCACCCCTGCGCGTGGCGCCGAGGAATACTGCCTGGGACACAATTACCAGCAAAACGGCGATCCCGACAAGGCGGCGGCGTTCGTCTACCGCGTCGTCGCCGACGAAGATACGCCCCTGCCCCTGTGGCTGCCCGTCGGCAAAGACGCCTTCAAGAAGTTCGAGAAGAAGCTCACCGCAATGGTCGAATCGGTCTCATCCTACCGCGAGGAAGGCTCCGACCTCTTCGTCGATCAGTCGTGATCGATCTTGTCCTCTTCAGGTAGGGAAACGTCCTCGAGAGGGAGATCGTCGATCTTCATCCGGAGCTTGCGCGTCGTTCCGTCGAGATGGTCATAGCGCTCGTGTTTGACGGTCGAATCGAGAAAGATGATGGCATGGGCCGCATCCATAGCGAAGCGGAAGTTCGCCTCTATCAAGCGCTCGAGCTCCTGAGCCGTTCCCTCTTCCACCTGCGACGAGAGCTGATTGAGCATGTGAGCGTTCATATGAAGGTAATAGAGCAGCTGGAGAGAGCGGTCGTTGACCGCTCTTCCCTTTTCCATATCGACACGAACCTGCTGCAGCAGACGCTCGTCAACGCGCGACATCTCCTCCATTTTGTTGGATATCGTCAACGATCTGCGTGATCGCAGCAGCACGAAAATCACGGATACGGCGACGAATGTTCCCGTTAGCACGAAAAGGAGTCGTACCAGGAGCGTATCGCCGAGCGACATCGACGAATACAGGGCCGTGAGCGCCAACTGCGTACCGGCGGCCATCGACACCATCGGGCTGAAGTTCATCAGGATCACGCCATAGCCGAAAACCAAAACGACGAAAAGACGGATCTGCTCGGGAATGAAATGGACCACACCGACGAAAACGACCATCCCCACCAGCATGCCGAGAAGCTGACGCCACATCATGCGCATCGTCTCGTCGCGATAGGTATAGAGCATCAAGAAGGACGCAAGGGGAATCCAGACGCCGAACTGCGTGCTGAGCAACGAGAGCATAGCCTCTGAAGCTAAAAACGACAGCCCGATGATCACTGCGAGCTGAACAGCGAAGCGAACCTGCGAATTCTTCAGCGTGAAATTTTCCCTGATATAGCGGAGTCGATAGCGAACGCCCCAGATGAACGGGGTCGAATTGTCGCGCGAAGCGGCCGCGTCCTTGAGGGTCGAAACGAGAGCCTCGAGCGTGGCACGCCAGGCTGTGTCGTGATCGAAGTTTTCGAGAGCATGGGTAGCGAGAAAATCCTCAAGCGCCCGCACCATCGCTCGCACCTGGGTGATACGGCCCTGCCCGAAACCGAGGAACACCTCTGAGAGATCGAGGAGGTAAGCCTTCTCCTTTTCACCCATGCGCTCGGCGTTGCGCGATGCGGCTCGGATCATATCGCTCGTCAATTCCGCGCAGACGAGAAGCTTGAATGTATAGCGCTGACGACCGCTCAGCACTCCACCCTGGCGAAACGTATTGCCGTATTCGGTATCGCAGTATTCCTGCGTGATGCGGTACAGACGTTGCGGCTCGAGATCGGAGCAATCCCCTTTCGAGAGCTCGATGAGCTGAAATCCCACGTCGTCGAAGGCACGCATGACAAACCGGCGATCGCGCGATATCTCGCTCTCCGAGCGGAAATAGCGCATCGCGTAGATGAACACGGTGGTACAAGCGATGGCAAACAGCGTGGCAACGATGCGCATCGGGATGTCTCCAAGGGAAACCGGGTAGATCTCGAGGAACAAGAACCCCAAACCGAGCATGAAGAAATTGCGCGGCATGAATTCATCGGAGTTCATGAGGGTGATGCAGAACATGTAAAGAGCGCTACCGAAGACGAGCAGCGCCGGATGAAGCCCCGCAAACGATGCGCAGACGCTCATGAGCAGGAAAAGCGAGGCGTGCTTGAGGTAATTGAGGAATGACAAGCCCGCCGACTCAACCATCGTGCGCGCGAAGGATTGGAAGACGATGCCCAAAAGCGCATCCTCGACACCGAATAGCTCGGTTTCGACGAAGAAGAGCGCAACGAGAAACACCACATACGGGACTATTTCCAAGACGCGCTTGAGCAACGGTTCACCTACGAACGAACGCGCTCTCCGCCGGTAAGCGACTCGACGTCGACGATACCCTGGTCTCCATCCCATTCCATGGCCGAAGCGAGCGCAATCATATTCTCAACAGCACGCGTCTTGTGAGCGCTCTTGCGGTATATCAAGTAAATCTGATGGATACCGGGATCGACTTCGCTCAGGCGTATCCTCTTGAGCTGCCCGAACGGAGCGAACCCCAACGTATCGAGGGCGATGCCGACGACATGGGGCTCAACGGCAACGACGCTGCCGAGGGTGATCTCGTCATCGCACCATTGCTCGATGTCGATATCGAAGGAATCGGTGAGGTGCTTAACCTCTCGACCGATCGGCGTTTCAGGACGATAGGTCACGACAGGATGCCCCTCCAGATCGGAAAAGGAGATGCACTCCCGCGATGCGAGCGGATTCTCTTCATGGACCACGGCAACGAGATCTTGCGCAAGAACCGGGACGAATTCGAGATCCGGACGGCCTTCGACACGGGCCCCGATCACGATGTCGTACGTTCCGTCTTCAAGGTTGTCTACAAGGCTCTGGGTCAAACCTTGATACAGGCGAACGTCGACGTGAGTGCCGTAGATGCTTCTATAGCGGCGGAGCAACGCAGGCAGGTAATCCGACTGGACCGTGAAGATCGTGCCGATGTCGATTGTGCCTGACAGGTTGTTCGCGTGCTCCTGCTCGATCTGGATGCCCTTATCGATGGCATCAAGGCCCTGAACGACGTATTCGCTGAACTCACGCCCGTACTTCGTAAGGCGGACGTTGCGCCCCTGCTGCTCAAACAAAGGGACGCCTAACTCCCCTTCAAGCTGCTTAATCGAATTCGACAAGGCGGGCTGGGTGATGTAGAGCTCTTCGGCAGCGCGCGTGAAATGCTGAACTTGAGCAAGTTTCCTGAAATAACGCAACTGGGACAAATTCATGCTACACCCTCCAGGCCCAACGTCTTGAGGTAATGAAAAGGACCTTCGTCCAGTTTAATGGACGAAGGTCCTTATTAGGCGTTCCTCAGATAAAAGGCACGCTTATTCTTAGTGCAGGTACTCGATACGACCACCATGCTTCTCGCACTCGCGAGCGATGGTGATGCGCTGAACGGTGGGAGCACCCTCCTCGAGCCACATAGCGCGGCAGTCGCGGTAGAGACGCTCGGTAGGACCGTAGGGAGAATCCTCGAAGTAGCCGTCGCCACCGAAGATCTCGAGCATTTCGTCGGAGACGAGGCGGACGGTGTCGATGGAGAACAGCTTGCAGATAGCAGCCTTCTCATCGATGTAGTCGTTGTGCTCGTCGATGTCGAAGTCGCGGGCGAAGTCGTAAACGAGGGTACGCAGAGCGTGAATCATCATCTGCATGTTGGCGATCTTCATCTTGATAGCCTGACGCTTGATGATCGGCTTGCCGAAGGTCACGCGGTCAGCAGCGCGCTTGAGGGAGATCTCAAGCATACGCTGAGCCATACCGAGGTTGGAGCATGCGATGTGAACGCGGGAAACGCTCAGGGAGTGGATAGCCACTTCCATGCCCTGGCCCTCTTCGCCGAGCAGGTACTCGGGAGCGAGCTTGAGGTCGGTGAACTTCAGACCAGCATGGCCTGCACCCTTGCAGCCCATCATGTGGGGCATGGGGATGATCTCGAAACCAGGCGCATCGTTGGGAACGAGGAAGGCGGAGAGACGGGAGTCCTTGTCGCTTTCCTGGTCGGTGACAGCGATGACGTAGGTGTAGTCAGAGCAGTCAGTGTGAGAAATGAGCCACTTCTCGCCGTTGAGAACGTAAGAGCCGTCAGCCTGCTTGACAGCGGTGGTGTGAAGGTCAGCGCCGGTGCCGCCGGTCTTCTCGGTGATGGCGAAGTTGCAGTAGACGGTCTTGTCCTGGAACTTGTCCATGAGCTTAGCCTTAAGCTCAGGCTTGCCGTAGTCCTCGAGGATACGCCAGTTCATGTCGGCCGCATGATGGAGATGCATGCGCATTCCGCCAGGGCCACGGGAGAACTCTTCCTGAACCTTGAGGATCTCGAGCTCGTTAAGGTTCCATCCGCCGTACTCAGCGGGGAGATAGAAACGATAGAGATCGTTTTCCTTGGCGAGTTCGTAGAACTTCTCCGGGAACGTGTTGGTAACCTCGATCTCCTTCTGGAGCTCCTCGAACGGGCCTTCTGCCAGCTCGCGGATCTGCTTGAGGTACGCCTGGAACTGTTCATCCGTAATAGTTGCTTTAGGATTCATAGGTCCCCCTTTACCTTCTTCCAAGATTAAAAAGCTCATCGCTTTTTCCTACGTGTTCTATTTTAAAGTGAACGGGTTCTAAATCTAATCACGAAGCGACTCTTCTTTTGCTGTCTTCAATATATTCTGCGAATAGGTTATTCATATATCCGCAGTACAGTGACGTAAAGTGTCTTATTATTTGTTAAATCCGACTAATGGGAATAACGCGTTCGTTCTTTTTGACGGCCCCCAACCCCCATTTTCTGGAAAACGTTGGGCAGGCACGACGTCTCGTCTTTTCAATCGCATCGATAGGCCGTCCCTATACATTAGCAAGGACCCTCAGGCACCTTCCCACGACGCCTCGCGCTCAAGGATCTCTCGCATCGCGCCCCACATCCATGAGCGCTTGCGCCCATCGGCTCCTTCGTCCAAGCCTTTATGAATAAAAAAAGAGGACGGCATCGCCGTCCTCTTCGCAGCCGAAAGAAATCGGTTCGTTACTGGGGCTTGACCGGAGCGCGATCCTCTTCGGGCTCGATGTCGTCACCGAGGCGAATGGAGCCGCTCGCCTTCAGACGGGCGATAGTCGCGTCGTCGGCGCCAACCTTCTTGAGGTATTCCGCGGTGTCGGCACCGAGAGGGGAAGCTTCCTCGAAGTCCGCGATGTTGACCGGAATGGTCGACAGATGATGCGGAAGGCCGGTCTGGAGAACGCGACCGACGCGGGGGAAGTCGACCCAGGCAAGTGCCTCGGGGTTCTCGCGGGTGATCTGCTCGACAGCCTCGGTCTTGGAGTTGACCTTGGCGATGCAGAAGTCCTTGTCCTCAAGCCACTCCATCCATTCATCGAGGGTCTTGCTCTTGATAACCTCTTCGACGACCTTGAAGGACTCGGGGGCCTCCCAGCGGCGCTTCAAGCCGTCGGGCTTGATCTCGGGATGACCGATGGCGTCGCAGAAGGGCTCCCAGAACTTGGACTCAACCATGCCGAGGGCAAGCTTACCGCCGTCGGAAGTCTCGTAGACGTTGTACGCCGTAGAAGGATACTCGAGATCTTCGCGAGAGCACTGGCCACCGTTGAAGCACCAACGGGAATCAAGAAGCGAGTTCCACCACACGAAGCAATCGAACATGGAGGTGTCGATATAGGTGCCCTTTCCGGTCTGCTCGCGTGCGTACAACGCGGCGAGAAGAGCCTGGCCTGCAACCATGCCGGAAGAGAGGTCGCACAGGTGAAGCGGAGAAGTGGATCCGTGGTTTACGGACAGATAGCCGCTGGTCGCCTGCATGTTGAGGTCATGCTGGGCCTTCTTGGAGCGCGGATCATCGGCGCCGTAACCGGAAATCGAGCAGTAGATGATACCGGGATTGATGGCATTGACGGTTTCGTAGTCGATGCCGAGCTTCTTGGTGACGCCAGGACGGAAGCTCTCGACGATGACGTCGGCCTCCTTGGCCATCTTCAAGAACCAATCGACGACTTCCTGATCCTTAAGGTTCAGAGAGACCGACTTCTTATTGCGGCCGAGTGCGGTGATGTAGTAAGAGATGCCGCCGCCCATCGTCGGGTAGTCGTGACGCATGAAGTCGCCCAGACCGGTATCCTCGACCTTGATGACGGTTGCGCCGAGGTCTGCGAGGACCTGGGTAGCGTAGCCGCCGGGAAGATAGCGGGAAAAGTCAAGGACGGTGATATCTGAGAAGGGGGTGTTTGCGCGTGCCATTCTAGACTTCCTTCTTTCTTAGTTCTTCTTCTTGGAGTTCGGACCGTAGCTCGGCTTGAGGACGGCCTCGGGCAGAGGATCGCCTTCGTAGCACATAACGGCACCGGATTCGACGAGCTTATCGACGGCGCTGTCGTCGTAGCCGTAGCCGTTGAGGATCTTGCGGGTGTCGTATCCGGTCGGGCGGGAGCGATAGAGAACCGGATCGCCGATGCTGTCCAGACGGAAGGGCATCGTGGTGATAACGTAATCGGTCTTCTCGCCGAAGGGGCTCGAGGGACCCTGATCCTCGTAAGTGACGTAGCGGAGCTGGTCGTTATCGAATGCCTCCTGGTCGGAAAGAACATCGGTAACGGTCTGGATCTTCTCGAACGGAATGTCGTTCTCGCGGAAGCGCTTCTCGAGTTCCTCGAACGTGAACTTCTTGCATGCCTGATGCATAGCGGCGACGACCTCGACGTACTTGCCGTTCTCAGCAAGCGCCTCAAGCGTGTTGTACTCTTCCTCGGTGAAGTACTTGGGATCCATCTCCAAGGTTTCGAAGACAAGCTGGCAATACTTGTTGTAGTTGCCGAAGCACATGAGGAACCAGATGCCGTCGGAAGAAACGTACGAGTTGTTCGTCGGGCACTTCGCCTCCATGCGATCCTTCGGATAGTCGCAACCCTGCTGCTGGGCGATGAGAGCAGAAGTCATGCCCCAGGTGCCGACGTGATAGAGGGAGCCGGTGACCTTGTCGCCCACGCCGGTGCGAAGAGCGCCAGCATATGCTCCGAGGATGCCCGCGGTCAGAGCGCAGCCGGTATTCCAGTCGCCGAATGCGATCGGGGAGTTACCGGGCTCGTAATGCGCGTTTGCCTGAGGAATCGCGCTCACGAAACCTGAACGAGCAGCGAATGCGGTCGCGTCGAAGCCCTTCGCGTCCTTCATGGGACCATGCTCGCCATAGCCGCGGTTCTGAGCCCAAACAAGACGAGGGAACTTCTCGTGAAGGGTCTCGTAGTCGAGGCCGAGACGCTTCAGGGCGCCGGAACGAAGCGAGGTCAAGAAGATATCTGCGTCCTCGAGCAGGTGATACATCACCTCGAGGCCTTCGGGGCTCTTGCAGTTGATGGCGGTCCATTCCTTGTTGAAGGAACCGCAGTCATAGGCGACGTCGTCGAACTCGGTACGGAACGCCATGCCCCATGCCATGCCCTGGGTGCGCTGCTCGTCGCCGGTGAACGGCTCAACCTTGATGACGGTTGCGCCCATCTCGGCCAATGCACGACCAGCTGCGGGACCAGCTGCATACTGGGTGAGCTCGATGACCTTAACGCCTTCCAATCCTGCCATGTGAATCTCCTAACGTGAGGGTGGTACGCGGCGACGATATGCCGCCGATAGCGAAGAAGGTGCCGGCACCGCTGGTGTCAGCACCTTCTCAAAAAGCCGCCCCGGCCGCCCGCCTTGGCAGGCGGCCAGAACCTACGATTCAATCGTGTTTACGGCTCAAGAATGACGCGGAGGCCTTCGCCAGCGTCGATGAGCTCCATGCCCTTCTCGAAATCCTTCAGCGGAAGCACATGGCTTGCGATGGGATCGATGTTGAGGCCATTGGCGAGGAGCGCGAGGCCCTGACGCCAATGCTTGCGCTCGTAAGCACGGGAGCCGGTGATGGTGATCTGGCGCATGGCGATCGGGTTCATATGAATGCTGGAAGCCTGCGCGGGAAGACCAGTAATGCCGATCTTGCCGTTCTTAGCCACCATCTCGACGGCCTGCTCGACAACGGTGTAATGACCAGCAGCGTCCAGAATGATCTCGGGACCCTTGCCACCGGTGAGTTCCTTGACGCGCTCGATGACGTTTTCCTCAGAACCGTTGATGGTGATGGCACCGAGCTGCTCAGCAACGGCGAGACGCTTGGTGTCCATGGCAAGACCGGAGCAGATGACCTTCTGGATGCCGTAAGCCTGCTTCAGGGCAGCGACCATAAGAAGTCCGATGGGGCCAGGGCCCATGACCAATGCAGTATCGCCAGCTTCGGGGTGGACGCGCTCGACTGCGTTCAGAGCGACTCCCAGAGGCTCAAGCAGAGCGCCCTGGACGAAGGAAACTTCGTCGGGAATCGGAATGACGTTGGTGGCGCGGATCGCCATGTACTTAGCGAAGCCACCGGGAAGGTCGGTGCCGTAGAACGGGCGGTTGTCGCAGATGTTGACCATGCCCTTGTCGCAGTAGGGGCAGGTGTTGTCGAAGAGGACGGGGTTAGCGGTAACGCGCATGCCTACCTTGAGGTTGGCCGGAGCGTTGGCACCGAGCTCGGCGACCACGCCTGAAAACTCATGACCGAAAATGGCCGGGAACGTGATGTCGTAGGAGTTGAACAGAGCCTCCTGGCCGCGATGCAGGGAGTGGTCGGTGCCGCAAATGCCGCAAGCCTTGATCTCAAGCAAGACCTCGTCGTCTTTGATCTGGGGGATGGGAGCATCCTCCACGTACTGCCAAGGTTCGGTGCGTCCTACGCAATGGATTGCATTCATTACGCCTTCCATGGGTGTACCCCTTTCTAGGTAGTGAGAATTCAAAGGCGCGCAGCGGCCCCTCCGGCCGCTGCGCGGAGGTAACGTTTACTGGATGGACCAGCCGCCGTCGAGCGTGATGGTCTGACCGGTGGTGTACTGGTTGACGGGAAGCAGGAAGAACATGATCGCTTCTGCCATTTCGTCGAGCGAACCCATGTAGGTGTAGTCGGCCAAGGGGGTGCGGCTCTTGACGTAAGCTTCCTGAGCCGGGTTGTCAGCGAAGACCTTCTCGACCATCGGGGTCATAACGTAACCAGGAGCAATGCCATTGACCTTGATGTTGTACTTAGCCAGGTCGACGGCGAGTGCGCGAACCATGCCCATGACAGCGGACTTGGTGGTGCAGTAAGGAGCGATGTTCTCCATGGCGCGATCGCCGCGGCCGGAGGAGATCAGAACGATCTTGCCGCCGTTGTCCTTCATGTACTTAGCTGCGGAGGTTGCGATGAACCAGTTGGCCTTGACATTGACAGCGAAGATCTTGTCCCACATGTCCTCGGTGACCTCGAGAGCGTTGGTGCGGGGCAGGGAGATGCCAGCAGTGGAAACGACCATGTCGATGCCGCCGAACTCGGAAACGGTCTTCTCGAGCATTGCGTCGATGTTGTCCTGCTTGGTGCCATCGCAAAGCATGCCAATGCAGTTGGCGCCTTCAGCTCTCAACTCCTCGGCAGCGTCGAGGCACATCTGCTCGGGAACACCGCAGATCATGATGTTGGCACCTGCGGCAGCGAGTGCATGTGCGGTTGCCTTGCCGATACCGGAACCACCACCCATAACGACAGCGGTCTTGCCAGCGAGCTGCTCCTTGGGCTGCGTTGCGAACCAATTCTCGGACATAAAAAACCCTCCTCTTTCTTATATTCAAGGAATCATTTCAAGATTTCCCTGAGTTACCACTGGCCCGTAAGTCTTGGGCCGAGTCCTATAGTCGGACAGAATGAGAAGTGGGTCTAATTGCCTCGCGATGAACAACAATAGTCAAACGGAATATTATTTGAACGCGTCTATTGGTTAGAGCCTATCAATAATGGTCGATGAATTAATTCCGCCTATTTTTCCGCAGACCAGCGAAATCAATAGGGCATTACCGCATCAGAATCGATGAATCCATTCATTTCCCAAAAGAGACATCGCGCGCTAACCCTATCGATATTTTGTAGATACAAGTAAAAGTACGTAAAAAAAGAAAGCCCTGGATCACAAAAGAACCGCCTCCCCGTTCTTTGATTCGAGAAGGGAGAGGCGGCACAGAAACGATAGCAGGGCTGATTAAGCGAATAGGGGACTACTCGGCAGTATCGTTCGAGACGAGCGCCTGAGTAGACAAGCCCTCCTTATACACATCCTCAAGAGGGACGACCCCAGCGGGAAACTTGATATGGCGCTGGGTGAACTTGATGAATTCCTCAACCAAGTGGGAATGGAAGGCCTTCTTACTATATGAAAGATAGATTACGTGGAAGGGGCCCTTTAGCTCCTTAATGGGAAGAATGACCAGATTTTCCAACGAAAGATCGTCAAGCGTTTCGAGAATGACGGCAAGAATGCTCTGATCGGAAGCGACGAGCGACGCGGCGCTGATCTCATCGTTGAAGCCCTGCTCTACCTTAAGGCCATACGACTTGAAAAACGGTTCGAAGATAGTAGCCGCATACGAGAAGGAGCGATAGGACGTAAGCGTGTAATCCTTGAGTTCACTCAAGGAAATCTCTTCCTTCTTCGCAAGAGGGTGATGGGAGTTAACGGCCAAAACGACATTCTGGGAGAACTGGGGGACAAATTGGACATCTTCGCACCCGTCATCGACTTTCCCGCAGAATACAACGTCGTATTTACCATCCTCGAGGCCCTTAAGGCACTCATAGCTCGTGCCTTGATAGATATCGAAAACAACGCTTTCACCGAAAGCCGCTTTAAAGGAGCCGAGAAGGCGAGGAAGATAATTACGCTGGATACTGATGACGACGCCGATCCTGATTCGACCACTCAGACCAGAATTGTAGGCGCGCATGATCTCGACGGCTTTATCGATCTCGTCAAGCGCGAGGCAGATATGCTTGTTGAATTCCTCGCCATATTCAGTAAGGCGAACATTGCGACCGACGCGCTCGAAGAAAGGAACCCCGATCTCCTTCTCGAGATTCTTGATCGAGTTGGAAAGAGAGGGCTGGGTGATATACAGACTCTCTGCTGCTTTTCCATAGTGTTCGTACTTTGCCAAAGTACGGAAATAATAAAGCTGAGCAAGATTCATGTAATCCCCCATCCACGTCACCGGAATATATCCGTAACCGGCAACGAACTACCTTCTTGTCACATCATGTAGTGCTATACCTTGAAAAAGTATAGCATTCAAAATTTCTCGATTGCCTTCCTAAGGCGACGTTAAATACTTGAAAAATCGAATATTCCTATACGTTGACGTGGGGAAACACTCTGATCAACTGGAACGATAATGCTCGCGAATAGAACACTGCGTAAACATTTACAACCTCTAATAGGTCGTTTGGCGGCGTAAAAGAAGGCCGAGAAGCTATTGCAAGACCCTCTTCTCGCAAACCCCCGGAAACGAAGAAAGGCAGCCCCCGGCTGCCTCTTCCCTGCCCGCT
>CAUHNN010000004.1 GCA_959607715.1 uncultured Eggerthella sp. | reverse complement strand
TCCGGGAAATCCGGGATTTTTTTCGGGAGGGCCCGGCAGGGCGCGGCTTCAGGGGAGAGTTTCGCCTGTTCAGATACGCAATATGCCACTTTATTGGCTATTGATAAAACTTTACTGAACAACGATACCCAAGGCCATATGGCCTTGGGTATCGTTAGATGCGCACTGGCAAAAGAAAGGGGTCATCAAAGCTCACGTCGCGTTTCGATAGCCCGACCGAGCGTCACCTCGTCGGCGAACTCGAGGTCTCCGCCGACGGGAAGGCCGCTTGCAAGCCGCGAGACCTTGACCCCGAGCGGCTTGATCAACCGCGCCAAATAGCTTGCCGTGGTCTCCCCTTCTATATTGGGGTTCGTCGCAAGTATGACTTCCTTGACCAGAGGATCCTGCAGGCGGGCCATCAACTCCGCTATGCGAAGGTCGTCAGGGCCGATCCCCTCGAGGGGCGACAAGGTCCCTCCAAGCACGTGGTAGACGCCGAAGAAGGAGCCTGTTCTCTCTATAGGCGGAATATCACGCGGCTCGGACACAACGCAGATAGTATGGGCGTCCCTCTTGTCCGAAGCGCAGATATCGCATAGATCGCCCTGGGCGTAGTTAAAGCACCTTGGGCAGAAATGCACCGTTTCCTTCACCTCGACGATTGCGCGCGCCAGACGCGTCGCGCTGATCGCGTCCTCGTTGAGAACCCAATAGGCTATGCGCTGAGCCGATTTTGGACCCACGCCGGGCAAGCGCTCGAGTTCGTCGAGGAGATTCTGTATCGCAGAAGATGCCTGCATGGAAAACGCGGCCTACCTCATTCCGGGGATGTTCATACCGCCGGTCACTGCGCCCATGCGGGCATTGCTCATCTCGTTGATGCCGCGAATGGCTTCGTTGACTGCAGCGCAAATCATGTCCTGGAGCATCTCGACATCTTCGGGATCGATTGCCTCGGGGTCGATCGTGATGGACTCGATCGTCATATCGCCGCGCGCGGTGACGCTGACCATACCGCCGCCTGCCGTGCCCTCGAAGGTCATGGCCGCCACTTCCTGCTGAGCCTTGGCGAGCTCCTTCTGCATCTTCTGCGCCTGACGCATCATCTGCTGCATATTCATACCCATGTACGGTCTCCTTACACCATGTGAATTCGTTAACCCCGCGCAAACGCGAGGTGGTTCCCTGCATTGTATCGAAACGCCTAATTCGGGACGTCTTCGAATTTGATCCCCTCGCCGAAGCTCTTCGTCAAAACATCGACGACACGGCGCCTTTCATCTCCCGACGAGACTCCGCCCTCCTCTTTCGAAGGATTCGCTGCGACGGAAGGCGCTGCAGATGCGCTCGACCAGCTCGCCTGGTCGCCAGCAGCGGATACAGGTGAGGGAGGCGTGGCCGCCGCGGGCGATGTGGGTGCCGCAGGCGGGCGGGGCGTTGCGGGCGCCTCGAACACCGAGGGGTCGTAATCTTGCGGAACAGCCGCGTCGTAGACGTCAAGTGGCACCTCGTCGAAGGAATCACCAGGGACAGGCATCGCAGACGGCGCCGCTTCAACGCTCTTCCGGGGCATCGGGGGCGTAGACGGGCGGCTATTCTCGACCCTCGGCGCTTGCGGGGCGGGGAAAGACGCCGTTCGGGGCATTTGATCCTGATCGGCGCTGCGGCCGTTTCGCTGCGGGGCGCTTTGCCTCTGCGGAGCTGCGGCAGCAGGCGCGGCGCCTCCCGATACGGCGAGGCGAAAGGGGACGTCTCCACCGGCGACCTGCCTCAGCGTCTGGGCAAGCAGTTCCTGCACTTCCGCTTTTTGCGCCGCGCCGTACGCATAGTTGTTATCCGCCGAGAACGCGATCACGATCCCCTGCCCGGATGGATCGGCCGAGACCTTCGCGTTCATGAATAGAACGCCCCTCGGCGGGCTCACCTTACGCAAGGTCGACGTGACCGTATGCCACAAGCGCTGCACCGTCGCCGGGTTGGAAAGATCGACCGAAGCCGTCAAGCGAGAAGGGCTGGCCGTCGAGGCGGAAGGGGTGCCGATCGAACCCGAAGATGACCTCGACGAAGGATTGGCCGAAGAGCGCTCGACGGAAACCTCCTGCGAAGGCGACGCCTGCGGTGACGCCACCTGAGAGGGCTCGTGATGAGGAGGAGGCGTCTGCGCCGTCGCGCTCGGACCAACCGACCGCGAAGCCGCAGGGGCGGGAGGAGGCGCCTGAACGGAAGCGGCAGGGATCGAGGCGCCTCGGTCGGGGGCCGGTGCCGAATGACGAGGCTTCGCCGAAGAAGGCGGCGCCACCGCGCAGACCGCAGAAGCGGATGCGATCGATCCGGAAGCGAGCGAGGCAAGGGTGGCCTCGAGTTCCGCGACGCGCTCGGCGAGTACCTCGATCGTCAGATCGCACGACGGGCGAACGAGTCGCGTCAGAGCGATCTCGAAGACAAGGCGGGAATTGCTGGCGACCCGCAGCTCCTTCTGAAGCTCGCCGAGCACCTCGAGCATTCTCGAGAGACGATCGGCCCCGAAAAGCGGCACCTGCTCGGCCATTACCCGACGAACGCCATCGGAAACAGGAATCTCCACTTCCCCTGCCGCGATGGTAAGCAGGTAGAGGTTTCGAAGGTATTCGGCCAAATCGCCGACGAACTGAGCAAGATCGGCACCGGTCTCGACGTAGGACTCGACCCAATTGAAGCAGGCAGCCGCATCCCTTCGGCCGATCTTGGAAACAATATCGGTAAGATCGCTCTCGTCAAGGGATCCCAGCAGGCTTTGCGCCCCCTCAAGCGTCACTTTTCCCTCACAGAACGCCACGAGCTGCTCGAGGGTCGTCAGGGCATTGCGCATGCCGCCGTCAGAGCGATGGGCGATGAGCTCGAGGGCCTCCGCCTCGAATTCGACCCCTTCCTGAGCGCAGACGTATCCGAGGCGCGCGACGATGGACTCCAGGGAGATGCGATGGAAATCGAACCTTTGGCAGCGCGACTGGATCGTATCGAGGACCTTCTGAGGATCGGTGGTGCACAAAATGAAAACCACATGATCAGGAGGTTCTTCAAGCGTTTTCAGCAAAGCATTGAAGGCTGCCGGCGAGAGCATATGCACCTCGTCGATGATGTACACCTTCCAAGAGCCGCGCGTCGGAGCGTAGCCGACGCGGCTGATTATCTCTTCGCGCACATTCTCGACGCCCGTGCGGCTCGCAGCGTCGAGCTCGTATACGTCGGGATGGGTCCCCTGCGCGATGTCTTCGCATTCGGCGCAGGTCCCGTCGGGCTCGGCCGTCGGTCCCTTCTCGCAGAGAAGGGCCTTGGCAAGAATGCGGGCCATCGTCGTTTTGCCGGTACCGCGCGGTCCGCAAAACAGATACGCATGGGAAACCTTGCCGTTCTCGATGGCGTTCCTCAGCGTTCGTTCGATATGCTCCTGCCCGACGACGTCCGAGAAGGTGGTCGGACGGTACTTGCGATATAAAGCCTCCACGGCATTCCACCCCTTCAATGAGAAAGCGCATCGACGCACGAAGGCATCGATGCGCAGATTCGAGCGCCGACCTTCGCGCTATTCGCGACTACCCTTCTGCTCAAGGGTATCCGAAACATCCCGATCCTGCTCGGCGCGGGCATGCTTTCCGCGGACGATGCGCTCCGCCTCGGCGACCGACTCATCCTGGAAGCGAGCCGTCCCGTTCTTGCGAGCCGTCATGGCCGCCTTGATGGCGCCGATGAAGGCCGGGGCCACGGACACGGCGACGATTCCCAAGACGATGATCTCGAAGTTGTCCTGAACGAAGGGGATGCCGCCGAAGAAATAACCGACGAGAACGAAAAGGCTGACCCAGGCGACACCGCCTATGCAGTTGAAGAACGTGAACTTGGCGAAATTCATGTGACCCGTGCCGGCAATGAAGGGGGCGAAGGTGCGGAAGAAGGGCATGAAGCGCGTAATGACGATGGTAAGGCCACCGTAACGCTCGAAGAAGTAGTCGAGCTTCGCCATACGTTCAGGCGTCAGGGCCTTGACCTTGCCCGAATCGATGATGCGCGACCCGAAGAAACGCGCGATCCAATAGTTCGAGGTATTACCGAGAATGGCCGCCGTATAGAAGACGAGAAGGGTCGCGAAAACGTTCAGCCCACCGCCGTCGGCGGAGAAGACGCCCGCAGCGAACAGGAGAGAATCGCCCGGAAGGAACGGGAAGAACACCAAGCCGGTTTCGATGAAGACGATCAGGAAAAGCGGCGAGTACACCCAGATTGGTCCGAGGGCGATGATCCACCCGGCGATTGCCGCGCGAGGATCGTGAAGAAGGCCGGCGATAAATCCGATGAAGTCCATAGCGTCCTTTGCGTCGTGGTTCCAAAGAGCCGAAAAAAGGATTCGCCGATCAATGACCGGCGAATCGAGAAGTATCCCGAAAAGGCCTGGGCGCTCGTCAGAGGCCCCTTATGGCTGCTTCCTCCCGGACCTGACCAGGTTCGGGACGTGGCGCCGCCCAAGCCCATTCGAGATACTTATATCGCTGCCCAGTATAAACGAAGCGCGCACGCTTCCCAAATCCGTTGCCGCCCACCACCAAACTCGCACAAACGAGTTAGGGCAAACGCGAGGCCAGCGCCTCTTTGAATGCGCCTATACCGTACAGGCTGCCGCAAAAGCACACGACATCGTAGGACGCCGCACCATCCATGACGAAGCCGAGGGCGTCTTCCACATCGGGAAGAACCTCGACGGCGAATGTCGAGGATTCCCCGCGAAGCCCTTCTATCTCAGCCGCGAGCTCGGAAGCGGCAAGCGTGCGGGGATTCGGCACATCGACGCACACGAACAGCGAGGCGAGCGGAACCCAGGAAGCGAGCATGGCCGCATGGTCCTTATCCGCCAAAACCCCGACGATGAAGGCGACGCGCTTGCCGGGAAACGTCTTCGCCAAATCCACGGCGAGCTCCCGCGCGCCCTGGGGGTTATGCCCTCCGTCTATGACGATCGAGGGCTGCCCCTCAATGACCTCGAAGCGCCCAGGCCAGCGCGCTTCTCGAAGGCCAGAGCGCAGCGCCTCGTCGTCGATGGACCAACCCTGCTCGCGCAAGGCGAATACCACCTCGAGTGCGACGGAGGCGTTGACGAGCTGATAGGAGCCTTTGAGGGAAAGCGAAAGACCTTTCAGGTTTTTGTACGAAAACGAATCGTTGTTCCCTTCGATGGCGGAGGGATCGACAAACGAAAGAAGAGCACCCTTCTTCTGGGCAACATCGCGAAGAACGCTCTGGGCCTCGGTTTCCTGAGGGGCGCTCACGACGCGGGAGCCCTCCTTGATGATCCCCGCTTTCTCTCGGGCGATAGCGCCGAGCGTCGAGCCGAGCAAACCACAGTGATCGTAGGAGATTGGGGTGATGGCGCACACCAACGGTGAATCAATCACGTTAGTCGAGTCCAAACGCCCGCCAAGACCCACTTCAGCGATGACGATATCGCATGAACGGGCAGCGAAATACGAGAAGGCGACCGCCGTCATAAGCTCGAATTCCGTAGGATGGCTCTTCATCCTCTCGGCGACGCTGCGCACGCGCAGGGTCGTCTCCTTGAGATCCTCGTAAGGGATATCCTGACCGTCGACACGGATGCGCTCCTCGAATCGAACGATGTAGGGGCTGGTGAACATGCCGACCCGAAATCCGGATCTCTGGAGAACGGAAGCCACGAGCGAGCACGTGGAACCCTTTCCGTTCGTTCCCGCCACATGGATGAAGGCCAACCGATCCTG
This sequence comes from uncultured Eggerthella sp., assembly GCA_959607715.1. Lineage (GTDB taxonomy): Bacteria > Actinomycetota > Coriobacteriia > Coriobacteriales > Eggerthellaceae > Anaerotardibacter. Next base: position 106,593 of record CAUHNN010000004.1, on the reverse strand, counting down.
GGGGTTGCCCAACCCTTCAAGAAGCTCTTCGATCCGCTCGAGCCCGAGGGACATCTCGTGCCAACGCGGCTCATTGATGTACTCGATGGGATCAAACATTCGTTGTCCAGTTCTTTCCGACGACGACCTGGATGTCGGTGTCGAGCGAGTAGTACACGCTGCCCGATACGGCGCGACCCGTCCCGAGATCCTTGACTATCGCCTCCGCAGCCGCACGAAGATCGTCGTTGCGGTAGATGACGAGCGTCTCATCGTAGACAAACGACTCGGCGTTGCCCGTTTCCTTGATCTTGTAGCCCGCCGACTCGAGAACCTTCGCCGCTTGAGCGCTGTAGCCGTCGGTGCCGGCGCCGTTGAGGACCTTGATGGTGAGCGATCCCTTATCGACGCCGCTGGTGTCGATCGACACGTCCATGTCGTCGCCCGACTTGAATTCGTCGCGGACCGCAGACCAACTCGAGCCGACGCTCCAGTGCAAGCGCTTTCCCGCTTTCGACTGAGATCCCGGCATCGTTGCCACGTTCACGTTCGCTTCAGGATAGAGAGAGGCGAGAGCGACTAGCTCGTCGTAGCCCAAATCGGTCTTGATCTTCCCGGCGATCTCGTCGGCCCCGAACACCGCCGAGAGCCCGCCCTTCGAGACGATCTGATCGACCAGGGCGGTCAGAACCTTGTTTTGGACAGAGGCGCGCTGCCCCACCCCATCGGTATAGTTCTTGGCGCTCACGTAGGCAAGCGCCTGCGTTCCGTTGAGCGTCTGTTCCCCTGGATCGAGCACCGTGGTGCCGACGGTGGGATCGTCAACCGCCTTATCGACGGTGACCTGAAGGCCACCGAGACCATCGACGAGCGCAACGAAGTTCTCGTCGGTGATGCGAAGGTAGTGGTTGATGTCCTGGTCGATAAGAGAAGAGACCTGCTTGACCAGCTCACCCTCGTTGACGGCATGCGGAGCATCCCTCAAAAGAGGGTCATCGAGCGCAACCCCCTCGTACGACGCCGAGACCGTGCCCGGGATGTTGAGAAGCGAGATGTTTTTGTTCTGCTCATCGACGCGCATGACCGCGACGAAGCTCGCCGCTTCCTTGTCCGTCCCCTCGTTCGAGATACCGGCGAGCAGCACGTAGTACGGATCCGTGTCGGAGGCGGGCGCGACGAGGCTCGACGTGACGCTATCGTCGTTGATGGCCATAGACGAAGAAAGGGACCCCTTGAATGCGCAGCTGCCCAAAGTAAGGGCGAGCGCGGCGATCACGACGATCGAAACGACGACCCAGATGCGGGTCCGGCGAGCCTGGGAGCGCATCAAGCGCTCGGCGCGCACGCCGCTCGTCTGATAGGTGCGCGCCTTCTCATCGACCAAGCGAGACTCGAAATGGATCTGATTAACCTCTGCAGCTCGCCCCTCGTAGGAGCGCGCACGACGACGTGGGGCGGCGTGGCGCGCCGGCCCGCCGCCTGATGCATGGGTTCCCACGACCGAGGAAGACCAGCCGGAACGGCGGGAAGCTTTGCGGCGAGAAGGACGGCGGGGAACGTTTCGCTTCTGAAACATGCGACTCCTTTAGCGAACAACCCGCTCGACATCTGCGCCGAGCGAACGAAGCTTTCCGACGTAATCCTCGTAACCGCGATCGATATGGTAAATGTCGCGGATCTCGGTTTCGCCGACGGCGGCAAGACCCGCAAGGACGAGCGCAGCACCTCCACGAAGATCAGGGGAGGAGACCGGGGCCCCCTGAAGGCGCTCGACGCCCTGGATCAGCGCATGATGCCCCTCGATCGTGATGCGGGAACCCATGCGGTTGAGCTCCGAAGCGAAGATGAATCGGTTCTCGAAGATGTTCTCGGTGATGACCGAATTGCCGTCGGCCACCGCGTCGAGAAGCATGAACTGAGCCTGAAGGTCGGTCGGGAATCCCGGGTGGGGCAAGGTCTGGATGTCGGTCGGAACGAGCGCCCCCTCGCGGGAAACGGTGATCGAATCCTCGGTCGTGACGACTTCGCATCCAAGCGCCTCGAACTTCATGCACGCCATGCGAAGAAACGACGGGTCGATGCCCTTTGCGGTTACGGGACCGCCGAGCAAGGCACCCGCCGTGAGGTACGTTCCCGCTTCGATGCGATCGCCCACCGTAGCGTGCTCGCAGGGGTGCATATCCTCAAGGGAGACGCCGTGGACGGTGATGAGGGAGCTGCCGGCGCCCTCGATACGCGCGCCCATTTCGTTGAGCATCTCGACGAGGTCGACGATCTCGGGTTCGCGGGCGGCGTTGTCGATCGTGGTGGTGCCGGGAACCGTCACCGAGGCCATAAGCATATTCTCCGTCGCGCCGACGCTCGGGAACTCGAGCAGGACATTAGCGCTATGGAGCCCGTGGGGAGAAGAGGCGTACAGGTAACCGTGAACCGTTTCGAAGTGGACGCCGAGCGCCTCGAGGACCTTAAGGTGCATATCGATCTTGCGAGCGCCGATCTTGCAGCCACCGGGCATCGCTACGCGCGCGCAGCCGAAGCGGCCGATAAGGGGGCCGAGAACGGAAATACTCGCACGCATCTTCGAAACGAGCTCATAGGGGGTCTCGTGACCCTCGGCGTGCTCGGTGTCGATGATGAGGGAATGGCCATCCCATTCGACCGTCGCACCAAGAGAGCGCAGCACTTCGTTCATGATCTCGATGTCCGAGATGTGGGGAATGTTGTGGATGGTGCTCTTGCCGCGCCCGAGCAAAGACGCGGCGATGAGCTTGAGGGCGGAATTCTTGGCGCCCCCGATCATCACGGTTCCGCAAACGTTCTCGGTTTCACGAGCGATGATGATTTCTTCTGACATGCTGTCTTCATCTCCTTCGGTGAACAAAGGATGGGCACGGCTTGCCCGGCAGGAAACCGTGCGCTCTCGGTCTTATCATATACGTAAGCCCTCGCCGGGACGGTTTTCCATGAAAACCTCCGGGAGGGCTTACGCGTAGTTTGTGGGGATGTCCTTATTCGCCCAGCATGAAGCGGGTGAAGGAAACGATCTCGATCGTCGTGCCCAGGGCTTTTGCGACCTCGGCGGTGTACTGATTGACGCTCTGGTCGGGGTTCTTGACGTAAGCCTGCTCGGTCAGGCAGTTCTCCTTGAAGAACTTCTCCAGACGACCGGTAGCGATCTTCTCCTGGATGTTCTCGGGCTTGCCGGACTCGGCGGCCTGAGCCTTGTAGATGCCCATTTCGTGCTCGACGACCGCAGGATCGACGGATTCACGGGTAGCGGCAACGGGGCTCGCAGCAGCGACCTGCATGGCGATGTCGCGACCGTACTTCTTGAAGTCGTCGTTGGTGGCGAGGGAAGCGTCGCCGAGCTTGAACTCAACGAGGACGCCGATCTTGCCGCCGCCGTGGATGTAGCTGGCGATGGCACCCTCTTCCTGCCCGACGTAGGCGAAGCGGGAAAGCTGGATGTTCTCGCCAAGAGTGTGGATGGCGTCGGTAACGACGGCCTCGACGGTTTCGCCTTCGATCTCGGAAGCCTTGAGGGCATCGAGGTCAGCGGGCTTGTTGGCGAGAACGGCCTTGGCGATCTTCTCGGCATAGGCGCGGAACTTCTCGTTCATGCCGACGAAGTCGGTTTCGCAGTTGAGCTCGACGAGAGCACCTGCATGGCCGCACTCGGAGACGAGAGCCATGACGGTACCTTCGTTGGTGGCGCGGCCGGCCTTCTTGGCAACGGCTGCAAGACCGCGGGTACGCAGAACGTCGACGGCCTTCTCGATATCGCCTTCAGCCTCGGTCAGGGCCTTCTTGCATTCCATCATGCCGGCGCCGGTCATCTCACGGAGTTCCTTGACGAGAGCTGCGGTGATTTCTGCCATGGTAATTCCTTTCTTGGACTGCGCCGCCTTGAAGCGGCGCAAAAGGGATAACGGGTTGATGCGTTGGGCTTACTCGGCCTGGGCCTCTTCGGCAGCGGGAGCCTCGGCGTCCTCGGCGGGAGCAGCGGTCATATCCTCGACGGTGACCGGTGCGCCGGTACCGGCGATGACTGCGTCGGCGACGAAGTCGGCGAGCAGGCGGACGGAGCGGATGGCGTCGTCGTTGGCCGGGATGCCGTAATCGACGTCGTCGGGATCGCAGTTGGTGTCGAGGGTACCGACAACGGGGATGTTGAGACGGCGAGACTCGTGGATGGCGATCTGCTCACGGTTGGTGTCGATGATGAAGACCATGTCGGGGGTCTTCTTCATGTTGCGGATGCCGTTGAGGTTGGTCTGAAGCTTGGAGAGCTCCTTCTTCAGGAGGATCTGCTCCTTCTTGGGCAGGAGATCCATGCGGCCGTCGGCCTCCATGGCCTCAAGCTCTTCCATGCGCTGGACGCGGGAGCGGATGGTGACGAAGTTGGTCAGCATACCGCCGAGCCAACGTGCGTTGACGTAGGGCATGCCGCAGCGGTTGGCAGCCTCGGCGATGGACTCCTGAGCCTGCTTCTTGGTGCCGACGAACAGGACGGTGCCGCCCTTCTCGGCGCAACGGGAAACGGCGGTGTAGGCCGCATCGAGGCCGTACATGGTTTCCTTGAGGTCGATGATGTAGATGTCGCCGCGGTTGCCGAAGATGAAGGGCTTCATCTTGGGGTTCCAGCGACGGGTCTGATGACCGAAGTGGGTGCCTGCGTCGAGCAGGGACTTGATAGTGATCTTAGCCATTGTTTTCTCCATTCGTTAGGCCTCTGCCGAGGATCCTCCCCACGTTCCGCAACCGCTCTCGCGGCCACTAGCGGACGCAGGTCCCCTGGGCATGTGTCATAAAACAGCCTTTGCAGTATAGCAGCCCTGCGCAGCGGCGCAAGCGAATACGCAAGGCCCACATAAGAGGCCCGGGAGCCCAGACGGCGATCCCGCCTCGATGAAACGGAGAAGGCCGCCAGAGCACCTCCGGCGGCCTTCGGAAAGACAACAGCGCGTCGCGGCGGCCTAACGTCCCGCCAGCGTATCGAGGTCGATGGGGCCGACGACCGAGCCGTCGGCGATGGCGACCTCGATCTGCTCGTCGGTGTAGCCCAAGCCCTTCATGACGTCCATCGTCGCGGAGCCCAGCATGCCGGAGGGCACGTAATCGGGGGCCTCTTCGGATTCGAACTGGATCGGGGGCGTGGGAACCCAGCGATCGGCTTCGGGGTACTTGATCTTCACCAGGTAGTCGTTGACGATCGCGTTCTCGTCCTCGTATACGTCAAGCGGGGTCTGGCACAACTCGCAGGGAATGCCGGCGTCCTTGAACAGCTTGAGGGCCTCGGCGGCAGTCATCTTGGAGAGCGCCTCGTCGAGGATCCCGACGACCTCTGCGTTCAGCCCCGCTTCGTTCATCTTGTTGCAGTTGACCAAACGCGGCTCGTCGATCATGTCCTCGCGGCCGATAAGGCCCATGATCTTGTTGTAGTCGCGATCGTACTCGGGGTCGCACATGGCGATAGACTTGCCGTCGCCGGCGGTGTAGACGTTGTTGAAGGGGCAGATGACCTCGAGGCGGCTCTTGGGATACGGGTTGCCGTACTGAGCGGAGATCATGCCCGTCATAAGGGCGTAGATAGCCGCATGCTGAAGAGCACAGGTGACGTACTCGCCTTCGCCCGTGCGGTCACGACCGATGATGGCCGCGCAGATGCCGGCGGCGAGGAACATCGATGCCTGAAGGTCGCCGTAACCGTTGGTGGGGATCATCGGAGAGTCGCCGCGGTTGACGGTCGTTCCGAAAACGCCGCCACGAGCCATGTAGCACGTAACGTCGAAACCGGGATCGTCCTTCTCAGGACCCTTCTTACCGTAACCGAGGCCATGGCCCATGATGAGCTTCGGATACTTGGCATGGAGCGTTTCCCAGTCGAGCCCCATCTTCTTCAGGGACTTGGTGCGCGTGTTGGTGAGGAACACGTCCGCCTCGGAGAGAAGCTTGTCCATGACTTCAGCGCCCGTCTCGGATTTCAGATTCAAAGAGATGAAGCGCTTGTTGAGGTTGCACATGTCGAAAGCGAGGTTCTCGTCGTCGGACATGGGCATGTTGAAGACTGCAGCCTGGGTAACACGCAGCGGGTCACCCTTCGCGGCCTCGACTTTGATGACGTCGGCGCCCCATTCGCCGAGGACGCGGCCTGTGGCCGGCGTCGCCATGTACGTGGTAAGGTCGACCACCTTGATTCCCTTGAGTGGCTTCATGTTTATCCCTTTCCCCTAGATGCGGGCAAAACGCAAAGCAACGCGTGCATCATCGCGCGACGCCCCTCGTCGTCCGCTTCGAATGATGCTCCCATTATATGGGAGCGGAGTCGATCTATGGCTCGCGTATATCGCATTACGCAATGGAAACTATGGGAAAGGGGGTAAAAACGAACGGATCTGCGGGAAAGAGCCGTATCGCGACCCGCTCATCATCTCGCTCGCCCCTTCAAGGGGGATCCTACAATGACAAGAACGCGAAAACGGCGCAGGAAGCGCCCCGACGAGGAGGAAGAGGCATGAAGAGCAAGGAACTCGCCGAGCTGACCGGCGTCACCGTGAGAACCTTGCGCCATTACCACCAGATCGGCCTTCTGCCCGAACCGCCGCGCTCACCGAACGGCTATCGAGCTTATCGCGCGATCGACGCGGCGCGCGTGCTGCGCATAAGGAGCTTAGTCGAGCTGGGCATGAGCCTCTCCGACGTCGCCGCCGTCCTCGAGGAGGAAGGCGGCTCCGATCGCCCCACCGCCCAAAAGATCCTCAGCGACCTCGACGGCGAACTCGCGGCGCAGATACGTCGCCTCGAGCAGAAACGCCGAACCATCGCCCTTCTGCGCGAGCGCGGCTTCAACCCCGACGCCGTCTCCCTGTTCGGAGACCACCTCGTCCGCATGAAGGAGCAGGGGGGCAGCACCCGGCTCATCGAGAACGAGCGAGCCGGCCTGCTCCTCATCGAGCAGATCTTCCCCCCGGAATCAAAAGAGCGCAAACGGGTCGAGCGCTTCATCTCGCTCGTCAAGAAGACCGACGCGCTTGGCGACTACATCACCTTGAGCGAACGCCTCGTCTCGCTTGGCGACGACGCGAGTGAGACGGAGCGGGAAGCACTCGCCGCCGACCTCATCACCTGGATGAAGCGCCTCATGCAGGCGGCGAACGAGGAAGGTCTAGGCGAAGAAGACCCTTCGGGGAACGGAAACGAGGACGCCTACGGGATTCTCGACATGTTCGACAGGGAAACCCTCAACCAGGCCCAGATGGACGTGAGCCTTCGCGTCCAGAAGGCGCTCGCATCCGCCTTCGGCTCATCATCCTGACAACGTACGGAAAACGCCTTTCGAAGAGAACTTGACTATGACGTAGCGTCATAGTTTTTCCTGAAGGTATCGAACGACACGAACTCTTTCGAAAGGAATCCCATGACACGCCTGCGAGCAACGCTTCCCTTCGTCATCTCCAATGCGCTTTCCCTTCTGGGAAACTCCATCGCTGGAGTCATCCTGCCACTTGTCCTGCTGGCAAAGACCGGCGACGCGCTCGCCGCAGGTGCGCTCGCCCTCATCTGCGCGATTCCCCAGATGATCGCGGGGGTCTTCGGAGGAGCGCTGCTCGATCGCTTCAACCGCAGGGACGTCTCGATCATTTCCGACGTGATATCCGCCGCCTCCATCGCCGGCCTGCCCGTGATAGAGATGACCGTCGGCCTCACCTTCGAATGGTTCGTCGTCTGCGGCGTCATCGGCGCCGTCGGCGACATCCCGGGGATGACGGCGCGCGACACGCTCCTTCCCGCGGTCATCGACAACGACAAACTCAACCTTCAGCGCTTCCTCGGCGTTTCCCAGTCGATCGAGAGCCTCACGGTCATCATCGGCCCCGCGCTCGCGGCGCTCGGCATGAGCCTGCTCGGTAACGCCAACACGCTCTGGCTCACTTCCGCGCTCTCCCTCGCGGCCGCCATTACCACCTGCTTCGTTCCTCGCACCGTCGGCAAGGTCCCCTCCGCGAAGCCCGACCGCAAAGCGCGCGGCTTCGTCGCCGACGCCCTCCACCGCGCCAAGGAGGGACTGGGGGTCCTCTTCGTCCGCAACGCCACGCTGCGCTCGGCGGTCATCCTCGGGTTCCTCATCGTCATGGTGATGGGAAGCTACCAGGGACTCGTCTTGCCCTTCTTCTTCACCCAGCAAAACACCCCCGAACTTTTGGGATACGCCCTTTCGGCTATGTCGTTCGGCTCCCTGGCAGGGTCGCTCATCTACTCGAAATGCGCCCTCAACCTGAAGAAGCGCACCTGGTACGTCTGCTCCCTCGTCGGGATGGCCGCCGGCGTGGCCGCACTCGGATCGCTGGTGAACTACCCGGTCATCTTGGCCGCTGCGCTCGTCCTCGGATTCTCCTCCGCGCCCGTCTCGGCCCTACTCGGCTACCTCGTCTACGGACTCGTGCCCGACGAGCAGCGCGGAGCCGCCCTCGGCACCCAGAACTCGCTCTATCTCCTGACCGCCCCATGCGCCGTCTTCACGACCTCTCTCCTCGTCGAGCTCCTGGGCGTCTACACCGCCTCGTGGCTCTTGGTCGTCGCCTGGCTGCTCCTGAGCATCTACGCGCTCTTCACTAAGGGGATGCGAAAGCTCTGAAAATAAGCGCCGGGCGGCCCGCGTTCCCCGAAAACGGTTTACCATGGGAAACTGACGCACCAGAAACGCGAAAGGACCGACCCGGCCCATGGCAAACCATCCCGCTTCATCCACGCTCGACGCGCTCGAGAAAGGCAAGGACGCCATCATCGACGCCGTCACCTGCTCGGAGCCTTCCCTGCGCAAGCACATCCTCGATATGGGCCTCACGCCGGGCACAGAGGTCACCTTCATCAAGAGCGCCCCTATGGGCGATCCCCTCGAGATCAGGCTCCGCGGCTACGAGCTGACCCTGCGCCGGGAAGACGCCGCCTGCGTCACTCTGCGAAACGTCCACGACGCCCACGACCACCAAAGGGCCAACCCCGGCCAAGCAAGGGCCACCGCCCATCCTGGCGTAGGCGAATCCCAGTCGTTTCGTCCCCGAAGCGCCGTGCGCCCGAAGAGCCCCTCCGCCGAGCTCTCCTTTGCGCTGGCGGGAAACCAGAACTGCGGCAAGACGACTCTGTTCAACCAGCTGACTGGGGCGAACCAGCACGTCGGCAATTTTCCCGGCGTGACGGTCTCGCGCAAAGACGGAACCATCAGAAAGCATCCCAACGCGACCGTCGTCGACCTCCCCGGTATCTACTCCCTCTCCCCCTACACCGGAGAAGAGGTGGTGACGCGCGGATTCCTCCTCGATGAACGGCCCGACGCGATCATCAACATCGTCGACGCCACCAACATCGAGCGCAACCTGTACCTTACCCTTCAGCTCATCGACCTCGATATCCCCATGGTGCTCGCCCTCAACATGATGGACGAGGTCGCCGCGAACGGGGGCTCGATCGACATCAACGCCCTCGAGGCGGCGCTCGGCATTCCCGTCGTCCCCATTTCAGCATCGAAAGGAGAGGGCATCGACGAGCTCGTCGACCATGCCCTCCACGTAGCCCGCTACGAAGAGAGGCCCGGCCGCCAAGACTTCTGCCGCCCCGACGGCGAAGACGGCGGCGCGCTGCATCGCTGCATCCACGCCATAGCCGAGCTGATCGACGATCACGCCCAGCGCGCCGCGATTCCCCTGCGTTTCGCGGCGACGAAACTCGTCGAGGACGACGGGCTCGTGCGCGCCTCGCTTGCCCTCGACGACAACGAATGCGACGCGATCGAGCACATCATCTCCCAGATGGAAGAAGAAGGCGGCGCCGACCGCATGGCGGCGCTCGCCGATATGCGCTTCACCTTCATAGAGAACATCTGCGGGGCGACGGTAACGAAACCGGCGATGAGCAGGGAGCACAAGCGAAGCGTAGCCATCGACCGGGTCCTCACCGGCAAATACACCGCGCTCCCCGTCTTCATCGGCATCATGGGCATCGTCTTCTGGTTGACCTTCGGCGTCATCGGCGCGCTTCTGAGCGACTGGATGGATACGGCGGTGGCCTGGATCATCGACCTGGCCGATGCGGGGCTCGACGCCTGGCAGGTCAACGATGTGGTCCACTCCCTCGTCATCGACGGCGCCTTCGCCGGCGTCGGAAGCGTGCTGAGCTTCCTGCCCATCATCGTGGTCCTCTTCTTCTTCCTGTCTCTTCTCGAGGACTCCGGCTACATGGCACGCGTCGCCTTCGTCATGGATAAGCTCTTGAGGAAACTCGGCCTCTCCGGGCGCAGTTTCGTGCCGATGCTCATCGGCTTCGGCTGCTCGGTGCCGGCGATCATGGCGACGCGCACGCTTCCCTCCGAACGGGACCGAAAGATGACCATCATGCTCACCCCGTTCATGAGCTGCTCTGCGAAGCTTCCGATCTACGCTCTGTTCACGGCCGTATTCTTCCCCGATAATGCCGTGCTCGTCATGATGACCCTCTACCTCATGGGCATGGCCGTCGGGATCCTCGTCGCCCTCGCCCTCAAGAACACTGCGTTCAAGGGAGAGGCCGTGCCCTTCGTCATGGAGTTGCCGAACTATCGCATGCCCTCCCTCGCCAACATGGGAAGGCTCGCATGGGACAAGGCCAAGGACTTCATCACGCGCGCCTTCACCATCATCTTCGTCGCCTCGATAATCATCTGGTTCCTCCAGAGCTTCGACGGCAGGCTCAACGTCGTCGCCGACGCCGAGGCGAGTTTGCTGGCGGGCCTGGGAAGCCTCATCGCGCCGCTGTTCGACCCCCTCGGGTTCGGGGACTGGCGAGCCTCGACGGCGCTCGTCACCGGTTTCATCGCGAAAGAGAGCGTCGTTTCCACGCTCACCGTCCTCCTCGGCGACGCCGCGGCGATCGCGACGCTTTTCACGCCCTTGACCGCCTTCACGTTCTTGACCTTCGCCTTGCTCTACACCCCCTGCGTTGCGGCGATCGCGGCGGTGAAAAACGAACTCGGCGCGAAAGGCGCCGCGCTCGTGGTGGTCGGCCAATGCGCCATCGCGTGGATCGTCGCCTTCGCGGTTCATCTCATCGGCTTGGCGATAGGCCTCGCCTAGAAGACAAGGGCCCTCGGCGAGGTGACCTCGCCGAGGGCCCTTGCCACAAGTCGCAAGAGGAGCTCCATCGAACACGATCCTTATCGACGATCACGCATCGCCTTGAGTTTCTCCAAAACCGCAGGATCGAGACGGTCGGCCACGGTCGCCTTGCGCGACACCTCGACGGTTCGATCGCGTGCAGCTTCTTCGCCGAGATCCTCCATCTCCAGGCTGAAGCCATTGGCACTCATGCGATCGACGCCGCCGCCGACCACGGTATCCTGAATGGTCGCGTCGCTCGTCACGACCATAACCTCCACGCGCTGCTCACGCGCATCGTGGGCGAGCTTCTCTATCACCTTGTCGGCCGAAGAGCCGAACGGGGAGAAGACGACCTTCACTCCCCCGATCTTCTGGGACTTCCCTGCCGATTCGGGATTCTGCGCGGCGTCGAAGACGATCACCGCCCGGTATTCCGATCCCGCAAACGCAGCGACGTCGCTGATGAGGGCTTCGCGCACGCGATTGAAGGTCTCGTGCGTGTAATCGGCATCGCGGCGCATGTGGATATACCGCTGACCGCTACGCAAAACGTTGTAACCGTCGACGATCAGCAGTTTGTTTCTCTTCTTCGCCATGGCGATCCTCCCGACAACGGCCTTAGCGGCACTGCCTCATCCACTCGTACATGCACGCCGTCGAGGCTTGAGCGACGTTGAGAGAGCCGACTTCGCCGGCCTGCGGCAAGGCGATCAGAAAATCGCAGTGTTCCTGGGTCAAGCGGGACAACCCGTTTCCTTCGCTGCCCATGACAAGCGCAAGGCGCCCTGCCAAAGGCGAATCCCAGATGCACTGCCGAGCATGCTCGGAAGCCCCCGCCACCCAGAAGTTCTCCTTCTTCAAACGCTCGATGAACTGAACGATGTTGCCCACCTGCGCGATCTTGATATGGGAGACGGCCCCTGCCGAGCTTTTGTACGTCGCGGCGGTGACGTGAGCGGATCGCTTGTTGGGAATGATGATGCCCGATGCGCCGACGACTTCCGCCGAGCGGGCGATCGCCCCGAGGTTGCCGGCATCGGTGATGTGATCGAGAACGACGATGAGCGCTTTCCCGTCGTTTCGCGCCGCGCGCGCCTCGGCATCCTCGATAATCTCCTGAGCAGCGGCGTAGGCGTAGGGAAGCGTTTCGATCATGAGACCCTGATGGGAACCGCGCTCCGAGCGGGCATCGAGTTCGGATCGCTTGACCTGCTTGACCGAGATCCCCATCTTGTGGGCGCGACGGACGATGCCGTCGACGACCTTGTCGCCCTTGAGCCCCTCGGCGACGAAGAGGCGCTTGATGGGCACTTCTGCCTTGAACGCTTCCTGAACCGGGCGCTTGCCCTCGATGAACTCGGCCATGCTGCTTCTCCTTCTAGTAAAAAACCTCTCCGAAGAGAGGTTGATCAGCGAAATGGCTGGGCCAGCAGGATTCGAACCTACATAACTGGTACCAAAAACCAGAGTCCTACCATTGGACGATGGCCCAGTGCTCTAAAGCACCTTGGGATTATAGCGTATTTGCCCGAAGACGAAAACGAGGAGAAAACGACGAGCGAAGGAATGGCCTCAGCGACGACGCAGCTCCCAGAAGGCGACCGCGCTCGCCGCCGCGACGTTGAGCGAATCGACGCCATGGGCCATGGGGATGCGGACCGTATGATCGCATGCGGCGATGGTGCGCCGAGAGAGACCGTCGCCTTCCGTGCCGAGCACGATCGCGATCTTGTCGCATTCCTTGAGCAGCGGGTCGTCGAGGGGAATCGAATCATCGGAGAGGGCCATGGCGGCGGTCGTGAAGCCCAAGCGCTTCAGCTCGGCGATTCCGCCATCGGGCCAGGACGCGTCCTCTTCTGCCCCGATCCGCGTCCAGGGGACCTGGAACACCGTGCCCATGGAGACGCGAACGGCACGGCGATACAGCGGGTCGCTGCACGAAGGGGTGACGAGAACCGCATCGATGCCGAGCGCCGCGGCGCTGCGAAACGCCGCGCCGACATTGGTGTGGTTGGTCAAATCCTCAAGCACCGCAACGCGATGCGCCTTCGCGACGACGGACTCGACGCTCGGAAGCGCTTTGCGCCTCATCGCGCAAAGGACACCGCGAGTCAACTCGTAGCCAGCGAGCTTCTCGATCTCTTCAGCCGAGGCCACGAACACCGCCACCTCGCCCCCTTCGCGCCCCTCCAAGCGCTCGATCAAGGGACGCATGCGCTCGAGACGATGATCGGGAATCAGGAGGGAAAGGGGCTCGTAGCCGGCGGCAAGCGCGCGATCGATCACCTTATCCGATTCCGCGATGAAGATGCCGCGCTCGGGCTCGAGGCGACTGCGTAGCTGCACATCGGTCATGCGCGCGAACACGTCGACGCGCGGATCATCGAGAGATCGAATCGATTCGATCATGGGAATAACTCCTTGTCGTCGTGGTCTACACCACCAGCAGCGCCAGCAGCGGCAGCGAAACGAGCGAGAAGACCGTGGTCAGGAACGTTCCCCGCGACATCGTCCTGGTGTCTCCTCCGTAGGTAAGGCACATCATGATACCGGTGGATGCTGCAGGCATGGCCGACTCGATCACGATCACCGCCAGGATGAACGGATCGTGAATGAACATGCCGCCAATGAAATACAGCAGCAGCGGAACGATCGCGAGCCTCATCATCGAAGTGAGGTACGACCAACCGTCGTTGATCATCTCCTTGATGGGCATCTTCGCCAGCGTCGAGCCGATGAGGAGCATCGCCGCGGGGACCGTCATCTGACCCAGCAACTCGCAGGTCTGCCCCACGTACCCATCGTCGGTGATATGGAGCACCGCCAGGACGACCGAAACGAGACAGCTGATCATGCAGGGGCTGACCAGGCTCTTCCCTATCGCCTTCAGCCTCTCGGAGCGAGAAGCCCTGCCGCCGGGCGAATCGGAGGAACCCGTGAGCGCGATGAACATCATGCCCACGGAGAACATGAAAGCATTGTAGGGGATGTTGTATATAGCGCCGTAGAGCACTGCATCATCACCGAGGATGGCGCCCAGGACGGCGAAGCCGATGAAGCCGGTATTGCCGAACGCGATAAGGAAAGCGTGGGCTCCGCGAGCGGCCTTCGGAACGCCGCGGTAGAAGATCTTCACCACGAGGAAAGCGAACAAGCAGATGGCCCCATAGGCGATCGTCGAGTACAGCATCATCATGAAGATCGTCTCGGTACTCGGCAGATTGCCGTTGCCCAGAACGGAATCGAGGATCATGCCGGGAAGCGCTACGGTCATGACCAAGTAGGAAAGCGCGCTGTCGAACCGGTCGCTCATGAGTTTCCGCTTGCGTGCCACCGCACCGATCAACACGAGGGTGAACAGGATGAGCATCTGAACACCCGCATGAGCGAATACTTCCATGCGCCCTTCTTCCTCGTCGTCTGATACGCCCCCTAGAATACCCGAGCGATGCGCTTGGGGCAAAACAATGGAAAAGGGAGAGGCCGCTCGCCTTTACGGCAACGCGGCCTCTCCCCGAATGGATAGCTGCAGATGGGACTACATCATGCCCATTCCGGCACCGGCACCTGCGCCAGCGAGAGCGGACAGGTCGGGACCTTCCTTGGGGATCTCGTTGATAGTCGCCTCGGTGATGAGGATCAAACCGGCAACGGATGCTGCGGACTGAAGCGCCGTGCGGGTGACCTTGACGGGATCATTGACGCCCATCTCGATCATGTCGCCGATCTCGCCGTTGGCGAAGTTGTAGCCCTCTCCCTTAGCGAGAGCCTTTGCCTTCTCGACGACAACCGAACCCTCGAAGCCGGCGTTGGTGGCGATGGCGCGCATGGGGGCCTCGAGCGCCTTGCGGATGATGTCGACGCCGACCTGCTCGTCGCCGTTGGCGACCTCGAGACCATCGAGCGCGGAGATGGCGTTGATCAGAGCGACGCCGCCGCCGGCGACGATACCCTCTTCGACCGCGGCGCGCGTCGCCTGAAGCGCGTCTTCGATGCGGCTCTTCATTTCCTTGAGCTCGGACTCGGTAGCGGCACCGACCTTGAGGACGGCAACGCCGCCGGCGAGCTTGGCGAGGCGCTCCTGGAGCTTCTCGCGATCGAAATCGCTCTCGATGTGCTCGAGCTCCGACTTCATCTGGTTGACGCGCGCCTCGATGGCCGCCTTGTCGCCTGCGCCGTCGACGATGACGGTGGCGTCCTTGGAGACCTTGACGGTCTTAGCGGTGCCGAGAGCATCGGCGGTGATGTCGGCGAGCGTCATGCCGAAGTCCTTGGAGACAACCTTGCCGCCGGTAACGACCGCGATGTCCTCGAGGATGCGGGCGCGACGGTCACCGAAGCCGGGGGCCTTGATGGCGACGACGTTGAGCGTGCCGCGAAGCTTGTTGAGCAAAAGGGTTCCCAGGGCCTCGCCCTCGACGTCCTCGGCGACGATGAGCAGCGGACGACCGGACTTCATGATGCCCTCGAGCAGGGGAACCAGGTCCTGAACGGACGTGATCTTAAGGTCGGTGAGCAGGATGTAGGGATCCTGGAGAACGGCTTCCATGCGCTCGGAATCGGTGGCCATGTAAGGGGAAATGTAGCCGCGATCGTACTGCATGCCCTGAACGACCTCGACGTCGATGCCGAAAGAGGTCTGGCTTTCCTCAACGGAGATGGCGCCGTCCTTGCCGACGACGTCCATGGCCTCGGCGATCTTCTCGCCGATGGCGGGATCGCCTGCGGAGATGGTGCCGACGTTGGCGATCTGGTCCTTCGTGGTGATCTCGGTTGCATCGGCCTTGATGGCCTCGACGACGGCGTCGGTCGCCTTGGCGATACCGCGACGGATGCCGAGAGCATCAGCGCCGGCGGTCACGTTGCGCAGACCCTCCCCGACGATGACGTCGGCAAGAAGCGTTGCGGTGGTGGTGCCGTCACCCGCAACGTCGTTGGTCTTGACGGCGGCTTCGCGAACGAGCTGGGCGCCCATGTTCTCCACGGGATCCTCGAGCTCGACCTCACGTGCGACGGTGACGCCGTCGTTGGTCACCAGGGGAGCGCCGAACGAGCGCTCGAGCGCGACGTAGCGACCCTTGGGGCCAAGCGTGACCTTGACCGCATCGGCGAGCTTCTTGACGCCGTTGGCCATGCCGGAGCGGGCATCGGCCTCGAACTTGATTTCCTTAGCCATGTGGACTTTCCTTTCCAGAAACGTACGAGCGTTGATCTACGAGAGTGCTTAGTCGACGAAAGCCGCGTAGATATCATCGGCGCGGAGGATCAGGACCTTCTCGCCCTCGACGTCGACTTCGGTTCCGCCGTACTTACCGTAGAGAACGCGGTCGCCAACCTTGACGGGCATGGGAAGATGCTCGCCCTCGTTGTTGACCTTGCCCTCGCCCACGGCAAGAACGACGCCGGTCTGCGGCTTTTCCTTGGATTCAGCGGCGATGTAGAGACCGCCAGCCGTGGTTTCCTGGGCATCATCCTGCTTAACGACGATGCGATCACCGAGCGGCTTGAGATTCATAACGAACTTCCTTTCACCATTGATTCGCGCAAGGCGCGTTGGTACCTGGTATCGATTAGCACTCAACCTCGGGGAGTGCTAACGCCTATACATACTAGCAACTTGCAAGTCGATTGCAACTATTCAAGGAGAAAATGTGAGTGTATCCGACTTAGATCTTAATGGCCCGGAATGAAATCGCAATACACCTTGTGACCTGGTCTTTTCCATCGCTTCTCCCATGAAAGGAGCGAAAACGGCTCCGGATGATACGTGATTCGAACCATTTCGTTGCCGCATTGTTGCCTTTTTCGGCAGCGTGACGCGCTTCGCGAAACCCCTCTCGCCCTCGCGCGGGCCACCTCTCCCGAAACGGCTCGAATCGTGGCGACGAACACCGATAATGGTATGAGGCGATGGTCTTGGCGAACGGAAACGGAGGGAGCCGCGTGAACAATCGAATGCGCACCGTCCGCACGGGAATGCTCGCCGGCGTCATCTTCTTCGTCGCCCTCAACCTCAGGCCCGCCATCATCGCGGTTGGCCCGATCCTCTCCGACATCGGCGCGGATCTCGGGTGGGGCGAATCGCTCCTCGGCCTGCTCGGGGCCCTTCCCCTTCTCGCCTTCGCCGCCGCCAGCTGCACCGTCGGCTTCCTCACCAAGCGCTTCGAGACGGACAAGGTGCTTTTCGCCTCCCTGCTCGTCCTTGCAGCTGGATGCCTCCTGCGTTCCGCGTTCGGGCAAGGTGCCCTCTGGGCGGGAACCGTCGCGATAGGCGCTGCGATCGCCGTAGGCAACGTGCTCGCCCCCACCATCGTCAAGCGAGACTATCCCGACTGCATCCCGATAGCGACAGGCGCCTATTCCGCCTGCGTCACGCTCGGCTCCGCAATCGCCGGACTCAGCGCGTCATATGCGGAAGAGGCCCTCGGTGGCTGGAGGGGAGCGCTGTCGATCTGGGCCGCACCAGCCCTCCTCGCCGCTTTCCTTTGGCTGATGCGCATGCGCAAACGCCCCGCGCTGTCCCACGCCGCCCGCCAAAAGCACGCGACGTCACGCGAAGACGAGAGGCCCGCCACGGCGCCTAAGGGCGAATTGTCCCTCTGGCGGCGACCGAGCACCTACGCCATCACCCTCTTCATGGGCCTTCAATCGGCTGCGTTCTACACGCTGTGCACCTGGATCCCGAGTTTCGTGGAGGCGAATGGCGCGACGAGCGCCGAAGCGGGCGTGCAGCTTTTCCTTTTCCAGGCCATCGGGATCTTGTCGGGCTTGCTGATACCCCGCTTCATGTACGTGGGCGGCAATCAGATCTGCGCTGGGCTTTTGGCGAGCTTGCCCCTCCTCGCCGCGAGCCTCGGGTGGCTCGTCGCCCCCGGCGCCTCGCTTGCATGGAGCGTGCTGGGGGGAATCGGGCAAGGGGCCTCCCTCGTCGTGGCGCTCACGCTGATCTCGTTGCGCGGAACGACCCACGACGAAACGGTTGCGCTTTCCGGGATCGCCCAGTCATTCGGCTACCTTCTCGCTTCGGGCGGCCCTTCCCTCTTCGGCTTCATCGCCGAAGCCAGCGCGGGCTTCTCAAGCCCGCTCGCCTTCATGGTCGCGCTGGGCGCCCTCCAGTGCGCAGTCGCTCTTTTCGCCGGACGCGACGGCAAAGCGCGCACCTAACCCGCCCCCTCGTCCACCACGCCCCGCCTCGTAGGTCAAAGATCGCGTCCAAGAGGAAAGAAAGCCGCCCTGACGGCGGCTTTCGAAAGCGATATGGAGCGGTCTTACAGCGCCCGAATCTTCTCGGCGAGCCATTCGGCCCAGGCATCGACGCCTTCGCCGTTGGTGGCGGAGAGGGGGAAGATGGGGGCAGTGGGATTCAAGTTCTTGATGTGGTCGTAGAAAAGCTCCTTGTCGAAGGTGAACACCGGGAGCGTATCGACCTTGTTCAAGACGATGGCCGAGGCGGCTTGGAAGACGCCGGGGTACTTGAGGGGCTTGTCGTCCCCCTCGGGCACAGAAAGGATCATGGCTTTCATGTTCTCGCCCAGATCGAAATCGGTCGGGCACACGAGATTGCCCACATTCTCGATGATGATGAGATCGAGGTTATCGAGATCGAGCACGTCGACGGCCCGACGGATCATGTCGCTTTCCAGATGGCAGGCTCCGCCCGTGTTGATCTGGACAGCGGCGATGCCCTGCTGCTTGATCTTCTCGGAATCGACCGAAGAAGCGATGTCCCCCTCGATCACAGCGATGTTGAACTCGTCGCGCAGCGCCTCGATGGTCGCGAGGATGGTGGACGTCTTACCCGAGCCGGGAGAGGCGAGAAGATCGAGAACGAAGACCTTCTTCTCCTTGAAAAGGTCGCGATTGCTCTGCGCCAGTTTGTCGTTCTTATCCAAAATAGGTTGCTTCATATCGATCTGCATCGAAAACCTCCCTTTCGAAATTACCTCTCGGATGCCAAGCCGCGAAAACCCGGGCGGCACTGGCCTACTCGGCCGCGCCGTCCTGCTCCTCGTCGGGCACGTCGACTTCGATGGAGTCGATGCGCAGCTCCTTGCCGGCGACAAGCTGGGTGAAGGGACTGCCGCACGACGGACACACCATATGGAAGCGATCATGCTCGTAGCGCTCGCCGCATTCCAGGCAAACGCTCTGCGGGGCGATCATGTTGACCTCGAATTCGGCGCCTTCGCAAAGCGTCCCCTCGGAAAGGGCCTCGAAAGCGAAGCGGAGCGCCGTCTCAACCGCCTCGGTCATCTCGCCGACGTCCAGGCGGATCCTCAAGACGCGTTCGGCCCCCGCATCGCGAGCCGCCTGCTCGACCGACTCCATGACGCCGGTCATGATCCCAAGCTCGTGCATGGCCTAATCGTCCTTCCCGTCTCCCCAAAGATGCTCGTCGAACTTCTTCTTGGCCCGCACCATTTCCTCATGGGCCTCGGCACGTTCGCGTTCTTCGACCTTCTTGGCCTCTTCGCGGCGCTTGATGCGTCGCCTGAGCCCGATTCGGGCAGCCAGAAGACTGACCTCGTACAGAACGACCATCGCGGCGAACATGAGAGCCATGGTGACCGGCGATGCGTCAGGGGTGACCATGGCCGAGAAAACGAGCAGGCCGACGTAGACCACGCGCCAACTTGAGCGCAGTTTCTTGTAAGGAATGACCTCGAACATCACAAGATAGAAGACGACGAGCGGCATCTCGAAGCCGATGCCGAAGCCAATCTCGAACTTGAGGATGATGTCGACCCATTGACTTGCCTCGGGAAGGATGGTGGCGAAGCCCGACGCCTGATCGGTCAACCACTGGAAAGCAGGGTTCAGGATGATGCAATAGCAGAACACCGTCCCGGCGATGAAGAGGGCGACGGCCGCGACGAACGTGGGGATGAACCATTTGCGCTCACGCGGCTTGAGCGCCGGCAGGAAAAACGCGAGGATCTGCCACAGGATGACGGGAGCCGTGGCGACCACGGCCGTCCACAGCGCCACGGCGATGCGCACCGAGAAGGCGTCGAAAGCGCCGAAGACGTTGAGCATCACGTTTCCCGATTCGTCGACGGGCATGAACTCGGCGACGGGAGCGAGCAAGAATTGGACGACGGTATTGGTGGTGAGGTAGAAAACGCACGTCGCGACGATGAGACAGACGATGATGCGCACCAAGCGCATGCGCAGCTCGCCAAGGTGCTCCATCAAGGACATGCGCGCCGGTCCGATGGCCATGGCTACTCACCTTCCTTCGCGCAGGTCGCAGCACCCTTCATTGAAGCGGGCTTCGTGCCGAACAGCTCATCGGGGGAAAGCGAAGACGGGGCTGGTTTGGCCGACGTAGAGGCATCCTCGGCACCCCGGCCCTCCGACGAGGACCTCTGCGATTCGGAGGCGCGAGCCGCCTGCTCTTTCATCGCGCGACGGTTCGCCTCGATCTCGGCGCGACGCGCATCGTTGCGCTCGGCACGCTCCTTGTCGTAGCGGGCCTTGCGCTCGGCAAAACTCTCCTGGGAAGAGCGCGCAGTCGAATCGGAGCCCGATTGCGCAGCATCTTTCGGGGAAGCCGACGCCTTCTTCTTCTCCTGTTTGCCATCGATGTCGATGACCTCGTCCTTGATGACAGCTTCCATCTCTTCTTTGGCTTTGTTGAACTTGCGGAGCGCCGCACCGAGCGTCCTGGCCATTTCGGGCAATTTATCAGGCCCGAAGATCAAGAAACCGAACAGCAAGATGATGAATAGCTCAAAACCACCTATGCCGAACAAGTTGGACTTCCTTACTCTCATTCGCCCTTCGCGAAAACGGGAACAGGGGCCTTCGGGCCCCGATCGACCTGCCTACGAAGAGCTACCGCCGAGAAACATCAAGCCCATGGTGGGCAACGACAGCGCGAGGATAAGGATCACGCAAACCGAGATGACGAAGATGCGCTTGAGCAACTCGGCGCGCTTCTCCTTCTGCTCGGCAATCCGTTGGCGCTCGAGGGCGCGCTCTTCGCGCTCCTTGAGCTGCTTTGCCGTCATTTTCTGCTTCTTAGCCATAGATGTATTCTCTTTCTTCAATTCACCGCACACCTTAGCGCACGGCATAGCAAGAAGGCCGAAGATTTCGACCAAAGGATATCGCCGATGCGCGCGTGAGCTTACGCGCGCAGGCGACCGCGGATCTCGAGCACGTGGGCGATGTTCTTGGCGACTTCGCCGGCGACGTGCCACCTACCGCGCTCGTAGAGGACGTCGCCGCCGACCATCGTCATCATGACGTCGCCGTTGCTCGCCGAGCTAAGAAGCGCAGCGACGGGATCGGTCGTGGGGGTCTGATGGGAGCCCGACAGATCGACGGCGACGACGTCGGCGATCTTGCCGACCTCGAGCGAGCCGATCTCGTCATCCATGCGCAATGCGCGAGCGGCGCGCAGCGTGCCCATTTCGATCAGCGTCTGGGAATCGATGAATTCCCCGGTGTTGAGGGCGCGCTGGATCAGAAGCTCCATGCGCATCTCGGCGAAAATATCGAGGAAGTCGATGGAGCCGGGAGCGCCCGTTCCCAGACCGCAGCGCATACCTGCGCGCAAGAATTCGTTCACAGGGGCGACGCCCATGCCGAGCTGGGCGTTCAGGCTCGGGCAGACGGCCATGGACACGTCGTAGGCCTTGAGATGATCGATGTCCTCGTCCGTGACGCGCACGCCGTAGACGAGCATGACGTTCTTGGCCTCGAACAGGCCCCAGTTGAGAACGTAGTTGACCGGAGTGACCTGAGTCGGAAGCCAAGGCGGAACCTCCATAAAGCCCTGCTCGGCGATAGCCGCATCGAGGCCAGCGGTCGCGCCGTACTTGACGAAGCGGAACTCCTCGAGGCTTCCAGCGAGCTTCATGGAGATGGGCAGATCGCCGTTGTCGGTGGCATACCTGGCCATCTCGCGATACAGCTCGGGATTGCACATGTAGACGGATTCGGGGGCGACGCCGAGCGTGATGCGGTCGGCGTCGATGACCTTGCCCCATTTATCGAGGTCGTTGTCGGCCTTCTTGATAGCGTAGCTCACCAGGCGCTTGTCGATGGCGCCCACCTCGCGATAGAGAACGCCGCGCAGGCCGAGGTCTTGAACGGCTTTGACGCATGCGCCGGTTTTCGTCGTGTCGGCGATCGTGGTCACGCCCGAGGAAAGCGCTTCAAGGCCGCCGAGGTAGGCGGAATCGTACTTCTCGGCATCGGTGATCCGACCGCGGAGGTTCGCCATCTCGCGCGCCCACTTGACGAAGGGAAGGTCCTTCACCAAGCCGCGGAATACCGCGTCCTCGATACGGGCATGAAGATCGATGAAGCCGGGCGTAAGCGCCGCCATGCCGAAGTCCTTCAATTCCTCATCGGGATAGCGAAGGCGCATCATCTCCGTCTTGCCGATATCGGCGATGCGACCGTCCCTTACCAGAATGGCCCCGTTCTCGATCGGTTCTGAAGAAACGGGGACGACGTATTGAGCGCTCAGAAGCATGAAATCCTCCTGCCAGATTTAATCTTCGTAATGATAGCATCCCATCACCCTCGGCCCCGGTAATTCACACAGCCCAAACGTGAGCGGCCCGCTGTCCGCGGGCTGCGCAGACGGGCCTTCGGCGCGATATCGCCGAGCATGCCCGGTTTCCATTGTCTATAATCGAGGTTCACACTAAACGAACCGCACGCTAGGACCCATCACCATGGAAACCACCCCCGCCCAAACGGACGGCGCACGACGCTCCATCGACACCGCTACCGGGCAGGAAGCCCCGGCCGAGATCTCATCGGAGCGCGTTAAGAAGATATTCACCGACATAGCCTGGAAGTACGAGCGATTCAATGCCCTGTCGAGCTTCGGACGCTATCGCAGCTGGCTTCGCACGCTGATCGACAAAGCCCCCATCGAAGATGACAGCCTCATGCTCGATATCGCGGGAGGAACCGGCGACGTGGCCTTCACCGCCTGTTCGCAGAAGCCCCCCGCCCACATCATCCTGTCTGACTACACCCCTGCGATGCTCGAGGTCGCCCAGGCGCGTCTCGACGAAGGCGAAGGGGGCAAGGTGCCGGTGGAGCTTGCGGTGGTCGACGGCCAGAACATCCCCTATGACGACGAGTCGTTCGACATCGTCACGATGTCCTACGGAATCCGCAACATGCCCGAACGGGAACGGGCCCTTTGCGAGATGTATCGCGTGCTCAAGCCGGGCGGCGCCCTCTGCGTGCTCGAATTCTCCACGCCCCCCAATCCCTTGATGCGCCTTGGCTACCGCCTGTATCTGCGCTGGGGTATCCCCGCATGGGGCAAGATCGTCACGGGAGACGCCGCGGGCTTCGTGTACCTGGCCAAATCCATCAAGGCCTTCCCCGACCAGGAAGGGTTTTCCCGCATGCTCAAGAACGCGGGGTTCGCGCGCGTGGAATACACCAACGTCACATTCGGCGTGGCTGCGGTCCACATCGCCTACAAGGAGTAACCCCGCGCATGAGAGAGGCGGCGAAGGCGATAGGCGCCCGGCCGCTTCTCGGGAAGCAGTCCCCCCGCCAACACGATAAGGACCGCGCCGAGCACCGCAACGATGATCCGTTTCATGATGCACCTCCCTCGTGAATCGCGTTTCCTTCGATTCACATGGTGACGCCTCATCCTGACGGGAACCTTACCTTCGGTTAACCGCTGAGTACCCTGCGTGGAGGAACCTAGCCGACGCGCGCTCCGGTGGCCGTGGTCGTCGCGACGGGTCGACCCTCCTCATCGACCACCTCGACGCGGCAATAGCAGAGGCTCCTGCCCTCTTTGAGCATAGTCGCCGTAGCGATCAGCTTCGTGCCGCGAGGCGCGCTCATGAAGTGGATGGCGGTGTCGACGGTCACCGTGGGAGGCTGACCGGTGTTGGCCGCAACGGCGAACGCGAAGTCGGCGAGCGTGAAGATCGCGCCGCCCATCACGCCGCCCACCCCATTGACGTGGCGATCGTCGAGGGGAAGCTCGACCACCGAATGGCCCTTCTTTGCATCGATCACGCGCGCACCCGTCGTTTCGGTCGCGTAGGTGTCGCACGAGAACTTCTCGCGAAGCTTTTCTATGGGCAGGGAACCGTCGACGTAGAGCATGGCCTTCCTTTCTCGCTCGTTTCCATATTGTATGTCTTCCCCCTCGGGAGGAACCTGGAAGCTACACTGGTGGGAAACGATCGAGAAAGAGGAATCCCATGAAACGAACCATCGACCCGCTCGAGCACGCCAGCGAGATCATGAAGGCCGTCGAGAACGGCGTCCTCATCACCGCCAAGAAAGACAGCCGCGTCAATCCCATGACCGTGAGCTGGGGAGGCCTCGCTATCGAATGGGGCAAGCCCCTCTTCATCGCTTTCGTCCGAAAAACCCGCTACACCAAGGAATTCCTCGATGCCACCGGGGAATTCACCGTCAACCTTCCCCAAGGAGCGTTCGACAAGAAGATCACGGCGCTGTGCGGTTCGAAATCGGGACGAGACACCGATAAAGTGAAGGCGGCCGGACTCACCCTCGAAGAGCCCTTGAGAATCGACGCCCCCGGCATCCGCGAGCTTCCCCTCACGCTCGAATGCCGCATTCTCCATGCATGCGAGCAGGACGTCGACACCATCGACGGCCCTTCGGCTGAGCGCTGGTACCCCTCCGACGAGACGGGCGAGCGAAACCCCCACACCGCCTACTATGCGGAGATCATGGCCGCGTACGTCATCGAATAACGCCTCGTCGAAAGGCGAGGCGACGAAGGCCGCAAGGAACGATCATGGGCCCCTTGCGGCCTTTTCCCTGTACCGAGAGGGCCTTAGTAAGGCTCATCGAGCGGAGCATGAGCCTTCACGTCGCACGAAAGATCGAAGAATCGCCCCTGACGATAGCGGTCGAGGGCGACCAGCGCGATCATGGCGGCGTTGTCGGTGCAGGCGCTCGCCGGCGGCATGGTCAGGCGAACGCCTTGATCGGCGCACATGCGCTCGTAGGCCCTCCTCAATTCGGGGTTGGCGGCGACACCGCCGCCAAGGCAGAACTCCCTGGCGCCCGTCTGCTCGAGAGCGGCCTTGGCCTTGGCCACCTGGACATCCACGACGGCGGCCTGGAACGCCGCGGCGACGTCTTCTTTGCAGATCTGCCTGCCGGCCTGCTCCTCCTTGTGGAGGTAGGTCATGACCGACGTCTTCAGCCCCGACAGGGAAAACCGAAAATCGCCGGAGTGGAGAAGCGCGCGCGGGAAACGGATGGCGGCGGGGTTTCCCTTCTCGGCGAGCTTCGAGATCAACGGGCCGCCCGGATACCCGAGGCCCATCGCCTTGGCGACCTTGTCGAAAGCCTCGCCGACGGCATCGTCGAGCGTCGTTCCCATGGTTTCGTATTCGCCCCACGCCTTCACGTGGACGAGCATCGTATGGCCGCCCGAAACGAGAGAGACCACCAAAGGAGGTTCGATATCGGGCGACGCGAGCTTGTTCGCGAAGAGATGGCCTTCGAGATGGTTCACGCCGATGAGCGGGGCATCGATCGCCCACGCCAGCCCTTTGGCGAACGCCATCCCCACCACAAGGGCCCCGACGAGGCCGGGGGCGTAGGTCACCGACACCGCGGAAAGATCATGCCAGGAAAGATCGCGCCCCAAGCGCTTCGCCGCCTGGGCAAGGCACTCCTCAGCCACGCTCCCGATGGCCTCGATGTGCTTGCGGCTCGCTATTTCGGGGACGACGCCGCCGAAACGGGAATGGAAATCTATCTGAGACGCCACGACATCGGCGACGACCGCCCCGTCCCCGTCGATGATCGCCGCAGCCGTCTCGTCGCACGACGTCTCGAAGGCGATGATGAGATCGCGCGGCGCGGGGGCATCCTCGCCGCGGCGGCGCAACGTCTCGGCGGCCTCGTTGAGGCGAAGATCCATGCCCGCGACATCGTGCTCGTCCACCGGAAGCGGCCCAGTGTAGATCCGCGCATCTTCCCTGTCGGAATAGTAGCCCGGACGCACGCCTTGGCAGATGAGGCCAAGGTGCTCGTAGAGCGCGTGGGCACCGCTGTTGGAGACCCTCACCTCGAGCGTCATCTCGCTTGCGCCGAGATCTCGGGCGTCGAGGGAAATACGAGTCAAAAGCTCTCGAGCGATGCCGCGACGACGGTATGCCGGATCGGCGGCCACCTTGAGGACCTGCACCTGGCCGTCGACGATCCATCCGCCCGCGTAGCCCACGAGCTTCGCTCCACCGGCATCGATGGTGCGCCTGCTGGGGTCATCGACCTCGAAGGCCGCCCACCACGTCCTGTCTGCGCGCGGCAGGTCATCGATCACCTGCTCGACGCTCCACGCGCCACTGCCCATCACCTCGGATTCGAGGCGAGCCACCTCACTTGCCCACGCAGCCTCAAGGGGGGCGTAGCGCAGGGAGGCCCCGCCCTGAACGCCGCTTTCGAGATCCCTCGCCTCTTCGACGGCCCCGACGCAGCGAGCATTGCGGACACGCTCGGCCTCTTCGGCGTCGGAGAGGCGCGTGTACACCGGCAACAGCGCGCAAGGGTCGCCGACGCCACCGCGCGACGGGACGGTATCCGGGGGAAGGCCCTCCCTGCGCCAGAGGGATTGAGCGGCCAGAAGAAGGCCCGCGCCGGTCGGATGCCGTCGGTCGGGAGCGGCGAGGGCACCGCACCCCTCGAGAAGATCGGCGTATTTCCCAAGGGCGTCGCCGGAAAGGAGAACCGAAGAAGACGGCCCCAACCATGCGGGAAGCTCAGAAGCCTTCATGACGAAATCGGCGTTCAGCCGCTCGATGCCCTGCTCGCCGAGCTCATAGCGGACAGGGTAGACCTCCTTGCGCATGGCGTCGCCGAGCACGACGAGCGAACCGCGCTCGCCGTCTTCCCACAGCTGCCAAGCCTGGGCATCGGCGGTCGACACCCCGAACAGCCCAACGCCGAGGCCGATGGCCATGCCCTTCGCGCTTGCCAGGCAGATGCGAACCCCCGTGAAAGATCCCGGCCCGCGCCCGCACACGACGGCAGCCACCTGTTCGCGCAGAACCCCCGCACGGGCGAGAAGCGCATCGACTTCAGGAAGAAGCTTCACGTTCGAAGCGCGAAACGCCTCGATCTCGACGCTTGCGACGCACTCGACGGAGCGGCTCTGCCTATCGAGAAGCCCCAAACCCAGCGAAATCATCTCGTTGGCGGTGTCGAAAGCGACGATGTAGTCTCTGCTCATAAGTGGATCCATCTCCATAGTCGTCCGTTTTGCGCTCCTAATCCTAGCGCACGCCGTTTCGATCCCCCTGGAAGAACCCCGTTCATTCAGGAAGAGCACGCGGCCCGCCATTCCCCGAGAAGACGCTTCGCACGCTCGCCCTGCGCCGAGGCGCGGATAGCCCTCGAGGTCCCCGATAGGACCTCGAGGTAGATATCGAGGCGATCATCGGGCAGCTCGTCTTCGAATTTCGAAGCCCACTCGATGCACGACGCCCCCTCCCCTTCGACGTACTCGTAGAACGCAATGTCCTCGAGCTGGAGAGGATCGTCGAGACGGTAAAGATCGAAATGGTAGAGGGGAATCCGGCCATCTTCGTAGGGAACCATCACGTTGAACGTCGGGCTTGCGACGGGCTTCGACACACCGAGACCCGAAGCGACGCCTTGCGTGAAATGGGTCTTCCCCGCACCGAGGTCCCCGTCGAGGGCGATGACGTCCCCTGGCTCGAGAAGCTCGGCGAGAAGCACTGCTACCGCCTGCGTTGCCTCGACCGATTCGCTTACGGCGACCACGGTCCCGCGATCCTGCATAACGACCCCCTTCAAAACGTCTGCGCCGCCCTGTTCGAGGCGGCGCAGGAAAAAACCGAATGATTGAGCGAAAGCCCGCTTAGCGGATGGTGCGCTCCGCGGCGAACACCGTATGTTCCATGGTGATGGACGTGGTAACCGAACCCAAGCCGCCGGGAACCGGGGTGATGGCGTCGACGATAGGGGCAACCGAATCGTAATCGACATCACCGCACAGGTTGCCCTCCGTATCGAAGTTGATGCCGACGTCGAGCACCGTCTGGCCGGGCCTGAAATACGAAGCGTCGTAGGCGCGAGCACGGCCCGTCGCGCAGATCACGATGTCGGCCGTGCGCATGATCTCGGCCAGATCGTTGGTTCGCGAATGGCAGATGGTCACGCTGGCGTTCCTGCGGAGCAGGAGCATGGCGACCGGCTTGCCGACCACGAGGCTACGGCCGACGACGACGACGTGCTTTCCCTCGATCGGGATCTCATAGAAATCGAGCGTCTTGACGCACGCTTCGGCCGTACAGGGGGCGAATCCTTCGTTGGCGTCGGTGAAGACCGCTCCAAGGGATGCGGTCGATACGCCGTCGACGTCCTTGCCCATGGCAAGCTCATCGCACACGAGCTTATCCTCCATCGACGAGGGAAGAGGACGGAAGATCAAGCAGCCATGCACGCTCGAATCGGCATTGATGCGGCGGATCTGGAGAAGCAGACGCTCCTGCGAGACCTTTTCGTCCATCTCGTAGACGCACGTGGAGAGGCCGAGCGCCTTGGCGCGGCGATTCGCCGTACGCTCGTAGCTCAGATCATCGGGGCGAGATCCGACCCTGACGATAGCGAGCGTCGGATCGATCCCGAGAATGTGAAGTCGCTCGACGCGATGCTCAAGATCGGCGGCGATGGCGTCGGTAACGGGCTTCGAGTGAAGAATGCGAGTCATGGTTTATCGAATTTCCCCCAATACGTAGTTGTAGATCCTATCGGCTTGGCGACCCGACTCCTCGATCATGCGATCGGCCTCGGCGGTGTAGCGCTCAGCTCGATCGCGATCGCTGAGCGATGCAGCGTTGACGTACACGTTGAGGGCGGCCCCCTTCAGAGCCCCCTTCGCGAAAGAGACCCCTGTCGCAACGTCGGAAATCGCCATCCGTGCCCCATGATACGCCAGATACTCGCTCACTTCGATCACATGAGCGCAATTGCGCATGATGGCGAACGGGACCTCGATGGCGTCGATGAGCGCTTCCTGGATGGCATGGTCCCGGTTGGCCCGCTGGGTATCGGTCTCGCGCGGGAGTTTGTAGGCGAGCGCAAGCGGGGCGAAGGCCTCCGCATCGCGATCGACTAGTGAAACGAGTTCATCGCGCAATATCCCCAGATGGCGCAAGCGCAGCTGGACTTCTTCCTCGACGTCGGCGTACTTCTTCTTCCCGATGGTCAGATTGCCGACCATCGACGAAAGGGCCGCTCCCAGGGCGGCACAGTACGCAGACGCGCCGCCGCCTCCCGGCGTCGGCGTACCTGCGGCTACCTCTTCAATAAACGTGCAGTCCATCGTCTCCCCTCGAGATCAGAACAAGCCGGAGATCTTGCCGGTCTCGTCCACGTCGATCTTGAACGCGGCGGGATTCTTGCCGAGGCCGGGCATCGTCATGACATTGCCCGTGAGAGCGACGACGAATCCAGCGCCTGCGGAGACCTTGACCTGGCGAACCGTGATGCGGAAACCACGCGGCGCACCGAGCTTGGAGCCGTCATCGGAGAAGCTGTACTGGGTCTTCGCCATGCAGACGGGCATCGAGCCGAACCCGAGGGCCTCAAGCTGAGCGAGCTCCTTCTTGGCCGCAGGGGTGAAATCAACGCCGTCGGCGCGGTAGATGCGCTTGGCGACCGCTTCGATCTTCTCGGAAAGGGACAGCTCGTCTTCGTAGGCGTAGGCGAGCTTGCTGGGCTGCTCGCACAGGGCCATCACCTCGCGAGCCAGCTCCTCTCCGCCTTCGCCGCCCTTCGCCCACACCTGGGAAAGCGCGACGTTGACCCCGAGCTCCTTGCACTTGGCGCGCACGAGGTCGATCTCGGCCTGGGTGTCGGTGGGGAACTCGTTGATGGCGACGACGCACGGAAGGTTGTAGACCGTGGTGATGTTCTCGACATGCTGGAGAAGGTTCGGCAGGCCCGCCTCGAGCGCCTCGAGGTTCTCCTCGTTGAGATCGGCCTTGGCGACGCCGCCGTGGTTCTTCAGCGCGCGGACGGTCGCGACGACGACGACCGCATCGGGCTCGATACCGGAAAGGCGGCACTTGATGTCGAGGAACTTCTCGGCGCCGAGGTCAGCGCCGAAGCCCGCCTCCGTAACGCAGTAATCGCCAAGCGCCAAAGCCATGCGCGTGGCCATGATGGAGTTGCAGCCATGGGCGATATTGGCGAACGGGCCGCCGTGGACGAAGGCCGGGGTGCCCTCGAGGGTCTGGACCAGGTTCGGCTTCAGGGCGTCCTTGAGTAGCGCCGCCATGGCGCCCTCGGCCTTGAGGTCGTGGGCGGTGACGGGCTCGTCGGCGGCGGTGTAGCCGACTACGATGCGGCCGAGACGCTCCTTGAGATCGGTGATGGACGTCGCCAGGCAGAAGATGGCCATGATCTCGGAAGCGACCGTGATGTCGAAGCCGTCTTCGCGCGGAACGCCGTTGGCCTTGCCGCCCAAACCGCAGACGATGTTGCGCAGCTGACGGTCGTTCATATCGACGACGCGCTTCCACGTAATGCGGCGGACATCGATGCCGAGTTCATTGCCGTTGTGGATATGGGCGTCGAGAAGGGCGGCCAGGAGGTTGTTCGCCGCGCCGATGGCATGGAAGTCGCCGGTGAAATGGAGGTTGATGTCCTCCATGGGAACGACCTGGGCATATCCGCCGCCCGCAGCGCCGCCCTTGATGCCGAAGACCGGGCCAAGGGAAGGCTCGCGCAGAGCGATCACGGTGTTCTGGCCGAGACGGGACAGGGCATCTCCCAGGCCGACCGTCGTCGTGGTCTTGCCCTCGCCTGCCGGCGTGGGGTTGATGGCGGTCACCAAGATGAGCTTGCCCGCCTCATGCGACTCGTTGCGCAAAAGGTTGTAGTCGACCTTCGCCTTCGTCCTCCCGTAGCACTCGACGTACTCTTCGGAAATGCCCGCCTTCTCGGCGATCTCCATGATGTTGCGCGGCGTAGACGCCTGCGCGATTTCGATGTCACTCAACACGTCGGTTTCCACCTTCCCCTGAGACTACGTTACGTCCCGAGATTCTAACGCGATATTTCGTTGTAGATAGTGCGCAATCCCTGCAAGGTCAATTCCAAGTTCACTTCGGAAATGCGCGAAGACATCGGCGCGATGCGATAGGCCAAACCACCGGTCGCGACGACCTTCGCCTCGTAGCCGAGCTCTTCGAAGATCCCCTCGATCAAGCCGTCCACGCGAGCGGCCTCGCCGCGCACGACGCCGATCTTGATGGCGTCGGTGCTGTTCTTCCCGATCGCCACTCCCGGATCCTCGAGCTCGACGGCGGGAAGCAGGGAGGTATGGGAGAAGAGGGATTGCATGGACGAGGAGACGCCCGGAGCGATGACTCCCCCGCGAAACGTTCCGTCCTTGTCGATGACCTCCATGTTCGTCGCCGTGCCGAAGTCGACGACGATGACCGGCGAGCCGTAGATGCTCTTCGCGGCGATGGCGTCGGCAACGCGGTCGGCCCCCAGCTCGGAGAAGCGGCGCCGCGGGTCGAAGTTGAGCATGCAGCCGCACGTGCAAGCGGAGACGACGTACACCTCGACGCCGAAGCTTCTCATGCACACCTTTTCCCAGTTGTGGGTGACGGCGGGAACGACCGAGGCGAGCACCGCCCCGTCGATGGCCGACTCATCCAGCCCCTCGGCAAGCATCAGCGCATGGAGTTTGATGCGCAGCTCATCGCTCGTGTGGTCGACGTTAGTCGCCAGGCGCCACATGTGCACCAAACGATCGCCGTCGTAAATGCCCAGAACGCTTTGGGTGTTCCCCACATCGATAGCAAGTAACATGTTTCTGACAATCCCTTCTGGAATGGGCCATACGTGCGAATGCTACCATACTATCGAACTCTGTTACGTACAGTTTCGCCTGCGCGCAACTCTGCCGCGTATATACGGAAGGTGAACCATGGATACTACCCCCGCTAGCATTTTGATCGTCGACGACGAAGCCTCCATCACCGAATTCGTCAGCTACGCCATGCAGAAAGAGGGGTACCGCACCGAAGTCGCCTCCAACGGAGAGGAAGCCCTCGAGAAGATCGAGAACGGCCATTTCGACCTCTTCATCCTCGACATCATGCTTCCCGGCATCGACGGCTACGAACTGTGCCGGCGCATCCGCGCGAAGCTCACCACGCCGATCCTCTTCCTTTCGGCGCGCGACACCGAGATAAACAAGGTCGTCGGGCTCGAACTCGGCGCCGACGACTACCTCGCAAAGCCGTTCGGCGTTCGCGAGCTCCTCGCCCGCACGCGAGCCCTCCTTCGCCGCAGCAAGGGACCCGAATCCCTGCAGCCCACCAACGAGGTGACGAGCAGCGGCATCACCCTCAACGAGGACACGCATGTCGCAACCGGGGAAAAGGGCGACATCGACCTCACTCCCCGCGAATTCGAGCTCCTCGCCTGCCTCATGCGCAATGCCGGGAAGGTCGTCTCCCGCGAGGATCTGCTCAAAGACGCCTGGGGGTGGGAATTCATCACCGAGACGAAGACGGTCGACACCCACATCAAGCGCCTTCGCGACAAGATCAAGGCGGCGGGCTACGATCCCAAGCTCGTCGAAACGGTTCGCGGATACGGATACCGCTTCAAGAAATAGCGCCCGCCGCGCACTACTCGCCCCGCAACCCACGACAAGGCTCCGCTTCCCATGAGGCTCTTCACCCACATCTCCTTTCTGACCACCCTGCTCGCCATCCTTGCGGGACTCCTGATGGGCACCGTCGCCATCCACCTATTCGGCACACCGCAGATCATCCTGCTCTTCACCGTGCCCATCGCGTGCCTGTGCTACTTCCTCAGCCTCTACATCGCCCATTTCATCAGCCAACCGCTGCGCGATCTCGTGCGCAAGACCCACGCCTTCCGCTCGGGCGATACCTCGGTGCGCTTCGAGCCGACCGGGAGCATTCACGAGGTCGATGAGCTATCCAAGGACATCAAGGAACTCGTCGACGTGCACGAAGCACGCCTCGACGAACTCGTTGCGCTCACCCATCGCCAGGACGAATTCGTCAGCGACGTCGCCCATGAGTTCCGCACGCCGCTCACGGCCATCAGCGGCAACGCCGAGCTGATGCTCGACCCCGACATGCCGCAGGCGACCCGCGAGCATTTCTGCGAGATCATCCTCTCCGAATCCGAGCGGCTGAAGAACCTCACCAACCAGCTCCTCGCGCTTCAGCACGCTAAAGACGGCGTTCCCGCCTACGAGCTCAAGAGGCTCAACGTCGAGCCCCTTGCGCATGAGGTCATCGATGTGCTTTCGCCCCTTGCTCAGGAAAAGAACGTCGAGCTCACGGTCGAAGGGGCCTCCCCCGACATCCTGGGCAACGAGGACCGCCTCAAGCAGGCGCTCATCAACCTCGTCGACAACGCCATCCGCCATGTGGAAGAGGGAGGCCATGTCAGCGTCATGCTCTCGGGCCTCAAGGGCCAGAGCATCGTCGCGGTGAAGGACGACGGCTGCGGCATCGGCGATGTCGACCCCGTTCTCCTTTTCAAGCGCTTCTTCCGCACCGATTCGTCACGCGCGCGCAACAGCGGAGGGGCCGGCATCGGCCTTGCCGTCGTCAAGGAGATCGTCGAGAGCCTCGACGGCAACATCACCGCCTTCAACGCCCCCGAGGGCGGCGCGGTCTTCGTCATGAGCTTCCCCTCCGTCAGTTGATCACCGAGCTCGAAGCGGCCCGGCGCAATCGTCAAAGCCCCGAAACGCAAACAGCCCTCCTTCTCGGGCATGAGAAGGAGGGCTTCGCTTTGAGCGGAAAGGTGGCCGAGCGAGATCGCTAGCTTCGCGCCGCGGCCATGCGAAGCGCCGCGCCTGCTGCGGCGGCGAGAACAGAAGCGCCGATCATCTTGGCGATGTCGATCGGGATGAAGGGAAGGACCGCGGCCAGGAACGCGGCCTCGGCGCTCAACCCTCCGACGTACATCAACCAAGCCCAGCCGAATACGTAGAGAACGGCGAGGAACAGGACTCCCGTGACCATGTTGACGGCGAATGCGGCCTTCCCCACGGAGACGCCGAAGAGCACCCGCTGGCCATCGGTGTCGTCAACGAAGCGGATCAAGACGGTCTCGCGCACCAAAAGGGCCAACGCGGCCGCCACGAGGAAACCGACGATGAAGCCGCCGGTCGGACCAAGCAGCGCAGCCAAACCGCCCTTGAACGACGCGAACACCGGAGCTCCCAAAGCCCCGAGCGCAAGGTATCCTGCAATGGAGGAGAGAGCCCAAGCCGGCTTCAAGGAAAAGACGACGAACATCACCGCGAGCGTCTGAAGCGTAAAGGGCACCGGCCCAAACGGAATCGTCACCCACGCGGAAACCGTCATCAGGGCGATGGACATGGCGCAAAACGCGATAGCGCGGCTCCTGCGGGAAGCGCTCTGCTGGTTGTTCTTCATGGATAGGCTCCTTCTCTTCTTTTCCTGCAGCCAGGATCTACCTACGGTCCTTCGAGCGAGACGAGGAACGTCCAACCGTCTTCATCTCGATTTTACCTTCCTCCGCAAGCCTGAGCCTGCGCAGCTCGTAGAGAACGAACGCAAGCGACGTGATGGCGGCAAGCGCATCGGCCCCCGGAACGGCGAAGTAGATCGCATCGAGGCTCGTCAGCGAAGGAACGATGGAGGGAAGGACCAGGGGCAGGACGATAAGCAGCGGGATAAGGAAGAGCACCTGCCTGGTCAAGGAGAGGAAAACCGACTTCATGGGCTGGCCGGTCGCCTGGAAGTAGTTCGACGAGACGATCTGGAAGCCGACGACGGGCAGCATGATGAGCTGGACCTTCAGCGCGAACACCGTGAAGGCGCGCAGGTCATCATCACGGATGCCGAAGAAACTCACGATCTCGTTGGGGAACACCAGGATGAGAACCCACATGAACACACCGATCAAGGTCGCGCCCAGGATTCCGTAGCCCAACGTCGCGCGGACGCGCGAGATGAGACGCGCTCCGTAGTTGTAGCCGAGCAGGGGCTGTATGGCGATAGCCGTGCCGATAAGGGGCAGAACCGTGAACATCGCGCAGCGCTGGACAACGCCGATGGAGGCGAGTGCCGCCTCCGCGCCAAGAGGAGACTGGCTTCCGTAGAAGACGAGCAGGTAATTCACGAGAAAGTTGATGACCGACATGGCAAGCTGCATGACGAAGCTCGCCGCGCCGAGCGAGAAGATCAGGCCGACCGTCTCCGATTCCAGCTTCAAGTACCGCACGCCGAGTCTCAGCGCAACGTTCTTGCCGAAGATGAAGTAATGGAGCACGAAGAAGCATGAGACGGCCTGACCGGCGACCGTCGCCAAAGCGCTGCCGACAACCCCCCAGCCGAAAACCATGACGAACAGGTAATTCAAGACGATGCACGAGAACGTGCCGACGAGCATCGTCCCAAGTGCACGGTTAGGCGCACCACAGGTGCGGATGAAGTTGTTCACGCCCATGCCGATAAGCTGGAAGATGAAGCCGAGGCTCAGAATATGGAGGAAGGAATACGTGTAGTCGTAAATCTCGGGAGTCACGCTCGAAAGCGCCAGCAGCGCATCCATGCATGCAGGGATGCTCGCCAGCACACCGACGATGATGGCCATGATGATGCCGAGCATGACGGTGTTGCCGAGGCTTCTCTGGGCGGCGTCCTGCCGTCCCTCCCCGAGCCTCAGGGCAGCGAGGGCGTTGCCGCCGTTGCCGATGAGCATGGCCAACGCCATGAAGATGGCCATCAGGGGCATGGCCGCCGTAGCGACCGAAAGGCCGATTTCCCCCATGGCCTGGCCCAGGAAGATGGAGTCGATGACGTTGTAGGCGCCGTTGACGAGCATGCCGACGATGGAGGGAACCGCGAATTCGGCGATCAGGCGGGGAACCGAGCCGGTGCCCATGCGAGCGGTGCGTTCGTTGCCCGAAGCGGGAGCATGCGCCTTGTCGCGCATCGATCCGCCTTTCACCTGAGGATGGGTGCCCGGTGCGTTTTTTCCATTCTCCTGCACGACTTCCGGCTCGACCGACTCCCGATTCTCCATTCAACACCTTCGATTCTTCTCGTTTTGAAGCGTCGATTATACGCCCCGCGAACACGTTCGCCGCTCAGGGAGGATCGTAAATAACGTTTCCTTCACGCCAAAACAGCTTTCATTGGCTTAACGGAGTCGACCGTGGCAGAATAGTCCCCGCTGCGAACCAGCCCGATCAAACGCAGCCCCCAGCAAAGGAACAGCATGACCCCCATCGAACTCGCCCTTCTCGGCGTCGCCCTTTCCATGGACGCCTTCGCCGTCACCATATCGAACCTGCTCTGCTATCGCGGATTGACCCGACGCGACATAACGGCGATGCCCATCGCCTTTGGCCTGTTCCAGGGGCTCATGCCCTTGATCGGCTATGCGCTCGGGCGCATGGTAAGCGACTTCATCAGCCAATTCGCCGGAATAGTGACCTTCGCCATCCTCAGCATCATCGGCGCGAAGATGATCTGGGATTCCCTACACGACGACGAGCAGGAAGACGGAGGCGAATTCACCCTTTCGACCCTCACGCTGCAGGCGGTCGCGACGAGCATCGATGCACTCGCCGTCGGAGTGAGCTTCGCGGCCCTTTCCGTCGAGCCCCTGAGCGCCGGCGCGATCATCGCGCTCACGACGGCAGCAAGCTGCACCCTCGCCGTCCTCCTAGGCAAGCGCTTCGGCTCGGTCCTCGGCGAGAAGGCGACGATCGTCGGGGGCATCGTCCTGATCGCGATCGGCGTGAAGGCCTTGCTGTTCTAGGAGCTCGCCGGCAAGCCAAGCGAGCCGATCGACCTCAGATGGACCTCGCCCGAGGCGAAACGCGCCCTCGAACCATCGTTTCGCCGAACGACAAGGCGCCCATCGGCGCCCACGCCCTCGATGGATCCCTCCTCCACAGGAGAGCCGTCGACCAATTCAAGAGAGCACTTCGCGCCAAGATACGCCATGCGGCTGCGATACTCCTCCAAAAACGGGGCGAGCCCCTCTTCATCCCACTGGGAAAGAACAGCGCCCATCTCTTCGATCTCAGCCAAGGCAAGGTGCTCCAAGACTAAGCGTTGGGAAGAGGAGATGCCACGATCCGCCCGCTCGGGGAAAAGCGATGCACGCCGATACTTCCCTTCGCCGACATCGTCCCCATCAAGGGCGAAGACGTTCACCCCCACGCCGATGCACAAGCACCCGTACAGCGCCTCAAGCGATATGCCGCAAATCTTGCCCTCTTCGGCCAAGATGTCGTTGGGCCACTTCAAGAACAAGCGGGCGTCATCCGCCACGCGATCAATCGCCCTAACGACAGCCACCGCCGCCGCCAGCGACACGGTCGGCGCTTGCTCGAGCGGGCGGACCAGCGGCCAGCCGATCGATAGGTACAGGCCGCCAATCGGACTCGACCAGCATCGGCCCTGACGGCCGTATCCGGCATCCTGGGCGAGAGCGACGGCGCAGAACGGAAGCGCTGCGCCAAAGCGAATGCGCTCCTTGACGAGATCGTTAGTCGACGGCACGCTGCCCCGCGAATCGATATGCCACCGCCCGTACCCGCAAGGAGGGGCGGTATCGATGCAGAGGGGCTCTAGCATCTCTCGGCCTTGCCCACCCGTACCCCGTCGAGGGTCACGAGCCGACCGTCTGCAAGCTCGTGGAACGGGGCTAAATCGAGCAGCGGCCGCACGACGAAGTCGCGCTCGAGCATCAAGGGGTGAGGCAGCGTGAGGATCTCGTGGTCGCATACGTATCCTTGATAGTCAAGGATGTCGAGATCGCAGGTGCGCGGCCCATTGGCGATTTCGCGAACACGGCCGAGGCTGTTCTCAATGGCCTGCAGGTAACCGAGCAGCTCCTGCGGCGGAAGACCCGTCCTCATCAGCACGACCGCGTTGACGAACGTGTCCTGATCCTCGTAGTACGCAGGCTCGCTCTCGTAGTAGTCGGAAATGTCGATAATCTGGGAGTCGGGAAGCATGCACATATCGGAGACCGCCTGACCCAGCATCGCTTTCTTGCCCTCGAGCTCCTCGCCCTCATCAGCGACGAGGGCGACGTTGCAGCCCATTCCGATGAAGACGTAAGGGCGCATGTTCTCCTCTATGGAGCGCGCCGTCAGGGCAACGTTATGGGTACGGACGACCGAGGCCCCGAGCTCGCACGCCATCACCGCTTCGGCAGCTGAGGCGTCATCGCGCGCACGCGGCTCGTCGATGCCGTAAGCGGCACCGATGTAGCTCTTGCGCGAAACGGCCACCATGGACGGATAGCCCAAGCGGGCGACCAAGTGGAAATTGCGCATGAGCTCAAGCGTCTGCTTCGCGGTTTTGCCGAATCCGGGGCCGGGATCGAGGCAGATGCGCTCATGGGCGATGCCGGCATCCTCGAGCTCTGAAGCGCGGATCTTCAGGTAATCGACCACTTCGCTCACCACATCTTCGTAGGAAGCCTTGTCCTGCATGGTGCGCGGGTCGTCGCCGCCCATATGCATGACGACCAGACCGGCATCGCAGCCTTGAGCCACCGCGACCATCTCGGGATCGCGGAAACCGGTCACATCGTTGATGATGCTCGCTCCAGCCTCGACGGCAGCCTGCGCAACACGAGCATGACGCGTGTCGATGCTAACGCAGATCCCCTCGGAGGCAAGCCTTTCGACGACATCGATCGTGCGCGCCAGCTCCTCATCGAGGGAAACGGGGTCGGCGCCCGGACGGGTCGATTCCCCTCCGACGTCGATGATGAGAGCACCCTGCTCGACCATCGAGCGAGCCGCCTCGAGGGCCTCATCGACGTCGGCGTACGACCCTCCGTCGGAAAACGAATCGGGGGTGACGTTCAAGATACCCATGATGACCGGGGTCCGGGTATCGAACGAGTACGTTGCACAATGCCAGATCATGAAAACCTCCTGGATAACAAAGAAGCCGCCCTTGGATGCCCAAGGGCGGCGATAAGCCTATACGCTAACGACGATCGGCGTCGTCGGCAGCAGGGCCCTCGTCCGGCTGCTGCACGGCAGGGGGCGCTTGCGGAGCAAGGGGGGCCTGGGGCGCCGCGGGCGCTTCAGGCTCAGACGCCGGCTTTGTCGAGGCCTCGCCGGACTCGAGGGCCGAAGGGCCCTCCTCTTCCTTGCGCTTCTCGCGCTCGAGGTAGGCAGCCCAGTCGTTCTCGAGAAGAGCCTCGCACTCCTCACCGTCGACCGTCTCGCGCTCGAGCAAGACCTGAGCCATGAGATCCATCTGATCGCGACGCGACGAGAGGATCTCGACGGCCCTATCATGAGCTTCCTTCATGATGCGCGCCACCTCGTCGTCGATGCGACGGGCGGTTGCATCGGAATAATCCTGCGTGTTGCCGTAGTCGCGGCCGAGGAAGACCTCGTGGTTGGGCTGACCGAATACCTGAGCGCCGAGTTCCGAGCTCATGCCGTAGTTCGTCACCATCGAGCGAGCCATCTTCGTCGCGCGCTCCAAGTCATTGGAGGCGCCGGTGGTGATGTCGTCGCAGAAGAGCTCCTCGGCAACGCGACCACCCAGGAACACCGCCAACTCGTCGCGCATCTCGTTACGGCTGTTGAGCACCCGATCCTCGTTCGGGATGGAGAGGGTGTATCCCAGGGCACGGCCACGCGAGATGATCGAGATCTTGTGGACCGGGTCAGCACCGGGAAGCAGATGGCCGACAAGGGCATGACCGGACTCGTGGTAGGCGATGGTCGTGCGCGTCTTCATGTCGAGGACGCGCCCCTTGCGCTCGGGGCCCGCAATGACGCGCTCCATGGAATCCTGGACTTCCTTGTTGGAGATGATGCGCTTGTTGCGGCGCGCCGTCAGGATAGCGGATTCGTTGAGGAGGTTGGCCAGATCGGCACCGGTGAAGCCGGGGGTAAGCTTGGCGATCTTGGACAAATCCACGTCGTCGGCCAACGGCTTGTTCGCCGCATGAACGTGGAGGATCTTCTCGCGACCCTTCACGTCAGGAGCGTCGACGACGATCTGGCGATCGAATCGACCGGGACGCAGGAGAGCGGGATCGAGTACGTCGGAGCGGTTCGTCGCTGCGATGAGGACGACCGAATCATTGGCCTCGAAGCCGTCCATCTCGACGAGAAGCTGGTTAAGCGTCTGCTCGCGCTCGTCATGGCCACCGCCGAGACCGGCGCCACGCTGGCGGCCGACGGCGTCGATCTCATCGATGAAGATGATCGAAGGGGAGGCTTCCTTTGCCTGCTTGAAGAGATCTCGGACGCGCGATGCGCCGACGCCGACGAACATCTCGACGAAGTCGGAGCCGGAAATGCTGAAGAACGGCACGCCCGCTTCTCCCGCAACCGCCTTGGCGAGCAAGGTCTTACCGGTGCCCGGAGGGCCCACGAGCAAGCAACCGCGCGGGATCTTCGCGCCAAGCGATTGGTACTTGGCGGGATTCTGCAGGAAGTCCTTGATCTCCTGCATCTCCTCGACGGCCTCGTCGACGCCGGCGACGTCGTCGAATTTCACGTCGGGATGCTCCTCGACGCTCTTCTTCGCCTTCGCCTTGCCGAAAGACATCTGGGAATTATTCGCCTTGTTCATCTGAGAGAAGAAGAACAGGAGGAGGCCGGCGATGATCAGGATGGGAAGAACGGAGGCAAGGATGGAACCCCAGGGAGAAGCAAGTCGGACGCTGTACTGGATAGAGGGATTCTCGGCCATAAGCCGCGTCAAAGAATCCTGTCCGATCCACGTGCACGTATAGTTGTGCTCAGACCCGAGATTGGCCACGGCAAGTTCCTGGGTTTCCACAATGGACAGGCGCTTGGAGCCGTCGCGCATTTCCCCAAGCTGCGAATTGAGCGCATCGAAAGCCTCGTTGAAAGCGCCAGAGGTGCTCGCTCCAGCCGTAGCCGCCGGATAGTACGTGCCCGTGATGACGTAGGATCCCGTGTCGTACACAGCGGTTTTAACTCGTCCCTGATCGACGGCCTGCATGAATTCCGAAGTCTGCAGTTCGTCGGTCTGGGTGACACCCGACGAACTAGCCATCGTGCGTCCCATCATCGCCATGAAGAATATGCCGACGAGCACGAACACGATGATGGTGACGATGTTCGTGCGGTTGGGCTGCTTGGGATTCTTCTGATTGGGGGTTTGTGCCATAAGTTTCGATCCTTGTTTATCGTTGTGCCGCAGCGACGGAATCGGCCTTGTCATACACCTCGCGCTTCAGGACGCCGATGAGCGGAAGATTGCGATAACGCTCCGCGTAGTCGAGCCCATAGCCCACGATGAATTCATCGGGACACTCGAAGCCGATGTACTTGCAGTCGATGTCCGCCTGGTGAGGCGTGTCCTTGCGCAGCAGCGTTGCCACCGCAAGCGAAGCGGGACGGCGCGAAGCGAGGTT
This sequence comes from uncultured Eggerthella sp., assembly GCA_959607715.1. Lineage (GTDB taxonomy): Bacteria > Actinomycetota > Coriobacteriia > Coriobacteriales > Eggerthellaceae > Anaerotardibacter. The sequence goes on along the minus strand of CAUHNN010000004.1, from coordinate 65,050 downwards.
CTTGAGAAGGAAACGCAGCGTCAGACCGCTATCGAGGATATCCTCGGCCACGATGACGTGACGCCCTTCGATGTGCGTATCGAGATCCTTCAGGATGCGCACGACACCAGAGCTCTTCGCTCCGTTTCCGTACGAGGAAACAGCCATGTAGTCCATCTCGAGGGGAAGATCGATCTCTCGGACCAGATCCGCCATGAAAATAGCCGCACCACGCAAAACGGAGATGACCACGACGCTCTTACCGGCGTAATCCTGCGTGATCTGCTCGCCCATTCGCTTGACGCACGTCTTGATCTCTTCCTCGGAAAACAGAACGCGATCAAGATCGGAATGCTGTCCCATCTGCCATGCCCCTTCGCCCGCTTCAGCGGATATCGTGAATACAATCGCACTCCAGTGTAGCAAAAAGGGCAAACACCCCTCCCGTGATCAGGGAGAGGCGTTTGGGTTTGCAATAAATCTTCACCACCGCAGCAAGCATGAACGGCCTTTTACCCTTAAGCCTGCGACCCCTCTTGGGCCTCGACGACCTCGGCCTCAAGAGATTCCTTGAGGATATCGGGAAAGTTCTTCAGAAGCGTGGAAACCGGAAGACCGATGACGTTGTCGCGATCGCCCTCGAGCCCCGCGACCAACGCGGCGCCCTTGCCTTGGATGGCGTACGCGCCCGCCTTGTCGATCGTCTCCCCCGTCGCGACGTAAGCGTTGATGTCCTCGTCGGTAAGCTCCTTGAACGTAACGTAGCTCGACTCGGAGAACGATCGAAACGCCAGCGAGACGTTACCGTCGCCGCCGTTTTCCTCAGTCTCGTTGAGCATGACCATCCATACGGAAACACCCGTGATGACCTCATGGGTTCGCCCAGACAGACGGCGCAGCATCTCTCGCGCATGATCGGCGCTGTAGGGCTTTCCGAGCATCTCACCATCGAGGACGACCGTGGTGTCGGCCCCGATAACGATCCCCAGCCCGACGGGGTTGAGCGCCAAGATATCCTGAACCACCGATCCGGCCTTGCGCTCGGCGAGCTTCTTGACCGCTTCAGCGGGCTGGGCGCGCAGATCGGGCTCGAGGGACTCGTCCACTTCGGTCGAGCCTTTGTAGACCTTGAATTTCACGCCCGCTTCCTCGAGAAGCTGCTTTCGGCGCGGACTCGTGGAGGCGAGAATGACGTTGACGGGAATGGACGTTGAGGGCATGAGAACTCCTTGATCGAAACGAAAGCGTCGGGGGCGTCTACGCGCGATGGGGCTTGCGGCGCGAGCGGAAGACGGCCATGGGCTCGATGAGAACGCCCTGCTTGTTGGCGCTGACCGCCAGATCCCCCTGGATGTTGGCGACGAACCCGCTCTTCGGCGCACCTTGGCCGTCGAAGGCGTCGAGCACCGCCTCGATGGAAGCCGACTCGATGCGGGCATCCCTCCCGAGAAACGTCCCGAGCACCGCAAGCACCACCCGGCGCTTGAGGGGCAGGGCCAAGCAGCCGACCTCGGGAAGCAGACGGCACCCATCAGGCACTCCCCCTTCAGCGAAGGCCCCGATCCACTCAAGGTGATCGCGGGCCGCGCGGGAGGCAAGCGAATCGAGGTAGTCATCCTCGTCGGCGATGAGGTTCATCGTGCGGCAGAGCGTGTCGAGCAACCGGGGGTTCCTCTCTTTGGCCTTGGGAACGATCTCGTGACGAACGAAAGCCCGAAAACGATCGGTATGGGCATTGGTCGCATCTTCTCGCCAACGGCGCCCTTCCCCATCCACCACCGTTTCTTCATCGGGCAGGGAAAGAACGAAATCCCTCAGATCCTGACGCGACACGTCAAGGCAAGGTCTCACGACCGGTCCGTTGCGATAGAGCATCGAGCGGAACCCGCCGGGGCCCGCCCCCGTTATCGAGCGCATGAAGAAGTTCTCGACGCGATCGTCTTGCGTATGGGCGGTGACGATACGCCCCTCGGAGATGGGAATGGCCTCATGACGGCAAAGGCTCTCGAGCGCCTCGTGGGCGGCAAGGTACCGCTCGTTGCGGCCGATGACCTCCACGTTACCGCCGGTGGAGTCGGCAAGCTGGGCGATGTCGATCTCGCAGGCGAAAAACGGGATGGACAGCTTCTCGGCAAGGCGTTCGACGAAGAGTTGATCGTCATCGGCGTCGCGACCGCGAAGCTTATGGTTGACATGGAGGATCGCCGGCTGCCCGACGAGTCCTCGGCGATGGAAATCGCTTAAAAGATAGGCAAGGGCCGTGGAATCGGAACCCCCCGAAACCATGGCGATGACAGGTGTGGCGGGACTGAACAGATCGCGCTCGCGTATCGTCTGCTCTATCGTGTCGATCATCTCATCATCTCCGTTGCAGGCCGCAGGCCCGTTTCCGATTGGAAACAGCTGGACAGGCGCCATCGAAACGCCGGTGTTTTATGTTAGCTTGTCCATTGTAAACGAAGCACCCCCACGAAACGGAGCCTTGCCATGCAGTTCATCTTGCGCACCATCGCCATCTTCATCGCGGTCGGCGTAGCCGTATGGCTCGTCCCCGGCATCGAGATCAGCGGGGGCGGAAGCACCTGGGCGTCGCTTGCCCTCATCGCCCTCATCATCGCGCTGCTCAACATGACGATCAAACCCATCCTCCAGGTGATCGGCCTGCCCATCACCATCATCTCGCTCGGCGTGTTCTATCTCGTCATCAACACGCTTCTGCTCTATCTCGCCGCCGCACTCGGCAGTGCCCTGTTCGGCATCGGCTTCGTCATCGACTCGTTCGGATCGGGGTTCGTCGCAGCCATCGTCATCTCGCTCGTCTCGGCGCTCATGAATGCCGTTCTGGGAGTGAACGACTAAACGCTTTTCTCCTCCACCCGCCCCGAAAACGGCAAGGCGACCGCTTCCCCTCGAGGAGAAGCGGTCGCCTTTTTCTCTACGGAGCATCTCTCTCGTCGCAGACGAAGGTCGCCCGCGACGGCGAAGGAGCCCTATTCAGCAGGCGACGAGGTGCGGGAAGCGTATTCCTTGTCCAGGTCGTAGAGGGCCTTGGCATCCGATCCGAACAGCTTCATCTTGGTGAGCATCTCTTCGGCCGTCGCCTCCTCTTCGCCCTGCTCCTCGATGAACCAGTCGAGGAACTTCATCGTGCGGAAATCCTTGACCGAATAGGCAGCATCGTAGATCGCATGTATCAAAGAGGTCACGTACTTCTCGTGCTGGAGACCCTCCTCGAGCGGCTCGACGTAGGAAGAGAACGAAGGAGCGGGGGCATCGATGGCGCCCAAGACCACCTTGCAGCCGGAATCGTGGAGGTAATCGCGGAACTTCAGAGCGTGATCGCGCTCTTCGCCAGCCTGGATCATGTACCAATTCGCGAAGCCCGAAAGGCCCTCTTCCTCGTAGTAGTCGGCGAACGACAAGTAGAGGTACGCCGAGTACAGCTCCTTGTTGATCTGGTCGTTCAGCAGTTCGTACACCCTGGGATCCATAAAAGCCCCTTTCCGCGCGGCCGTGCGCGCCTATCGACGATATCCACGTTCACGCTACCCCCGTTGACGACCATTTGTCGAGAGAAGCTATCAATCTCGATGGAAAAAGAATTTATCAAGAAGCCATTTTTATTCATTTGATCTGCGAAAATGCCAATGCCGTTATACTATCGATAATGGCATCGAAAAAGTAGCAAAGAGTCTAGATGGGCATCTCGTCAACCAAAAGGAGGGATCCACATGCCTTCTAAAAGCAAACGAACCGCCTCCTCCAACCGTCCGCGCATAACGCGAAGAAACGACCGCGACGAAGCGCGCAGCGCCATCATCGCCATCGCCATCGAACTCTTCCGCAAAAACGGCTACGCTCGCACCTCGGTCAGCGATATCGCCCGGGAAATGGGCATGGACCCTTCCTCGCTCTACCATTACTTTCCGTCGAAAAGCGCCATCTTCAGCGCCATCCTCAGCCCAGAAGAGCACGTGCCCGCCTTTGAGCTCCTCGAAAAATTCTCGGACAACCGAGCGGAACAGCTCTATGCCCTCATCGTCCGCGACACCGTCTACAAGTGCGAGCTCCCTTTCGACTTCATCGAGATGGAACTGGTCGCCAATGACAACAAAAAACACTTCCGATCGTTCTTCGAGCATTACCGCGTCTTCTACCAGAACCTCGTTGCGCTCATCGAAGCCGGAATAGCCGAGGGCACGTTCATCCCCCTTGAAGCCGACGAATGCGCCGTGACCATCCTATCGATCAACGAAGGCCTGCAACATCATTATCACGCGAAGCACCGCGGTCAGCTGATCCTCGAATCATCTGGCTACACCGCCCGCAACCACACGCCCGAAGACATCGGGCACATGAGCGCGCGCTCGATCATCCCCTCCATCCTCGCTTCCAAAGAGGACTTCGATCGAATCTCGAAAAACGGCATGAAGCTCTACTACCGCCTCGAATCCCTTCGATCGCAATAAAAGAAGGGCTACCTCCTTAAGGTGGCAGCCCTTCTTCGGCAAGACGGTGACCGCGGTTACAGGCGTTGAAGCCCGATCATCCCATCCTCGACGATCAACTCGTCGAGCCTTCCAACCGCGAAAAGCGCACGCTCGCGCACATCCTCGACGCCGACGCCATGCTCCTCGTCGTAGATACCCACAACGGGAAACCCGGCATTGCGCAGGGTGTCCATCGCATAGAGGGAATCCTCGAATCCCCACGTTTCCCCTCGCTGCGTTCCGAGCAAAGAACGGGCATGGTCGAAGATGACCGGCTCGCGCTTCGACGCGCCCACGAGATCGACCGAGATCACTTCCTCGAAATACGAGCGGATGCCCGCACAGGCAAGACCGGCCTCGAGGTACGCGACCGCACTCGATGAGGTAACCGCCATGCGCACCCCCGCACGTGCGCACGAAGACAAGAACTCCTCGACTCCCGGCAACGCACGGGCGCGGTTGGCGTAGTAGTCGAACACGTAGTCGTCGATCAAGGCGACGACGTCCGCCTCGCACGAACCGAGGCCGTAGACGCGATGGGCGTATTCGGCCACCTCGGGGATGGTGAAGGTCGTGAAAAGAGCTCGTTCCTCGGCGCTCACCTCGACACGGGCCTCGCGGGCGATGACGCCCTCCACCCCACGCCAGGCGTCAAGGGAATCGAGGAGCGTTCCGTCGCAGTCGAACAGGGCTCCGGCGAAGGGGTAGGATCTACTCATAGTCCCTCTTCAGGGCGGCGAATGCAGGCATGGAGCTTCGGATGACGTCAGCGGAAACGCAATAGCTCACGCGAACCCAACCGCCGACCCCGAAGCTATCGGAGGGGACGAGAAGCAACTCGTGGCTCTTCGCCTTGTCGGAAAACGCCTGGGCATCGGGCTCAAGCGCCTCGACCCACAGATAGAAGGCCCCATCGGGCGCGATGAAGCGATAACCGAGCTTCTCGAGTCCTTCGGTGAGCAGTGCGCGGTTGGCCGCATAGGCTGCCGTGTTCACCGGCTCATCGACACATTCCTCGATCACCCGCTGGAAGAACACCGGCGCGCAGATGTAGCCAAGCGAACGACCCGCGCCCGCAACGGCCATGCGAACCCTCTCGGCGTCCTGAACATCATCTCCCACGAGAACGTAGCCGATGCGATCTCCCGGAAGCGAAAGCGACTTCGACCAGGAATAGCACACGAGCGTGTTGTCGTAATAAGAGGGAACCCAAGGAACGGCAATATCGCCGTAGGCCAACTCGCGATACGGCTCGTCGGAAATGACGAACAACGGGGAATCGAGCTCTTCTCGCTTAGAGCGAAGAAGATCGGCAAGCTCTTCCAGGGTGTCGGGCGTGTAGACGACGCCGACGGGGTTGTTGGGAGAATTGACTATGATCGCCTTGGTTTGCGTGCTGAGGGCCGACTCGAGGGCGCTCAAATCGATCTGGAAGTCCTCCTGACGCGCAGGCACCTCGACGCAGGTTCCTCCCGCTGCCTCGATCCACACGCGATACTCCGGGAAATACGGCGAGATGACGATGATCTCGTCTCCCGGCTCAACCACCGCCGTGAGACAGGCGGAAAGGCAGGCGGCGGCCCCCATGGTCACGTAGAGGTCATGGGGATGGTAGTCGGTGCCGAAACGACGGTTCAGGTTATCGACGATGGCCTTCTTCGTCTCCTCGCGTCCCGAAGCAGGCGAATAGGCATGCAGCTCGGCCGGCGGCATATCGGCCAACGAGCGGATGGTCTCGGCGACTTTGGCGGGCGCGGGAACGCTCGGATTGCCGATACTGAAGTCGAACACGTTCTCTTCGCCGATTTCGGCCTTTCGGGCCAAACCATAGGCAAACAGCTCTCGAATGGCCGAGGGCTCGCTGCCGAGTCCATACATGGTTTCGTTGATCATGGTTTTCCTCTCGCCACCGTACATGATGTGAACTTTCATTATTAGCTTGAAATAGGTATAATGCAATCCTGCGCCCGAGTGGCGGAACGGCAGACGCGGCGGTCTCAAAAACCGTTGTCGAAAGACGTGCGGGTTCAAATCCCGCCTCGGGCACCATCTCTGAATCGAAAGGCTCGCCTTGCGGCGAGCCTTTTTCTTACCCTAACCCTTCCCCTAAAACCAAAGCCGCCAAACAACGATCGCCCCGAGCGATGCAACGAGACAGGGAGCGAACGGGAAATCCCTCTTTCCCCGCACGATGCACCAGAGCGCCTCGATGCATGCGCCCGTCGCCGACACGATGAGGAAAAGAGGGACGTCCCCGGCATCAAGGAACAAAGGCAGGACCGCGCACAGCCACGCATCGCCGGTTCCGAGCGCCTCTTTCCCCGACCGAAACGAAACCGCCTTCCCGATAAGCCACAGGAACATCGCTGCCGCCAGGCCCGCAGCGCACGATGAGACGATGCCGGCAGGGTCCCACAGAAGATACGCAGGGGAGCCATGGGCAAATGCGCCGCCAAACGCCATAAGGGCGAACGCGCATCGCATGAGCGCCAGCACGACGACGTCGAGCAGCAGCACGGTGCGCGTCCTCGCATCGACCCAGCCGATACGGACGAGCTCGGCGATGAGTACTGCTGTGCACACGGTTTCCATGGGGCTCCTTCCGCGCCATCGACCAGGGCGATCCCTTCGTTGCCGACGATCCGTTCCATTGTGCGCCTTACGGCTCGCAATTCCATCGACACCCGAGCGCGCCTCCCATCCGTTTCGGATGGGCTTCCCCCAAACGTGCGCCTGGTTATCGATGCATGTGGCACACCATAAAAAAACCGCGCCCGAAGGCGCGGTCGATAGAAAAGAAACGCACTGCTTAGGTTACAGAGAGAATTCCTTCTCGCCGCGGAAGACCGCCTCGGCGTCTTCGACGCTCCAATCGCCCAGCGTGACAGCCGAAATGGCATCGCACAGACGGATGGCCTCTTCGGTGGAACGCATGTGGATGTTACGTCCGGTCGCGTTGCCGCAGCAGCCGCCGATGTGGATCTGATCGTGGAGATCGGAAAGGAACTTGTTCGCATCGGCCTTCGATCCGCCAGCGCACACAAGCCCCGTGCGGCCAGCAGCCATGGAAGCGATCTTAAGGCCCTCGGCGGACGTCTTGTCGTCGGTCGCGTGAGGAGGGTTGACCTTGACGAAGTCGGCGCCAAGGCACAGGGCGACGCCGGCAGCGCCTGCGATCAGGTCGGGATCCTTCTCATCGGTAACGGCCTTGCCGCGCGGGTAGATCCACAGCACGACAAGCAGACCGGCAGCGTGAGCCTCGGCGATGAGTTCGCCGGCTTCGGCCATCATGGTGGATTCGTACTCGGAGCCCAGGTAGATAGTGTAGCCAAGACCGACGATGTTCACACCGGCCTCGCGCATGGCGAGAACGGCCTCGAGCTCATGGAGCTGCGGGGAATAGGGATCGTCCTGGGAACCCTTGACCAGGTTGGTCTTGGAGTTCATCTTCACCAGGTAGTTGATCTCGGGATAGTCGTTGGCGTAGCGGGCGATGAGGCCGCGCTGGCCCGCGAGCACACCGATGGTGCCCTTGGATCCGATCTCGAACAAGTGCTCGGGCTCGGCATCGGAGATGTCGATGCCCTCCCCGTAGAAGTCCTTGTTGAGGTGCTCGATCTTCTGGTCACACGCAAAGAGCATCAAACGGCCCGTGTTGCGAGTAGCCTTCAAATAGTTCTCGATGTACGTTTCACGAGATTCAGGCATAACGTCGGCAGGGACCTTGACCTGATCACGAGTGATGGTGGGCATACTGTTCCTCCTTATTGGCATAGATGCACAGGACATAACCATTATAGCGCAGCGAACCCGATATCAACGGCCCGCCGCCCTCTTGCAGACGAATGAAGGCTCGAGCTAGAACCACTCCCTCTTTCCGTGGACGTAGGTCCGCTCGAACTCGCTCTGGCTTTTCGTGAGGTAGATCACTCCCTCTATGATCGAGATGATGACGACGGCGCCTGCGGCAAGGCCGAACGAGAACAAGCCGCCTATCAGGCTCACGGCAAGGAGAATGAACCCCTGGGCGTTGTATCCCAGATAGAATTTATGGACACCGAGCCACCCCAGGAAAATAGCGAGCAGGCCCGCTGCGACATGATCGCGAGAGTCACCGGGCGCATGGTAGTGGGGCTGGACAGGAGGCTCGCTCCATCGCTGCCCCCCACCTGGCTGCGCGCCCCTCGGTCCATCGAAGGCATCGCGTTCGCTATTCGCCATCGCCGCCCTCCTTCTTTTGCTCGAGATACTCCTCGTAACGGGCAACGGCTTCGCGCGCTTCGCGCTTGCCGCTGACAAGCCCCATGATGCGCTCCCGGAAGACGACGCCGATGATCACGAACACCGCGGCGATGCCGAAAATAACCATGCTGACGACGAAATCCCCCTCCGCCAAACCTGCCGCGGCATACGTCGACAAGATGATGCCGGGGATGCGCCCAACGTTCGAGAGGAGCAGAAACGTGCGCATGCGCATGCTCGTCAAGGGAACAAGATACGTGAAGACGTCTTTGGGCATGCCGGGTATGAGGAAGAGGATGAAGACCGTCAAGCTCAACTTCCCCGACTTCTCGAACTCGTAGAACTTCACGAGATACTTCTTGTCGACCATGGCATGGACGAACGGCGCCCCGAGGCGATGGACAAGCTGATAGACGATCGCGCTCGACGCGACGCAGCCGGTCAGGATTATCACCGTTCCCCACAAAGGGCCGTAAAGCATGCCGGCAGCGACCTGGACCACTTCACCGGGAACGAACGCGACGATGATCTGGAGGAGCTGAAGGCCGAGGAGCATGAGCACGCCCCAGGCCCCCTTCGACTGGATGTCGGCGATAAGACGATCGACGCCGTTCGGCTCGAGAATCAGAGAAAGGCTCGGCCACAGAGCCGCAACGATGCCGGCGGTAAGCGCGATGAACGCAAGCAGGCCGAGGGCCCGAAACAGATCGGCCTTCTTCATGGAATGACCGAGGATCTTCACCGTTTCGTCGTGTTTGCTCATTTACTCTCCCCATCTTCGCCGTCTCGGGCGCGACGATACTCCTCTTTGAAGCTGGAAAACATGCCGCGCGTCTTGGACAGCTGCCTGCCAAGGGCATATGCCCCCTTGTTAACCGCCTCGTCGGCCTTCTCGGCCGCATGGTGCGCAACGGGGCGCGCCTTCTCGAGAACCTGCGCTGCCTTCGCTTCGGCTACCGCGCTCGCTTCGCCGGCGCGCTCGGCCAATCCCCCTGCCGGGGCGAGTGAAAGGACCTCGCTCGATACGACGATGCCGCCCCTGATGAAGTCCTCTTCATCGCAGATCTCGAGGTTGTCGCCCACACCGGTCCTGAAACCCTTGATCAACTCGCGGGGAACCTCGGTCACGCCCAGAAGGGCCTGGGCCGAAGCGCCGCGATCGACGACCAGGGACACCACCGATCCATCGGTGGTGTCGAACGTGACGTCACCGACGCGCCCGAGGATCGAGCCGTCCTCGGCGACAAGGGCCATCCCCTGCCATACGATGCAAGAATCCCAGTCGACTCCAAGCCTCTTGCACGCCGCCTTGCCGGTCGAGGCGCGCTCCTCATCGATGCACACGACGCCATCGGCGACGTCGAACGAATCCAAGGCGACGAAGATATCGGAGCGATGGAACATGAGCGCAACATCGGGGCGTTTCACCGTGAAGCCTACGACGCGCAGATCGCGGGGGTGGAACACAAACGAATGGACGCGCCCTATGCGGTGGTCCTTCTTCCCGACTTGATCGACCCTCACTCCTTTGAGCTCGCGGATCGTATAGCGATCTTTCTTCACGATCAGATACTCCTTCGCGGCACTGCCCCGTCAAACGAAGACGGCGACTCACGCCGCCGTCTTGGTAGTCAAGGCGCATGACAAGAATAGCCTGCGCCTCGCGTTATTCCTCATTGAAGGCTATTTCGTTGCCTCGCCGTCAGAAGACGAGGACACTTTTGCCGCAACGGCGCTCGCCGCATTGACCGCAGTGTCCTTCGCCGTGGCCGCAGCGTCCTTCACGGCCTGCGTCGCCGCCTGGGCGGCGTCGATGGCGGCAGGGACCTTGTCGACCGCAGCGTCGCGTGCAGCTTCGGCGTTCTTGGCGACCTGAGCAGCGATGCGCTCGCGAGCCGCATCGATCTTCTCGCGAAGCTCATCGCTGTTGGCATCGAAGGCGCGCACGGAAGCGGGCGCCATCTGCTGAGCGCGGGAGGCGACCGCCTTGTAGGCGTCAGAGCCGTTATCCACGACTGCGTTGATGACCTTGGTGGAGGTAGTGGCGGCTGCGTCGACGAGCTGGCCTGCCTTTTCCTGAACACCAGAAGGGATCTTGCAGTTATCGTTGATAGCCTCGCCGATCAACGCGCGGTTCTCGGCACCGCTGCGAGGAGCAAGAAGAAGAGCGACCGCAGCACCGGCGACGCCACCAAGAACGAACGTAGCGAATTTTCCCATCGTGAACACCTTCCCATGATGTAGTGATTCCTGAAGACATTATAAAAGGATCGTCGTCGCAGATGGCGATAAAACGACGAGGGGGGATCGTCTTGTTTCCGATTCGAAACCCACCACCCACAGGATCGGGGCATCGCGGATATCTGCGTGAAGGGCCCGCTGCCTAGCCCCTCAACTCGAGAAGCGCGTCGTTGAGAAACGAAACGGCCTGCGACAAGCAGCGGAGGGCCTCGAGGTCATCCTCGTACGAAAGGGATACCGTCGCGGTGAGGGCGCCCGCCTCGTCCCACTGGGTCGCTCCGGTGAAGACGCGCGATGCGCTGCGCGCGCATCGCGTCTGCGCATCGACGACCATGTGCTCAAGAAGATGGGGCACCGAGGTGGATTCCATCACGAACGAGAAGAGCGGCCCAATCTCGTTGCGGCAGGCATGGTGGGCCATGGTCGGGGCGAAGCGAAGGCAACGACGAACCAGCGCGGGGTCGCTCATGCGATACCGCTCGGACGATACCGCCACGGATGCCTCGATGCGATCGGCCCTCACGCGGATAGCCTCGATGCGCACCGCCTCACGCGGCGCCTCGGTCACTGCTTCACCAGCTTCGTCGAGACCTTCTGGCCGGATTCGGCCTGCGTCTCGGTTATGACGAGCGTGGTGCGCTCCGGCGAGAAGGCGTACGAGCCCGACCCCCCGTACTGCTCGAAGGTGAAATCGATCGTCTTGGCGAAGGTGTCGAGCGCATAGGAATACGAGACCTCCGGCGTGAGCGCGATCTGGTCGGAGGTGATGGTGATGACCTGCTCGCTCCCGTCGATTTTCCACGATCCCTGGATATCCGCCGCATCGTCATAGCGCAGCCAATGGTTCCATGCCAGCGCCGCCGTGGCGACCAGGAGCACGGCCATGAACACGCCTGCGACGACGAAGAACCTTCGCGACATGTGGCGGCGCCTGATCTGCCGCTCGCGCGCACCGACGCGCGGAGTGCCCGTCCGGGACAAGGAGGCGGATGTGTTGGGGGCGCCTTCGGAAGCGGCGGGCGATGAGGCCTCCGCCGCCTTCGTGCTCTGACGCGCGTCAGACGCGGCGACTTCCCCTTTTTCGCGGGAAGTCGCCTGACGCGCATCGGGTACGGCGACGCGCTTTCCGACGACCGAAGGGCGCTTGTTTTTCTTTTTCGCCATCGATACGAGCGTCTAAGAACAAGACGCTATCGGGCGACGGGCTCGATGACCTCGATGCCGCCCATGTAAGGACGGAGCACCTCGGGAACGGTGATGGAGCCATCGGCGTTCTGGTAGTTCTCCATGATGGCGGCCATGGTGCGACCCGTCGGAAGGCCGGAACCGTTGAGCGTGTGGACGAAACGCGTGCCCTTGAAGTTCTTCGGGTCTCGATACTTGATGTTCGCGCGACGAGCCTGGAAATCCCCGCAGTTCGAGCAGGAGGAGATCTCCTTATAGCCGTTGTAGCTCGGCAGCCACACCTCGACGTCATACGTCTGGCGCGCAGAGAAACCCAGGTCGCCGGTGCAGAGGCTGATGACGCGATACGGCAGGCCAAGCTGCTGAAGCAGGTACTCGGCCTCGGCGGTCATGCTTTCCAGCTCTTCGTCGGATTCTTCAGGGCGAGCGAACTTCACCATCTCGACCTTGGTGAACTGGTGCTGGCGAATGATGCCGCGCGTGTCGCGACCAGCCGATCCCGCCTCCTCGCGGAAGCACGGCGTACCTGCGGTGTAGCGCAGCGGCAGTTCCGACGCATCGAGGATCTCGCCGGCATGGAGGTTGGTGAGGGCCACTTCGGCCGTCGGGATGAGGAACTGATCTTCGCCGGTATGGTAGGCGTCGTCCTCGAACTTGGGAAGCTGACCGGTGCCGTACATGATCTCGCGGTTGACGACCACCGGCGGGATGAACTCCTTGAAACCGCGCGCGATGTGGGTGTTCAGGAAGAAACACTGCAGAGCGCGGTCGAGGGTCGCACCGGCGCCGGCGAGGACCGTGAAGCGAGCTCCCGAGAGCTTCGCGCCGCGATCGAAGTCGAGGATGCCGCACTCGGCGCCGAGATCCCAGTGGGCCTTGGGCTCGAAGCCCTCAGCCGCGAAATCGCGCGGGACGCCCCAGCGGCGACGCTCGGGGTTCTCGGTTTCGTCTTTACCCACCGGAGTGGCCGCGCACGGGATATTGGGGATGCGAGCCATGAAGTCGTTCAGCTCGGCGTCGAGCTCGGCGCGCTTCGCGGCGAAGCCCTCGATGCGCGCGTTGATCTGGCGAACGGATTCCTTGGCCGCCTCGGCCTCTTCGCGCTTGCCTTCGCCCATCAATCGGCCGATCTCCTTGGACAGTGCGTTGCGCTGACCCTGAAGCTCCTCTTCATGGGCGATTGCGCTACGGCGTGATTCGTCCAGCTCTTGGAAGCGCTCGGAATCCCACTCGCTATTGCGATTGCGCAGAGCGGTGGCGACCTCTTCTTGATGCTCGCGAACGAACCGAATGTCCAGCATGGCTTGCCTTTCGACGTGCTTTGATATACAGGTTTCCGATCGAAATCGGTAGCGTTAGTATACTCTTATTCAATCCGCGAATCGCCTTCCCCGAAGCGTTCGCGCAATGAACAGATCCCCAAGGAGCGCGCATGGACTTCGCATACCTCTATCACTTCTTCTTCGAGACGATGGAGGGCATCGCGTGCCTCATCGCGGCATCGCTCGTGCTCACCACGATCGTCTCGATCATCCTCGAGCGAAAGACGCGTGCAATGTACAAAGACCGCGGGAACGCCTACGAAGAATTCGAAGAGAAGGAAGATTAACCCATGACAAGTCCCGTCCTCTACGACCGCGCCGCCCATCCCGACTACATCCCCCGCATAGCAGCCGTCCACGACCTCTGCGGCTACGGCAAGTGCTCCCTCGGCGTCGCCATTCCGGTCCTCTCATCCGCCGGCTGCGACGTCTGCCCCGTCCCCACCGGCCTTTTCTCGAGCCACACGGCGTTCCCGGGATGGTACATGCACGACACCACCGAGATCATGGCGGACTACCTTGACGCCTGGAAGGGCATCGACGTCGACATCGACGCCATCTACTCCGGATTCCTCGGTGCGCCCGAGCAGGTCGACCGCATCCGCGACCTGTACACCACGTACCCCCAGGCCCTCAGGATCGTCGACCCCGTCATGGCGGACCACGGCAAGATCTACCCGACCTACACGCCCGAACTGTGCGAGGCGATGGGGCAGCTCGCATCGGGGGCCGATGTACTGACCCCCAACCTCACCGAAGCAGCCATCATCCTCGGCGAACCGATCGGCGAAAAGTGGTGCGGCACCGACATCAGCGACGCGCAGGCCGAACGCATGATCGACGCGCTCGTCGCCAAGGGCGCTAAGCACGTTGTGCTCAAGGGCATCCAGCGCCAAGGCGAAACGGTCATTCGCAATTTCGTCGGCGGCGTCGACTGCGACCTGTTCGAGGTGGAGAACGAGTACCTCCCCTACATGCTCCACGGCACCGGCGACGTCTACTGCTCCTGCCTGCTCGCCGCCATCATGGCCGGCAAAGAGCTGCACGAGGCCGTCGCCTTCGCGGGCGACTTCACGCACGATGCCATGATCGTCTCGAGCAAGCAGCCCCACTTCAAAGAGCGCGGCGTGAGCTTCGAGCTTCTCCTCGGCGACGTCGCGAAGCTCATCGGCTAGCGTTTCCCCCAACGAAAACCCTCAAGATCCCCCCCCTCTCGACCCGAACCCACCCGCAAGGCCCTTATAGGCCTTCCTCCCTTCCGAAGGGCAACGGCGCCGGCGGCGAGCGAGGGGATTTTTCCTTCGACCCTCTCGAGATGAAGGGAGGTCGCATGAGGGTCGGGAGCACGTGGCCTTCTTTTGACTAACGGTTCCTACCTGGCGTTTTCCCTCGTTTTTCACCATGACGCGGCGGCGCTTCTCTGGAAGAATCATCCTTGCGCCGAAGAGCGCCCTCCTTGGCGACAAGGCATGACCCAGGTCTGCCTTGCGCATAGGGACGGGCTTGAGAACGGGGGACAAGCCATCCTTGCCATCCCCGTCATCGACGGAGAAGTGAAACGTCGACGCCAACGGAAGAAAGGCCGCGGCGCTCGGCGCGACGATCGGCGGCAAAAAGGCGAAGAGCCCGACCGCGACGAAAAGAACGGCCATACCATCCGATCGATCGAGCGTGAGCACGTTCACGCACTATAGCCTCATCGCACGTGGGTCGGCATAAGCTTCAGGAGAACGAATGCCACAACGAAGAGCACGGCGATGGACAGGACGCCGAACGTGGGGTCACCCGTAAGCTGGGTGAAAACGCTCACGAGAAACGTCCCCATCACCGCAGCGTACTTCCCGAAGATGTCGAAGAATCCGTAGTACTCGTTGGCTCGCTCGCGGGGAATGAGCTTTCCGAACTCGGAGCGCGACAGCGCTTGAATGCCTCCCTGGAAGAGCCCCACGCAGATGGCGAGGATCCAAAACTCGACGGCGCTCTTAAGGCAGAACGCAGCGAAGAGGACGATGCAGAAATAGGCGAAGACGCCGACCATGAGCATGCGGCGCGTGCCATGGCGAACCGCCAAACGTCCGTAGATGACCGCGGAAGGGAAGGCGACGAACTGGGTGACGAGCAATGCCAAGACGAGCTGAGTCGCGTCGATGCCCAGCTCGGTTCCGTAGCTCGTCGACATCTTGATGACGGTATGAACGCCATCGATGTAGAAGAAGAACGCGAGCATGAAGAACAGCAGGCGCCGATCGGCGACGATGTCGCGCATCGTCGCGAACAGCCCCTTGAACGATTGGGCAAACGGATGCTCGGTACGCTCCTTCGCATGGGTCTGGCGAACCGTGCGGGCGATGGGCACGGTGAAGGCGACCCACCAAAGCGCGGTGATGATGAAGGCGATCTTCATCCCGAGCGCCGTCTCGATGCCAAACGACTCCCCGCCGAGAACGATGGCCAAACAGGCGATGAAGGGGATGCACGAGCCGATGTAGCCCCAAGCGTAACCGTGCGACGAAACCTCGTCATAGCGATCTTCGGTCGTGGCATCGACGAGGAAGGCATCGTAGAAGACCATCGACCCGTTCAGCATGACCGATGCGACCACGTAGACGACGAGGAAAAGCAACGCGTGGTCGGGAATGCCGAGAGCTGCGCAAGCGACCGCACCCGTCCCGGCGAAACCGACGAGGAACTTCTTCTTGTTGCCCGCGAAATCGGCGAGGCTCCCCAAAAACGGCATGAGCAAAGCAAGAATGAGGGAGGCAACCGTCTCAGCATAGCCCCATGCCACCACAACCGAGGAACCCGGTTCGGCGAGGGAGGCGAAGTAGATGGGGATGATGGCGGTCGAAAGCATGACGAACGCCGAATTCCCTACGTCGTACAGCACCCAACTCAGTTCTTTTTTCGTCAACCCGAATACCGCCATTGCCGCCCTTTCGCGTTTGAACGTATTATCGATAAAGCGTCTTGCTCTTCGGTCGACGGAGAAAAGACGCACGAATCAAAGTATAGTGACGCTCTTTATCCGCATATCTGAAAAATCCGTTAAGTATCGGAGGACGACATGCCTGCACTCATCACCCACGACCGATTCGGAAAAGACCTCCTGAAAAAGGGGGCAGCCCCCTTCGTGTCCACCGACCGCGAATGCGCAGCGTTCCTTCTCGGCAACCAAGGGCCCGACCCCCTCTTCTATTGCGTGGCCTCGCCAAGCCTCTGGGGATACCGCAAGCTCGGCAACCTGATGCACCGCAATGAGCCGAGCGCGCTGATCATGGCGCTTCTCGACAGCGTCGATGAGGTGCCCGCATCGGGACGCTCCATCGCTCGTGCCTACGTCGCGGGATTCCTCTGCCACTACCTCCTCGACCGCGCAGCGCACCCTCTCGTCTATTCCCAGGAGTTCGAGATCTGCGACGCCGGCATCGAAGGACTCACGCGCGAAGACGGTACCGAGGTCCACGCGGTCATCGAAAGCGAGATCGACGAAGTCGTGCTCTTCACGCGAGAAGGACTGACCATCGCCGACTTCAAGCCTCACCGCGAAATTCTCCGCTGCGACGAGCAGACCCTCTCGATCGCTTCCTACCTCGTCGCGATCGCGACGGAAAAGGCCCTGAAGATAACGACGCGCTTCGACCTGTTCGCCAAAAGCGTCCACGACTTCCGCCTTCTCCAAGGGGCCGTCTTCCATTCCCCCCGCGGGGTGAAGCGCCGCGTTCTCGGCGCGACCGAGCGGCTTCTTCGCAGCCATTCCTTCCTGCAGGCGATGACCCACCGACCCATCGGCGAGGAATACTGCCGCTTCGACAACCACGACAACCATCCCTGGACCAATCCCTTCACCGGCGACGTGAGCACGGCAAGCTTCCAGGACCTCTTCGATCGGGCGCAGGCCGAAGCCCAAGAAGCGCTCGCGATCCTCTTCGACGGCTCATTCAGCGACCAAGACGCAAAGCGCATAACCAGAAACCAGAACTTCTCGGGCGAACCTGTCGCCTAGGGGAAAGAAGCCGATATTTCCTAACGCGCCCGCTCGGAGCCCTCGCCGCACCGAGCGGGCGTCATCGTGCTTGCAGCGGCGATCGCGCAGGAAAAGGACACGATGAGGGGGACTAGATCGACAGGACGGGAAAGCAGCACCGTCCCGCCCGAATCGAGCACCGATGCCGCCACCAGACCGGCGAAGCATACCCCGGCGACGATAATCATCCCAATCGACGAAGCAAGGCGCGATCCCGAGGCGCAAAGCAGCGAGGCGACCAAGGACGCGACCGCCCACGACGCGACCACGATCCACGTCGACGGAAGCTGGATCAGGGCAAAGAGACTCTCGCTCAAGGCGGGGGAAATCGCCCCGGGCGAATATTCCCAGAGATACCATCCGGCAAGCGAAGAAGAGCCCATCCCGGCAAGCACGAAGGCGAAGACCCCCGCGAACAGCGTTGTCGCAAGGGCGGTGCGCCACGGGAGCATGAAGCCGGCGACGAACGGCAATGCGGGCGTCATCCCCATCGCCCCGAAGACGAGGGGGATGGAAGCCACGACGGACGATTCGACGCTTTCCCTTCCCGCGAACCACCACCACAGCGCGCCCATCGCGCCGAGCAGCACACCGGGAATGGGGGCCCCGGCGGCGCAGAACGCCACGCCGAGCGCCTCGACGCCCACCAGCGAGACGGCTCGGGGAAAGATCGCCCCCAAAACGACGAAGCCGATCGCCGCCGCCCACCATTCGACCCCATCCCATGCAGCCGGACCAACCACTTCACCAACCGAGATATA
The DNA here is from genome assembly GCA_959607715.1 of uncultured Eggerthella sp. GTDB lineage: Bacteria > Actinomycetota > Coriobacteriia > Coriobacteriales > Eggerthellaceae > Anaerotardibacter. Next base: position 46,806 of record CAUHNN010000004.1, on the reverse strand, counting down.
CGCGGCGAACGCCGCGAAAAGCGCCGAACAGGACCGCAAGCCAATCGAGCGCCAGGCGACAGAGGCCACTCGGCGCGAAGGGGCATCGCCGCGGGAGACGCCTTCGTCCTCCTCGGCGATATCCTCCTGCCCCACGAGGGCCTTGAGCTTATCCGCTCCCCTCCGAGAAGACCCGAGGCACGGCTGCAGGGTCTGCGCGAATTCCTCGACGCTCGCATAGCGCCCCTCCCGATCGGGATCGAGCGCGCGAAACACCACGTCGTCGATGCCCTCATCGAGGCCATCCATGCAAAGAGAGGGTATGACGATCTCGGAATCGTAGATGGCGTCTTGCGCGGCGGAAAGCGAATCGGCGAAGAAGGGGTTTGCCCCCGATATAACCTCGTACATCAGGCTTGCCAAGGCCCACTGATCGCAGCGCTCGTCGAGTTCTTCACGGCGCATCTGCTCCGGCGGCATATACCCGATCGTGCCCCCGGCAGCCGCACCGTACCCCGCCTCGTCGGCGAGACGCGCAAGACCGAAATCGGTCACCTTGACCTGACCCTTGGTGTCTATCAGAACGTTTTCCGGCTTGATGTCGAGATGGAGCACGTGCTTGGCGTGGGCGACCTGAAGAGCCCGCGCAATCGACTTGAAGAGAGCCGCGGCGATGTCGGCGTCTATTTCGTCTGGATGGAAATCGAGAAGATCCGCAAGAGTCATCCCGTCGACGTATTCCAATATGAGGTACGCCGTGGATCCCTGGACCTCGAAATCGTAAATCTGAACGATCGAGGCGTCGGAAAGCAGCGCAGCGGTGCGGGCTTCGTCGAGGCCGGGGATATGCGAGGTGTCGGGTCCCCCTTCGTCGACGAGAATGCTCTGACGGGCGATGCCGAACGAAGCCGTCGCCTCATCGAGCGGAATGCACTTGATGGCGACGCGGCGATGGATGCGCGTATCCCACGCCACGACGACGCGGGAGAACCCTCCTGTTCCCGCTTCGCGTTCCGGAACATAACGACCGAGAATCAGCTCGCCATCCGGACAGTGACGGGACAGATCATCGGTTTCCCGGTCGAAAACGCGCGTGGCGCCCAGGTCGACCATAGGCTATCCCGAATACGATGTGACGAAATGACGGATCAAGGCCGCCGAGGTCGGCGTGCAGCGCTCTCCGGGGAGAAGAGGGCTAGCGAGGGGAAGCCCCTCCAGGATGGTCGCCGTGGCGGGTGCGGGAATGGACAGGACGCCATGGGCGCATTCTATTTCGCCTTCACCCGTCTGGATCGGCGTCGCCACCACCTCATCGGGAGAGAGAACGTAGAATCCAGCGCAGATCGCGAGGGCGTTGCGGATGCCGTTGGCGTTTCCCACCTCGTGGAAATGGGTTTCGGTCACCTCGCATCCGTGGACGTGCGCCTCAGCGGCCGCCAGGATCCCGTAGACCCCGTGCATGTCCTCCTTGATGCGATCGGGAACCGAAAGCGCATCGATCGTCTCGTTGACTTCGATCACGTTGCGGTGATGACGATCGGGAACGGCAACGTGGGCGATGATCTCATCGAAACGATCGCGCTGCCGAGGATCCATGCAGGCGAACAGGGAATCGAGAAGATGGGCGCGCCTCGCATCTTCACGCAGGTCGAGATAGAACACCATAAGAAACCCCTCTCAGCTCCGGACGCCGCTCGAGCGCCCCGGCAGATGATTGATCGTATGAGCCTGGAATCCAGCGCCGAAACCATTGTCGATGTTGACGACGCTCGTGCCGCTCGCGCACGAGTTGAGCATGGACAGGAGCGCGGAAAGCCCCCCGAAGGACGCGCCGTAGCCGACACTGGTCGGAACCGCGATGACAGGGCACGAGGCCATGCCCCCGACGACGCTCGCCAGCGCACCTTCCATGCCGGCCACCGCGATAATGACCTGCGCTTCCATGATGTCGTCGATATGGGCAAGGATGCGATGGAGCCCCGCCACCCCCACGTCGTAGAGGCGCTTCACCTCGTTGCCGAGAGCCTCGGCGGTGAGGGCGGCCTCTTCAGCAGCGTAAAGGTCGCTTGTCCCCGCCGCAACGACGAGGAGCGTGCCGTTTCCGTCAGGCTCTGGAAGGTCACCCACGATACCGACCCGAGCGACCTCGTGAAAGCGGAAGCTCTCGCCGAAACGCTCTTCCAGCAAAGCAAGCGCCTCATCCTTCAAGCGGGTGATGAGCACGCACTCTGCGCCTTCCTCGCGCAGGGAAGCGGCTATCCCGACGATCTGTTCCGGCGTCTTGCCGGCGCCGTAGATGACCTCGGACGCCCCTTGGCGCAAGGCTCGATGGTGGTCGACCTTGGCGTAGCCGAGGTCGGTGAAGGGCTCGCGCTTAAGCGCAAGCAGGGCATCGTCGACCGAGATTCCCCCGTCGGCGAGCTGCTCAAGAATGCGTCTCGTCTCTTTTTGCTCCACGTGCACGCACCTTCCTTTCCTTGGATTCCACGGTACCAGAAGCAAGGTGATCGAAAAGAGCGGAATGCAACGGTCACAAACTCAACGGCGAGGCACTCCCCTCGACGACGGCCGAACGCACGAAGGGTCCGCCAAGAGCGCGGACCCTTCGAAAACGGCGGAAGGGCTATTCGCCCAATCGTTCGTCGATCTTCGGGAGCCACGTCCCGATCTCGATGTGCTGAGGGCAGATCTCCTCGCACGCACCGCAGCTTTCGCAGTGCGACGCATCGCGTCCGTAGCTCGAGACCTCTTCGCGGTAAAACCATTTTGCAAGCTCTTCATCGTCGTAGAGAGCCCCCATGTTGTACGCGCGGAAACAATACGGGATCGCGATCTTATTGGGGCACATGTCGACGCAGTAGTTGCAGCCCGTGCACGGAACCTCGACGCGGGCATCGAGGGCCTTCTTCGCGCGATCGAGCACGTCCTTTTCCTCAGGCGACAGCATGCCCGGATGCGCCTTCTCCATTGAGGCCATGTTCTGCTCGAGCTGCTCGGGCGTGCTCATGCCGGAAAGCACGCAGGAAACCTCGGGGAGGTCCCACAGCCAGTCGAGCGCCCATTCGACGTTCGAGCGCTCGATCCCTGAATCGTCGAAGGCCGCTTGAGCCTCTTTGGGAAGATCGACGAGAAGCCCACCGCGCAAAGGCTCCATGACGACGACGCCCATCGCCCGTTCAGCCGCCATGCGCATGCCCTTGAGACCCGCCTGGTAATCTCGGTCGAAGTAATTCAGCTGGATTTGGCAGAAATCCCACTCGGCGGCATCGAGGATCTCCTCGAAGAGATCGAGATCGTCGTGGAAAGAGAAGCCTATGTGACGGACGCGCCCATCGGCCTTCGCCTTCTTCAGGGACTCGACGGCGCCGATGCGCTGCGCGCGCTTCCAACTTCCGCCGTTGAGCGAATGGAGCAGATAGAAATCGAGGTAGTCCGTGTCGAGTCGTTCGAGCTGCGTTGCCAAGAAGCGATCGAAGTCCTCCGGCTCCTTGTAGAGCCATGCGGGCGACTTGCTTGCTACGTTCACCTTCTCGCGGTACCCGTCTTTAAGCGCCCGACCGAGAATGACCTCGGACGAACCGCCGACGTAGTTGTACGCGGTGTCGAAGTAGTTGACGCCCCCGTCGATCGCTTCACGGATCATAGCGATGGACGTTTCGATGTCCACGTTGTCGATAGTGGTGGCGTTGTCGGCCTTCCCGCCGCCTTTCATAGGCAGGCGCATGACCCCGAACCCCAGCGGCGACACCTTGACGCCGGTTTTCCCCATTTCCCTCAGCTGCATGATGATCCCCTCTCATACACAGACGTCTTTCCCTAAGGGTAACTCAACCGCCGCCCGCACGGGCGCACCGCACGTAACGAAAACTCGCCGGAGAGCCAGAAAGGCGACGGGCCCGCACGAAGCGGGCCCGTCTGCCTAGTCGCGTTCGAACGCTTCTACACGTTGAACTTGAAATGCATGACGTCGCCGTCCTGGACGACGTAGTCCTTGCCTTCCTGACGAAGCTTGCCGGCATCACGGCAGCCCTTTTCGCCGCCGAGCTCGACGTAATCTTCGTACGATGCGGTCTCGGCCTTGATGAAGCCGCGCTCAAAATCGGAATGGATGACGCCGGCAGCCTGAGGGGCCTTCGCACCGACGGGGATCGTCCATGCACGCGTTTCCGTCTCGCCGCTCGTGAAGTAGCTCTGAAGCCCCAGAAGCTTGTAGGCCTCTCGGATCAAGCGAGCCAAGCCGGACTCGTCGAGGCCCAGTTCATCGAGGAACATCTGGGCCTCCTCGGGATCGAGCTCGGCGAGGTCAGCCTCGGTCTTCGCGCAAATAGGCACCGGCTGCTGGCCGTCGATCTCGGGAAGCTCGGCGGACAGCTTGCTCTCATCGACGTTGGCGATATAGAGAAGCGGCTTCATCGTAAGCAGGCAGAGGTCCTTGATGGCCTCCTTCTCGTCATCGGAAAGATCAAGCGTAAGGGCACGCTTGTCTTCGCCAAGTCCCTCGAGCACCTTCTTGGCGGTTTCGAACTTGAGAACGGCCGCCTTGTCGCGCTTGGCCTCCTTCTCCAGGCGAGGAAGCGCCTTCTCGATCGTGCCCATGTCCGCCAGGATCAGCTCGGTCTTGATGGTGTCGACGTCGGAAAGCGGATCGACCTTCTTCGAAACATGCTCGACGTTGGGGTCGGAGAAGAAGCGGACCACTTCGCAGATCGCATCGGTCTCACGGATGTTGGCAAGAAACTTATTGCCCAGACCCTCGCCTTGGGAAGCTCCCTCGACCAACCCGGCGATATCGACGAATTCGACGGTGGCCGGGATGATTTTCGCGGGGTGGTCGATGGCAGCGAGGCCGTCGAGGCGATAATCGGGGACCGGCACCATGCCCACGTTAGGCTCAATGGTGGCAAACGGATAGTTCGCGGCGACGCCGCCCTTCTTCGTAAGGGCAGTGAACAGGGATGACTTCCCCACGTTGGGAAGTCCGACGATGCCGATGGAAAGGGACACGATAACTCCTTGGAATAGGTGATTTCAGCGTTCGACCCATCATACCACCGCCAAGACCCGATGCCCTCTCGCCCGACCACGTCAACGAGAACCGAGGACCCACGCAAAAAGAAAACGGCCCGAAGGCCGTTTTCTCGAAGATGCGTCCTGGACGAGCGCCCTACATCTTGAAGAAGCCCAGCGTCGATGCGACGTAGGCAACGAGGATGATGGCGACGAGGATCGGGGCGATGTACTTGATGGTGAAGGCCCAGATCTTGCGCATCTTGAAGGGCGCGGAGAGCATGACCTCTTCCTCAATGGCCTTCGGCTTGATGATCCAGCCGACGAAGATGCAGGTCATAAGGGCGGCGAGCGGCATCATGACGGAGTTGGAGATAAAGTCGAGGAAGTCGAGGATCGACGAACCTTCGCCCATCGGTTGAATGAAGGAAAGCGAGCTGTAGCCAAGGTTGACGAGAACGCCCATGAGGGTGGTCCACACCACGGTGACGATGAACGCCTTCTTGCGCGAGCAATGCAGGCCATCCTGGATGATCGAGGTGCACGTCTCGACAAGGGAAATGGAGCTCGTCAATGCGGCGAACAGGACGAGGACGAAGAAGACGACGCCGACGATCGGAGCGATGGAGCCGAGGCCCTCGAAAACCTGAGGGAGGACGATGAACATCAACGACGGGCCCGAGTTCTGGGCGACGGCATCGGCTGAACCCATGGCGACGAAGGTCGCGGGGACGATCATGAAGCCCGCCAGCAAAGAAACGCCGAAGGTCGTGCCCGCGATCTGGCCAACGCTCGAAGTGAGCTTGGTGGACTTGTCGAGGTACGAGCCGTAGGTCACCATGATGCCCATCGCGAGCGAGAGGGTGAAGAAGGTCTGGCCCAACGCGGCGATGACGAGCTCGGGCGAGAACTTGCTCATGTCGGGGACGAGATAGAACTTGAGGCCGTCGATCGCACCGGGAAGCGTCAGGGCGTAGATGGCGAGCGCGGCGGCGATGACGATGAGCGCCGGCATCATGATCAGGTTGGCCTTCTCGATGCCGCCGTTAACGCCACGGCCGACGACGAAGTACGTCAACGCCATGAAGAGAAGCATGAAGATAAGGCTCTCAGGGCCATTCGCGATGAAGCCCGAGAAGAAGTCCCCGCCATCGGCCATGCCGGCTCCGCCCATAGCGTAGCCGCCCAGATAGCGCGTGACCCAACCGCCGATGACGCAGTAATACGGCACGATGATGAAGGGGACGGCGGACATGAAGACGCCGATGAAGGCGAACTTCTTTCCGAACATCTTGAATGCGCCGATGGAGCTTTGACCCGTCTTGCGGCCGAGCGCGGTCTCGAGCAGAAGCAGCGCGATGCCGATGGTGAAGACGAAGACGAAGTACGTGATGAGGAATGTGCCGCCACCGTATTTTGCAGCAAGATACGGAAAACGCCACATGCTGCCCAAGCCGACCGCCGATGCGGCTGCGGCCAAGACGAATGCGAGCTTACCCGACCACGAAGCGCGGCCTGCGAGCTGTGCAGATTGTGTCGAAGTCACGATTACCCTTTCTGAGACAGAAAAATATGTCGTTTCAGAATAGCACTCGACCCCCGAAGGGTGGATCCCCTCGAGGGTCGAGTGGTCTATCGGCCGCCTATTTCAGATAGACGGCTCTACGAATCGACGCATTCGCGACGTGGATCGTGAACGCGTTTTCCTTCATAGCCGACGCGCCAGAAGACGAGCCCCTTCGCCGGAGCATTCTCCCCTGCCGCCGACCGGTCGCGCGCCTCGAGCACCTCGCCTATCCAGGACGGCTCTCGCCGCCCCAAGCCGACAGCGACAAGCGTCCCCACGATGGTCCGCACCATCGAATGGAGAAACGCGTTGCCCTTAACCGTGACGACAACGAGGCGCTCTCCCCAGATCTCCTCGCGATCGACCTCGACGCTGAAGACGTTTCTCATCGTCGACTTGCCGACAGCCGAAACCGCCATGCAGAAGCTCTTGAAATCATGCTCGCCAACGAGAAGCGCCCCGGCGCTCCTCATCGCCTCGACATCGAGATCGCGCGCGAGATGCCACGAGAAGTCGCGCATCAAAAGCGGAGCGGGTCGATCAACGGCGATGAAATAACGATACTCGCGCACCGTCGCGTCGAAGCGAGCCGAGAATCCCGTCGGCCGCTCTTCGATCTCGCAAACGGAAATCGCCTCATGGGTCAACGCATTCAGCGAGCGAAGGACCTTCTCGCAGCTACGCTCGGCCCAACATCCCCTCGGCACAGTGAAGCTGACGACCTGGCCCCGTGCATGCACGCCGGAATCGGTGCGACCGGCGCACACGGTCTCCACCTCATCCCTGAACACGAGGGAAAGGGCCTCTTCGAGGCTGCCCTGCACCGTTGTCTGGCCCGGCTGGCGGGCAAATCCGGCAAAGGGCTCCCCGTTGTAGGCGACCCGCAGGGAAAGCGTCACCGCATCATCCACGGCATTCGTCCCTTCCACGCTACGACGCCCTCCACACCGTGCGGCCGAAGAGCTCATGCAGGTGGGCCTTGAGGTGCGCGTTGGTCGAGTCGATGCCGAAAGGCAGCTCTGCACGCAGGCGGTTGCCATCGGACTGCTCGACGTAGATGACGATGGGATCGCGCCCGGGATGCTTCTTGAGGATCCCCATGAGCTTGTCCATCTTGAGCGAATCGACTTCCTTCGGCACGATCGTGAGCTCGAGCTGAAGCGGCGCCATGCTCATCTGATCCTCGGTGAGCTCAAGGGGCTTCGCCTCGTAGATCAACAGCTGGTTGCCGCGGTCGTTCACCTCGTACTTGCCCTTGCAGGTGACGATGGCGTCCTCCTGGATCGCCCCTTGGCTCTTCTCGTAATCGAAGCAGACGCACTCGACGTGCCCGGTCGTATCCTCGAGCGTGAAGTTCGCCATGAGCGTACCGCGCTTGGTGCGGCGCACGTTCACCTCCGAGATCATTCCCGCGAACGTTGCGGACTTGATCCCCTCCTCACGATCGGCCAAATCGCCGAGAGAGTACTTCATCGTGCGCGCGAGGTAGTTCTCATACGGACGAAGCGGATGATCCGAGACGAACATCTTCAAGATCTCCTTCTCGAACGCGAGAAGGGTACGCTTGTCCCACTCGACGCCGTCAGGCTCGGGAACCTCTTCCTTAAACGTGTCATCGACTTCGGCGAACATGCTGAACATGTCGAGCTGACCGGCGTCTTTATCCTTCTGCCGCTTCGCAGCCGAGTCGAGCAGGGACGTCTCATCGATGAAGTACATAAGCTGCTTGCGCGTGTAGCCCGTCGAATCGAACGCCCCCGACTTGATGAGCGCTTCGAGCGTCTTGCGGTTGAAGGCGGACGAGTCGACACGGTACACGAAATCGTGGAGCGAGCCGTAGGGCCCGTTCGCCTCGCGTTCGTCGATGATGGCCTGGGCGACTTTCTCGCCGACGCCGCGCACGCCGGCCAAACCGAAGCGGATGCCCTCCTCAAGAGGCGTGAACTCCAGGTTGGAGGAGTTAACGTCGGGAGGAAGCACGGGGATGCCGCTTCTATTGCAGCTTGCGATGTACTTGATAAGGCGATCGTTGTTGCCCATGTAGCTCGACAACACGGCGGCCATGTATTCGTTAGGATAGTGGGCCTTCAGATACGCCGTGCGCATGACGAGGAGGGCATAGGCCGCGGAATGCGACTTATTGAACGCGTACTTCGCGAACTTCTCGGCGTCCTCCCAAATCTTCTTCGAGATCTCGAGGCTGTATCCGTTCTCGACCGCGCCGGCGTTCCAATCGTCTTGAAGCTGACGCATTACGTCGAGCTTCTTCTTGCCCATCGCCTTGCGCAGCTTATCTGCCTTACCGGCTGAAAAGCCGCTCATGACCATGGAAACCTGCATGATCTGCTCTTGGTAGACCATGGTGCCGTACGTCTCCTCCAAAATCGGGCGAAGGCGCTCGTCGTAGTAATGGACGGGCGTGCGGCCCTGAACAACTTTGACGTAGTCCTCGACCATTCCGGACTCAAGCGGGCCGGGACGATTGAGCGCGATGGAAGCGACGATGTCGGAGAAGTGCTCCGGCGGGATCTGCGCGAACAGGCTGACATAGAGCTGGCCTTCGACCTGGAACAGACCGTCCATGTTGAGCGGCATGCCGTTCTTCTTCAGCTCGCCGCGCATCAGGGCGAAGGCCAGGTCGTCTTCGATGGGGATCTCCTCGGGAACGAGATGCTCTCCCGTTCGAGCCTCGACGTTGCGGCAGGCGCGGGAAAGCACGCCGAGTGTTCGGAGGCCGAGGAAGTCCATCTTCAGCAAACCGAGGTCGGGGGTGTAGTGGCCATCGTACTGGGTGATGATGCCGCCGCCCTTGGTGTCGCGCTTCATCGGCACGTGGTCGCTCATCGGGTCACGGCAGATGATCGTCGCGCACGCATGGACGCCCTCGCCGCGCACGTGGCCCTCGATGGAACGCGCAGCGTCGATGACGCGACGCACGTCCTCTTCCCCTTGATAGGCGGCTGCGAGGTCGGGGTTTTCAGCCAAGGCCTTGTCGATGGTGATTCCCAGCTCCCCGCCGATCATCTTGCAGATGCGATCGCCCACTGCGTAGGGGTAATCGAGCACGCGGGCAGCATCGCGCACGGCGTTCTTCGCCTGAAGCTTGCCGAAGGTGATGACGCCGGCGACGTGATCCTCGCCGTAGAACTCGCGGATGTGGTCGATGACCTCTTGGCGATGCTGATCGTCGAAGTCGACGTCGATATCGGGCATCTCGACGCGCTCAGGGTTGAGGAAGCGCTCGAACATGAGGCCGTTCTGGATGGGGTCGAGGTCGGTGATCCCCATCGCATACGTGCATAGCGACCCCGCTGCAGAGCCGCGGCCCGGTCCGACACCGATGCCGTGCTCACGCGCCCAGCGAATATATTCCTGGACGATGAGGAAGTAGGCAGGAAAACCCTGCTGGACGATGATGTCGGCTTCGTATTCGTACTGCTCGAGAACCGACTTCTCCTTGCCGGTGTTGTCGGTCAGAACCGTGGTGCGCCATTCGGGCCCGTAGCGGCGCTCGAGCCCCTTCTCGCATTCCTCGCGGAAAAGCATTTCCTCGGTATAGCCTTCGGGCAGCGGGAATCGCGGCAGGATCTCATCACGCTCAAGTTCGACGTTGCACTTCTCGGCCAAGAGAACGGTGTTGTCGCACGCCTCGGGGAACTCGCGCAAAGCCGTGCGCATCTCTTCCTCGGTCTTCATATAGAACTGGTCGTTGGGGAACTTGAAGCGTTTTTCCTGGGTCATCGTGGAGTTCGTGCCGATGCAGAGCATGATGTCCTGAGCCTGCGCATCTTCCTGCGTCAAGTAGTGGAAGTCGTTGGTGGCGATGGTCTTCAGGCCGAGCTGATTGGCAAGCTCCGTGAGCTTCATGTTCATCTCGCGCTGGGACATACCGTTGTTCGTCGTGATGCCCTGGTCCTGCAGCTCGATGTAGAAGTCCCCCGGCTCGTAAAGCGACGCGAACCGCGTCGCCCACTCACGCGCCTGATCGAACTCTCCCGCATCGATGCAGCGCGGGACGATACCGGCGATGCAGGCGCTCGTCGCGATAATGCCCTCGGAGTACTTCTCCAGCATTTCGAAGGTCGTGCGGGGACGATAGTAGAAATTGTCGACGTGAGATTCGCTGACGAGCTTCAAAAGATTGTGGTAACCGGTGTTGTTCTTCGCGAGAAGAATCATATGGTGAAGGCGCTGCTTCTGCTTCTTGAGCTCGCTATCGGTGGTGAAATAGACCTCGCACCCGAAAATGGGCTTGACCCACTTACCGGTCTCGGCCTTCACCTTGTCGCACGCATCGGCCAATTCGGGCACGCCGCTCATGACGCCATGATCGGTGATGGCGACCGCGGGCATATCGAGATCGGCCGCGCGCTTGACCATGTCGTAGATATGGGTTGCTCCATCAAGGAGAGAGTACTCGGTATGGTTGTGCAGATGCACGAAGGCCATAGCATTCTCCTAACGTAACAAGATCGAATCTTCGTGATCTTTCATTGTGCCATCTAGGAGACGCCCGCGTCTCGACGCGAGACAAAAGACACAGTGTTTTTGGAAGGTCCGCCCAGTCGTTCCCCTCCTCCGTCTAACCCTCGACCGATCGATTCGCGCAGGAGGGCGGATAGACGATAGGCGACAAGAATCGATAGGCGCGAGATCATCCATCGCGCAAAGGCAGCCGAACGCCCATACGCAAAAAGGGCGACCCTTGCGGGCCGCCCTTAAGCTGGTACGGTCAAGTCCGACCGCCATCTAGGGGAATCGTGGATGAATCCTAGACGTACTGGTCTTCCTTTTCCTTCGCAGCAAGCTGCACCTTACACCAACGCAGCTTGCGCGTGAGCACCGAACGCGAGACGATGCTCGTTTCGGGAAGGTTAGCGATCCTTTCCTCGAGAGCGGGAATGGCCGCATTGAGCTTCTCAACGTTGATGCGAGAGATCTGGCGCGTCTTGTCGCAAATGACGATAACGCGATCCTTGAGCACCTGGACGTAACCGCCCATGATGGCAGCGCTCAACGTTTCGCCGCCCTCTGCCTGGGTGCGCGCCCAGATGACGCCATCGGAAAGGGCGCTGACGAATGGCTCATGGTTCTCCATGATGCCAAGCTCGCCTTCCGTGCCCGGAACCATGACGTTGTAAAGCTCGCCTGAGAAGAGGACCTTGTCCTTCGCTACGACGTCACACCTGATCACCGACATGATTTACTCTCCTGCCTGAAGCTTCTCGTAAGCAGCGTAGACGTCCTCGATGGAGCCGGTGCTGCGGAAGCACTGCTCGGGGATCTCGTCGCAGTTGCCCTTGAGGATCTCGTCGAAGGAGCGAACGGTGTCCTCCATCTTGACGTAGACGCCATCTTGGCCAGTGAACTGCTTAGCAACATGGAAGTTCTGACCGAGGAACTGCTGAACCTTGCGGGCACGATTGACGATGATCTTCTGATCCTCAGTCAATTCATCCATACCAAGGATCGCGATGATGTCCTGGAGGTCCTTATAGTTCTGCAGGATCTCCTGAACGCCAACGGCTACGCGATAGTGCTCCTCGCCGACGATCTCGGGATCGAGAGCGCGGGAGTTGGATTCCAGCGGGTCGACGGCAGGATAGATGCCCATCTCGGCAATGGAACGGTTAAGAACCGTCTTAGCATCCAGGTGGGTGAACGTCGTGGCCGGAGCAGGGTCGGTCAAGTCGTCAGCGGGAACGTAGACGGCCTGGACGGAGGTGATGGAACCGGTCTTCGTGGAGGTGATGCGCTCCTGGAGGTCGCCCATCTCGGTAGCGAGGGTGGGCTGGTAACCAACTGCGGAGGGCATACGACCGAGAAGCGCGGAAACCTCGGAGCCTGCCTGGGTGAAACGGAAGATGTTGTCGATGAACAGAAGAACGTCCTGACCCTTGTCACGGAAGTACTCTGCCTCGGTCAGGCCGCACAGGCCGACACGCAGACGAGCTCCCGGAGGCTCGTTCATCTGACCGTAAACCAAGCAGGTCTTGTTGATAACGCCTGCATCGGACATCTCCAGATAGAGGTCCGTACCCTCACGGGTGCGCTCACCGACGCCGGTGAAGACGGAGGTACCGCCGTGCTCCTGCGCCAGGTTGTTGATGAGCTCCTGGATGATAACGGTCTTGCCGACGCCAGCACCGCCGAACAGGCCGGTCTTACCACCCTTGATGAAGGGCTGGATAAGGTCGATGACCTTGATGCCGGTTTCGAAGATCTCGGTCTTGTTGGTGAGCTCTTCGTATGCGGGCGCAGGTCGATGAATGGGTGCCCATTCCTCGACTTCGGGCATGGGCTTGCCGTCGACGGGCTGGCCCATAACGTTCCAGATGCGACCGAGGGTCTGGGGACCGACGGGCATCTTCATGGGTGCACCGGTGTCCTGGACCGGAAGTCCGCGAAGCAAGCCGTCGGTAGACGACATAGCAACAGCGCGAACCAGGTCACCAGGAAGGTGCAGCTGAACCTCGAGGACGACGTCGACATCGCCCGCGGGGGTCTGAGCTTTCACGGTCAGAGCGTTGTAGATGGCCGGCATGTGATCCGGCGCGAACTCAACGTCAACAACAGGGCCGACGACGCGGACGATGTGTCCGATCGCACCCTGAGTGGCCGCAGAAGCAGTGGTGGTTTCTTCAGCCATTTAGTCCTCCAAAGCTGCGGCGCCGCCGACGATCTCGTTGATCTCGGTCGTGATGGCGCCTTGACGTACACGGTTGTAGACACGACCGAGGGTTTCGATCATGTCGGTGGCGTTGTCCGTCGCGTTTTTCATTGCGTTGCGACGAGCAGCCTGCTCGGCGGCAGCCGAGTCGATAAGCATGTAGTAGAAGTGACCCGCCACATACTCGGGAAGGAAGTGATCAAGAACCTCCTGCTCACCGGGCTCGTACTCGATGGCACCCTGAACATCAAGGTCATCGGGGGTAGGCTCGGTGATGCCGCCGCCCTTGTTGAAGGTCTCGCCCTTAGGCAGGAAGGCCTTCGGATCGACGGGCAGCAGAGGCTGCTGGATCAAAACCTGTTCGCCTGCGTTCTTAGCGTGATTATAGAGAACCACAACCTCGTCGATGTCTCCGCTGAGGAAATGCTCGATAGCATAGTCGGCAAGAGCATCGGATTCCTCGACGCGGGGATCGGCAGACAGATCGCGGAAAGCAAGGACCGTTTCGATCTTGCGGTACTTGAAGTAGCTGATAGCTTTCTTACCGCAAGCCGCAACAACGACTTCCTGGCCTTCTGCTTTGCGTTCCTTCATGATCTGCTCGGCGCGGCGAAGTACGCTGGAGTTGAAACCGCCCGCAAGGCCGCGGTCTGAAGCGATGACGACGATGAGCGTCTTCTTCACTTCGTCATGGGGCATGGTCAGCGGAACGTGCGTTCCGCCCATGCGAGCGATGTTGGCCAGCATTTCCTTAACCGCATCACCATAGGGCGTTGCCGCCTCGACACGCTGGGTAGAGTGTCGGATCTTGGCGGCAGCGACCATCTGCATGGTGCGGGTAATCTGCTTCGTCGACTCGACGGACTTGATTCGCCTTTCGATATCGTGAAGGTTCGGCATGGTTACCTACCTTACGCGATGAACTGAAGCTTGAACGCCTCGATGTGGGCGCTCAGCTCGGTCTCGATCTCGTCGGTGAACTTCTGAGCCTCAGCAAGCTTGTCCATAACGCCGTTGCCGGAGTGATGCAGGTAATCGAGCATCTCGGAACGGAAGCGGACAACGCTCTTGACCGGGACATCGTCCAGGTAGCCATGGGAACCAGCCCAAATGGAAGTGGACATGTCTTCGACGGACATGGGGTTGTAGCGACCCTGCTTGAGAAGCTCGGTCATGACGGCACCACGGGTAAGCTGCTGCTGGGTAGCCTTGTCGAGGTCGGAGCCGAACTGCGTGAAGGCAGCGAGCTCGCGATACGCGGCAAGGTCGAGACGAAGCGTACCTGCGACGGACTTCATGGACTTCACCTGAGCCGAACCGCCAACGCGGGAAACGGAGATACCGACATCGACAGCGGGGCGCTGACCCTGGAAGAAGAGGTCGGTGGTGAGGTAGATCTGACCGTCGGTGATGGAGATGACGTTGGTCGGGATGTACGCGGCAACGTCGCCTGCCTGCGTCTCGATGATCGGCAGAGCGGTGAGAGAGCCTGCACCGTTCTCATCGGAGAGCTTACAAGCGCGCTCCAGGAGGCGGGAATGCAGATAGAAGATGTCACCAGGATATGCTTCGCGTCCCGGCGGGCGACGAAGGGTCAGAGACATCTGGCGGTAGGCCACAGCCTGCTTGGTAAGGTCGTCATAGATGCAGAGAACATGACCACCGGGGTTCTCGGCGTTGGCGGGCTTGCCGTCTTCACCGTTGTACATAAAGTACTCGCCCATTGCAGCACCGGCCATAGGAGCCAGGTACTGAAGCGGAGCGGGGTCGGAAGCCGTAGCGGCAACGACGATGGTGTAGTCCATCGCACCATAACGCTCGAGGGTTTCGACGATACCGGAGACCGTGGAGGCCTTCTGTCCGATAGCGACGTAGACGCAGATGACGCCCTTGCCCTTCTGGTTGATGATGGCATCGACGGCGATAGCGGTCTTGCCGGTCTGACGGTCGCCGATGATGAGCTCGCGCTGGCCACGGCCAATCGGGATCATCGAGTCGACGGCCAGGATGCCGGTCTGCATGGGCTCTTCAACGGGCTGACGCTCGTGAACGCCGGGAGCCTTGAACTCCACGGGGCGGGTAGCGTCGAGATCGATCGGGCCCTTGCCGTCGATCGGCTCGCCGAGAACGTTGACAACGCGGCCGAGAAGGCCCTTGCCAACGGGAACTTCCAGAATCTTACCGGTGGTGCGAACCTGGTCGTTCTCCTTGATTGCGGTGACGTCACCGAGAAGAACGGCGCCGACTTCCCCTTCCTCGAGGTTCTGAGCCAAACCGGAAACGATTCGACCGTCAGAAGCCACGAACTCGAGAAGCTCGCCCGCCATTGCGTTCTTCAAACCGTCGATGCGGGCAATACCGTCGCCGATCTGCATGACCGTGCCGGTCTCACGGGATTCGACACTCGTGTTGATGGTGTCAAGCTGCTTGCGCAGCGCCGCGTCGATAGACTGTGCGGTGATTTCAGTCACTAGCATTCACCTCCATCTTTCTTCTTCAGAGCAATACGAGCCTTGTCGAACTGGGTGCGAACGCTCGCATCCACGTAACGGCCGCTCGTGCTCATGATAATGCCGCCCTGAATGGCCGGGTCGATATGCTCGACGAGCACACAATCCCTGCCAAGATCCTGTTCGGCTTTTTCGGTAATTACGGTTCGCAGGTTGTCATCAAGTTCAACAACCGTCGTCACATCAACAACATTGAAGTTCAGCTTCGTCTCGATCAGCTCTTCGTAGCGAGCGAACACTCGACGGGACTTCGCCACGTCATGACGGGAAGCCATGACCGTGAGAAGCTCAACGAGCACGGGATGGAAACCTTCGAACACGTTGCGAGCGAGCTCTTCACGCTGCTCGGCAGTGTAAGCCTCGTTGTCCAACGAGAGACGCAGTTCGATGTTGGTCGCCATGTACTCGAGGATCTGACGCATCTGGTTGCGAACCTCGACGACAGCTTCACGACTGCCGGAAGCGTTAGCCCCGTCGATCGCAGCGTTGGCGTAGGCTGCAATCGTTTCATTGATGACGTGACGATTAGCCATTTAGACTACCTGCCTCTTTGACGTAGCGCTCGATGAGCTTACGATGCTCGTCGTCGCTGAAATCCTCGCCGATAAGGCGCGACGCCACTGCGATGGAAGTGTCGGCCATGGAGCTCTGGAGCTCGTTGATGGCTGCCTTCTTCTCGTTCTCGATTGCCAGACGGGCCTTCTCGATCATGGCATCAGCTTCGGCCTGAGCACGTTCGCTGATCTCCTTCTCGAGCGCGTCGCCGGACAGCTTGGCGTTGTTGAGGATCTGCTGAGCTTGCGTCTTGGCGCCCTCGAGCTGCTCACGGTACTCGTTCAGCAGTCGTTCGCTTTCCTGGCGAGCCTCTTCGGCCTTTTCCAGGGAGTTCTTGATGGTCTCTTCGCGCTTGTTCAGCATACCCTCGAACAGGGGCCAGCCGAACTTAGCGAGAACGAACCACAGAATGATGAAGGCGACGAGCATGGGGATGAATTCTTCCATCTGGGGAAGAATCGCGTTGATTCCCGCGCTCTCTTCAGCGAACGCGCTAACGGGGAATGCCGCAGCAGCAGCCGCAAAGGCGAAAATACCAGTGGCGCAATTGCGTACCTGTGCGTTCAATTCGCGTGCCTCCTTCTCTTCTTTCGGTCTTATCAACAATTCGCGTAAGCGTTTGTGTTAGCCGATGAAGAAAAGAACCAGGCCGAGCAGTGCGAGTGCCTCGGACATTGCAGCACCGATGAAGAAGTAGCCCATGAGCTGACCCTTCATTTCAGGCTGACGAGCAGCAGAGACGCACAGGCCGTAGGTAGCAACGCCGATACCGATGCCAGGGCCGATTGCTGCGAGGCCATAACCAACGACCTTCAGCGCAGCGATTGCGAGTGAGATTTCCACGATTACCTCCTTTATTCGGACGAGAGCCTTTCCCTCGTCCTCTTACGTATCAGCTGAATTTTTAACCGTACCAGCTGTAGTACCAAGATCAGCGAGCGCTCGCGATCAAGCGCTCAGGCGCGAAGCGCGCCGTGTCCTTCGCCTCGTTGGATCAGTGAGGATGGATGGCCATACCGATGTAGGACGAGGAGAGGATGGTGAAGACGTAGGCCTGCAAAAACGCGACGAGCGTTTCGAGGGCGTACATGAAGAACAGCAAGAAGAACCAGATGAGCGCGGGGATGCCGGCGACGAGATCCATCTGGAAGATAGCGGTCTGCAGGAAGATGGTGGTCGCCAGAGAGAAGACGGCGAGAACCATATGACCGGCGAGCATGTTGCCGTAAAGTCGGACAGCCAGCGTGAGAACGCGGATGACCATGGAGAAGAACTCCAGGAACCAGATGATCGGGACCATCGGAGCAGGAACGCCCGAAGGGCACAGCGACCTGAAGTAATGGAAGAAGCCCAGCTCCTTCAAACCGTAAAAGTTGAAGTAGATGAAGGAGATGGCAGCAAGGGCCCAAGTGATGGAGATGGTGCCCATCGCAGCCTTGGCGCCGGGGATGAGGCCGATGACGTTAGCGACGAGGATGAAGAAGAACAGCGTCGCCAGGAAGGGAACGTGCTTCTTGAAGCCTTCGCCGATGACGTCGGCGCCGACGCTCTCGGAGATGAAGTTATAGCCGTATTCGACCACGTGCGTGAACTTGTTGTGCGGGATAAGCTGGAGCTTACGGCCGCAGATCAGCACGATGGCAGCGACGATCGCCAATGCGAGGAACAGGTACAGCACGTACTGGGAAACATCCCACCCCGCAATGGAGAAGACGGTCGCAGAGTCGAATTGCGACGAGAGATGTTGCGCCTCCGCGACGAACTGTGAAAGAGCTTCACCCATCTGGATTCCTTACCTTTCCGTTTCTTTACTTCTTGCGTTTAGCAAGGACGTTCTTGTAGAGGACGTATGCGCTCGTCGAAACGATGAGAGCCACGATTTCGGCAACGCCGAAGGGAAGCACCTGATCGCGCGCGACGACTGCGCAAACGATCAAAGCCACCGCCACGATGATCAGAGAGACGAACACCCCTGCAAGGCCATAGAGGCCCGTGCTCATGGCAGAGAGGCTCGCCGAGCGGCGCGCCATGCGCAGAGACACAAAAAGGGGCATGAAGCCCACGATTCCCGCCACTATTCCTGCTATGACTGCGATCAGCATTTCTCCCTTTCGCGAAACCAGGCCGACGACGACCCTTTTTCGACCACATGCAGCATAAATGCCCCGAACCTAGGCACGCCGCCCATTCCGACAACGTGCAGTAATACAGGGCGAATGGCGCATTGATCCATTTGCAGTGAACCACTTTAACGCAGTAACACGTTCTATGAAACTATAGATACCTTTGTTTTGGGACAGTCATTTATATTTGTCCGTCTAAAACGGTAATGATTTTACGATTCACCTCTAACTATGGAGGATTCAGTCACGTTAAATGGTGTTAAATTTACTCAATCATTATAGATTTGACCATCGAATACTCTCATTTTTATTCCTGATTCAGCCAAAAGTTCCATAGCAAGTTCATCAGGATAGGGATTTTTGTAGATTATCTCCTTGATTCCAGCGTTCACGAGCATCTTGGCACACACCACGCACGGCTGCGTGGTGATGTAAATGCTTGCACCTTCGATGTTGATTCCGTACCTCGCCGCCTGAAGCAGTGCATTCTGCTCAGCATGGAGTCCGCGGCAGATTTCGTGGCGCTGCCCGGAAGGCACGCCGAGCTGCTCGCGTAGGCACCCCGTCTCGCTGCAGTGGCGAAGACCGGTAGGCACCCCGTTGTAACCGGTAGCGAGAATCCTTTTGTCCTTGACGATGATCGCGCCCACTCCGCGGCGAAGGCACGTCGTCCTCGTCTGCACCTCGTGGGACAGCTTCATGAAGTACTCATCCCACGAAGGGCGTTCGCTTTGCGACATCGCGCTCTCCTCTCTTTATCGATGGGCGGGTTCCAGATCGCTTGTGACCGGCGTGCCGAACGTCTGGAAAATGCGATCGCCCGCATCGCCCAGCCCGGGAACGATGTAGGCATCCTCGTTGAGCCCCTCGTCGATCGCGCACGTAAATATACGCACGTCGCTATCGGCCTCGAGCACCGCCTCGACCCCTTCAGGGGAGGCGACGATGACCATGGCGACGAGATCCTTCACGCCGCGGGAGCGCAGCGCCTGGATCGCCGCGATGAGCGACCCTCCCGTCGCCAGCATGGGATCGACGACGATCACCTGTCGCTCGGCGATGTAGCCGGGCATCTTCGCATAGTACTCTATCGGCTCATGCGTGGTTTCGTCGCGGTACATCCCCAGATGGGCGACGGGAGCAGTCGGGATGACCTGGAGCATCCCGTCGAGCATCCCGAGCCCCGCGCGCAGGATCGGGACGATGACCGGCTCGTGACCGGCTATCGTCTCGCACGACGCCGGCGCGATCGGGGTCTTCACCTCGACGGGAACGGTCAGCAGATGCTTCGTCGCCTCGTAGGCCTCGAGCATCGTTATCTCGTGAACCGCTTGACGAAACGTGATGCCGGACGTGCTCTCGTCGCGCATCACGGCAAGCTTATGGCGCACAAGCGGATGATCCACCACCGTCACGCGCTCGTTGTTCTCGACTGCCATTGAACTCTCCTCCTATACAGCAAGCGCCCCTCCCCAGGGGCGCTTGTCGGATTCTCTTTACTATATATGCCGGCTCTGCGCCTACAGCTCAGGATAGAGCGGATGGCCTTCGAGCATCGACGCGACCTCCTGGGCGATATCCTCCAGGCGATTCTCGTCAGAAGCGCTGAAGGAAGCGGCCGCGATCAGCTGACCGATGCGCTTGAACTCGTCGGCGTTGAAGCCGCGCGTGGTAGCGGCGGCGGAACCGACGCGAATGCCGCTCGTGACGAACGGGGAGCGCGTCTCGTTCGGGATGGTGTTCTTGTTGACGGTCAAACCGACGCGCTCGAGAACCTTTTCAGCGTCCTTGCCGGTGATATCGGCCGACGTGAGGTCGACGAGGCAGAGATGATTGTCGGTGCCGCCGGAAACGAGACGAAGACCCCCATCGACCATGCCCTCGCCCATCGCTGCGGCGTTTTCGACGACATGATCGATGTAGTCGGCGAAGGAAGGCTCGAGCGCTTCGCCGAAGGCGACGGCCTTCGCGGCGATGATGTGCATGAGCGGACCGCCCTGGGAACCTGGGAAAACCGCCTTGTCGATCTTTTTGGCGAGCTCTTCGTCGTTGGTGAGGATGAAGCCGCCGCGCGGGCCACGCAGGGTTTTGTGGCTCGTCGAGGTGACGACGTCGGCGTAGGGAACAGGACTCGGGTGGGCGCCCGTTGCGACGAGGCCGGCGATGTGGGCCATGTCGATCATAAGATAGGCACCCACCTCATCGGCGATGGCGCGCATGCGCTCGAAGTCGATGACGCGTGGATAGGCCGAAGCGCCGCCGACGATGAGCTTGGGACGGTGCTCCTTGGCGAGGCGCTCCATTTCGTCGTAATCGATGAGTTCGGTTTCAGGATCGACGCCGTAGGCGACGATGTTGTAGTCCTTGCCCGAGAAGTTGACCGGCGAGCCATGGGTGAGATGCCCGCCGTGGTCGAGCGAAAGGCCCAAAACGGTATCGCCGAGATCAACGAGCGCCTGATAGGCGGCGAGGTTCGCATTCGCACCGCTGTGAGGCTGGACATTGGCGAATCGGCAACCGAAGAGCTTCTTTGCGCGCTCACGTGCGAGGTCCTCGACGATGTCGACCTTTTCGCAACCACCGTAGTAGCGCTTTCCGGGATATCCTTCGGCGTATTTATTCGTCAGAACGGTTCCCATCGCCTGCATGACCGCAGGGGAGGCGAAGTTCTCAGAGGCGATGAGCTCGATGGATGAACGCTGACGCGACAGCTCCTGGCTGATTGCATCTGCTACCTGGGGATCATGTGCTGCGAGGGTGTCGAGGGACATACGCGCGCGCTCCTTTCGAGACGTTTTTCGTTCCCTGATCGGGAACACTGCCCGATCAGAGTAACACATGCTTTCGCATACGCGCGTTTGCCCCTGCGACAATCCCCCGCAATGACAAATCGTTACCTTCGCGCGCCTGGACGACAGGCGCGCGCGATTGGCTACAGAGCCCCTGCGCCGACCATGGCGACGATCAAGGCGTTCTGGTTAGCCGTATTGTCGGAAAGAACCCACGATCCGCCGTCCTTCTCCAGCTCGAAGGTCGTTTCGGTGGTCACCGGCTCGGCGGAGTCGATAGCGCTCATGATGCTCTTGCCCGCATATGCATAGATCTCGTCAGTGGAGGTGAATCCCTTGCTCTGGGCGTCCTTCTGGAAGGATTCACCCCAATCCTCCATCACCGTGTAGAGCGGCTTGCAGGTAACGTTGACCTTGGCGCTGGCCGTGTCTCCATCAACGGTGATATCGCCGATTTCATAGGCGAAACCGTCGATCCACGAGGAGACGAGGGTCTTGGCATCGATGTCAAACGACTTGAGCTGAGAGGAAAGGCCCGCGCTGTCGATTTCCTCGACGAGCTTGTCCAGCTCCTCATCGGTAGGCTCGACCACTACGCCGAGCTCGGCATCGATCGCTTCTTTGATCTGCTCCTCATCAGACGGACCGCATGCCGTTAAGGCAAAGGCCAGGCCCAGGGCGAGCGCGAATGATGCCATAAGGGCGCACAGGCGCTTCATCGTCGTTTCCATGATGGTACCTCCTTGTCCTCCCGCCCGCAGACGCCCCTCGTCTTCAGGCGCAGTGCCCCGATCCTCTAGTCGAGGTCGTTTACCTTCTTCACGCGACCCGCATGACGCCCACCGGCGAATTCGGTCGCGAAGAATGCATCGAGAATGGACTCGTTTTCCTCCAGGGAGACGAAGCGCCCGGAAAGGGTGATGACGTTCGCGTCGTTATGCTCACGGCAGAGCACGGCGAAGTCTTCGCGAACGATGTTCGCTGCGCGCACCCCAGGAATCTTGTCGGCGGCAAGGGCCATGCCGATCCCCGTGCCGCACACGAGCACGCCGCGGTCGACCGTGCCGTCGGCGACGTCGCGGGCGACGAGCACGGCGAAGTCCGGGTAGTCGACGCGATCATCGCAATCGGGGCCGCGGTCGATCACCTCGTAGCCCTTCCCCGAAAGATACGACGCCAGCTGCTGCTTCTGCTCGAAGCCGGCATGATCGGAAGCGATGGAAACCTTCATGGAACGGACCCTC
This sequence comes from uncultured Eggerthella sp., assembly GCA_959607715.1. GTDB lineage: Bacteria > Actinomycetota > Coriobacteriia > Coriobacteriales > Eggerthellaceae > Anaerotardibacter. Next base: position 24,362 of record CAUHNN010000004.1, on the reverse strand, counting down.
CTGCCCAACATGCCCCTATCCCGCATGCGACAAGAAAGATACGGCGGGGAAAGGAGCGTTTATGGAGATTATAAGGTATCGATTTACGTAACCAGCCGAGAAGTCGCAGCCTACGAGCGCGCCAGCGCATCCGAGCGCGTTCGCGCAACGCATTCGTGCCAATACTCGAGAAGGCGACGGCGCTCATCGCAGTCGAGCGAAGGGTCGAACGCCCCTTCCACTTCGCGCAAAGAGCGGATCTCCTCGAGATCCTTCCACACGCCGGCGGACAGACCCGCGAGATAGGCGGCGCCGAGAGCAGTCGACTCGACGCATGCCGGGCGCTCGATAGGAAGGCCCACGATGTCGGAGCAGCGCTGAAGCAGGAAGTCGTTGCGGCACGCGCCTCCATCCACGGAAAACGAGCTGATGGGGATACCGGCGTCCTTTCGCATGCCGGAAAGGACGTCGTGGACCTGAAACGCCTGCGCCTCGAGGCAGGCGCGCGCGAGATGGGCACGCGTGGCTCCCCTCGTCAACCCGTAGATCGCGCCGCGCGCATCGGCATCCCAGTACGGTGCGCCAAGACCGGTGAAGGCGGGGACGACGCACACGCCGGCCGAGTCGGGCACGCTCAGCGCCAATTCCTCGCTTTCCGCGGGATCGCCTATGATGCCCAGCCCCTCTTTCAACCACTGGATGAGGGCACCCGCCATGAAGACGCTCCCTTCCAGGGCATACTCGAGGCCGCAAGAACCAGGGGCGCTGGCCGCAACGGTCGTCACCAGGCCATGCGAGGATTCGCAGGCGATCTTGCCGGTGTGCATCAGAAGAAAGCATCCTGTCCCGAACGTCGCCTTCGCCTGCCCCGGCTCGAAGCAGCATTGGGCGAAAAGAGCGGCCTGCTGATCACCCGCGACGCCGCAGAGAGGGATCTCCCCGGCGATAACCGGATGGCTCATCACGCCGAAGGAGCCCGACGAGGGCCTGACCTCGGGAAGCATTTCCAGGGGAATCCCGAACAGATCGCAGAGGACGGGATCCCACGCCCCGTCATGGATGTTGTAGAGCATCGTGCGGCTGGCGTTGGTAGGGTCGGTTGCATGCACCGCCCCTTGCGTCAGATTCCAGATAAGCCACGAATCGACGGTGCCGAAGGCCAGCTCGCCGCGGCGCGCGGCGTCGCGCGCACCGGGAACCTCATCGAGGATCCAGGCGATCTTCGAGGCCGAATAGTAGGCATCGGGGATGAGGCCGCTTCGCCGCGTGACGTCTTCCCTCACCCGCGGATCGGCGCATACCCGGGAAACGAGATCGGTGGTGCGTCGGCACTGCCACACGATGGCGTTGCACACAGGTTCGCCAGTCGCCCGGTCCCACACGACGGTCGTCTCCCTCTGGTTGGTGATTCCGATGCCCGCGACCTGAGAGGCCGACACCCCCGACGAAACGAGGAGCTCGGCGAGCACCTTGAGCTGGCTGGAGACGATGTCGCCCGGATCGTGCTCGACCCAACCAGGCCTGGGGAAATGCTGCGGGAAAGCGCTTTGCGTCATCGCGCGCACGTTCCCACGGGCATCGACGAGAAGCGCGCGCGAAGACGTCGTCCCCTGGTCGAGGGCTATCACGAACTGCTCCATGGGCTACTTCCTTCCTTGCGCTCGGGCGCGCCTGCGCGCCGAAGCCTTCGCTGACTGCTCGGTGAGCCACGACTCGACGTCGACGTAAACGTCGCGGCGACGGGGCTCGTTGAGAATCTCGTGGCGCATCTCGGGATAGATGATCGTCCGAACGTCCACCGACCCCGCTTCACGGTAACGCTCGGCGGCGGCACGCACCCCCTTGCCGCACGAACCGACCGGATCATCCGCCCCCGCAACGAAAAGAAGGGGAAGATCGTCAGGGGCCGCAGCGGCGCACGACGGGCTTACCGCCTGCGCCGTCAGATCGGTCAGCGTGGCGTAGCCGCCGACCGAGAACATCACCCCCGAAAGGGGATCGGCCTCGTAAGCAGCCACAACGGCCGGATCGGTCGATATCCAATCGTTTTCTCCCGTCGCCCCTTCGATCGCCGAGGAAAACGACCCAACGACGAGCGAATCGACGAGACGCGAACGGTACTCGGCGCCGCGAACGGTGCCGATCGCCCGCGCGATCGTGCGCCCCGCAAGGGACAAGATGCGCGGGGGATCCCCGGTGCCGCATAGCACGGCGCCCGAAAGCCCCTCAGGATGGCGCGAGATGAAAACACGCGTCACGAAGCTCCCCATCGAGTGCCCGAAGATGAACAGGGGAAGATCAGGGGGAAGATCGATGAAGGAAAAAGCCGCCTTGCGAGCAGCGAGCACGTCCTCCACCAAGATGTCGACGCCGCCGCGAAGAGGCAGGCATCCGAGCTCATCTTCGCTTGCCACGCTTTTCCCATGACCGATGTGGTCATGCCCGACGACGATGTAGCCGAGCTCGGCAAGGTAGCGCGCGAACGGATCGTAGCGCTCGATGTGCTCGGCCATCCCATGGACCAGCTGCACGATACCGCGGCAAAGGTAGCCTTCCCCGGGGAGCCAGATCATCACGCGCAGCCACGAAAGCCCGTCAGAGGAAAGCGCCGAGGTTTCCTGTCTCACGACCTCACGATCCATGATGGCCGCCTCCTTTCCCGCCGCGCACAAGCGCGCAACGCAGCTGGCTAGGGGAAATCGCCCCTTCGCGCTTCACCATCAAATCACCCTGGGACACATCGACGACGGTCGAGGCGATGCCGCTCTTCTCCTCCCCGTCGTCGAAGGCGCCGCCCACCTGGGAGAGCACCCGCTCATCGAGAGCGGAAAACGTGAGCGCATCGGAATCGCCCGACAGGTTGGCCGACGTCGTCGCCAAGGGACCGCCTGCCAGGGCGATGAGCGACAACGCCGCCTCGCTCGCCGGCATGCGCAACCCGATCGTCCCCTGTTTTGAGCGGTACGCCGGCGGGACAAGGGAGGAGGCGCGCACGATGAGGGTGAGGGGGCCCGGCCAAAAGGCATCGGCGAGAAGATGCGCTTCTTCGGGCACCTCTTCACCGTAGAGATCAAGGGCGGATGGAGACGCCACAAGCCAAGCGATGGGCTTTCCCTCGTCTCGGCGCTTTATCCGGTAGAGCTCCTTCGGGTCGGGGCAACAAGAAACGCAAACCCCGAGACCGAACAAGGTGTCGGTCGGCAAAACGACCGCCTCCCCTTCCTTCAAAGCCCGCACGACCCGATCGCGCGCTTGCGCCGATGAAAGCATTCGCCCACCGCCCTTCGCATCCATCGAGAATCGATGCGCGCCCTCGCGGCGCGCATCCGCAGAAAGCCATCATACCGCCCCTCGGGCAAAACGGCGCGGCCGGGATGCCGAAGGATCACGCTTCGTAACGAAGCGCGAGCTGAAGGGCGACGCGAAGGCCGTCGCAGGCCGCCGACATGATGCCGCCGGCGAAGCCTGGCCCCTCGCCACAGGGGTAGATGCCCGAAGCCGGAGCGGACGAGCGCTGCTCGGGAGACGCGGCGACGCGCGCCTGGAGATCCTTCTCCCGGCAGATGCGGACAGGCGACGATGAACGCGTCTCGGGTGCCGTCAGAAGAGCATCGGGATCGCTGAAGCCCTTGAGCCTGCGATCCATCAAGGGCAGCGCCGCGGCCAAGGAGTCGATGACGAAGGGAGGGAGGCATTCTTCGAGCGGCGCCTCCACCACGCCGCGGCCGTACGTGGCCTCAACCGGAGAACCGGACGATTCCCCGCGCGAGGCGCGAGGCGCACCCGCCATCGAGAGAAAGTCCCCCACCCGCTGGGCCGGCGCCTGATAGGGGGCTGCTCCGTGGGCACGGGCGCAGCGATAGGCCGCCTGCTCGAGAGCACGCTGAAACTCGACGCCGGCGAGCACCTCGTCGCTTTCGAAATCATCTGGTCCGACATTGACGAGCAGCGCAGCATTGGCGTTACTGCCCGCACGCGCATATGCGCTCATGCCGTTGGTGACCACACCGCCCTCCTCGCTTGCCGCAGCCACCACTTCCCCACCGGGACACATGCAGAACGTATAGACGCTCCTGCCATTCGGAAGATGGACGGCCAGCTTGTATTCGGCGGCGCCCAAAGAAGGATGCGAGGCAAAATCGCCCCACTGGGAAACGTTGATGAGCTCTTGGGGGTGCTCGATGCGCACGCCGACGGAGAAAGGCTTCTGCTCCATGAACAGCCCGCTGCCCTGCGCAAGCTCGAAGACGTCGCGCGCCGAGTGGCCGCACGCAAGGACAAGCGCCTCGGCGGCAAGCTCTTCCCGGGATCCGTCCTCCCCCTCGAGCTCAATCGAGACAAGGCGCCCCTCCTCAAGGCGCCAATCGACCAACCGCGTACCGAAGCGAACCTCCCCGCCGAGCGAGATGATCTCGTCTCGCATGGCCTTCACGATCGCCGGGAGGTTGTCGCTTCCGAGATGCGGGTGGGCTTCGACGAGGATGCTTTCGGGCGCACCCGCCTCGACGAACCACTGCAGCACCGTGGGAGCCATCTTGTTCTTGATGTTCGTCGTGAGCTTACCGTCGGAAAACGTGCCCGCTCCTCCTTCGCCGAACTGGATGTTGGAGCGAGGATCGAGCACTCCCTCGCGCTCGAAGCGAGAAACGTCGCGCGCACGCCGATCGACGTCGAAGCCCCGCTCCACGAGAAGGGGACGAACCCCGCAGCGCGCGAGGAAAAGCGCCGCGAACAGGCCGGCGGGACCCGCCCCCACGACAACGGGCCGCACGGAGGGAGGGTCGATGGCGGGGTAGGTCAAAACGAACGGCTCCTTGCGTCGACGCACCGTCGCCGCTGAAAAGCCCTTTTCCAGCAGCGCCTCCTCGAGGGATGCGTCTAAGAGGGAGACGTCGAAGGAGACGACGAAATGAACGCGGTCTTTCTTGCGCGCATCGACGCTGCGCTTGGTCAGGGAGCACGAAGCCACGCTCGATTCGTCGATTCCGAGGATCTTCGCCGCACGCGCGGCGAGCGACCGGTCGTCCATCTGCGCATCGAGGGGAAGCGCGACGTTAGAAAGCGTCAGCATGCCAGGTTCCTTCCTGCGTGGATCCCCGCGAGGATCCCGCTTTTCCATGCCCAGTCGAGGTTGTATCCGCCGCACGGGCCATCCACGTCGAGCGCTTCACCGAGGGCATAGAGCCCCGGGTGGGCCACCGACTCCATCGATGAAGGGTCGAATCCCTCCAGCGAAAGCCCGCCACGCGACACCTGGCAGGGACGATCCGATGCCGCCCTGTGCACCGTGAAGGGAATGCGCTTGAGGGCGCATGCCGCACGGCGAGCCGTCACCTCGTCCACCCGCGCGTCGAGGGAAAGCCCGGCGGCTTCGCACGCCGCGGCGGCCACCTCGGGCAGGACGAGGCCGACAAGGCATTCCCGAAGCGTCGCAAGCGGATAGGCGGCGATGCGCTTCCCCAATCGCTCGCATAACGCCTGTTCATCGAGGTCGTAGAGGGCATCAAGCTCCAAAGCGCAGCCCTCTGCCGCGAAACGCGATGCATTGAAGGCGACGATGCCCGATAGGCCGTACGAACGGAAAAGCACCTCCCCCACCTCGGAAAACCCTCGGTCGGGCAAGGAAAGGCGCGCCTGGATGCGCACGCCGTCAAGAGAAGGGATGCCCGGGCCGCTTGCGGCAAGGGGGCCGAGGATCCCTTGCGGCGCCGAACACGCGCAATCGAGGGTGAGGCCGTCGGAAGGACCCCCTCCGACGGCGAGGACGACACCGGAAGAAGAGAAGGAGAAGGGGCGCCACTCAAGGTCGCGCTTGACCTTCTTGAACTTTTTGCCCACGACGCGACGCCCCACCTCGACGGCGCGGGAGCCTTCGACGCGATACCCCCGACCCTCGGCGAAGAGCCGTTCTGCGCGATATTCACAGGCCACATCGATGCCAAGACGATCGCACGCCAAGAGAAGCACCTCGAGAACGGTCGATGCCTGGTTCGTCGCAGGGAACAGCATGCCGCTACCCGCGGGGGCCTCGCGCCACAGAAGACCCAGGTCGGCAAGCCAGGAAAGCGTGCTCGAGGCGGGCGTTTCCCCAAGCGATTCCGACGCCGCCGAAACGAACGAGGAGCCGCGATAGCGATCCACGTCGATACGGGAATTGGAGAAGTTGCAGCGCCCGTTGCCGCTCGCGAGAATCGACCGCCCCGGTTTCGAAGCGGATTCGAGCACGACGATGCGCACGCCATCGCGAACCCCCGCGCGCTCGAGTTCCTGAGCGCACGAAATCGCGCAGGCCAAGCCCGACGCCCCTGCGCCGATCACGACGAGATCGCAAGGCGAATCGTGCGCAACGGTATGTGGTCCGTAGTGTGTCATTCGCTCCATAATACGCGAAAAGGCCACCCCGAAGGGTGGCCTTGGCTCGCAGAACGATTTACAGCTCGTGCTTCCACAAACCGTGAAGATTGCAGTACTCGTACACGGCGACGGGCTTATCGCCCTCGACGACGGCGAAATCGGCCTTGGGCTCTTCGCCGGGCGCAAGCTCCTTGACCTGGAAGCCCTTTTCGGTCTCCAGGACGATCATCGTGATGTAGTGAGCCTCCTCCATGGGATGAAGGGTGCTTCCAACCTCAACGTGAACCTGCTCCCCGACGGTGACGACCGGCACGTGCTTCTCGACGGCGGCATCGGTAACGCCGGCCTCGAGGAGCTGCATCTTCTCACCGCAGCAGAACAGCGGCACGCCGCGATCGAGAACCTTGACGGCGATGTTTCCACAATGTGCGCACTGGTAGAATGCGAGTTTCATACTGATCCCCTTCCAGGAAAATCCTGCCGATGCGCTGTTCGGGCCTTCGCATCGGCGGGTTGATATCGTTTCACCTATTATGCTACCTAATCGCTAACATTTCTAGCCCCTACTTGCGGGGCATTGCGCCTGATCGCGTAAATCAACACAATTGCACCACCGACGATCAGCGGCAAGGAGAGGACCTGGCCCATGGTCAGCCAGCCACCCCACAGGTAACCAAGCTGAACGTCCGGCTGGCGAACGAATTCAACGAGGAAGCGGCATATCCCGTAGCCCACCATGAAAACCCCGGTATACGACCCACGCGGCAACGGAGGACGCTTGCGCGACAAGGCGAACAGGACGATGAACAGGACGACGCCCTCGAGAAGCGCCTCGTAGAGCTGGCTGGGGTGGCGTGCCACCAGGACAGCCGATCCCCCGAAAACCACGCCCCAGGGAAGATCGGTCGGGGCGCCCCACAGCTCGCCGTTGACGAAGTTGGCGCACCTGCCGAAGAACAGCCCGATGGGCACGCCTATCATCGCGAGATCGACAAGCGTGAGGTACGGCACCTTGACCACGCGCGACGCCACCACGCCGCCGAGAAGGGCCCCCACGAAACCACCATGAAAACTCATGCCTCCTCGAGAAAGATCGAGGATTGCGAGCGGATTGGACGCATACGTGGGCCAGTCGTAGACGAGCACGTACCCCAGACGGCCCCCGACGATGACGCCGATCATCGCGCACAGGAGAATCGTGCTCAGATCGTCGATGGTGAAACGGATGTTCCAGCGCTTGCCGACACGATACATCACGAAGATCGCGCAGATGAATCCAGCAAGGTAGGCGAGCGCATACCAGCGCACCGTGAACGGGCCGAGCGCAAACGCAACCGGATCGAGCGCATGGTAGAGTTCATTGAGCATGCATGCCACCCTTCAAACAAAGAGAGGCCGCGCTTGCATGCGCGGCCTCGAGGTAAACATTTAGCGAGATGCAGGGCCTTCGAGCGTAGGGCCATGCGCAAGGAAGAACTCGCAGAAGCGACAGATGTCCTTCACGCTTGCCTCGCGATCCAGATCGGGCCTGAGCAGAAGATCGAAGTTCTGCGTGACCACGTGGGTCGGACGGTAGCACGCCGCGAAATGACAGTCGGCCGGGCACGGTTCTCCCGGGGTGTTATGAGGGCAGCGGGACTGCATTTCCTCGTCGCAGCCGCGCTGTTCCCAGCAGTGAGCCATGACCTCAACGCCTCTTTGCGAGGGACATTACGCCGGAACGACGCGGGTCACGCCGGGAACGCGCTCCTTCAAAACGCGCTCCACGCCATGGGCGAGCGTCATCTGGGACATGGGGCAGCCCTTGCAAGCACCCTGAAGCTCGACGGTGACCGTACCGTCCTCGGCAACGTCGATCAGCTCGACATCGCCGCCGTCAGCCTGGAGAGAGGGGCGGATGAGCTCGAGCACAGCTGCCACGTCAGTCTTTTCAACCATTTTGAACTCCTCAACAAGAAAGTTGTCAGTTTCGTTTGTCCTGCTGCATTCTATCACGCACGATCAAGCCGATTCTCTCGAAATCAGCAAGGAGCACATCTCGCTTTGAACGGTCGTAAATGGCCGCCGCAGGATGGAAAACGGGCATCACGATAAAGCGCCCCGTCTGATTCACCGTTCCGCGCAGATGGGTAATGCCCGTCTGCGTGCGCAGAATGAACTGCGTGGCGAAATTGCCGAGCGTCACGATGACGTACGGATCGATCGCCTGAGTCTGCTCCCGAAGGAACGGGGCGCACGCCTCGATTTCATCGGCCTTGGGATTGCGATTCGACGGAGGACGGCACTTCAAGACGTTGGCGATGAAGACTTCCTCCCGCTTGAGGCCGGCCGCATCGAGCAGCTCGTCGAGAAATCGCCCCGCCGCCCCGACGAAAGGACGGCCCTGAAGATCCTCGTTCTTGCCGGGGGCCTCCCCGATGATGAGGACGCGCGCATGGGGATCGCCTTCGCCGAAAACCGTGTTCGTACGCCCTTCGCACAATGAGCATGCCCGGCAGCCCTCGACACGAAAACGGATCTCATCGAGCGAAAGCGAGGGAACCTGTACCATGGTGCCTCCTCAACGGTAGATGCGCGGCATGCGCTGGGCAAAGCCGATGCACACCTCGTACGGAATGGTCGCCGCGCGATTGGCCATCGCATCAATGGAGCATTCAACGCGTGGATGGGGGCCGGCCACGAGCACTTCGTCGCCGATATGGGGATCAAGCGTCGGAGCGGCGACGCGCGAGCGCAAGTCGACCTCGAACATGCACTGGTCCATGCAGATGTTGCCGACCTGATGGACTGCACGATCGTTGAAGGCGAAGTCGATCTTGTTCGAAAGAAGCCTCATGAGCCCGTCGGCGTAGCCGATGGGCAGCGTACAGATCTTCACGCTGCCAGGAGAGCGATACGTCATGCCGTACCCCACCCCTTCGCTCATCGGGACATGCGCGACGTTGGTGATGCGGGCATGGACGCTCATGGCGGGCCTCAAATCGATGAGACGATGCGTATCGGGCGCAGGCTGGTATCCGTAGAGGGAGATGCCCATGCGCACCATATCGAAATGGGTCTTCGGAAAACGGTAGATCGCCGCCGAGTTATCGCAATGGACGATGCCCGGATCGATGCCCGCCGCTTCGACGGCGCGCATCGCCTCGACGAATCGCTTGATCTGGATCTGGAAATCAAGCGTCTCGAGTGAATCGGCCGTCGCGAAATGAGTGAAGCACCCCTCGAGGGAGAGCGCGCGGTGGAAGCCGACCTGATGAAGGAACTCGACCACCTGGTCATGGCGCACGCCGATGCGGTTCATCCCCGAGTTGATGGCCAAATGGTACGGGGCCTTCATGCCATGGGAATCGGCGGCCTCGGCATAGGCGATGGCGAACTCCGACGTGTAGATCGAGGGCATGATGCGGTAATACAGAAGCAGATCGACCGACGAGGCGGGCGGCTCGCTCAGGACGAGAATAGGCTCGCGCATGCCCGCGCGGCGAAGCTCGACGCCTTCGCTCACCGTGGCGACCGCCAGGTAGCTCGCCCCAGCCGAAGTGGCGGCCTTCGCCACCTGAACGGCACCGTGCCCGTAGCCGTCGGCCTTGACGACGGCAAGCAGGCGACAGCCGCTCTCGAGCTGCTTTTTCGTCTGAAGGACGTTGTACTGGATGGCGCTGCGATCGATCTCGACCCATGCCCAGCGACGGTCGATCTCGGGGATTGCGTCGACCACCTCTTCGGAAAGCGGCCGAGCCAGCTGGGAATCGCGCTGGTCGTTCGAGCGCGTGTATTGGTAATTCGGGTCGGGGGCTCGCTTCGCGAACCCCGTGAAGCCGTTGGGCAAATCCTGCACTGAAGGCCTTCTTTCGATACGGGAATGGGAAAAGTATAGCGTTTACCGCGCACGACGCAGCGAACCCCTTCGTTACATCATCAACAAGAAACGGCCCCGAGGGGCCGTTTCGAAAAAAGCTGCGCGCGGTCGGGTTAGCGCTGGATGTTGTAGAAAGCGTTCATGCCAGCATACTGACCGGCGTCTTCGAGCTCTTCTTCGATGCGGAGGAGCTGGTTGTACTTAGCCACGCGGTCGGACCGGCAAGGCGCACCGGTCTTGATCTGGCCGGCGTTGGTGGCGATGGCCAAGTCGGCGATGGTGACGTCTTCGGTCTCGCCGGAGCGATGGGACATAACGCAAGCGTAACCGGCCTGCTTGGCCATCTGAACGGCCTCGAGTGCCTCGGTGAGCGAGCCGATCTGGTTAACCTTGACGAGGATGGCGTTGGCGCAACCGAGCTCGATGCCCTTGGCCAGACGCTCGGGATTGGTAACGAAGAGATCGTCTCCGACCAGCTGCACACGATCGCCGATGCGCTCGGTCAGGGCCTTCCAGCCGTCCCAGTCTTCCTCGGCCATGCCGTCTTCGATCGAGATGATGGGGTACTTCTCGACCAACGCAGCCCAGTAATCGACCATCTCGGCGCTCGTGAGCTCGCGGCCCTCGCCGGCCAGGACGTACTTGCCGGTTTCAGCGTTGTAGAACTCGGTGGACGCGGGGTCCATGGCGAACATGATGTCGGAACCGGGCTTGTAACCGGCCGCCTCGCACGCCTTGACGATGTACTCGAGAGGCTCTTCATTGGTGGTGAAGTTGGGGGCGAAACCGCCCTCGTCGCCCACACCGCCGCCGAGACCGGCGTCATGGAGAACCTTCTTGAGCGTGTGGTAGATCTCAGCGCACCAGCGCAACGCCTCGGCGAAGGAGGAGGCGCCGACCGGCATGATCATGAACTCCTGGAAATCAACGTTGTTGTCGGCGTGGACGCCGCCGTTCAGGATGTTCATCATGGGCGTGGGCAGCAGGTTCGCGTTGACGCCGCCGACGTACTTGTAGAGAGGAAGCTCCGCCGACTGGGCAGCGGCCTTCGCGCATGCCAGCGATGCGCCGAGGATGGCGTTCGCGCCGAACTTCGCCTTGTTCGGGGTTCCATCGAGCGAGATCATCTCCTGATCGATCGCACGCTGGTCATCCGCCTCGATGCCGATGAGGGCATCGGCGATCTCTTCGTTGACGTGGGCCACCGCATTCAGCGTGCCTTTGCCCAGATAGCGCTCAGCGTCGCCATCGCGCAGCTCAACGGCCTCGAATGCGCCGGTGGACGCACCGGACGGAACCGCAGCACGGCCCATGGAACCGTCGTCGAGAACGACTTCGACCTCAACCGTAGGATTACCGCGAGAGTCCAAGACTTCGCGACCGAACACATCAATGATGATGCCCATTGGATTTCCTCCTTGGAAACGTTTCAGTGACCCACCCATGATACCATGCGCGATTTCAGCCAAACGAACGCAGTCCGCCTCTCGGGAGCACCGCAAGGAAACCTCCGAGAGGAAGAGGCGCCGCAGCGACAGAGTAAAATCTTCCTCACCAAACGCAGGCACAGGTCACCAACACCACGCACAGCGCAGCGAGGACGCCCACTTCATGCACGCGAAGCCGACGACGATGAAGACAGGTGCGCCGCGATGCTCCGTAGCACCGTGCGTCCATGGCCGTCGCCACCGTCTCCGCCCGACGGAACAGGGACACCACCACAGGAACGAAAACGATGCGCTGGGCCACCACGCGAGCGAGCGGCCCTCCCGAAGCGAAATCCGCTCCACGTGCCCGCTGGGCGCGCGAAACCGCCTTCCATTCATCGGCCACTTGGGGAATGAAGCACAGTGCCAAGGTGAGCGTCGACGCCACGTCATCGACGGGCACGCGCAGCGCGGCAAGGGGCGACAAAAGGCGCGCAAAGGCCTTCGTCGTCTCTTCCGTGCTCGTCGTGAAAACGAGGGTGAACGTCGCGAACAGGATGAGGAGTATGCGAGAAGCGAGAAAGAGGGCGCGGATGCAGCCCTCGGGAAGAAACGCTAACGAGCCGACAAGGACAAGCGGCGCCGCTCCCGCGGCGATCCCCGCCGACGTTGCGGGAAGCGAAGGGGGCGGCACGGAAACGTCGAGCGAAAAGGAGTTGAACAGCACGACGGCGGCCAACATCACCCCGACGGGGATCGAAAGCTTCGCCATTCGAGCGACAGGGGCGCGCGAGACGGCAAGGGCGAGCACGACGATCAGGGAACACAACCCGAGGCCTCGCCAGGTCTCGACGAAGAAAACGGCGATGGACAGCACGATGAGAGCCACGAGCTTACTGCGCGCATCGCAGCGATGAAGAGGTGTTGAACCTGGAGAGAATAATGAAATGCCGCCGTTCATGAGCGCCATGATCGCATACGCACCCCGCCTCGCGCAACCAAGCGGACGGGCGCACAATCCTAGTTCGCGCCGCTGCCCACCCAGGCACGGCTCGCGAAAGCCGGGTCGTCGCTCCACAGAACCAGGGAACCGTTGCCCCTGCGCGTCGCGGCAAGGTCTATCACGCGCTGATTGCTCGATCCACGGAACCTGAGCGTGATGTCGTGAAGATCCTCGACGAACGGGCCGTCGACGAGCACATCGATGAGGCCCAACAGCTCGTCGGTCACCTCGGTATGGCGGCTCGAAGCGGGATCGATGAGATCTTCGTAGAGATCGCCCGTGTAGCACCAGATGTCCTTTGCGGGATAGGTTTCCTTCACGGCGCGCACGAGCGGCAGCAGGCCGCGCTGGTTTGCGGGTTCCATCGGCTCGCCCCCAAGCAAGGTCAATCCATCGATGAAGGCGTCGGCGAGGCTTTCGACGATCGCGTCGATCACCTCGTCGGTCAACTCTTCGCCGTAGGAAAAACTCCAGGTTTCAGGCTGGAAGCAATTCTTGCAGTGATGGGTGCAGCCCGAAACGAACAAGGTGGTGCGCACCCCGTCTCCGTTGGCGATGTCGCAGTATTTGATGGACGCGTAGTTCATGGGACCTCCGGGTATCCGCTAGGACGCGCTTCGATAAGGAACGGAAGGCGACAAGGCTCGCGCCCCTCGCGTGACGATGCCCGCGCGGCGTTTCCCTCGCGCGGGCATCGGTTCGCTCGCATGGTTCACATGCACCGCCGAAGCGCCTGACGGTGCGGCTCTACGCTGCTACAGATGGAGAACGCGATCGCGGATCTCCTCAGTGCGGCCCTGGTTCCAGAACTGGGTCCCGATGTAGCCGCAGGTTCGACGGGCAACGTTGAGCTTCTCTTGGTCGCGGTTGCCGCAATGGGGGCATTCCCACACCAGCTTGCCGTCGTCTTCCACAATGGCGATCTCGCCATCGTAGCCGCACTCCTGGCAGTAATCGCTCTTGGTGTTGAGCTCCGCGTACATGATGTTGTCGTAGATGTACTGCATCACGCGGATAACCGCCTTGAGGTTGTCCTTCATATCCGGGACTTCGACGTAGCTGATCGCTCCGCCAGGGGAAAGACGCTGGAACTGGCTTTCGAACTTGAGCTTGTCGAACGCGTCGATTTCCTCGCTCACGTGGACATGGTAGCTGTTCGTGATGTAGCCCTTGTCCGTCACGCCGGGGATGGTGCCGAAACGACGCTGCAGCGACTTGGCGAACTTGTACGTGGTCGATTCAAGCGGCGTGCCGTAGAGGGAGAAATCGATGTCCGTTTCCGCTTTCCACTCGGAGCACTTGTCGTTCATCTTCTGCATGACCGCAAGAGCGAACGGCGTTCCCGCGGGATCCGTGTGGCTGTGCCCGGTCATATAGTTCACGCACTCATAGAGACCCGCGTAGCCGAGGCTGATGGTCGAGTATCCGCCATAGAGGAGCTTGTCGATCGGCTCGCCCTTCTCGAGTCGGGCGAGAGCACCGTACTGCCAGAGAATGGGGGCCGCGTCGGACAGCGTGCCCTTCAGGCGGTTGTGGCGGCACATGAGCGCCTTCTTGCACAGCTCGAGGCGCTCCTCGAAGATCTCCCAGAACTTGTCCATATCGCGGTACGACGAGCAGGCAACATCAACGAGGTTGATGGTCACGACGCCCTGGTTGAAGCGACCGTAGTACTTCGGCTTGCCCGGCTCGTAGTTGCCGGCGTTGGCGACGTTGTCGTACCCGTTTCCGGAACGGTCGGGGGTCAGGAAGGAACGGCATCCCATGCAGGTGTAGCAATCACCATTGCCCTCGGTCTCCCCCTTCGAGAGCTTCAGCTCGCGCATCTTCTTTTCGGAGATGTAGTCAGGGACCATGCGCTTAGCCGTGCACTTCGCGGCGAGCTTCGTAAGGTAGAAGTACTTCGAGCCCTCGGCGACGTTGTCTTCCTCGAGCACGTAGATGAGCTTCGGGAACGCCGGGGTGATCCAGACGCCCTCCTCGTTCTTGACGCCCTCGTAGCGCTGGCGAAGAACCTCCTCGATGATGATCGCGAGATCGTGCTTCTCCTGATCGTTGCGCGCTTCGTTGAGGTACATGAAAACGGTGACGAACGGAGCCTGCCCATTGGTGGTCATGAGAGTGACGACCTGGTACTGGATGGTCTGCACGCCACGGCGAACCTCGTCGCGCAGACGCTTCTCCACGATGGCGGAGAGCTGCTCGCTGGTAGGCTCGACGCCCACTTCGTTGAGCTCGGCGATGACGTCATGGCGGATCTTCTTGCGGCTCACGTCGACGAAGGGCGCCAGATGGGTAAGGGAGATGGACTGACCGCCGTACTGAGACGACGCGACCTGGGCGATGATCTGAGTGGCGATGTTGCAGGCGGTCGAGAAGCTATGCGGAGTTTCGATGAGGGTGCCCGAGATGACCGTGCCGTTCTGGAGCATGTCCTCGAGGTTCACCAGGTCGCAGTTGTGCATATGCTGGGCGAAGTAGTCGGCATCGTGGAAATGGATGATGCCCTCGTCGTGGGCCTGCACAACATCGTTGGGCAAGAGGATGCGCATCGCGAGATCCTTCGACACCTCGCCGGCCATGTAGTCGCGCTGCACGGAATTGACCGTGGGGTTCTTGTTCGAGTTCTCCTGCTTGACTTCCTCGTTGTTGCATTCGATGAGCGCGAGGATCTTGTCGTCGGTCGTGTTCGACTGACGCTTCAGGTTCTGAACGTAACGGTAGATGATGTAGCGACGAGCGACCTCGAACTTGTGAAGCTCCATCAGCTCGTTTTCGACCATGTCCTGGATTTCCTCGACTGAGACGGTATGGCCAGCGACCTCGCACAAATCGGCGACGTTATGGGCGGCATAATCGATCTGACGCGGCGTGAGCCGTTCGTTATCGGGGGACTCATCGCTGGCGGCCTTGATGGCATTGGCGATTTTCGTGATATCGAAGACGGCTTCCGAGCCATCGCGCTTGATGATCTTCATGAGTGCCTCTCTCTTGCTCTAAACGACCGCCGCAAAGCGCGATCGGAACTATCAGGGCTTCGTACTATACTCCAAAAGCGCACAATATATTGTGTACTATTTATGCTTCGTTACCCAGCATCTGGTGTAAGGCAGAAAGAAAAGTAACGTTTTACGGCATATCTGTGCAGGGAGAGAGGCCAAAATGCGAGTCAAGAGGACACTTTTACGAGGTTGACGGTTGCCAGGAAATCGACCGCTCACGATCGGCGATCGGTCTGCTGGCCACAGCGAGGACACGTCACGCGGATCTTGCCTTTGCCACGAGGAACGCTCAGCTCGGCACCACAGCCCTTGCACGTGAAGTACAGCGTGGTCGATCGGTTCGCCCAGCGGACATTGGCGCGCCTCCACCACTTCTTAGGGCTCTCCATGAGCCGTCGGTACGTCGACAGCTCAGCCTTGCGGGCCTCGATGTTGCGCGAGAACGAACGGAAGAGAGCGTACCCCATGGCGACGAAGGATAGCAGGGCAAGAAGCGATGTACCCGCAAAGAAGTTCACCACAACAAGAAGACAGCCGAAGATCATAAGACCCTGCGTCATCTCGTCGATGCCGTAGCGGCCCATCATCCACCGTGCAGCCTTGATGTTCCATTCGCTCGTTCGGCGTGTCATGCGCTTCTAGCCTTTCGTTGAGGGATCGCCGTGCCAATAAGTCCATAGTACGGCAGGATCGCACGCCTGCGGCTTTCATGCGCATCTTCACCACGAACTCAAAACGAACCTGAAGCCCTCGAAACCCCCGATAGCCGACCAGGCTCGGTAGCTGCCCCTAAACAACGATGCCGTTGCAGTGATCGACCTCATGCTGAATGATTTGGGCCGTAAAGCCCGTGTAGCGCCCTGTGCGGGCCGTACCCGACCCGTCTTGGTACGTCACCTCGATAGAAGAGAATCGGCGCACAGGACGCGTCCCTTCAAGGGAGAGGCACCCCTCACGCGTCAGGTAAGGACCATCGCATGCGGTGACTTCCGGATTGAACATGACGACCGGCTCGCCATCGTCGTAAAACACGATGA
The DNA here is from genome assembly GCA_959607715.1 of uncultured Eggerthella sp. Taxonomy (GTDB): domain Bacteria; phylum Actinomycetota; class Coriobacteriia; order Coriobacteriales; family Eggerthellaceae; genus Anaerotardibacter. The sequence continues at coordinate 7,701 of CAUHNN010000004.1, read as the reverse complement.
TGCGCTTGCGCTGGCCTATCATGTTCGCCGCCATGCCGACGCATTCGTCTTCGTGGGCGCGCAGCGTATCAACGAGATCACGGGCGATGTCGCCATCGGCGCACGTGGCCTCATCGCTTGGGCAAGACAGGAAGAACTCGTTGGTCATAATAGGGCGAATCACTGGCGATCCCTTTCGCCCTGGGCGGCGAAGAGCCGCTTCGCCACAAGATAGCCAACGGTCATATCGATCGCGAAAAGCGCAGCGTAGACGCCGATGCAGAGTTTCGCGTGCTTGCGATAGTTCCACTCCTTGAAGTAATCGCTCATAGGATCCCCTTTCCTCGTTGATTCATCTTCGCACAGTGAAAAGAAAAAGGCACCCCCACTTAGGGGTGCCTTCGCAAACAGTCTGCTGAAAGCGCAGGGCTATTCGGCCTTTTCGGCAGCCTCTTCGGCTTCCTTAGCCTCTTCCTTGACCTCAGCGGGCTTTTCCGCAGCAGCCTTGGCCTTAACCGGCTCGGTGACGAGCTCCATGATGACCATGGGAGCGTTGTCGCCCTTGCGGAAGCCGAGCTTCATGATGCGGGTGTAGCCGCCGTTGCGGTCGCCGAACTGACCCTGAGCGACCTTCTCGAAGACCTCGCGGACGAGCTCCTTGTCGCCAAGAGCGGCGATAGCGAGACGGCGAGAGTGCAGATCGCCCTTCTTAGCCCACGTGATGATCTTGTCGACATCGGGACGGATCTCCTTGGCGCGAGCCTCGACCGTCTTGATGCGATCATTGGTGAACAGCGCGCAAACAAGGCTCTTCTTCATTGCCTTGGTGTGGCTGGAGTCGGTGCCAAGCTTGCGGCCCTTCTTGTTGTGCCTCATCTTCTATCTCCTATTGCTTCAAATTGAGGTCCATGGAAATGAGCTTATCCTTCACTTCCTCGATGGACTTCGCGCCAAAGTTCCTGATGTTGAGCAGGTCGTTCTCGGAGTACTCGACGAGCTGGCGAACGGAGTGGATGCCTGCGCGCTTCAAGCAGTTGTAGGAGCGGACGGAAAGGTCCAGATCCTCGATCTGCTTATCGAGCTCCGCATTCGTCTCCTGGTTCTCAGGAGCGAAGATGGAAACGGCCTCGCCCTCTTCGTCCTCTTCGACTTCGTCGAGCATGAGGAAGGCGCCCATGTACTGGTTGATGATGTTCGCAGCGCGACAGACTGCCTCGGTGGGCTCGACCGAACCATCGGTCTCGACCTCGAGAACGAGCTTGTCGTAGTCGGTGCGCTGACCGACGCGCGTATCGGTGACGGTCATGGTGCAGCGACGAACAGGCGAGAAGAGCGAGTCGACATGGATGATGCCGATCGGATCCTCGGTACGCTTGTTGCGCTCTGCGGAAACATAACCGCGTCCAACGCCGATACGAACGGTCATCTCGAGCGTGCCGCCGTCGGCGACGGTTGCGATCACGTGCTCGGGATTGACCAGGCTGAATTCGGTCGGGACCTCGAGATCAGCGCCGGTGACGGTGCAGGGGCCCTCTGCGTGGATATGCGCAGTGGCCTCGGTCACGTCGCCGTTAAGGGCGCTGAAAACCAAGCCCTTGACGTTCAAAACGATATCAGTGATGTCCTCGATCACGCCTTCGGCGGTGGTGAACTCATGCTGAACGCCCTCGATCTGGATGGCGGTCGCCTTCGCTCCGTCAAGAGAGGAGAGAAGCACGCGACGCATGCAGTTGCCCAAGGTGTAACCGTAACCACGCTCCAGCGGTTCCACGATGAAGCGGGCAACGGAATCGTTGACCTCTTCGATGGTTACTGTCGGCCTCATGAACTCTGTCATATGAAATAAGCCTCCTTAATAAACCGCACTGCGTAGATTACTTCGAGTAAAGTTCGACGATGAGCTGCTCGTTGATATCGAAATCGATCTGATCGCGCTCGGGAAGAGCCAGAACGCTGCCCTGGAGCTTCTCGATGTCGACCTCAAGCCATGCCGGAACCTGAATGGCCTCGTTGGAAACGAGAGCGCTCTTGATGACGAGCAGTTCCTTGGACTTAGGAGCGACGGAGACGAGATCGCCGGGACGGACGCGGAACGACGGGATGTCGACGCGGCGGCCGTTGACGTGGATGTGACCGTGGGTGACGACCTGACGTGCTTCCTTGCGGGTCTTGGCGAAGCCGAGACGGAAGACGACGTTGTCAAGACGAGACTCGAGGATGCGCATCAGGTTCTCGCCGGTGACGCCGGGCATGGACTTAGCGCGCTTGAAATAGCCGCGGAACTGCTTCTCGAGAACGCCGTAGACGAACTTGGCCTTCTGCTTCTCACGAAGCTGCATACCGTATTCGGATTCCTTGCGACGACGCTTGGGCTGACGGATGGATTCCTTCTTGCTGCTGTAACCGAGAACAGCAGGATCCAGACCGAGCTGGCGACAACGCTTGAGAACCGGAGTCCTGTTAATTGCCATAGTGTATCGATCCTTTCAGTTAGACGCGACGACGCTTGCGCTGACGGCAACCGTTGTGCGGGATAGGGGTGCAATCCTGGATGCTGGCGACTTCGAGGCCTGCTGCCTGGAGGGAGCGGATAGCGGTCTCGCGACCGGAACCGGGGCCCTTCACGTACACAGCGACCTTCTTCAAGCCGTGCTCCATAGCGGTCTTCGCAGCCGCCTCAGCAGCCATCTGAGCAGCGAACGGCGTGGACTTACGAGAGCCCTTGAAGCCGACGGTGCCAGCGGACTGCCAGGAGATCACATTGCCCTGAGGATCCGTGATGGAAACGATGGTGTTGTTGAAAGTGGATTTGATGTGCGCAGCGCCAACAGCAATGTTCTTGCGCTCAGAGCGCTTGATGCGCGTGCGGACGTTCTTCTTAGCTGCCACTGATTACTCCTACTTCTTCTTGCCGCCGATTTGCTTGCGAGGACCCTTGCGGGTACGTGCGTTCGTGTGGGTGCGCTGACCGCGAACGGGCAGGCCACGACGATGACGCAGGCCACGGTAGCAACCGATCTCCATCAGACGCTTGATGTTCTGGGAGACTTCGCGATGGAGGTCACCTTCGGTGGTGAGGTTCTCCTGGATGTAGTCACGGAGCTTGGAAAGCTCATCTTCCGTAAGATCGTTGACGCGAGTATCCGGGTTGATGCCCGTTTCGCTCAGGATCTTCTTGGAGGTGGTAAGGCCGATGCCGTAGATATAGGTCAAGCCGACTTCAATGCGCTTATCGCGAGGAAGGTCGACACCAACGAGACGTGCCATGAATTCGATTCCCTTTCTCTCTTAGCCCTGACGCTGCTTGTGGCGGGGGTTCTCGCAGATAACGAGGACCTTACCGTGGCGTCGGATGATCTTGCACTTGTCGCACATTTTCTTGACCGAAGGACGTACCTTCATATCTTCATTCCTTTCGGTAATGCGTGTTTACTCTATCTACTACGCCCAGCCGCAGGCGATGATTTGTAATGGCGGCTGTGCGCCCTTCATTAGTTCCGGGCACACGAATTCTGCACAATTCATCGAGAATCATGCAGATTTTAAGAGGACTACTTGTAGCGGTAGGTGATACGACCGCGGTCAAGATCGTAGACCGACAGCTCCACCTGAACCTTGTCGCCTGGCAAGATCTTGATGTAATGCATACGCATCTTGCCCGAGATATGGGCCAAGATCTTGTGGCCGTTCTCCAGTTCGACCCTAAACATTGCGTTCGGAAGAGCCTCGAGAACCGTGCCCTCCAATTCGATTGCGTCTTCTTTAGCCAAAATTGATCCTTCAAACAAACGAATTGCCATACAGCAAATGAAGATGTTAACAAATCGACCCCCTTTTAGGCAAGAGGGTCGATTCGCTCACGCGCTCTCCACATCGCACCTCCCCGCGTCGGGAAACGAGGGGGGGGGATCCCGCCGGAACGATAGGGCGAGCCGTCGCCCTTCGGGTTTTCCCGAGGGGTCGTAGAACGAGAAAGGCCGGCGATGAGGATCCATTGCCGGCCAAAGGCTTCAGTGGTGCGCCGTGAGGGAATCGAACCCGCGACCTTGGGATTAAAAGAAGGATCAGCCTCTAATCCCGTCCCTCGAGCTTTCGCCTTCAGCCCTCTCCTACCTGCGATCTGGAGCCGCGTGGAAGCGTCTGGAAGACGCTGGAATCACGTGGAGTAGTCACGCTTTGTCACACGCCGTCTTAAAACTTGCCAGAATTAAGACGTTTCTGCAACTCCTTGACGCAGGGAGAAGACTTGCTGATGTACCCATCGACCGTTGTACCCATGCGCTTCTGCAATGCCTTGATGGTCTTCGGGCCGATGTGCCCGTCAGCCGTCACGCCGAGCCTCTTCTGCATCGCCTTTACCATCGGTGACGATCCAGAGGGCTTGGCCTCCCACTGCCAACTTTGGGACAAGAGGCCAGGGTTCGAGGCCTTGTAGGCGGAGTACTGGTTGGACACGATGCCGTCAGCCGTGGTGCCCAGAACCTTCTGCAGGGCCTTTGTGGTTGACTTGCCCCATAACCCATCGACGGTAAGCCCCGCCTTGTTCGTCGCGGGCTTGCTGGTCGTGGTGGCGGGCTTGCTGGCCGCTGGCTTGCTATCGGTGGTCGTGGCGGTCTTGCCCGCCAGAACGTCGGCCACCGCCGCGGCCACCTTGGACGCGCCGACGGCCTTGTAGGCGTTAGCGTCGCCCTTCGCGTCGACGAAGCACACCTCGATCAGGATCGCGGGTGCCTTGGTGTGCCTGAGGACGTAGAGGCCCGTCGTGGCCTTGGCCCCTCGATTCGGCAGGCCCATGAGGTTCGCGAGCTTCTTGCTGATCTTCTCGGCGTATGCCTTGCCCGTTTTGGAGCCTGTGTAGTACCAGACCTCCACGCCGCGCTTTCCGCTTGTCTTGGAGGCGGCGTTGAAGTGCCACGCGACGAACAGGTCGCCGCCGTAGGCGTTGGCCAAAGCGCACTCACGCGCCAATTCCTTGGACGCGGGCGAGTACTCGTTGGAGCAGTCCTTGGCCGCGACGCCGCGAGCCTTGAGGGCGGAGACGAAGGCCTTGCTGCACTTTCGGTCCTCGGTGTACTCGTCGATGTAGCAGGACGCGCCGGGGGCTTTCTTGGAGTGCCCGCCAGCCGTCGCGACTTTCTTGATAGCCATGCTTACTCATCTCCGTAAGTGACCTCGTCGGCTTCCGCGGGCAGGTCGTCGCCGTCCTCGCGGGGTGCTGTGTAGCCCATCGCGTCGGCGCTGTCGGTGATGCCCTTGGTCGTGGGATCGACCAAAACGCCCAATCCCGTCAGCAGCGTCAGCACTGCTGCGGCCGCGCTCATCACGGTGTCCTGCTCGACGGGGAGCGTGAAGCCGAGGGCGGAGGCGCAGCTGTAGGCGAACACAACTAGTGCGGAGATCAGCGCCGCGAGGGTGGTCTTGTTCTTGAGTCGGAGGATGAGGTTCATTTCGCACCTTTCTTCTAGTCGCTTCCGATTACGGTGATCGGCACCTTGGAGAGGGCTTTGTACATGGCCTCGCCCGTTCCGTTTCCGCCCAGAGCTCGATAGGATCGGTAAGCCTCCTCAAGCTCATGGCGGCGCTCAACGGTCATGGGGCAACCGTCGGCGACGTACTTGTCATAGGCATCGACAAGCTCCTTGCGCAGGACGGATTTCATTCCGTCGCGCATCGCCCTGTCGTATCCCACATGCTGTTTCGCCGAAGCAGCAACCCACCCAGCGAGGCCCGCAACGGCGATTCCGATGATTTGGTTTAGTGCAGTGTTTATAAGTGCGTACTCCATCGCCGCCCGTCTCCTCGGTGTCGCTTGCAGGTCGATTTTCCGCAGTTGTCCCAGGCACGAAAAAAGCCGCCCCGAAGGGCGGCTTGAAACGGCGTATGCCTTGCGGTCGGCTACTCTCCCAGCATCTGCTCCGCCATCAGGTCGGCGAACGGCACCACCGTCGCCTCGTCGCCGTAGCCGAACGAGACCGAGAGCCCCATCTCGGCCAAGATCGCGAAGGTGAGCCTCATGGTGGCGTTGAAGAATACCACGGGCTGATCCTGGCCCAACGGCAGCTGCACCTCGTCCAAATCCTCCTGGACGCGGAAGTACGGCAGGACGACCTCCCCCTCGCCGCGCTCCTCGGCGATGCTGCGGGCTATGCCGATCGAGCGCTCGTGCATGTCGAGGTAGGCCGTCACGAGCCATTCGAACACGTCGTCCGGCACCGCGCACCCGAGAAAAATCCCAGGCGTGCCCAAGCGCGGGAAACGCCCCGAGCGCCTGGGATTTCGATCCGCTTATTTATACAAATCGCCAGAAAGTATAAGTAAGCGCACCGAAAACGCCGCCTTAATCGCAATAAGAGAATTTACGCGCCGAGAGGAGCCGCCGTGAACATCCGAGAGATCGCCTACGCCCACTACCTGCCCGAGAAGGCCAAGCGCCGACGCGCCAACACCGTCGAGGGCTACAGATCGGCATTGAGGCTGCACGTCATACCACGATGGGGCGACTGCGAGATACAAGACATAGACCCAGACGAACTCCAGGATTGGGTGGACTCGTTCGACCTCCCGGGCGCCGCCGAGAAGGCATACAAGACCCTGCGACAGGTGATCCGCTGGGCGATCCGAAAGTTCCGTCTGCGCGTGTGGGGCCCGACCCAAGGAATCGAGTTGCCTCGGAAGCCAGCGCACGATGTACAGCCGCTCGAGGCGCACAAGGTCAAGGAGACCCTTCGCGCGTTCTGGGGCCACGCGGACGAGCCGACCTTGCTGCTCTCGTCGTGCCTGGGGCTGCGGCCAGGCGAGGCCTACGCGCTATCGTGGTCGGACGTCGACATGCGCAGCGGCGCGGTGCGGGTGCGCTCCACCTTGCAGGAGGTCGGCGGCCTGCTGTACCGATACGCGACCAAGACACCCAAGAGCGACCGAACGATCTACCTCCCCTCCTTCGCTCTGGATCGGCTCAAGGCGATCTGGCGCGATCGCGGAAAGCCCAAGGATCGCATCATAGGCGCCCGCAAGCCCTCGCAGGTTGCGAGGTCGATAAAGCGGCACTGCTCAAGATCGGGCGTGCGCTACGTGCCCATGTACCACAGGCGGCACACCTGGGCGACGCTCGCCATCGAGGCGGGCGCGACGCTTGACGCCGTGGCGTTGGCGCTCGGCCACTCAACCATCACGACCGCCTATGAGCATTACGTCATGCCGCGCAGGCGGGTTCTCAAGTCCATGCAGGACGCGTTCGCCTCGCACGTCATGGCGTCGTGATTCCGTATCCCGAAAGCCTTTTGTTAAGTCGATTTCATCCGCAACGGCATCGGTGGAGGAAAACGCCGTCGGGACGTTCACCATATCAACGGTAGCGCCTGACGGATACTCCTTATGCGGCGTCGTCGGCGCAAGGCCGTCGCAGTTAAGCATGCTCGGAGTGTCCTTCGTGAGCATCTCCGGCAGCACCGCCACGATCGGCCTTAAGAACTACGGCGCAAGGCGAGACGCAAGCGTCTCGATACGCGCCTTATTCCTCCCGTCGTGATTCCGTATCCCAAGAGGCCGCATCGAAAAACTGGACGGTCAAGCGGCGCCCCGACGGCTACGCCGAGTGCGTCCGCCAGGTGACTTTCTCGGGGCCGATCTCGACCGCCTACGGCTCCCTGTGGCGATCGAGCGACTACATGGCGTCGACCGCGTATCCTGTGACGTTCCGCGACCTTCCGATGGTCACCACAG